>NZ_JPLE01000007.1 GCF_001010415.1 Xanthomonas pisi DSM 18956
TCTCCAACAACACAGTTGCTCCACGGACGGATTCACGGCGTGTCCCGGAACCGGCCAGGGCAGTGCGCCCTCGACCAACCGCCTTCAGCCAAACCAATAGCCAGCTTCCAACCCGTAACCGCACACAGGCGAGCAAACAATCCAGGCGTCGACCAAGCACCGCTCGGCCGCTTTTATGCGGAATTTACGCGGCGACCATGGCACGTCGGTAGCGACTTTACGCAGCCCGGGACGAGACTGCGCGCAGTGGCGGAGCGGTTCCGCCGTGGACGATCCTGATGCATCCCTTGACCTGTCTGCTCCATCGGCGCTTCGCGCGCGGTGTGGCGACGCCTTGCCTTGTTGTCATGCAACTGCCGCATGCGCCCGTGCGCAGCGCAGCGATCCTGCGCCCTTGTGCGCGTCACGGGGAGTAGCCGCCATGCCTGCCTGGTTGTCCCTGCTGTGCGGCGTGGCCGTACTCGTTGCTGCGGCCTACCTGTTGTACGTGGTGCTGCGGCCCGAAGACTTCTGATGCGAGTGCGCTCCAATGAGTGAAACCCTTCTTGTTTATGCGCTGGCCATCGTGCTGGCGTGGCCTCTGGGCCGTTATCTGGCGGCAGTGATGCGTGGTGCACCGATGCGCGGCGATGCGCTGTTCGGCTGGATCGAGCGGCCGTTGTATGCACTGCTCGGCACCCGCCCGCAGCAGGGCATGTCGTGGCGCGGCTATGCAGTGGCGTTCTTGCTCAGCAACCTGGTTGTCGGCCTGCTGACCTGGGCAGTGTTCATGACCCAGGCGTGGCTGCCGTTCAACCCGGACGCCATCCCGAACATGCGCTGGGATACCGCGCTGCACACCATGGTGTCGTTCGTCACCAACACCAATCAGCAGCATTACTCGGGCCAGGCGCAGTTGTCTTACCTGGCGCAGATGACCGGCATTGTCGGCTTGCAGGTGGTGACGCCGATGATGGGCCTGGCGTTGGCGGTGGCGACCTTGCGTGCATTGTTCGGCGGGCGAGCCGCCGCAACCGTGTCCGATGCCCCGCTGGCATCCACTGCGACGGCGAGCGCCGCGCCACAGGTGGACGGGCCGTACGATCCGGCGACCCTCACGCCGCGCCAGGGACGGCAGCAGTCGGCTTCGGGGCTGGAGGCACTGCCGGAGGCAGACGTCGGCAATTACTGGGCGGATGTGATCCGCGCCAGCGTGCGTGTGTTGCTGCCGCTGTGCCTGCTGTGGACCGTGCTGCTTGGTTGGCAAGGCGTTCCCTCTACCCTGCAGGGCGCCGCCACCGCCGCACCGTTGGACAGCAGTGCCGGCATGCCCAAGCAGACCATTCCGGTCGGTCCGGTGGCGGCGATGGTGGCGGTCAAGCAGCTCGGCACCAACGGCGGCGGCTGGTATGGCCCCAATAGCTCGGTGGCGCTGGAAAACCCCACGCCCTTGAGCAACGTGCTGGAAACCCTGGCGCTGGTGCTGCTGCCGATGAGCGTGGTGTTCATGGTCGGCTACCTGACCGGGCGCAAGCGACTCACCGCGTTGGTGTTCGGCACGATGTTGACGATGTCCGCGGCATCCACGGCGTTGTTGCTGTGGTCCGAAGCGCATTCGGCCAGTGCCGCCTCGCCGGCCTTGATGGAAGGCAAGGAAGTGCGTATCGGCGCCGATGCGTCCGCACTGTGGGCAGCGTTGACCACGCAAACCTCCAACGGTTCGGTCAATGCAATGCACGACTCGCTGGCGCCATTGAGTGGCCTGGTCACGTTGGTGGATATGCTGATCAACGCCATCTGGGGCGGCGTCGGCTGCGGCCTGCAGCAATTTGTGGTGTACCTGTTATTGAGCGTGTTTCTGGCCGGGTTGATGACCGGGCGCACGCCCGAATTGTTCGGCCGCAAGATCGAAGCGCGTGAAGTGCAATTGCTGGCACTGCTGATTCTGTTGCAGCCGCTGGTGGTGCTGGGCTTTACCGCGGTGGCATTGGCGGTGCCGGCATTGACCGCCAATTCCAATCCGGGTTTTCACGGCATCAGCCAGGTGTTCTACGAGTACACCTCGGCCTTCGCCAACAATGGCTCGGGTTTCGAAGGGCTGGGCGATGCCACGTATTGGTGGAACCTGAGTTGCTCGGTGGTGCTGGCCCTGGGCCGCTACCCGGCGTTGATCCTGCCGTTGATGGTGGCCGCGCGCATGGCGGTAAAGCGGCGCGCGCCTGAATCGGCCGGCAGCCTGCAGGTGGAAACTCCCACCTTTGCGCTGACCTTGATGGCGATCGTGCTCGTGCTGACCGTGCTGCAGTTCATGCCGGCATTGGTGCTGGGCCCCATCGCTGAACACCTCGCCCTGGCGGCGTCCTGAGAATTAAGCAATGTCTACGATCGATACGACTGAAAAACGCGAGCGCGGTGACGCAGCGTTGTTCGATGCTGCGGTGCTGATCGCAGCGATGCGTGCGGCCTTTATCAAGCTCTCGCCACGGCATCTGCTGCGCAGCCCGGTGATGGCGGTGGTGATGGGCGGCACGCTGCTGGCGGCGGTGATCACCGCCAGCGGCTATGGCAATGCCGGCTTTGGCTGGGCGATCACGGTGATCTTGTTCGTCACCGTGCTGTTCGGCAATTTTGCCGAAGCCATTGCCGAAGCGCGTGGCCGTGGGCAGGCCGCGTCGCTACGACGTGCGCGCAAGGATCTGGTCGCACGTCGCGTCGAAACCGCATTGGGCGGGCGCGAAACCCGCGTGCCGGCTGCCGAGCTGCGTCCGGGCGATTACGTGATGGTGTCCGAAGGCGAATTCGTCCCGGCCGACGGCGAGATCGTGCGCGGTCTTGCCACCATCAACGAAGCGGCGGTGACCGGCGAATCGGCACCGGTGCTGCGCGAGGCCGGCACCGATCGCAGTGGCGTGATCGGCGGCACCCGGGTGCTATCCGACGAGATCGTGTTCAAGGTGACGGCCGAGCCGGGCCACAGCTTTCTGGATCGCATGATCGCACTGGTGGAAGGCGCCAACCGGCAGAAGACGCCCAACGAAATCGCGCTGACCTTGTTGCTGGCCGCAATGACGTTGACCTTCCTGATCGTGGTGGCCTCGCTGCCGGCGATTGCTGGCTTCGTCGGCGTCACCCTGGATCCGTTGTTGCTGATCGCATTGCTGGTGTGCCTGATCCCGACCACCATCGGCGGCCTGTTGCCGGCGATCGGCATTGCCGGCATGAACCGCGCGCTGTCGGCCAATGTGCTGGCCAAGTCCGGCAAGGCAGTGGAAGTGGCTGGCGACGTGGACGTGTTGCTGCTTGACAAGACCGGCACCATTACCTACGGCGACCGCCAGGCCACTGCGTTCCATCCCTTGGCCGGCATCGATCGTACGCAACTGCGCGATGCCGCGATGCTGGCGTCGCTGGCCGATCCGACGCCGGAAGGTAAATCCATCGTCAAGCTGGCACGCCAGCAGGGTGCCGTCGCCGTCGAGCCGGACGGCGCGCATTTCATCGCTTTCACCGCGCAAACCCGCATGTCCGGCGTCGATATCGCCGGGCGCAGCATCCGCAAGGGCGCCGGCGACTCGATCGTTGCCTATGTGCAGGCAATGGGTGCGACGGTCTCGCCGGAATTGAACGGCCGTATCGAAGAAGTCGCGCGCGGTGGCGCTACTCCGCTGGTGGTGGCCGAAGGCCGCCATGTGCTCGGCGTGGTCGAGTTGAGCGACGTGGTCAAGCAGGGCATCAAGGAGAAATTTGCGCAGCTGCGTGCGATGGGCATCAAGACGGTGATGATCACCGGCGACAACCCGCTCACTGCCGCCGCCATTGCCGCCGAAGCCGGCGTCGACGATTACATCGCGCAGGCGCGCCCGGAAGACAAGCTGGCGCGCATCCGTGCCGAGCAGGCCGGCGGGCGGCTGGTGGCGATGGTGGGCGACGGCACCAACGATGCTCCGGCATTGGCACAGGCCGACGTGGGTCTGGCGATGAACTCCGGTACGCAGGCGGCCAAGGAGGCCGGCAACATGGTGGATCTGGATTCTGACCCGGCCAAGCTGCTGGCGGTGGTCGAAGTGGGCAAGCAGCAGTTGATCACGCGCGGTGCCTTGACCACCTTCTCGTTGGCCAACGACGTGTCGAAGTATTTCGCGATCCTGCCGGCGCTGTTTGCGGCCGCGATTCCCTCGATGGCCGCGCTCAACGTGATGCAGTTGTCCAGCCCGCGCCATGCGGTGCTGGCGGCGCTGATCTTCAATGCGTTGATCATTCCGGCGTTGATTCCGCTGGCCTTGCGTGGCGTGCGGTTCCGTCCGTCCAGCGCCACCGCCTTGCTGCGCCGGAACATGCTGATCTACGGCCTGGGCGGCGTCGTTCTGCCGTTTGCCGCCATCAAACTGATCGATCTGGCGCTTGTCGCCACCCTGGGTGCCTGAGCCATGACCACGTCTTCTGCTAATCCGCGTTCCACTGCGCTGCCGTTGCGCGACGACGGCGCCTTGCGCGGCTCGGTGATGCTCGCGCTGTTCACCCTGTTGGGTCTGGGTCTGGCGTATTCGCTGGTCGCCACCGGCATCACCGGCGCGTTGTTTCCGGCCCAGGCGCATGGCTCGTTGGTGCGCCAGGACACGCGCGTGGTCGGCTCGGCCCTGGTCGCGCAGCCGTTCACCGCTGCGCGGTATTTCCAGCCGCGCCCATCGGCTGCCAAGTACGACCCCACCGCCGCTGCCGGCAGCAATCAGGCGCGCTCCAATCCTGACCTGCAGGCACGCATCGCCGCCACCCGCGCGCAGGTCGCTGTACGCGACGGTGTTGCACCGGATGCGGTTCCGAGCGAGTTGCTGACCCAGTCCGGCAGCGGCCTGGACCCGCACCTGAGCCCGGCAGGCGCGCAGGTGCAGGTACGCCGCATCGCCACCGCGCGCGGCTGGCCGGAACAGCGCGTGGCCGCACTGCTGCAGGCCGCCACCGAGCAGCCACAGTTCGGCCTGCTGGGGCAGCCGCGGGTGAATGTGCTGGCGTTGAACCTGGCGCTGGATCGCGCGGGGAATGGGGAAACGGGAATCGGGAATGGGGCCAGGCAACAGCACTAGAGCAGTCAGCTCGCGGTAGGCTCCACAAATCCCCAATCCCGACTCCCCAATCCCGGCTTCCATGACCGACGCCCGCACCCAACAAGCCGACGCGCTGATCGGCGAACTGCAGCGAGATCACGGCGGGCGCCTGACGGTCTTCCTGGGCGCGGCGCCCGGGGTGGGCAAGACCTACGCCATGCTGTCGCGGGCGCGCGAGCGCCTGCGGCAGGGCATGGACGTGGTGGCCGGCATTGTGGAAACCCACGGGCGTAGCGAAACCGCCGCGTTGCTGGACGGCTTGCCGCTGTTGCCGCGCATCCGCGTGAGCTACCAGGGCCGCACGCTGGAAGAGCTCGATCTGGATGCGCTGCTGGCGCGCAAGCCGCGCTTGGCGCTGATCGACGAGCTGGCCCATCGCAACGTGCCCGGCAGCCGTCACGAGCGGCGATGGCAGGACATCGTCGAGCTGCTCGATGCCGGCATCGATGTCTACACCACGGTCAACATCCAGCACCTGGAAAGCCTCAACGACATCGTGCTGCGCATCACCGGCGTGCGCGTATCCGAAACCGTGCCCGATGCGGTGTTCGATCGCCTGCGCGACATCGTGCTGGTGGATCTGCCGCCACGCGAACTGATCGAGCGCCTGCAGCAGGGCAAGGTGTATCTGCCCGAACAGGCGACACAGGCGTTGCAGGCGTTCTTCTCGCCATCCAACCTGACCGCGCTGCGCGAGTTGGCGATGCAGACCGCCGCCGACCGCGTCGACAGCGACCTGCGCGACACCCAGGCCGCACGCGGGTTGCCCGGCACCGCCGCGCTGCGCCGTCGCGTGGTGGTGGCCATCGATGGGCGTGGCAGTTCGGACTATCTGGTGCGGGTGGCGCGGCGACTGTCAGAACGCCGCGATGCGCCATGGACCGTGGTCACCGTGCAGACACGTACCGTGGCCGACGCCGGCTGGCAGCTGGAGATCGACCGCGCGTTCGCACTGACGCGTCGACTGGGGGGCGACACCGCGTTGCTGCATGGCGCCAATGTCGCCGAGGCCTTGCTGGATTTCGCATCGCAAAACGGTGTGTCGACCCTGGTGCTCGGGCGCACCCGCGAGCGTCCCCTGGCGCGCATGTTCAACCGCACCTTGACCCAGCAATTGCTGCAGCGTGGCGCGCATTACGAACTGGTCATCGTCAGCTCCGCCGATGCGCGCGCGCGCGCGCGGCAACGCTGGCGCAATCCGCGCCATTGGTTGCAAGGTTACGACCTGGCCTTCGCCGCGATCGCCGCCGCCGGTGCGGTGGGCGTGGCGTGGCTGTTGCAGCGCTGGACCGATATCGACGATCTGTCGATGGTGTTCATCGTCGCCGTGGTGCTGGTCGCTTCGCGCACGCGCATGGCCGCAGCGGTGATCGCGGCATTGCTGAGTTTTGTCGCCTACAACTTCTTCTTCATCGAACCGCGCTTCACCCTGCACATCAGCGCGCGCCAGGGTGTGGTCACGGTGTGTCTGTTCCTGATCGCCGCGCTGGTCGCCGGGCGCCTGGCCTCGCGCCTGCGTAGCCAGGTGCTGGCGCTGCGCGCGGCCAATGCGCACGCCAACGCGCTGCAGGCGCTGGGCCGCCAGCTCAGCACGGCCGCCGATCTCGGCCAGGTATTGGAAGCCGGTCGCCGTGCATTGAGCACCGCACTGGATGCGGAGGTCTGGCTGCGCCTGGAGCAGCGCGAAAGCGACGCACCGGCCAGCTTCGGCGCACTCGACCGCAGCGCGGCGGAGTGGACGCAGCGCCATGGGCAGGCTGCGGGCCGCTTCACCGACACCCTGGCCGGTGCGCAATGGTGGTGCCTGCCGGTACGCCACGAGCGCGGCACGCTCGGTGTGGCGGCGTTGCGCTTCCGGCAGAGCGTACAGCGCCCCGGGCTGGAGCAACGCCGGCTGGCCGAAGCGATGGTGGACGATATCGGCCAGGCGGCACTGCGCACGCGCCTGGTCGCCGATCTGGAAGGCGCACGCGTCAGTGGCGAAACCGAGCGCCTGCGCTCTGCCTTGCTATCGTCCGTCTCGCATGACCTGCGCTCGCCGCTGGCCTCGATGATCGGCTCGGCCAGCAGCCTGGCCAGCTACGGCGACGCGATGGATGCGCAGGATCGGCATGCCTTGCTCGATACCATCCAGCTGGAAGGCGAACGGCTGGACCGCTACATCCAGAACCTGCTCGACATGACCAAGCTCGGCCACACCGGGCTGACCTTGAATCGCGACTGGATCGGCGTGGACGAGTTGATCGGCTCGGCCATGCGCCGCCTGCAGCGCTACCAGCCGGATGTGCGCCTGCAGCTGGACCTGGCCGCCGACCTGCCGGCGATCTGGGTGCACCCGGCGCTGGTGGAGCAGGCCATCTTCAACGTGCTGGAGAATGCGGCGAAATTTTCCCCGCCAGGCATGGCCGTCACCGTGCAGGCGCAGCTGCGCAGCGGCGCCTTGCAGATCGACATCGGCGACCAGGGGCCGGGCATTCCCGAAGACGAGCGCGCGCGCATCTTCGACATGTTCTACAGCGTCGAACGCGGTGACCGCGGCCGTCATGGCACCGGCCTGGGGCTGACCATCTGCCAGGGCATGATCGGCGCGCACGGCGGCAGCGTGGAGGCGCTGGCGGGGACGCATGGTCACGGCACCACGATCCGCATTACGCTGCCGTTGCTCGTTCCTGCCGCGCCACCTCGCCCCGATGCCGACTGACACCACTGCCATCCCTCCCGCCCGCGTGCTGATCGTCGACGACGAGCCGCAGATTCGCCGCTTTCTCGATATCAGCCTGCGCGCGCAGGGGTACCGCGTGCTGCAGGCCGGCACCGGCGAAGAAGGTCTTGCGCTGCTGGCCGGGCAGGGTGCCGAACTGGTGGTGCTGGATATCGGCCTGCCTGACCGCGACGGCCATGAGGTGCTGCGCGAGATCCGCCAATGGTCCAACGTGCCGGTGATCATGCTCACCGTGCGCGCCGGCGAAACCGAAAAGGTCGCCGCACTCGATGCCGGTGCCAACGACTACGTCACCAAGCCGTTCGGCGTGCAGGAACTGATGGCGCGCATCCGCGCACTGCTGCGTCAGGCCGGCACCGGCAACACGGTGGAAGAAAGCGTGTTCGACGATGGCCGCCTGCACATCCATCTGGGCCTGCGCGAAGTCACCCTCAATGGCGAAGCCGTCCCGCTGAGTCGCAAGGAATACGCACTGCTTGCGCTGCTGCTCAAACATGCCGGCCGCGTGGTGACGCAGCCGCAGCTGCTGCGCGAAGTGTGGGGCCCCACCCACGAGGAAGACACCCACTACCTGCGCATCCTGGTCGGCAAGCTACGCCAGAAACTGCATGACGATGCCGCCGACCCGCATTACATCGTCACCGAGCCGGGCGTGGGGTTGCGGTTTATCGGGGTGACGCGCTGATCAGCACAGCGCAGATGTCTTTATCGCGGCGGCGCACACAGCTTGAGCGAGATCCGGTTGTCACCGAGGGTACGAAGCCGGGCACGGCGTTCGGTCGCGCGATGCGGGAGTCCGCATGCACGTGGTGCAATGCGGCCAGGACCTCGTCCTCGTGGGTGTGACCTGGAGCGAGACCTGGGGCGGTTCGAGGACATGGTCTAGCAGAGGTTGCAGGCGCTTTCACGCCACCGCCAATGGCATGCCAACATGCGCGGCGCAGCATGCGTCGGTAGTTGGAAGAGGTGGGTGAGATGCGGTATCGGTTCGCTACGTGGTGGCTGTTGTCGGGTTGGCTGTTGTCGGTCGGCTGCGCGTTTGCACAAACCGTGCCGACGCCTGCGCAGATCATGCAGCTGCGTAGCGTGGGCGACCCCCAGATCAGTCCGGATGGTCGCCGCATCGCCTACACCGTCGCCACCCCGCAGGCGCAAGGCAAGCCGCCGCTCAGCAAGATCTGGCAGATACCCGCGCGCGGCGCCGCTGCCGCAGTATCGATGCCCTCAAGCGATGAAGCCGACGACCAGCATCCACGCTGGTCTGCCGATGGCCGCCGGCTGCTCTTCCTGTCGACGCGGCCGTTGCCGGACGACGCCACCGGAGGCGAGCGACTGGCGCCCACCCAGGTCTGGCAACAGACCGAAGCGGCGGCACCGCAACTGCTGACGCGTTCGGCAGGCGAGGTCAGCGGCTTCTCGCTGTCCCCCGATGCGCGCCAGATCGCGTACCTGGCGCTGGATCCGCCCACTGCGCAGGCAGCGGCCGATACGGACGCAAAGCGCGATGCCGTACAGACCGAGCGGCCGACCCGGTTTTCACGGGTATGGGTGTGTGACCTGCAGAGCAGCAAGACGCGTGTGCTGACACCGCCCGGCCTGCAGGTGCACGACCTCGCCTGGTCGCCGGACGGCCAGCACCTGGCGTTGCGCGTGTCCGACGGCACCACGCTCAACGACTACTGGTACGCATCGCGCGTGCAGCTGTTGTCGCTGCAGGACGGCGTGCTTGGTGCGGTGTTGGAGCCGCATGCTTCGGCATTGCCGTTGCAATGGTCGCCGGATGGCAGCCGGTTGCTGTATGGGCAACTTGGCGAGCACGGCATGGTGGCGAATCTGATCGTGCACCACCTGCGTCATCAGCGGCGCGTGGTGCTGGCGCGCGACTGGCCCGGCACCTTGTGGCTGGCGCGCTGGCAAAACAATGGCAGCTTGATCGGCGAAGGATTGCAGGGCGTACGTGGCGTCTTTCTGCGCATCGATGCCGACAGCGGACGCTGGAAGCCGCTTGCCCGGCCGCAGATTCCGTATCAGGCATTCAGCGTTGCGCGCAATGGCGAGGTCGCCTATCTCGGCCTGCGCGATGACCAGCCTGCCGAGGTCTGGACGCTGCATGCAGGTCAGCTCGCGCCGCACAGCAGCACCAATCCGCAGGTCGCCACCTGGACGCATGGCCAAGTGCGCGAACTGAGCTGGACCGCGTCGCGCGATGGGCGAACGATCGCGGGCGTGCTGGTCACGCCGCCAGGCTGGAAGGCGGGAACGCCGTTGCCGACCTTGGTGCAGATCCACGGGGGACCGGGAGCGGCCTGGGCATCCGGCTGGTTGGGGTCCTGGCATGACTGGGCGCAACTGCTGTCCACCCATGGCTATGCGGTGTTCTTGCCCAACCCGCGCGGCTCGGAAGGGCAGGGTGCGGCGTTTGCCGAGCTGGCGCGCCACGACTGGGGCGGTGCGGATTTTCAGGATGTGCTCGACGGCGTGGACCAGCTCGAACGCGAGGGCGTGATCGATCCTGCGCGTCTGGCCATCGGCGGCTGGAGCTATGGCGGTTATCTGTCTGCATGGGCAGTGACGCAGTCATCGCGCTTCAGGACCGCCATCGTCGGTGCAGGCGTGGTCGATATCGGCGCGATGGCCTTGACCACCGATGTGCCCGATTACCTGCCGGGCTATTTCGGCGACCCGGTGCGCAACCGTGCCGACTACGACGCACACTCGCCGATACGCTATGCCGACAAGGTGCATGTGCCGGTGCTGATCCTGCATGGGCAGGCCGACCGACGCGTACCGCCATCGCAGGGCGACATGCTGTACCGCGCGCTCAAACTGCAGGGCACAGCGGTCGAGCAGGTGACCTATCCGCGTGGCCCGCACTGGTTTTACGAAACCGAGCATGGCGTGGATGTGCAACAGCGCGTGTTGGATTGGCTGGATGCGCAGCTGCGTTGAATCGCGGCGGTGCTGATCGGCAGGTCGTTCGTTGCTGCGCAGGACACACTCTCTCGACTTCGACTTCGACTTCGACGCTGATGATCGTGCCATCCACGCATTGCGCTCCTGGGCCCCGGAAACGCTCCAGGCCAGCGTAGCGTTCGCCGGATCACGTTCGGCATTTCAGGTGCAACGCTGCGAGCGGGTCACTCGACCGGTGGCAACACCTTGCCCGGATTCAAGATGCCGTCCGGATCCAGCGCGGCCTTGATCGCGCGCATCGCCGCCAGCGTGGGTGCGCTGAATGCCTGTGTCATGAAATCGCGTTTGGCCACGCCGATGCCGTGCTCGCCAGAGAGCGTGCCTTCCAGCGACAGCACCAGCGCGAACACGCGCGGCAATGCCGCATGCGCGCGCGCGTGTTCATCGGCATCGTCCGGGTCGTACATGATGTTGACGTGCAGGTTGCCGTTGCCGGCATGGCCGAAGGCGACGATCGGCAGGGCGAACTCCGCCGCCAGCGCTTCCACGCCTGCAACCAGTGCAGGAATGCGCGACACCGGCACCACCACGTCTTCGTTGATCTTGCCGGGCTTGATGGTGCGCAATGCGGGTGACAACGCACGGCGTGCCGCCCACAGTTTGTCGCGCGCGCTGCCATCGGCGGCGATGTCCAGGCTGATGACGCCCTCGCCATTGGCGGCATCGTGCAGGGCCTGCAATGCGTAAGGCAGCGTGTCGTGGTCGCCATCGGCTTCGATCAACAACATTGCGCCAGCCTCGGGCACGTCGCTGCCATTGCGGCGCAATAACGCAATCGCACTGGCATCCATGAATTCCAGCATGGTCGGCGTGGTCGGTTGCGCCATGATGCGCGACACCGCCTCCGCAGCGCTGGCGGCATCGCGGTACAACGCGCGCAGCCCGGCCTGCGCGACGGCGCGCGGGGTCAGCTTCAAGATCGCTTCGACGATGATCGCCAGCGTGCCTTCGCTGCCGACCAGCAGATGGGTGAGGTCGTAGCCGGTGGAATTCTTGGTATACGCACCGCCGCAGCGGATGACGTCGCCGGTGCCGGTCACTGCGACCAGGCCGAGCACGTTGTCGCGGGTGGCGCCGTACTTCACCGCGCGCGGGCCGCCTGCGTTGGTGGACAAATTCCCGCCAACACTGCAGATCTCCGCACTGGACGGGTCCGGCGGCCAGAACAAACCATGCGGCTGCAAGGCCTGCTGCAGGTCGCCATTGAGCACGCCAGGCTGCACCACGGCGCAGCGGTCCTCCGGGCGCACTGCCAGGATGCGGTTCATGCGCGCCATCGACACCACCACGCCGCCGGAAAACGGCACTGCCGCGCCGGTGGTGCCGGTGCCCGCGCCGCGCGCCACGATCGGCACGCCATGCGCGCGGCATGCCTGCACGATCGCCACCACCTCGTCGGTATCGCGCGGCAGCGCAACGGCAGCGGGCAACGCCCAGCGATGCGAATCGTCTTCGCCATAACGGCGGCGCGCATCGGCACCGGTCAACCAGCCATCGGGGCCAAGCCGCGCTGCCAACAGCTCGGCCAGCGGGGTGGGAAGTACGTCGGTCATTGCGGGTGATCCTGTGGTGCGGCGCGCTGGATGCATCTGAATCCCAGCGCTGCGACGGTGAGCGGCAACCAGACCCAGCGCAGCTCGGAGAGCAGCGTGTTCAAGCCGCGCGCATTGAAGAACCCGTTGGCGAACGGAGAGACGCGAATCGGCCGCCACGGCGCGAACCAGCGCGCCTCGCTCCATGGCCACGCCAGCGCAACGCCGAGCCCGCCGGAGGTCATCGCATCCAGTAGCGGGTGCGATGCGGTGCAGACAAACAGCCACACCGCGGTCTGCACGACATCCGCACGCAGGCTGCGGTGCGCCAGTGCGCCGAGCAGTGCAACGACGCTGGCGAACAACACAGAATGGCTGGCACCGCGGTGGCCAAACGCATCGGCATACGGAACGTGCAACGCAAACGCCAGCACATCCGCATCGGGAAGCATCGCCGCCACGATGCCGGCAGCGAGCAGGCGCGGGGAAATGCGTCCGCGCTCGCTGGCGCACCAAAGCGCCAGTGGCACTGCGGCGTGGGTCAGGATGGTCGGCATCGAGCCTCGTCAGTCGAGCTTGTGAACACTCAGCAATCGTCGGCGCGGAAGGCGTCGCGGATCCAGTGCAGTACCGGCGGCTCGCCGCTGGCCTCGACCACATCGAAGCGACACGGTAGCGCTGCCAAGGCAGGATGAGAGGCAAGAAACAACTGCGCCGCCAACACCAGCTTGCGGCGCTTGCGGATATCCACCGAGGCCGCGCCGCCGCCGAAGCGGGTGTCGCGGCGGTAACGCACTTCCACAAACACCAGCGCCGGCCCGTCGCGCATCACCAGATCCAGTTCGCCGCCGCGGTAGTTGGCGTTGCCCACCACCAGGTGCAAGCCGGCCTGCTCCAGCAGGACGCGCGCGGCCGCTTCCACGGCCGCACCACGTTGCTGGCGCACTGCCGGCACGGCTCAGCGGCCGTCGGCGATCGGCACCGGGCGGCCACCGTTGAAGGTGGACCAGGCCGGCGTGCGCAGCACATTGCCGAAGCCGTCCAGGTGCAAGGTGCCGGTGGCGCCACGCAGGCCGCCATCGGTACCGGTGGCGAGCTTTTCCAGATACGCACTGATCTTCCAGGCGTCATAGCCGAACGCGAACAGGCGTGCGGCCGGGCCGCGCGCGCTCGGCAGGGTGCTGGCGACCTGGCTGGCCGCCGGCAGGCCGGAGACGCCGAGCGCGGTCCAGGTTTCGCTGGGGTAGACGATGCCGTCCAGCGCCAGGTCGTCTTCGACCTTGCCGGTGCCGGCGACCAGCTGCGAGGTGCCCACGCGCGACTTGCCGGCAAACCCGCTCAACGCCAGCTGCGGTGCCAGCGCGCGTGCGGTGTTGCCGCGCACTGCCAGGAACACCGCATCGGCAGTGCCGTAGGTGCGCAGCTGCGCGCCGATGTCGCCCGGTGCATCGGCCACGCTGATGCTGCCGGCGACAGTGCCGCCTCGTTCGGTGAAGCGGTCGCGGAAGGCCTTGATGGTGCGCTTGCCGTTGTCGTCGCCGGTGCCCACGATCAGCACGTTGCGGCGTTCGCGCGCGAGCAGGTATTCGGCGGCCATGATGCCGTCGTCTTCCGGTGCCAGCGAGAAGCCCGCGCTGCCGCTGGGCGGCGCCTTGTTGTCGGTGGGACGGTTGAGCGCCAGCACCGGCACGGCAAGCTGGCCGCGCGCGAACAACGCACTGACTTCGTCGCGGCCCAGCGGGCCGACCACGTAATCGACACCGGCGCTCACCGCCTTGTCGTAGGCGGCATTGGCACCGGCAGCGGTGCCGGCGGTATCGAAGAACTGCACCTCCGGGCGACGGCGGGTTTCGGCGTAGTAGCCAGCCAGCAGCCCGTCGCGCACCGGCGCGGCGGCGGTGGCCAGGTTGCCGGTGAGCGGCAGCAGCACGGCCAGCTTGATCGGCGGGCGATAGCCATCGCGCTCGGCGGGCGGCCGCTTGCTGGTGTCGAAGCCCCACTGCGCATCGCGATCGAACGCGCGCGGCAGCGCCAGCCCGCGGCTGATCAACGCGCGGCCGGCGAAGTTGTACAGCGGGTCGCCGGCTGGCAGCGCGGCAGTACGGCCCTTGAGCGTGGCATCGTCCAGCGCTGCCAGCAGACGCACGATGGCGCGCTGGTTTTCGCTACGGGGCGTGCCGGTCAGGCTGGCATCGGCGCGTGCACGGTCGGCGGCGGCGCCGAACAGGTCGCCGGTGGCTTCCAGCGCAGCGGCGCGTGCCAGCAGCCAGCGCGTCTGCAGCGGCTGCGTCAGCCCTTGCGGGCTATCGCCCAAGGCCTGCAACGCCTGCGCACCTTGCTTGTCGATCACCGCCAGCTCGCCGGTCAGCAGCCCGAAGCGGGCACGTTCTTCCCCGCTCAGATGGCGTGCATTGACCTGTGCCAGCAGCGTCCGTGCACGGGCATCGTCGCCGGCGTCGTGCCAGCCGAACGCGGCGGCCGCCAGCAGACGGCTGCGCTGCGCACCGCTGGCACCGGCAGCTTCGGCTTCCAGCTGCTGCGCCGCTTCGCGCGGCTTGCCCTGGTCCAGCAACGCCAGCGCCGCGCTCTGCGTCGGCGAGGCGGTCTGGGTGACGCTGCTGGTGGCGCAACCGGCCGCCAGCATGACCAGTACCGACAGGGCGGAGATCCTTGCAACACGCTTGTTCATTTCAGATCCATTGGACAGGGGCCGCCAGGGCGGTCCGTTGAAAACCGCTACGATTCTACCCTTTGCCCCCGGAAGACCGCTGATGATGTCCCCTGGAACCCTGCACGTGGTCGCCACGCCGATCGGCAACCTGGCCGACCTGTCGCCGCGCGCGCAGGAGGTGTTGCGTGGCGTGGCCGCGATCTGCGCCGAAGACACCCGCCACACCCGCCAATTGCTCAGTCATTTCGGCATCGACCGCCCGTTGCTGGCCCTGCACGACCACAACGAAGAGGCGATGTCCGAGCGCATCGTGGCGCGCCTGCGCGAGGGCGACTCGCTGGCCATCGTCAGCGACGCCGGTACCCCGCTGGTCAGCGACCCCGGCTTCAAGCTGGTGCGCGCCGCCCGCGTCGCCGGCATCAAGGTCAGCCCGGTGCCGGGCGCCTGCGCGGCGATCGCCGCCCTCAGCGTCGCCGGCCTGCCCAGCGACCGCTTCGGCTTCGAGGGATTTCTGCCGGCCAAGAGTGCCGCCCGCCGCGAGCGGCTGGCGCACCTGGCCGGGGAAACCCGCACCCTGGTGTTCTACGAGTCCTCGCACCGCATCGTCGAGTCGCTGGCCGACCTGCGCGGGGCCTTCGGCGACGAGCGCCCGGCGGTGATCGCCCGCGAGCTGACCAAGCTGTTCGAAACCGTGCTCGACGGCAGCCTGGCCGAGCTGCAGGCCAGGGTCGAAGCCGACGACAACCAGCGCAAGGGCGAGTTCGTGGTGATGGTGCAGGGCGCCGCCGACGCCGCCGACGGCCAGTTGGCCGAGGGGCGCCGCGTCTACGCCAAACTCGCCGAACACCTGCCGCCTTCCACCGCCGCCAAGCTGGCCGCCGAGCTGACCGGTGCGCCACGCAAGGCCTTGTATGGCGGCTAGGTGTGCTGTTGCAGGAGGCACGTTGACGTGCACTGGGATTTTTCTCGGTAAGGCCTCTCGCGCCCGGGTGCGCTCCTACGGGCAACTGCGGGCCTACCGGCAATGGCGGGGCTGGCAGCGCTGCGCCGTTCTGCAAGGGGGGCGATAGCGTATAGTGCGCCCCGGCGGAGTCGGCCAGACAGTCGCGTCACTCGCAAGGGTGCCGAGGAAAGTCCGGGCTCCATAGGGCAAGGTGCCAGGTAACGCCTGGGCGGCGCAAGCCGACGGAAAGTGCAACAGAAAGATACCGCCTACGTCCCTCGTCACCCCTCTGCCGCCACTGAAACGTGTCGGCGATGCCCAGCATCGCCAAGTGCGTTCGGAGGTCGCAGGGGGGGGGCGAGGGGCCGGTAAGGGTGAAATGGTGCGGTAAGAGCGCACCGCGAGTCCGGTAACGGACCGGCACGGCAAACCCCACCTGGAGCAAGACCAAATAGGGATCCATTGGCGTGGCCCGCGCTGGATCCGGGTAGGTTGCTTGAGCGCTGCGGTGACGTAGCGCCTAGACGAATGACTGTCCACGACAGAACCCGGCTTATCGGCCGGCTCCGCCACCTTTCGTTTGGGCGTACGCCTTTATCGAAAGCGCCCACGCTTCGTATTGCAGCGCCCACGCTTCGTATCGCCGATGGCGGTACAAAACGCGGGTCCCGCTCCGGGCATGCCAGAACCCCCGCAGTCGCCGCCGCGCCCCTTGACTCAAGGGGGCTTGCACCTGGCTGCCCTGCTGGAGCGTCGGGTTTCAGAGATACCTGCCTTCCATCGCTTGCGGGGGAAGGTGCCCGCAGGGCGCATGGGGGCAGTGCGGGAATGCGTGGCGGGCCCCCTCATCCGGCGCTGCGCGCCACCTTCTCCCGCAGGCGGGCGAAGGGGAGCGAGGCGGCTGCCTTCTCCCGGCTTACGTGAAAGACGGCAGTCCCAGAACCCGGGAGTTCAGTAGGGATGTGCCTTCCACCGCTTGCGGGGGAAGGTGCCCGAAGGGCGGATGGGGGCAGTGCGGGAATGCGTGGCGGGCCCCCCTCATCCGGCGCTGCGCGCCACCTTCTCCCGCAGGCGGGAGAAGAGAGCGAGGCGGCTGCCTTCTCCCGGCTTACGGGAAAGAGGGCAGCCCCAGAACCCGGGAGTTCCGGAGAGATGTGCCTTCCACCGCTTGCGGGGGAAGGTGCCCGCAGGGCGGATGGGGGCATCGCGGGAATGCGTGGCGGCCCCTCATCCGGCGCTGCGCGCCACCTTCTCCCGCAGGCGGGAGAAGGAGAACGAGGCGGCTGCCTTCTCCCGGCTTACGGGAAAGAGGGCAATCCCGGAACCAGGAGTTCCGTGGGGATGTGCCTTCCACCGCTTGCGGGGGAGGGTGCCCGCAGGGCGGATGGGGGCATCGCGGGAATGCGTGGCGGGCCCCCTCATCCGGCGCTGCGCGCCACCTTCTCCCGCTTGCGGGAGAAGAGAGCGAGGCGGTCTGCCTCCTCCCGGCTTACGGGGATCGATACGCGGGCCTGGCCCGGTGTCTCTGGCCTCGTCGCCCCGCTACGCAGTCCGGTCTTCCTGAATTTCCAGCCGTCTCTCGCCCTGGAAGATCCCGTTCGGTCCGAAGCGGCGTTCGTGGATGAAGCCGCTGCCCTGGTGGTCCACCGCGACGATGGTGCTGGCGCGGGTTCCATAGCTGGCGCCGGTGATGAAGGCAGCCGAGAGCAGGCGTTCGGTGGCCTGGTCCACGCCGGTGTCAGGCAGGGCGTCGTCGGGAGCGACGGCCGGGTTGGCCAAGGCGGTCCACAAGGGGTGCAGGTCTTCGGCACCTGCGGCGCACCACTCGTGCAGGGCCGTAGTCAGTGCAGCGGTCTTGGGCCACGGGGCATCCAGCGGGCCATTGGACATACCGTGGATGCCGGGAGCCAGGGCGCGGGCCAACGGCGGGTGATTGCTGAGGTGCTCGCAGCGCTCGGCGTCGCACAGCAACAGGTTGAACGGTGGGAAGGCGTGTGCGGCGGCGGCCAGTTCCCGGGCATAGGCGGCAGCGTCGGCACTGCCGGATAGGTAGTCGGCGATCAGATGCCCACGCGAGCGCCCGGACATGGTGGCCAGCGGGTCGCGCACGTTGGTGACCACGGCCACACGGCCGTTGCCGCCCAGCCCGACCCAGCTCCCGCCCGAGCGCAGGTCGCGCCCGGCCAGCACGGTATCGGCAGGCGCCCCCCACTGCGCGAGCGGTGCGGTGGGGCGTTCGTGGAACTCATCGCGGTTGCCGGCCAGCAGCAGGCGCCAGCGCGGGTGGGTTTTCCAGGCAAGAGCGACCAGGCACATGCCCTCGATTGTCGCCCGTTTGCGCAGTGGCGGGGTGCAGCTGGCGCAGCGTGAAGTGAGACGGGGGTCGGGTTTACATGGCCTTCACGGCCCTGAATTTTCGTTCAATCTCAAAATCTGAGGCGAAACAGCAACTTGTGGATAAGCTTTGAACAAGTCTCTAAAGAGTGCTGCAACTCATTGATGCGACTGGCGATTTGTGATCTTGAAAACTGTTGACAACCTTTGACGCGCTGCTAAGGTGGGCATCGGAGGGAAAACCAGGTGTTTTGTGGTTTTTCGTGGTTCAATGATCCCCCAGCGGGTATTCGAGGTTGCATTCGGTGTTTCAGGGCGAGACTGCCATCACGGTGGACGACAAGGGGCGCATGGCGGTACCAACCGCGTATCGCGACCTGGTCGCGCGTGTGAGTGCCAACCGCCTTGTGCTCACCTACAACCCGTTCGAAGCCGGTTGCCTGTGGCTGTATGCGGAGAAGGAGTGGGAGCGGGTGCGCGACGATGTGATGTCCAAGCCCAACACCCAGCGCGTGGTCCGCACGCTGCAGCAAAAACTGGTGGGTTCGTCCGCCGTGCTGGAGCTGGACGGCAATGGCCGTCTGAGCATTCCGGCCAGCCACCGCAACGCGGTCGGCATCGAGAAGAAGGCCGTGCTGCTCGGCATGGGCGACAAATTCGAACTCTGGAGCGAGCAGGCACATCGCGCACTGATCCAGCAGACATTGTCTGACGGGGATCTGGGCGATGAATTGCTCGATCTCAGGTTGTGAGCCGGGGTGCCCGGATGCGCGGTGAAGCGCAGCCCGGTCACCCGGTGTCGCAGCCGCCGGCGGCCCATGTGCCGGTGCTGTACACGCAGGTTCTGGATGGCCTGCAGGTGACCGAAGGCGGAACCTATCTCGATGGCACGTTCGGGCGTGGCGGACACGCACGCGGCGTGCTGCAACACCTCGGCCCGGGAGGTCGACTGCTGGTGATGGACAAGGACCCTGAAGCGATCGCGGTGGCCGAACAAACGTTCGGTGGCGATGCGCGCGTGTCCATCCATCGCGGCAGTTTCGCCGGGCTCGGCCAGGTGGTCGCCGCTGCCACCGTCGACGGCATCCTGCTGGATCTGGGCGTGTCCTCGCCGCAGCTGGACGTGGCCGGTCGCGGTTTCAGCTTCGGCAAGGACGGCCCGCTGGACATGCGCATGGACCCGGACGCCGGCCAGAGCGCGGCCGAGTGGCTGGCGCATGCCAGCGACCGCGAGATCGCCGATGTGCTGTGGACCTATGGCGAAGAGCGCCAGAGCCGCCGTATCGCACGCGCCATCGTGGCACGCCGCGCCGAGCAGCCGTTGCTGCGCACCGCGCAACTGGCCGAGCTGATCGCCTCGGTGATGCCGCGCGGCGACAGCAAGACTCATCCGGCCACACGCAGCTTTCAGGCGATCCGCATCTACATCAATCGCGAATTGGACGATCTGGAAGCCGGGCTGGATGCGGCGTTGGCCGCGCTCAAGCCCGGCGGCCGCCTGGCGGTGATCAGCTTCCATTCGCTGGAAGACCGCATCGTCAAACAATTCATGGCCCGCTACGCCAAGGCCCCGCCGAGCAACCGCCGCCTGCCCGAAGCGCAGCCGTTCGTGCCGACGCTGCAGCTGATCAGCGGTGCGATCAAGGCCGACGATGCCGAGTTGAACGTCAACCCCCGCGCCCGCAGCGCGGTGTTGCGGGTGGCTGAGAAGCTGGGATTGGGGATTCGGGATTCGGGATTGGAAAAGCGCTCTGAGCGAATCCCGAATCCCGAATCCCCAATCCCGGCGTCTCAAGGAGACGCCCAATGAGCCGCCTGCTGCTGATCGTGCTGCTTGCCTGCAGCATCGCCTCGGCGATCGGGGTGGTGTACATGCGCCACATGCATCGCAAGTTGTTCGTGCAGTTGTCCAAGCTCGAACACACGCGTGACGAGTTGAATATCGAATTCGGCCGGCTGCAGCTGGAGCAGGCCACCTGGGCCGAAAGCAACCGGGTCGATCAGGTCGCGCGTGCGCGCATCGGGATGAAGTTCCCGGAGACCAACGACATCGTGGTGGTGCGCCCATGACAAAGCAGCAGCACAGCCACTTTGTACGGTGCAGCTGTGCACCGGGAGGTGTGTGGTGAAGGCCGGCCGCAACCGCCCCCGCAGCAACTTCAATCTCCGTGGTCGCCTGACCCTGGTCGGCATCGCGCTGGGCCTGTGCTCGGTGACGCTGATCGGCCGGGCGGCGTTCGTGCAGCTGGTCAATCGCGATTTCTACCAGCGCCAGGGCGAAGCGCGTTATCTGCGCGAGCTGCCGATCGCGACCTCGCGCGGCATGATCACCGACCGCAACGGCGAGCCGCTGGCAGTGTCCACGCCGGTGGAATCGATCTGGGTCAATCCGCAGGAACTGTTGCGCAACCCCGACCGCATTGCCGAGCTGGCCAAGGCGCTCGGCCAGCCGCTGGACGAGTTGAACGCCAGGCTGGCGCAGAAGGCCGGCAAGGAATTCATGTACCTGCAGCGCCGGATCAACCCGGACAAGGCGCATGCCATTGTCGATCTGAAGATCCCCGGCGTGTTCTCGCAGCGCGAGTTCCGTCGCTTCTATCCGCAAGGCGAAGCGATGGCCCATGTGCTGGGATTCACCAATATCGACGACCGCGGCCAGGAAGGGCTGGAGCTGGCCTTCGACGAATGGCTGCGCGGCAAGCCCGGCTCCAAGAAGGTGGTGCGCGATGCGCGCGGCGCCATCGTGGAGAGCGTGGACCTGGTGCGTCCGGCGCAGCCGGGCAAGGACCTGACGCTGAGCATCGACCGTCGCATCCAGTTCCTTGCCTACAAGGAACTGCGCAACGCGCTGGTGGAAAACAACGCGGCCGGCGGGTCGATGGTGGTGATGGACGTGGCCACCGGCGAAGTGCTGGCGATGGTCAACCTGCCCACCTACAACCCCAATTCGGTCACCGGCATCAATCCGTCGGCACGACGCAATCGCGCCGTCACCGATCTGGTCGAGCCGGGGTCGACGATGAAGCCGCTGACCGTGGCCACCGCGCTGACCGCCGGCGTGGTGACCAAGGACACCGTCATCGATACCAACCCCGGTTACATGTCGGTGGGACGCTTCACCATTCGCGATGTGCCGCGCAACAACGGCGTCCTCAACGTCACCGGCGTGATCACCCGCAGCTCCAACATCGGCGCGGCCAAGATCGCGGCCAAGGTGCCGGACCAGACCTTCTATCAGTCGATCCGCAACTTCGGTTACGGCAGTGCGCCGCACAGCGGGTTTCCTGGCGAATCGGCCGGCGTGGTGTTGCAGCCGGCGCGCTGGAGCGGCCCGTCCAAGACCACGATGTCCTACGGCTACGGCCTGTCGGTGACGCCGCTGCAGATCGCGCAGGCGTACGCCACGCTGGGCAACGGCGGCAAGCTGACGCCGCCGACCTTCGTGCGTGGCCAGCACAACGAGACCCGTCAGGTGATCACCCCCGAGGTGGCGCGCCAGGTCATCGACATGATGGAGACCGTGGTCACCCAGGGCGGCGCCAAGGGCGCGGCGATCCTGGGCTATCACGTGGCCGGCAAGACCGGTACCGCGCGCAAGAACGGCGCCAACGGCTACGAGCGCGGGCATTACAACGCGCTGTTCGCCGGTCTGGTGCCGGCGACGCGGCCGCGCTTTGCCACCGTCATCGTCATCAACGATCCGCAGGGCAAGGTGTATTACGGCGGCCTGGTGTCGGCGCCGGTCTTCCACAAGGTGATGGAAGGCGCGCTGCGATTGATGGACGTGCCGCCGGACGACATCCAGTCGTGGCTGGCCGCGCAGGCCGCCGGCAAGACCGGGCAACCGATCGTCAAGCCGCAGCCGGCCGATCTGGATCCGGCCTTGGTGCCGGACCCGGTGGACGAAGTATCGGCCGGCATTCCGACCGCCATCGCACCGCCGCCTGCACCTGCGCAGCCTGCCCCGTTGCAGGAGAGCCGTCAGTGAGCCGCACCATGCCGCTGTCGCAGCTGTTGCCGGAGCTGACGCTCGCGCACGATGTGCAGGTGTCCGGCCTGGTGATGGACAGCCGTGCGGTGCGCCCGGGCGATGCATTCGTGGCGATCGCCGGCTTCGGCGCGCACGGGCTTGGCTTTGTCGAACAGGCGCGCGCCAATGGCGCGGCAGTGGTGCTGTTCGAGCCGCCCGCACCGGACGCGTTGCCGGCACCGGCCGACGCCATCGCCGTGCCCGGCCTGCGCGCGCGGCTCGGCAGCATGGCCGACCAGTTCCACGGTCATCCGTCGCGCACGTTGCAGATGGTGGGCGTCACCGGTACCAACGGCAAGACCTCGACCGTGCAGCTGCTGGCGCAGGCGCTGACCCTGCTCGGTACGCCCACCGGCACGCTCGGCACGCTGGGCGTGGGTCTGTACGGCGCGACCGTACCGACCGGGTTCACCACGCCGCTGGTGCTGCCCACGCATGCATTGCTGGCGCAATTGCGCGACGAAGGCGCGCAGGCCGCGGCGATGGAAGTGAGCTCGCACGCGCTCGATCAGGGCCGCGTGGATGCGGTGCATTTCGACGTGGCGGTGTTCACCAATCTCACCCGCGATCATCTCGATTACCACGGCGATATGGCGCAGTACGGCGCGGCCAAGGCCAAGCTGTTCACGCGTGCCGGGTTGCAGGCTGCGGTGGTGAATCTGGACGATGCGTTCGGCCGCACGCTGCTGGCCTCGCTCGACCCTGCGCTGCGCGCGATCGGGGTCAGTTCGCGCGGGCAGGGTGGCGCCACGGTGCGTGCCGACGCACTGCAGCTGGATCACAACGGCATCAGCTTCGCGCTGCGGATCGATGCCAGCGTGCACGCCGTGCATTCGCCCTTGCTGGGCCGCTTCAACGTGGACAACCTGCTGGCGGTGGCCGGTGCGTTGCATGCGCTGGACTATGCGCCGGTGCAGATCGCCCAGGTGCTGGGCCAGCTGCAGCCCATCCACGGCCGCATGAATCGCCTCGGCGGCGCGCACGGCGCACCGCTGGTGGTGATCGACTACGCACACACGCCCGACGCGCTGGAACAGGCGCTGACCAGCCTGCGCTCGCATGCGCAGGACCGGCTGATCTGCGTGTTCGGTTGCGGTGGCGAACGCGACACCGGCAAGCGCCCGCAGATGGCCGCCATCGCCGAACTCAATGCCGATGTGGCGATCGTCACCGACGACAACCCGCGCGGCGAAGATGGCGACGTCATCGTTGCCGATATCGTGCGCGGCTTTGCGCGCCCGGATGCTGCCATCGTGCAGCGCGACCGCGCCGCGGCGATCCATCAGGCCATCGCCATGGCCAGCGCGTCGGATATCGTGCTGATCGCCGGCAAGGGCCACGAGGCGTACCAGGAAGTCGCCGGCGTGCAGCATGCGTTCGACGATGCAGCGGTGGCGGCGCAGGCCTTGCTGCCGCGCACCGTGCTGGGAGTGCGCGCATGAAGCTCACCCCGTTGTCGTTGATGGCGCATTGGGCCGGCGGCGAGCTGCACGGTGACGATGCCATGATCGATGCGGTCGGCAACGATACGCGCACGTTGTCCCACGGCAGCCTGTATGTGGCGCTGCGCGGCGAGCGTTTCGATGGGCACGACTTCGCTGCCGATGCACTTGCGCAGGGCGCCAGCGGTTTGCTGGTGGAGCGCCTGCTGCCGACCTTGAGCGTGCCGCAGGTGCTGGTGCACGACACCGAGCTGGCGCTGGCGCGCATTGCCGCCGGCATGCAGCGCGATCGTGCCACCCGCGTGATCGCCTTGACCGGCTCCAATGGCAAGACCAGCGTCAAGGCGCTGCTGCTGGCCATCCTGACCGAAGCAGGGCGGGTCGACGGTACGACCGTCTACGCCACCCCGGGCAACCGCAACAACGAAATCGGCTTGCCGCTGGCGGTGATCGCCGCGCCCGACGATGCGGATGTCGCGATCTACGAAATGGGTGCCGGCAAGCCGGGCGACATCGCCTACCTCACCGACATCGCGCGGCAGCAGGTTGCGCTGGTCAACAACATCGCGCCGGCGCATCTGGAGCGCCTGGGCAGCCTGCTCGGCGTCGCACGGACCAAGGGGGCGATCTACACCGCGCTGCCGTCCGATGGCGTGGCGGTGATCAATGCCGACGATGCCTTCGGCGCCTGGTTCGAGCAGCAACTTCAGGCGCAGCCGGTGCAGGGCCGTCGCGTGCTGCGCTATGGCTTGCAGGCCAGCGCCGACATCCGTGCACGTCAGCTGCGACTGCAGGCCGATGGCGCACAGTTCACCTTGGTGACACCGCAGGGCGAGGCGCAGATTGCGCTGCCCTTGCCGGGTCGCCACAACGTCCTCAACGCATTGGCTGCCGCCGGATTGGCGCTGGGCGCGGGGATCGCGCTGCCGATCATTGCCGCCGGCCTGGCACAGGCGCGGGCAGTGGCCGGCCGGCAGATCGCCCATCGCCTGCCCGGTGGCGCAGTGCTGATCGACGACAGCTACAACGCCAACCCCGGCTCGCTGGATGCGGCCATCGATGCACTGGCCGCCGCGCCGGGCGATGGCTGGCTGGTGCTGGGCGACATGCGCGAACTCGGCCCCGAAGGCGCAGCGCTGCACGCCGCTGCCGGACGTCGCGCACGCGCGGCCAGGCTGCAGCGCCTGTACGCACTGGGCGAACTCAGTGCCGCGGCCGCGCAGGCGTTCGGCGAGGGCGGTCGCGTGTTTGCCACCCATGCCGCATTGGCGACGGCATTGCAGGCGGATCTGGCGCAGGTCGCCACGTCGCAGACTCAAACGCAGGAATCTTCTTTGATGCACGAACACACCGGTGCGGCGGCGCAGACTGTCGCCACCACCGCGCAATTTCCGCCCACGCTGCTGGTCAAAGGCTCCCGCGGCAGCGCCATGGACCGCATCGTCACCGCGTTGCTCGCACCGGCGGAGGGCGCATCCCATGCTGCTTGAGTTGGCCCGTTGGCTGCAGCAACTGGAGAGCCTGTTCGGGCTGTTCAACTATCTGACCTTCCGCGGCATCCTGGCGGCGCTGACGTCGTTGTTCCTGTCGCTGTGGATGGGACCTGCGGTGATTCGCAAGCTGGCCCAGTTCAAGGGCGGCCAGCCGATCCGTCAGGATGGCCCGCAGACGCATTTTTCCAAGGCCGGCACGCCGACCATGGGCGGCTCGCTGATCCTGCTGACCGTGACCTTGTCGGTGCTGCTGTGGGGCGATCTGCGCAACCGTTATGTGTGGCTGGTGCTGGCCGTGATGCTCTGCTTCGGTGCGATCGGCTGGTACGACGACTGGATCAAGATCGTGCGGCGCGATCCCAACGGTCTGAAGTCGCGCTGGAAGTATCTGCTGCAGTCGATCTTCGGCCTGGCCGCCGGTCTGTTCCTGTACTACACCGCCGACGTACCGGCGGCGATCACGTTCTACATTCCGATGTTCAAGTCGATCGCGCTGCCGCTGGCGGGCGTGAGCTTCGTGGTGATCGCCTATTTCTGGATCGTCGGCTTCTCCAACGCGGTGAACCTCACCGACGGCCTGGATGGCCTGGCGATCATGCCCACCGTGCTGGTGGCGTGCGCACTGGGCGTGTTCGCCTATGCCTCGGGCAACGTGGTGTTCGCCGAATACCTGAAGATCCCGCTGATTCCGGGCGCCGGCGAGCTGATCATCATCTGCTCGGCGATCGCCGGGGCAGGCTTGGGCTTTCTGTGGTTCAACACCTATCCGGCCATGGTGTTCATGGGCGACATCGGCGCGCTGTCGCTGGGCGCGGTGCTGGGCACCATCGCGGTGATCGTGCGCCAGGAAATGGTGCTGGTGATCATGGGCGGCGTATTCGTGATCGAAACGCTGTCGGTGATGATCCAGGTCGCCAGCTTCAAGCTCACCGGCAAGCGCGTGTTCCGCATGGCGCCGATCCATCACCACTTCGAACTCAAGGGTTGGCCGGAGCCGCGCGTGATCGTGCGCTTCTGGATCATTTCGGTGGTGCTGGTGCTGATCGGCCTTGCCACGTTGAAGGTGCGCTGATGAACGACATGTCCCGCCAGGCCACACGACTGGACGCCATCGGCGGCCGTTACGACCCGTGGCTGCTCGGCGCGGCGGTCACGCTCGCCTCGTTGGGCGTGGTGATGGTGGCGTCCAGTTCGATCGAGCTGGAAGCCAGCCCCTTCTATTACCTGACCCGCCACCTGCTGTTCCTGGGTGTCGGCATCGGGCTGGCGTTCTGGGCGATGCGCACCGAGCTCAAGACCATCGAGCAGCACAACCAGATGCTGCTGCTGGCCTGTTTCCTGCTGCTCATCGTGGTGTTCGTGCCTGGCCTGGGCAGCACCGTCAATGGCGCCAGGCGCTGGATCAACCTGGGCGTGTCGCGGTTCCAGGTCGTCGAAGCGGTCAAGGTGCTCTACATCATCTGGCTGGCCAGTTACCTGGTGCGCTTTCGCGACGAGGTCAATGCGACCTGGCAGGCGATGCTCAAGCCGGTGTTCGTGGTCGGCTTTCTGGTGGCGCTGCTGTTGCTGCAGCCGGACTTCGGCTCGTCGATGCTGCTGTTGAGCGTCACTGCCTGCATGCTGGTGCTCGGTGGCGCCCCGATCGGACGCATCATCCTGCCGATCCTGCTGCTGCTGCCGGCACTGGTGGCGCTGGTGATCTTCGAGCCGTACCGCATGCGGCGCGTCACCTCCTTCATGGATCCGTGGGTCGATCAGCTCGGCTCGGGGTACCAGCTGTCCAATGCGCTCATGGCCATCGGCCGTGGCGAGTGGATCGGGGTGGGCCTGGGCGCGTCGGTGCAGAAGCTCAATTACCTGCCGGAAGCGCATACCGACTTCATTTTCTCGGTGATCGCCGAAGAGCTCGGCTTCATCGGCGTCTGCGGTGTCGTGTCCCTGTATGCGCTGCTGGTCGGCCGTGCGTTCTGGGTGGGCATGCGCTGCGTGGAAATGAAGCGTCATTTCTCCGGCTACGTGGCCTTCGGCATTGGGTTGTGGGTGGCGATGCAGAGCTTCGTGTCGATCGGCGTGAACTTGGGCATCCTGCCGACCAAGGGCCTGACCCTGCCGCTGATTTCCTCCGGCGGTTCGTCGGTGCTGATGACCTGCATGGCGATGGGTCTGCTGCTGCGCGTGTCCTACGAAATGGATCGTGCCGAGCGCCTGCGCAGCAAGTTGTCGCCGCAGGGTGCGGGCACTGCACCGTCCGAGCCGTCCGAGCCGGTGGTCGAATCCGTGCCGCCGGCGTATGCAGCTGGGCGCAAGCCGCAGCGCGAGACCGCTGCAGCACCGGCGCCGGTGGCAGCGGCGCCAGCTGCAGCGCCTTCGGTGGCGCCGGCCTCGGCCATCCTGCGCGGCACCAGCCGGATGCAACCGCGTGTGGAACCGACCTTCGGGAGGATTGCATGAGCGTGCAGGCGGCTTCCTCGCAAACCTCGGCCACGCCATCTGCGGGCAGCCGCCCCGTCATGATCTTGGCTGGCGGCACCGGTGGGCATATTTTTCCGGGTCTGGCGGTGGCCAAGGTGCTGCGTGCGCGCGGCGTGCCGGTGACCTGGCTGGGTGCCGACGGTGCGATGGAAACGCGGCTGGTGCCGCAGCACGATCTCCAGATCGACACGCTGGCCATCAGCGGTTTGCGTGGCAAGGGCGTCATCAAGTTGCTTGGCGCACCGGTGCGGGTGATGCGCGCCGTGCGCGCTGCCGGCTTCGTGTTGCGCAAGCGGCAGCCGCGCGCGGTGGTCAGCTTCGGCGGCTTTGCGGCAGGCCCCGGTGGCCTGGCTGCACGCCTGCTCGGCGTGCCGTTGCTCGTCCACGAACAAAATCGCGCGCCCGGCATGACCAACAAGGTGCTGTCGCGTTTTGCGCGGCGTGTACTGACCGGTTTTCCGGGCAGCTTCGCTGGCGAAGAAGCGGTGGGTAACCCGGTGCGCGCGGAAATCGCTGCGCTTCCGGCACCGGCCGCACGTCTGGTCGGGCGTGGTGGGCCGGTGCGGGTCTTGGTGCTTGGCGGCAGCCAGGGCGCTCGTGTCTTGAATCAGGCAGTGCCCGCGGCACTGGCGGCGCTCGGGCATCCGGATGTCGAGCTGCGCCATCAGTGCGGCGAGAAGCTGCGCGGCGAAGCCGAGGCCTCCTATGCGCAGGCCGGGGTGAATGCCAGCGTCGAACCGTTCATCGCCGACATGGCCGCCGCCTACGCCTGGGCCGACCTGGTGGTGTGCCGCGCTGGCGCCTCTACCCTGGCTGAGCTGTGCGCCGCCGGTATCGGCAGCGTGCTGGTGCCCTTTGCCGCCGCCGTCGACGATCACCAGACCCGCAATGCCGAATACCTGGTCGGCGCCGACGCCGCCGTACTGCTCAAGCAGGACGATACGTTGGCCGTGCGCCTGCAGCAGGTCTTGCAGACCTTGCTCACCGACCCGGCACGCCGCCTGTCGATGGCGCAAGCCGCCCGCACCCTGGCCAAGCCGGATGCCGCCGAGCGTATCGCCGACATCATTCTGCAGGAAGCCGGGAGTGGGGACTCGGGATTGGGGATTCGTAAAGAGCAACAGCACAAGCAGGACAGCATGCAGACATCCAATAATGGCGACCGCTCCGCGCAGTTGATCGCCACCAATCTCCAATCCCGCTCGCTCTTCGACAGCCGAAGGCTTGCCATCCCAAATCCCGGCACCTCCGCAGGAGGTGCCGCGTGATCCGCCGTCTGCAGGACAGCGGCGATCTGGTGCGCGCGTTTCCGCGCGTACATTTCGTCGGCATCGGTGGCACCGGCATGAGCGGCATTGCCGAGGTCATGCTGACGCTGGGCTATGAGGTCTCCGGTTCGGACAACGCCGACAATGCGGCCACGCGCCGCCTGGCCAAGCTCGGTGCGCGCGTGATGCGCGGGCATTCGGCGGCCAATGTGCTGGGGACCGATTGCGTGGTGGTGTCCAGCGCGATCCGCGAAGACAACCCCGAGCTGATGGAAGCGCGCAGCCAGCGCATCCCGATCATGCCGCGTGCGGCGATGCTGGCCGAACTGATGCGCTTCCGTCGCGGCATCGCGGTGGCCGGCACGCACGGCAAGACCACTACCACCAGCCTGGCTGCGGCCGTGTTGAGCGAAGGTGGGCTGGATCCGACCTTCGTCATCGGCGGGCAACTGCTGGCGGCAGGCGCCAATGCCAAGCTCGGTGGCGGGCAGTGGCTGGTGGCCGAAGCCGACGAAAGCGATGGCAGCTTCCTGCGCCTGAATCCGTTGATGGCGGTGATTACCAACATCGATTCGGATCACCTGGAGAACTACGGCAACGACTTCGCCCGCGTGCAGGCCGCCTTTGCCGAATTCCTGCAGCGCCTGCCGTTCTACGGCCTGGCGCTGCTGTGCATCGACGACCCGGAAGTGGCTGCACTGGCCGGCAAGACGCCGCGTCACGTCATGAGCTACGGCATGAGCGAAAACGCCGACGTGCGCGCCGAAGACGTGGTGCAGGACGGCCCGCGGATGCGCTTTACGCTGCGCCTGCCCGAAGGCACCACCACCCCGGTGACGCTGGCCTTGCCGGGCCGGCACAACGTGCTCAACGCATTGGCTGCCGCGGCGATCGGCTGGCAGCTCGGCGTGGAGCCGCAGACCATTGCGCGCGCGCTGGAAAACTTCGCCGGCATCGGTCGCCGTTTCAATGATCTGGGCGAAGTCACCACCAGCAACGGCGCACGTGTGCGCGTGGTCGACGACTACGGCCACCATCCGCGCGAGCTGGAGGCGGTGTTCGCCGCCGCCCGCGGCGGCTGGCCGGACAAGCGTCTGGTCGTGGCCTTCCAGCCGCACCGTTACAGCCGTACCCGCGATCAGTTCGATGCCTTCGCCGCCGTACTGAGCACCGTCGATGCACTGGTGTTGAGCGAGGTCTACCCGGCCGGCGAAGCGCCGATTCCCGGCGCCGACTCGCGCGCACTGGCGCGTGCCATCCGTGCGCGCGGCCGCAGCGAGCCGGTGGTAGTCGGCCAGATCGCCGGCCTGGCCGAGGTGCTGCCGGACGTGCTGCAGGACGGCGACCTGCTGTTGATGATGGGCGCCGGCGATATCGGTTACGTCGCCCAGCACATCATCAATCACGGTTTTGTCGGAGAGCAGGCATGAGCGCGCCGATCGCCGCTGCACGCAGCAACGATCCGGCCGCGTTCGGACGCGTCGCCGTGCTGCTTGGCGGCACCTCGTCCGAGCGCGAAGTGTCGTTGAATTCCGGCAGCAACGTGCTGGACGCACTGCGCGCGCGCGGTGTCGATGCGCAGCCGGTCGACGGCATTCCCGCATTGGCGCAGGCGCTGGTCGCGCAGCGCTTCGATCGCGTCTTCAACGTGCTGCACGGCCATAACGGCGGCGGCGAAGACGGCATCGTGCAAGGCCTGATGGAAGCCTTCGGTATCCCGTACACCGGTTCCGACGTGCTGGGCTCGGCGTTGAGCATGGACAAGATCCGCACCAAGCAGGTGTGGTTGTCGCTGGGTCTGCCGACGCCGCGTTACGCGCGTCTGGCTGCCGGCGCCAGCGCAGACCAGATCCACGCCGCCGCACGGCAGATCGGCTTGCCGGTGATCGTCAAGCCGGCCAACGAAGGCTCCAGCGTCGGCGTCAGCCGCGTGTTCGATCAGGCGCAGCTCGAAGAAGCCGTGCTGCTGGCCGCGCGCTACGACGGCGCACTGTTGATGGAGCAACTGATCGAAGGCGACGAGCTGACCGTGGCCATCCTGGGCGAGACCGCGCTGCCGTCGATCCGCATCGTGCCCAAGGGCCAGTGGTACGACTACAACGCCAAGTACCTGGCCGACGACACCCAGTACCTGTGCCCGGGGCTGGATGGCGACGCCGAAGCACAGATCGGCCAGCTTGCGCTGGATGCGTTCCGTGCCGCCGGTGCACGTGGCTGGGGCCGGGTCGATGTCATGCGCGATCGCAGCAGCGGCCAGCTGTATCTGCTCGAAGTCAATACCGCCCCCGGCATGACCAGCCACTCGCTGGTGCCCAAGGCCGCCCGTCAGCTCGGCATCGATTTCGAAGCGCTGGTCTGGCGCGTGCTGGAGCAGACGCTATGACGGCGGGATTGGGGATTGGTCAACAGCGACGCCATGCGCGCCGTTGCCGTTGCTAATGCCGTTGCGAATCCCCAATCCCGAATCCCCAATCACGCGAGCGCCGCTCGCGCTGTTGCCAATCTCCAATCCCCAATCACGAATCACGCGCGCGGAGCGCGCCAATGAACGCCACGCTGCGCATCCTGGCCTGGTTGATCGCGGTGGCGCTGGTCGCGTTGCCGGTCGTGGCCGTGCTCAACGGGTGGGTGGGTGCGGAGCGTTGGCCGTTGGCGAAGTTGCGGGTGTCCGGCGACTTCAAGCGGGTGCCGGCCGAAGAATTGCGCGCGGTGGTGTTGCCGTATGCACGCTCGGGGTTCTTTGCGGTGAAGCTGCAGCAGGCGCAAGACGCCATCGCGCGGTTGCCGTGGGTGGAAAGCGCGCAGGTGCGCAAGCGTTGGCCGGACGTGCTGGAAGTGCGCGTGACCGAGCACAAGCCGTTCGCGCGCTGGGGCACCGATCGCATGCTGTCCGAACAGGGCCGCTTGTTCCGCACCCCGCCGTTGCTCAAGGATTTCAAGTTGCCGCAGCTCGGCGGTCCGGACAGCAAGACCCAGGATGTGGTTGCGCTGTACAACGAGTCGCGCGCGTTGTTCGCGCCGACCGGGCTGGATGTGGAGCGCCTGGAGATGGACGCCCGCGGCAGCTGGTCGCTGGGCCTGAGCAACGGTGTGCAGATCGTGATCGGCCGCGACGACGCCCGCGCCCGCCTGCAACGCTTCGCCCGCGTGCTGCCGCAACTGGCCGACCCGCAGCGCCCGATCGCCCGCGCCGACCTGCGCTACACCAACGGCTTCACGGTCGAACGCAATCTGGAAAACGCAGCGCCCGAGACCAAGAAGAAGCCTCCGCCGGCCACGCCCGCCGCACATCACACGGTCGTCCTGGAACTGCCTCGCATCCGCACACCGCTTTTCTCCAATCCCGAATCCCAAATCTCGAATCCCGGCTTTAAGACATGAACCGCAAAGGCGACAAATCCCTCATCGTTGGACTGGACATCGGCACCTCCAAGGTCGTCGCGCTGGTCGGCGAGTACTCGCCCGGCAATCCGATCGAAGTGATCGGCATCGGTTCGCATGAATCGCGCGGTCTCAAGCGTGGCGTGGTGGTGGACATCGAATCCACCGTGCAGTCGATCCAGCGCGCGGTGGAAGAGGCCGAGCTGATGGCCGGTTGCGAGATCCGCTCGGTGTACGCATCCATTTCCGGCAACCACGTGCAGTGCAAGAACTCGCCCGGCATCGTGCCGATCCGCGATGGCGAAGTGACCTGGAGCGATCTGGAGCGCGTGCTCGACGCCGCCAAGGCCGTGGCCATTCCTGCCGACCAGCGCATCCTGCATGCGATCCCGCGCGAGTATGTGCTGGACGATTCGCAGGAAGGCATCCGCAACCCGGTCGGCATGACCGGCGTGCGCCTGGAGGTGCACGCGCATCTGGTCGTGTGCGCACAATCGGCCGCGGCCAACATCACCAAATGCGTGCAGAAGTGCGGCCTGCAGGTGGACGATCTGGTGCTGTCGTCGCTGGCGTCCAGCGTCGCGGTATTGACCGCCGACGAGCGCGAACTGGGCGTGGTGCTGGTGGATATCGGCGCCGGTACCACCGATCTGGCGGTGTACGTGCAGGGCGCGATCTGCCACACCGCCTCGCTGCCGATCGCCGGCGACCACGTCACCAACGACATCGCGCACATGCTGCGCACGCCCACGCCGGAAGCCGAGCAGATCAAGGTGCGTTACGCCTGTGCGCTGGCGCAGCTGGCCACCGCCGAAGAAAGCATCCAGGTGCCGTCGGTGGGCGACCGCCCGCCGCGCCGCATGCCGCGTCATGCGCTCGCGCAGGCAGTGCAGGGCCGTTACGAAGAAATCTTCGAGATGGTGCAGGCCGAACTGCGCCGTTCCGGCTTCGAGGAAATGGTGCGCGCCGGCATGGTGCTCACCGGTGGCGCGTCGAAGATGGAAGGCGTGGTCGAGCTGGCCGAAGAGATGTTGCAGATGCCGGTGCGCGTGGGCATTCCCCAGCACGTCACCGGTCTGGGCGAAGTCGTCGGCAACCCGGTGCACGCCTCCGGCGTGGGCCTGTTGCTGATGGGCAGCCAGATCGAACACCCGCGCCGCCCGTCGATCCCGACCGGCCGTGCGGGAAGCTTGTTCAAGAAATTGAAGAATTGGTATCGCGGCGAATTCTGAGAGGCCGGGAGTTGGAATTCGGGATTTGGGATTGGCAAGAGCGAAAGAAAAGCAGAGTGGCAGTAGCGATTAAGTAGAGAGCGGCGAGCGGGTAGGCGGTAAACTTTTTTGCAGGCATTGCGTCGAGGAGTAGGTGCGGTGAGTCGTAGAGCGCAACAGCGCATCCATGGCCCAGGCACACGAATCCCGACTTTCAAACAACAACACTCGCCGTGGTGCGGAGTGGGGCAGGGACCAGCGCTTTTGCGAATCCCGAATCCCCACTCCCCAATCCCGGCTCAAGAGGACACTGACATGGCACATTTTGAACTGATCGAAAAGATGGCTCCCAACGCGGTAATCAAGGTCGTTGGCGTGGGCGGCGGCGGCGGCAACGCGGTCGCGCACATGGTCAACACCAATGTCGATGGCGTGGAATTCATCACCGCCAACACCGACTCGCAGGCGATCAAGAACTGCGGCGCCAAGCTGCAGCTGCAGCTCGGTACCAACGTCACCAAGGGCCTGGGCGCAGGCGCCAATCCGGAAGTCGGCCGCCAGGCCGCACTGGAAGACCGCGAGCGCATCATGGACGCGCTGCAGGGTGCGGACATGGTGTTCATCACCGCCGGCATGGGCGGTGGCACCGGCACCGGCGCAGCCCCCGTAGTGGCGCAGCTGGCCAAGGAAATGGGCATCCTGACCGTGGCCGTGGTCACCAAGCCGTTCCCGTTCGAAGGCCGCCGCCGCATGCAGGTCGCGCTGAAGGGCATCGAGGAACTCAGCCAGCATTGCGACTCGCTGATCACCATCCCCAATGAAAAGCTGATCACCGTGCTTGGCCGCAACGCGACCATGATCCAGGCCTTCCGCGCTGCCAACGATGTGCTGCAGGGCGCCGTGCAGGGCATCGCCGATCTGATCGTGCGTCCGGGTCTGATCAACGTCGACTTCGCCGACGTGCGCACCGTGATGTCGGAAATGGGCCTGGCCATGATGGGCACCGGTTCGGCTCGCGGCGACGATCGCGCGCAGGCCGCTGCCGAAGCCGCCATCCAGAACCCGCTGCTGGACGACGTCAACCTGGCCGGTGCCAACGGCATCCTGGTCAACATCACCGCCGGCCCGGACTTCACCATGTCCGAGTTCGACGAGATCGGCCGCACCATCGAAGCCTTCGCGTCCGAAGATGCGACCGTGGTGGTCGGCACCGTGCTCGACCCGGACATGCAGGACGAAGTGCGCGTGACCGTGGTGGCCACCGGCCTGAACCGTGCGGTTGCCCGCCAGACCCAGCGTCCGGACCAGCGCGCGCCGATCAAGCTGGTGCGCAATGCCACCACCGGCCAGCCGGAATTCGGCGACTTCGACACCACCAGCGGCGACGCGGTGTCCAAGGCCGTCGGCGGCAGCATGGGCCTGGGTCTGCGTCGTCCGAGCAGCGACTCGGTCGGCAGCAGCAACCACAACAGCGGCGGTTCTTCGGCGCCGGCGGCTGACCTGCCCAACGATTACCTGGATATCCCGGCGTTCCTGCGCCGCCAGGCCGACTGATGGGCGTCGGCTACGTCGCTACGGCGGCGTAGCCCGTCCGACCCGACAGCTGTCGGGGCTGCCATGCCATGTCCTTTTCTGCCGGATCGGTCACGATCCGGCAGCTTTTGCAGTGGCAAGACAGCGGTATGACACCTTTCCTCACGCGCAACTTGTTAAAATTCGGATAATCTCACCGGATTAGACAGTCTGTTCAGCGTCTGTCTGCATCGTTCCCCCAGACTTCGCACATGACCCAGCAACGCACTCTTAAAAACACCATTCGCGCCACCGGCGTCGGCCTGCATAGCGGCGACAAGGTGTACATGACGCTGCGACCGGCCCCGGTCGATCACGGCGTGGTGTTCCGGCGTGTGGACCTGGAACCGGTCGTCGAAGTCCCCGCCGATGCCGAGCTGGTCACCGAGACCACGCTGTGCACCGGGCTGACCTGCAACGGCGCCAAGATCCAGACTGTCGAACACCTGATGTCGGCACTGGCCGGCCTGGGTGTGGACAACGTCATCGTCGAACTGTCCTCGGCCGAGTTGCCGATCATGGACGGTTCGTCCGGCCCGTTCGTGTTCCTGCTGCAGTCGGCAGGCATCGTCGAGCAGAACAAGGCCAAGCGCTTCATCCGCATCAAGCAGCCGGTGGAAGTGCGCGAAGGCGACAAGATTGCGCGTTTCGAGCCGTACGACGGCTACAAGCTGGGCTTCACCATCGAATTCAATCACCCGATGATCCCGGCCAAGCAGTCGCGCCAGGAAATCGAGTTCTCCACCTCGGCTTACGTCAAGGAAATCTCGCGCGCCCGCACCTTCGGCTTCATGCGCGACCTTGAGTACATGCGCGAGCGCAATCTGGGCCTGGGCGGTTCGATGGACAACGCCATCGTGCTGGACGAGTTCCGCGTACTCAACGAGGATGGCCTGCGTTACACCAATGAATTCGTGCGCCACAAGATCCTGGATGCCATCGGCGACCTGTATCTGGCTGGCGGCGCCATCCTGGGCGCCTATGAAGGGTTCAAATCCGGCCATGCGCTCAACAACAAGCTGGTGCGCGCGTTGCTGGCGGATCAGGCCGCCTGGGAATGGGTCAGCTTCCCCGAAGGAACCGAGCAGCCGCCGGTGACCTACGCCAGCCCCGTCTACGCCTGAGATCGGCCCCCTGCCGCGTCGCTTTCGGTCGATGCGGCTTCGCCCGACGGTGCCCAGCTGCATGCGGGCGGCCAAACGCCCGCACGTCCCTGACGACCGCTCGCTGACTGCGTTCACTGCCTGACGATATGTCAGGGAATGCCGCAATTGGCATCGAAAGTGTGAGCCAGGTCGGATTTCAGCTCCGGTCTTAACTTTTATTTAAGACTTATCTAACTCCTGCGGGCGCCATGACCGCTAGGATGCGTCGGGTCGTGCGTGGTCTTCGCAATCTTTTCACGCGCTGCTGGCTGCCCGGAGACGGCGGCAAGGATGTCACCGCTTGGTCGGCAAGACGTCCTGCAAGGATGCCAGTGCCTCGCGCAGACCCTTGTGCGTGGCTTCGGACACCGGCCGTGGACGGTCGCGGTTCTGCTGTGTTGGGGAATGCAGCGGAGTGCTTGCCGTCTTGACGGTCACTGCGGTGGCCTTCAACCCGATGGATCGGGCGGCATCAAGAAGTTGGGTCTCGGCGAGCCGCACCTTGGCATGCCAGATCGGTGAATCAACCAGAAAAACGAGCTGTTCGCCTCGGACATTGGCCAACCGGCAACGGGTCGCCAGATGGGGCGGTAACAGGGGGCGCAACTGCCGGTCCAGCGCATCGAGCCACAAGGCTCGGCGCAAGGGGTCGCCAGCCTTTTCACCCAGCGCGGCCTCGATGGCCTGCTGCGGAGCGGAAGGGTTGTGTGCGCTGGATTTGGGCTTGGACATGACACTCATATGGCGTTGAAAAAAGTTGTAATCAAATCTCGACAAACCCGGGCGCAACGGTTGGCCCGACACGTCCAGGGTTTTGCCGCGGATCGACCGATGGTAGTCCTCGGCGCCGTTCTTGGGCTGGGCATGTTGATTGGCGTCGGCGCAAGCACCGCTACCGGCATGGTGACCAATTCCGCGCTGCAGGCCAAGGTCGCGCAGCAGCAGGTCGAGCTGGCCCAGGCGCAGCGCGCCTCGCAGGCGCAGGTCAATGCACTGGCCGCACGCATGGGCGAGCTGCAGGCGCAGGCCACCCGCCTCAACGCATTGGGCGAGCGGCTGACCGAAATGGGCAAGTTGAAGGATGGCGAGTTCGACTTCGACGAGCCGGTCGGCGTCGGTGGCGGCGATGAGCCGGTCAGCGACATGCCGGTTGAGTCGCTCAAGCAGACGCTGGGGCAGGTCGAACAGCAGTTCTCCGCCTCCGGCCAGCAACTGAACGTCCTGGCGGCGCTGATGTTCGATCATCAGCTCGAGCAGAATTCGGTGCCCTCGCGGATGCCGATCCGCAACACCTATATCACCTCGGGCTTTGGCGGTCGCGCCGATCCGTTCGACGGCGGCTCGGCCTTCCACAAGGGTGTGGACTTCCACGCCAACGTGGGCGACCCGGTGATGTCGGTCGCCGATGGCGTGGTCAGCTACGCCGGTGTGCGTGGCGGCTACGGCAACGTGGTGGAAGTGGATCATGGCAACGGCTACGTGACCCGCTACGCGCACAACTCACGCCTGGTGGTGAAGGTGGGCGATCTGGTGCGGGCCGGGCAGCAGGTGGCCAGGGCCGGTTCCAGCGGCCGTTCCACCGGTGCGCACGTGCATTTCGAGGTGTGGGCCGATGGCCGCGTGGTCAATCCGCGCAAGTTCCTGGGCGACACCACGACGCCGGTAGGGCGCCGAGGACGCGGTTGACGAAGGCATGGCACGCTCCCGCGGAGGTGCTTGATTCGTGAAGGCTCGCCCCAAGCTACAATAGGGTGTTGCCATGACAGGGCGCAGTGCGCCCTGTTTCGTTTACGGCGGTCGGGTCTTGGGACCGGCGTCGGTCAAACCGTTCCTTTTCAACCGGTTTCTTCAATGATCAACAGTCTGCTTACCCGTGTCTTTGGCAGTCGTAACGAACGCCAGCTGCGCCAGCTCACCCGCCTCGTCGCCCAGATCAATGCGCTGGAGCCGACGATCGAGAAGCTCTCCGACGCCGAGCTGCAAGCCAAGACCCCGGAGTTCAAGCAGCGGCTTGCCACCGGGCAGTCCCTGGACAAGATCCTTCCCGAAGCCTTTGCGGTGTGCCGCGAGGCCAGCCGTCGCGTGCTGGGCATGCGCCACTACGACGTGCAGCTGATCGGCGGCATGGTGCTGCATCTGGGCAAGATCGCCGAGATGCGCACCGGCGAAGGCAAGACCCTGGTGGCGACCCTGCCGGTGTACCTCAACGCGCTGCAGGGCGAGGGCGTACATGTGGTCACCGTCAACGACTACCTGGCGCGCCGCGATGCCGCGCAGATGGGCAAGTTGTACAACTGGCTGGGCCTGAGCGTGGGCGTGGTGTATCCGGGCATGCCGCATAGCGACAAGCGCGAAGCCTACGGCAGCGACATCACCTACGGCACCAACAACGAGTTCGGCTTTGATTACCTGCGCGACAACATGGCGCTGTCGCGCGCCGACCGCTATCAGCGCACTCTGCATTACGCGATCGTCGACGAAGTCGACTCGATCCTGATCGACGAAGCGCGCACCCCGCTGATCATTTCCGGCCCGGCCGACGAATCGCCGGAGCTGTACATCCGCGTCAACCGCATCGTGCCGCAGCTGACCAAGCAGGAAAGCGAGGAAGGCGAGGGCGATTACTGGATCGACGAGAAGGGCAAGCAGGTGCATCTGTCCGAAGCGGGCATGGGCCACGCCGAAGAACTGCTGATGCAGGCCGGTATCCTGGAAAACGCCGAAGACGGCCTGTACGCCGCGCAGAACCTGAGCGTGGTGCATCACCTCAACGCCGCGCTGCGTGCGCATGCGATCTACCAGCGCGATGTGGATTACATCGTGCGCGATGGCGAAGTGGTGATCGTGGACGAATTCACCGGCCGCACCCTGTCCGGGCGTCGCTGGTCCGACGGCCTGCACCAGGCGGTCGAAGCGAAGGAAGGCGTGCCGGTACAGCGCGAGAACCAGACGCTGGCCAGCATCACCTTCCAGAACCTGTTCCGCATGTACAAGAAGCTGTCCGGCATGACCGGTACGGCCGACACCGAAGCCTACGAGTTCCAGAGCATCTATGGCCTGGAAGTGGTGGTGATCCCGACCAACCGCCCGACCGTGCGCAAGGACCATCCGGACCAGGTGTTCCTCAACCGCAAGGGCAAGTTCAACGCGGTGCTGGCCGATATCGAAGACTGCGCCAAGCGCGGCCAGCCGGTGCTGGTGGGCACCACCTCGATCGAGACCTCGGAGATGCTGTCAGAGCATCTGCGCAAGGCCGGGGTGAAGCACGAAGTGCTCAACGCCAAGCAGCACGAGCGCGAAGCGACCATCGTAGCCAACGCCGGCCAGCCGGGCGCGGTGACCATCGCCACCAACATGGCCGGCCGCGGTACCGACATCGTGCTGGGCGGTTCGCTGGAATCGGAGTACCACGCGCTGGGCGAGGATGCGACCGAGGACGCGCGCTTCAAGATCAAGACCGATTGGCAGCGTCGTCATGACGCGGTCAAGGCGGCCGGCGGCCTGCACATCATCGGTACCGAGCGCCACGAATCGCGGCGTATCGACAACCAGTTGCGCGGCCGCGCCGGTCGTCAGGGTGACCCGGGTTCGTCGCGTTTCTATCTGTCGCTGGAAGACAACCTGATGCGCATCTTCGCCTCGGACTGGGTCCAGAAGGCGATGCGCATGATGGGCATGAAGGAAGACGACGTCATCGAAGATCGCCTGGTCAGCCGGCAGATCGAGAAGGCCCAGCGCAAGGTGGAAGCGCATAACTTCGACATCCGCAAGAACCTGCTGGACTTCGACGACGTCAACAACGATCAGCGCAAGGTGATCTACGCGCAGCGCGATGAGTTGCTGGATGCCGAGTCGGTGAAGGACAACGTCGACGGCATCCGTGGCGACGTGATCTATGACCTGGTCGCCCGCTTCGTGCCGCCCAATTCGGTGGACGAGCAGTGGGACCTGCAGGGGCTGGAAGCCACGCTGGAATCGGAGCTGGGCATGCCGATGGCGTTGCGCGAAATGGCGCGCACGCAGGAAGAACTGGACGCCGAGCAGATCGCCGCCAAGGTGCAGGCGGCGGTGGATGCGCACTTCGCCGAGAAGGAAGCGGCGGTGGGCAACGACACCATGCGCGCGCTGGAAAAACACGTGATGCTGACCGTGCTCGATCAGGGCTGGAAGGAGCATCTGGCCAAGATGGATTACCTGCGCCAGGGCATCTATCTGCGTGGTTACGCGCAGAAGCAGCCCAAGCAGGAATACAAGAAGGAAGCCTTCGAGCTGTTCTCCGAGATGCTGGAGAACGTCAAGCGCGAAGTGGTCAACCTGCTGGCGCGCGTGCGCATCCGCAGCGAAGAAGAAGTGGCCGAGCTGGAAGAACAGGAGCGTCTCCAGGCGCAAGCACGCCTGATGGCCTCGCAGTTCCAGCACCAGGATGCCGGCGGCTACGGTGCCGACGAGGAAGTGGAGCAGATGCAGGGCGGCAACGCACCGGTGCCGGTGTCGCAGGTCACCCGCGACGAGCCCAAAGTCGGCCGGAACGATCCGTGCCCGTGCGGCAGCGGCAAGAAGTACAAGCACTGCCACGGTCAACTCAGCTGAGCTGAGTTGACCGTGGCGCAGCCCGCGAAGCGGGCTGCGCACCAGGCATCCGCTACGCGGATGCCTGGTGCACGGTCATTGCTTCCGATCCCCGCGCCTTTGGCGCGCCCCCTTACCAAGGGGGCTCTGCTTACGGATGGGATCCTGAGGGGGTCTTGAAGCAGGAAAGGGGATATCGCAGACCGGGTACGAGGCCACGCTCAGGTTTCGCCGCCTTTGGCCAATTCCCTGCGAAGGCATGGCTTGCATCGTTGCCAGGCAACGACGGGACACCAACCGCATAGACGCTGGAAGCGTCCGGCGAGCTGTCTTGCGGTGGGCCTCGGCACGGCAGCTCTGCCGCGCGCTGTCCATCTCTCGCGGCGCCAACGCGGCGCCTTTTGTATGAGGCCTCTCCGCCGGTGCCACTGCGGGGCGTATGCTCGATCCACATCCTGCGTGGAGTGCGGTCATGGCACTGCTGTCCAGCCAGCAATTGAAGGTGTTCGTGCCTGCGCGCGATTACGCGCTGTCGCAGCGGTTCTATCGTGCGCTGGGATTCGTGCAGGAGGACGAGGTGGGCAACGTGACCTGCTTTCGGCACGGTGCGCACTGCGCGTTCCTGCTGCAGGATTTCTATCTGCGCGAGCTGGCCGAAAACCTGATGCTGCATCTGTGGGTGGACGATGCCGACGGGTGGTGGCAGCACGTGCACGACACCGGCCTGGGCGCGCAGTTCGGGGTGAGCTGCAGCGCGCCGGAAGACCGGCCATGGGGCGCACGCGATTTCACCTTGCACGATCCCAGCGGCGTGCTCTGGCGCATCGGGCATCCACTGTAGGCCGGGAGATTGGGGATTGGGGATTCGGGATTCGGGATTGGCAGAAGCACACGTGCTGCGCTTTGACCAATCTCGAATCCCCAATCTCCAATCCCGGCCCCCAAGCGATTGCACTGAACCGCACACTCGCGGCACTCTTGTTGCATGCCCGATTCCCTTCGATCCATCCACGTCGTTGCCGGCGTGATCACCGACCCGCGCGGCCGGATCCTGCTGACGCGCCGTACCGAAACCCGCGACATGCCCGGGCTGTGGGAATTTCCCGGCGGCAAGCGCGAGCCCGGCGAGACCTCCGAGCAGGCGCTGGTGCGCGAGCTCAATGAAGAACTCGGCATCGAGGCCCAGGTTGGCGAGTGGGTCATGGATGTGCCGCAGCTGTATCCGGACAAACGCCTGCGGCTGGAAGTGCGGCACATCACGAGCTGGAAAGGCAGTCCGCGCGGTCGCGAAGGTCAGGCGATGACCTGGGTGGCGGCCGACAAGCTGGCCCGCTATTCGATGCCGCCGGCCGACGTGCCGGTGGTCGGTGTGCTGCGTCAGCCCGACCGCTATCTGATCACGCCCGAGCCCGACGACGATGCGCGCTGGCTGGAGAGCCTGGGGCGCGCGCTGCAGGACGGTGTGACCCGCATCCAGCTGCGCGGGCGCCAGGTCGCGCCGGTGCGTTGGCAGGCGTTGTTGCACCAGGTGATGAACCTGCGCGGCCGTACACGCGCACAGCTGTTGCTCAATCGCGATATCGCACTGGCCGCGGAACTTGGAATCGGCGTGCATCTGGGATCGGAGCAGTTGGCCGGTTTGCAGGAACGTCCGCTGCCCGCAGAACAACCGGTGGCCGCCTCGTGCCATGGGCTGGAGGACTTGCGTCATGCGCAGCGGCTTGGCTGCGATTTTGCGGTGCTGGGTCCGGTGCAGGCCACCGCATCGCATCCGGCTGCGACACCGCTGGGATGGGACGGCTTCGAAACCCTGCGCGAGCAGGTGTCGTTGCCGATCTACGCGCTCGGCGGCATGCAGGCGGCCGACCTGCGCGAAGCACGCTCGCATGGCGCGCAAGGCATTGCGGCAATCCGCTCGCTCTGGCCGCAGTGATGGCGGCCGCTGCGCGCTAGCGTTATCGATGCACGCCATTGTCCAAACCCGCCGCATCGGCGGCGCAATTGCCTCACGTGTTGCGTGGGCTTTACCGCAATCGCAGTGACTGCGCCGGAAGCGACCAACAAACGCGGTGAGCAGCCAGCAGAGGGTGCGAACAGCGCGCATGGAACGGTGGGTTGATGCTGGGGCGTGGCCCAATCCGCCAGCATCGGCCACGCCCGCCTTGCAGTTGAGCAGTGGTGCCTTACTTGCATGTTGTCAGCGCTGACCGGAGATCACTCACGTGCTTGAACTTTCGCTGGAAACGAGCGCGGAACTTGACCGTCTGTGCGCGCTGGGCGATCGGCATGCCGACGCAGGCGATTTTCCTTCGGCGCTAGCGGCGTATCGCTCGGCCTGGAACTTGTTGCCGGATCCCAAAGAGGACTGGCATGCGGCGACGTGGATACTCGCTGCGGTCGGGGATGCCAACTTCCGCAGCGGAGATTTTACGGCGGGTCGGGACACCCTGTCCCGTGCCATGCACTGCCCTGGCGCACTTGGGAACCCGTTCATCCATCTGCGACTTGGGCAGTGCCAACTTGAGCTTGGCAATCTTGATCGCTCGGCAGATGAGCTGATGCGGGCTTACATGGGGGACGGCCCCGAAGTGTTCGCCAGCGAGGATCCCAAGTATCTGGAATTCCTGAGCACGCGTGCAAACGGTATTGAATTGCCTCGCAAGACATCCAGGTGGACCTTCTGGAAGTGAGTGCTCGCCATCCATCAAGCCGATGCCGTTTCGGGGAGCGGCTCACCGCAGGTCCCTGTCGGCCTTAAAACGTCACCCAAAAGCAGTTGTACTGCCGGCGCAGGCGCAACACGCTACGCGCGGGAGTGCCGCTGGCGAGGTTTTGTTCCAGGCGCAGGCCCCATGGGCGCGGGCGTGTGGGTGCGGGCAATGGCGCATCGATCGCGCTGCCGTCCAGCGATGGAGTTGCCGCGGCGGTGTCTGCATCCCAGGTGGGCGGATCGGTCTGCGGATACATCGGTGCGATGTCCAGCAGCGGGCGTTGCACGATGGCTTCCAGCCGGCTCAGCACCTGGTTGGCCGCCGCGTCGGACTGCCCGCTCCACAGGTAGAGGCTGGACAGTCGATTGACGTCGCGGCTGTCCACGGCGCTTTGCAGCAGCGACACCAATTCGCTCAGCCGGCGTGGGCAGCCATAGCGGTGCAGCCCGGTATTGCCTTGCGTGCGCGGGGACGGTGGTGCGCGCACTGCAGCGCCCACGTCTTCGCAACGGCGGTCGGTGAACATGGTTTGCCCGTCCGGCGTGACGCAGCGACGGATCTCCTGTGCCTGCACGCGGTCGGCGGCAGGCAGGCAGAGCAGCAACACCAGCGCTGGCAGGAAACGAAACATCCGCGCAGCGTAGCCGGGCGCGTGTGAGCCGGCGAGAAACGCGAGGGTCGCGCGCTCGCACGTGGTGTGGCCGGGCGCACCTGCATGCATTGAACCGTGTGTACCGGCAGGTTGCCGCAAGTGGGCCGAGCCGGGGGCCGGGCTCAGCGCCCGAGCAGCTGCAGCACCTGCGTGGTCGGCTTGGCCAGGTTGAGCGTGTAGAAGTGCAGCGCCGGTGCGCCGCCTGCGATCAGGCGCTCGCACAGGCTGGCCACCACTTCCGCACCGAATGCCCGCACCGCATCGGCATCGTCGCCGTAGGACTGCATCTTCTTGCCGATCCAGCGCGGGATCTCGGCGCCGCATTGCTCGGAAAAACGCCGTAGCTGCGAGAAATTGGAGATCGGCATGATGCCGGGAACGATCGGCACCTCCACGCCCATGCGTTGCACCGCATCGCGAAAATGGAAGTAGGCATCGGCGTTGTAGAAATACTGGGTGATCGCCGCATCGGCACCGGCATCGACCTTGGCCTTGAAGTAGCGCAGGTCGCTCAAGGCATCGACCGCTTGCGGATGGGTTTCCGGATACGCGCCTACTTCGATACGGAAGGCATCGCCGTGCTCGGCGCGGATGAAGGCGATCAGGTCCGAGGCATAGCGCAGGTCGCCCGGGTGCCCCATGCCCGAGGGCAGGTCGCCGCGCAGCGCAACGATGCGGGTGCAGCCGATGGTGCGATACAGCTTGAGCAGTTCGCGGATCTCCTCGCGGCTGCCGCCGACACAGGACAGGTGCGGCGCCGCCTCGAAGCCGTGCTTCTGCTTGAGATGGCGTACCGTCTCGGAGGTGTAGCTGAGCGTGGAGCCGCCGGCGCCGAAGGTGCACGACACATATTCGGGTGCATAGCCCTTCAGCCTGGTCGCGGTGCGCTCCAGCTGCGCACGCTGGTCGTCGTTCTTGGGCGGGTAAAACTCGAAGCTGAGATGCGTCATCGCGGCGGGTCCGGCGGATCGTGCCCGCATAATATCGCTTCATCGCGATGAATGCATATTTGGTTGCGAGTGTCCCGATCGATTGCGGGCGATGCCAGCGTGCAGGGACGACCGCATGGCCGGGGCTGCTTGCATGCGCCGGCCGCGCGTCGGCGTGCGCGCCAAGCTCGGCTAGCCCGCGCCACGTGATCGGAGCGCGACATGCAAGAGCAGCAAATGGAGGTCATCGCCGAATCGTTGGGCCGCATCCGGGTTGCGTTGGCGCGTGGTGTCGGCGATCTGGCGCTCGCCTCGGCCTAGGGCGTGTTATGTACCTTGAGGTGAGTGCGAAGCGTCCTGTGGCGCGTCGAGACAGGGTGTGCAGCGGCAGTGGCATCGCGCGCCCTACGCCGGGCATTGACATCTGCCTGCCTACACTGGGCGCCCCTTTGACGGAGCGCCTTGATGTCCGACAACACGATGACCGCCATCGCCATCCGCGATGGCAAGGGCGATGCCGACGCGCTGTATGTCACCGAGCAACCGCGCCCGCGGCCGGCGTCCGGGCAGGTGCTGATTCGTGTGCATGCGGCGGGCATCAATCGCCCGGATCTGCTGCAGCGCGCCGGGCATTATCCGCCGCCGCCGGGCGCGCCGGAAACGCTGGGTCTGGAAGTGGCCGGCGAGATCGTGGAGCCGGCTGGTCGCTGGAAGGTGGGCGACCGTGTCTGCGCATTGCTTGGCGGTGGCGGCTATGCGCACTATGCCGCGGTCGATGCGCGGCATGTGCTGCCGATTCCCGCCGGCATGGATCTGGTGCATGCGGCCGCATTGCCGGAAACCCTCTTCACTGCCTATGCCAATCTGTTCGAGCATGGCCGCTTGGCGGCCGGTGAGTGGCTGCTGCTGCATGGGGCAACGTCCGGGATCGGCGTCACCGCGATCCAGATGGCCAAGGCGGCCGGTGCGCATGTATTGGCCACTGCGCGCTCGGCCGGCAAGGCGGCGCAGGCGCGCGAGCTGGGCGCCGATGTGGCGATCGATTCCACCAGCGAGTCGTTCGTGGACGTGGCCAAGGCGCATGGCGGCGTGGACGTAGCGCTCGACATGGTGGGTGCGGCGGTCTTTGCCGATACGCTGGAAGCGCTCAACCCGCGCGGGCGCATCGTCTATATCGCCTCGCAGGCCGGTTCGACCATCGAGGTGCCGATCCCACAGCTGATGCGCAAGCAGGCCATCCTGACCGGATCGACGCTGCGTCCGCGCACTGCCGACGAGAAGGCCCGCCTTGCTGCGGAAGTCGAGCGCGTGGTGTGGCCATGGATCGAACAAGGCAGGATTCGCGTGCTGATCGACAAGCGCTTTCCGCTGGGTGAGGTGGCTGCAGCGCATCGCTATCTGGAGCAGGGCAGCCATCTGGGCAAGGTGGTGCTGGAAATGTGAGCGTCCGGTCCAGCTACCCGTCCTGCGAGTGCAGGGCGGGTCGCTGGCGACGCCGCGGGCCGGGGGGAACGATAGCGCTGCGTCATTGCCGCCTGCCGAACAGCCGTCGGCGTTGTGCTTGTGGCGCCCGCATGGCCGGCCTGGTGGCGTTGGCGCTCGCTTGCCCGCCCGCCATCGCGACCGCCCGCGTTCCAGGTGCGCACAGACGTCGTTCGAGAGCTCCACCAGGCGTCCTCGCTCAACGCCGAACAACTTCGCATGGCGCGGAGTGAATGGTCATACCTGCTCGTAACAATCCGCAGCCGATGTATTCATTCTCGACAGCGAAGGAATCGAACGATGCGGAAATCCCTGGGTATGGCATTGCTGGCATCCACCATGACCGTGTGCGGCGCGGGCACCGCGTACGCGGCGACGTCGGATCTGCCGGCCTCCGGCCAGTGGCCAGCGGTCAGCGCCAGCGCGCCGATGGCGCCGGAGCGCGTCCTGCAGATCAGTCTCGTGCTCAGGCCGCGGATGGACGCAGCCGCGCAGCACGCGGCGATCGAGTACTGGTTGATGCGCGATGCGGCCGACCCGCTGCTGCGTGGCGCGCTGGACCACACCGCTGCGGCTGCTGCCAGCGACATTGCACAAATCAAGGACTACCTGCGCAAGCACGGCATCAGCGATGTGCAGGTCGTATCCGATGGTCGCGTGTTGCAGGCCACTGCAACGGCGGCCGCACTGCAGTCGGCGTTCGCGGTGACGCTGCGCACGGGCACTATCGACGGGCGTGCGGTGTACTTCAATCAGGATGGGATCGTTCTTCCTGACGCCTTGCGCCCACTCGTGCAAGGCGTGGTGGGGCTGGATAACCGCAGCACTGCCCGATTGACCCACCGCTCGACCGTCCCCGCCGATGCGCGAGTCGCTGTCGATCGGGGACTGGGTACAAGTGCCGCCCTTGCGCGCAGTAGCGGCGCCTCGGAAGCGGTGCGGCATAGCGTGGAAGAGCTGGGCAGCGTCTATGGCGCGAACGCGCTGGCACCTGCCAGCGGCGTTGTCGGTGCCATTATCGCCGCCGGCAATCTGGAACAGACGCTGTCGCGTCTGCAGCATTTCCAGACGCTGCACGGCCTGCATACGCCGGTCACGGTGGTGACGGTGGGCGACCCGGCAGCGCCGGGTTTCCGCTCCACGGCAGATAGCAAGAACAACGAAACCGAGTGGGACATGGACACGCAACTGCTGGTCGGCAGTGCCGGCGGACTGAGGCAGTTGATCATCTACAACATCCCGGACTTTTCCTGGAAAAGCATGACCGATGGCCTGGCGCGTGCGGCCGACGACAACCTTGCGCGTGTGGTCAGCATGTCGATCTACGCACCGGAAGCCGAAGTGGACGACACGATCTTCCAGGCCATCGATGCCAGCGTTTCCAAGGCGGTCAGGCAGGGGCAGAACATCCTGATCTGCAGCGGCGACGACGGGATCTATCAACCCTTGAGCGCGCGTGCGACTGCGCCGTATTACGACAGCCTGCTGGGGCATCAGGACCAACGCCAGGTCGCGTTTCCCGCATCGGACCCGTATGCAATCGCGGTCGGTGCCACAGAGCTGCAGACCAGGACCGGAAGCGCCGGCACCTATGCGGCCGAGCGCGTCTGGAATACCGGTGTGGGCCGCCAGATCAGCCAGGGCGGCCTGAGCCGGGGGGCCGACGCGCCGCAGTGGCAGAAGGCCGCGATCCCCGCACAGGTAAGTTCCGGACGCCGCGCCGTGCCGGATGTCAGTTTCAACGGTGCTTTTTCCAGCAGCGCAGAGGTCCTGTTGACCGATGCGCAAGGCCGCGAATTCCGTGGATACGTCTGGGGCACCAGCGCCGCCACGCCGACCTTCGCCGGCTATGTCGCGCGGTTACTGCAGTCGCACCCGAATCTGGGTTTCATCGGTCCGCAGCTCTATCGCTATGCGAGCCAGCGCGGCGCTGCGCAGCGCAAGCATGATGTGCTGGCAGGGACCAATGGCCTGTATGGCGATGGCTATGTGGCCGCTAGCGGCTGGGATTTCGCATCGGGTTGGGGCAGCCTGGATATTGCCGATTTCGACCGCTTCCTGGCCCACGCCTCACCCTGATCCTGGGCATCGCCATGGCGTGCGGTGCCGGCATGATCGGTGCCGCACGCCAGGCGACTGCCAGCGATCACATCGTCGTGTCGACCACCGCTTCGATGTGGTGGCCGTCGGGGTCGATGACGAATGCGGCGTAATACGCATCGCCATAGTCGGGTCGCAAACCGGGCGCGCCGTTGCTGCGACCGCCGTGTCGCAGTGCGGCCAGATGGAAGGCGTCCACTGCTGCAGCAGTGCTGGCTGCGAATGCGAGATGGAATCCGCGGCCCGGTGCGCACTGCGTCGCCTGTTGTTGTTTCAGCGCCAGGCAGTCTTCGCCACCGGGGTGGCCGTAGCCGACGGCCTGATCGAGCGTGCCCGGTTCCAGGTCCGACCACACCCGCACATAGCCGAGTGCGCCAAGCACGGCGTCGTAAAACGCGGCCGAGGCCGCGATGTTGCCAACGCCAATGGAGACGTGATGCAGCATCGATGCAGTCCTGCGACGAGGGGCACCCACGTGCCGGCCGACGATCCTGGGCCGTGCGCAGGCCGTGCGTCAATCGTTGCCGTGGCGTCTCGCAATCGGCACGGCGGCCTGTATCGCAGCTGCCGTCAGGCACTGCAGCTGCGCAGCGCTGACGGAACCGCTGCATGGCGCCCGTGCAGGTATAGCAAAACAAGCAGGAGCGATGTCTCGCAGCGGGCCATGGCCTGACCGTACACTGCGCCGTCGCAGGTGTGTGGTCGCAGGTCTGGCTACACGTTGCGTCGGCCCGACGCCTTCGCCGCAGGCAGCGCAACGCGGCGGGCATGCCCCTCCTCACCAGCACGAAGGTTTCGATGAAGCATCCAGACGCATTGCGTATTGCCCTTGTCGGTATCGGCAAGATCGCCCGCGACCAGCACGTGCCGACCATCGCCGCGCGTGCCGACGTGCAGTTGGTGGCCACAGTGAGCCGGCATGGCACGGTCGACGGCGTCCCGGCGTATCACACCCTGGACGAAGCGTTCGCCGCGCATCCGGAGCTTGAAGCCGTGTCGTTGTGCACGCCACCGGTGGGGCGGCATGCATTGGCGCAGGCGGCGTTGAACGCTGGTCGGCATGTCTTTCTGGAAAAGCCGCCGGCCGCCACGCTTGCCGAGATCGACGACCTGCGCAAGGTGGCGCAGCACGCGCAGCGCAGCCTGTTCACCAGTTGGCATTCGCGTTGCGCGGCCGGCGTGGAACCCGCGCGCGCATGGTTGGCCGACAAGCAGGTCGTGCGTGCGCATATCACCTGGAAGGAAGACATCCGCCACTGGCATCCGGGGCAGGACTGGATTCTCGAACCCGGCGGCATGGGCGTGTTCGATCCCGGCATCAATGCATTGTCCATCGCCACCCATCTGCTGCCGTGCAGCTTCGCACTGCATCAGGCCGAGCTGCACACACCGCAAAATCGCCAGGCGCCGCTGTACGCCAGGCTTGCGTTTGTCGATACCGCCGGCGTGCCGGTCACGGCCGAATTCGACTTCCTGCAGACCGGCCATCAGCGCTGGGATATCGAAGTGGAAACCACCCAGGGCGTGCTCATGCTCAGCGAAGGCGGCGCCAAGCTGCATATCGACGGGCAGGCGCAGGCTGTGCCCGCATCCAGCGAATACGATGGCCTGTACCGGCGATTTGTACAGCTGGTGCGTGCCGGCGAATCGGAGGTGGATGTCGCTCCGTTCGTGCATGTGGCCGATGCGTTTCTGCTCGGGGCGCGCACGGTCACCGCACCGTTTGCCTGGTAATCGACGGCGCCGTCCTGGCAGTCGTGATGACGAACAACACCGGCCATCGGTCGGTGTTGTCGTGCCGCAATCGCATGTCTGCACGGTTGCCGCAGCGCCATGGCGTCACACGTCCGCCCGCAACCTCGCTGCCGCCGGTGCCGATCAACGGCTTTCCAGTGCCACGTCGTCGCGCTCGATGTTTTCGGCAGTGCGCACATCCGCCCCCGAGATGGGGGAGCTCACCGGCCTGCGCAACGCGGGGGTGATCTGCGCGCGGAAACGCCTGACCACCCACGTCTCATCGAGCAGGGCAAACGCGAAGAAGCCCAGCAAGGTGCCGGCGACCAGTGTGGGCGCATGCGTAAACGTGCCCGGCAACAACAGACTGAGCCACAGGAAGATGTTGGGCGAGGTCTGCAGCAGGTGGATGTCCGCCGCAATGCCGGCATCGATACGCTTGCCGGTCACGCTCTGGTGTGCGCGTAAGTACACGGCACTGCCCACGCGGCAAGCCAGCAGGAGCGTAAACGGCAGCAGCAGCGCTCCCCAGGCCTGCCAACCGCCCTGCGTCAACGCGTGGACGAGCGCGCTTCCTTCGGTGCGTAGCCCGACCAGCAAGGCCATCGGCACCATCGTCAATGCGCCCACCCAGCCCCAGTTGGTGGCGAGCTTGCCGGCTGCGATCGGGCGCGCCCGACGCCATCCCTGTGCGGCCAGCGAGGGCAGCGCCAAGGCGAGCAGCAGCACCACGAAAAACCGCTCCAGCGCATGCGCGTTGCCCAGCAGCGCGCGGTGATCCACAAACAACCCCAGCAGGAGCAGCGGCAATAGCACCGACAAGACGAGCGTGTAGCGCGCTGCGAAGAAATAATCGCCGCCGCGCGCCAGCGAGAAGGTCGGCACCGACAATGCCGGCGGCACGATCAGTAACAGGCCGATCACGTGGATCCATTCGTTGTAGAACTGTGTGAGCAGCAGCATGGCGCAGAACGCACGTGCCACGCTGATCACGCACAGCGCAATGTTTTCCGGCCCCCGGGTCAGGCGCAAGGCACCGGCCTCGATGCGTACCGACAGGAAGAACGCATTGACTGCCAGCAAGACGACGATGGCCGTTGTGCTGGCAATATGCGGCACACGCACGCCCGCGCACGACAGCGCGAAGCCGCCTGCCGCGGCGATCAACATCCATTGCAGCAGATGGATTTCGGTCTGCTCGCCCAGATAGTTCATGCGCGAGGAACTGCGCGCAGTCATCTGCCTGAGCTCGTCCCACGACAGCGGCCGGGAATTGGGTAGCCGAAAGTCGATGTAGTCGGCAGGTGGCAGGCCGGAGGCGATCAGCGCAAATACCTCGACGATGTATTTGTGCGCCACCACCAGGACCTGCTTGCCTTGCCGGTCCAACGGCGCGAGCACGGTGTCGTAGTAATGCTTGCAGCGGGCGTACATGTCCATCCAGTGTTCGCCATCGGGCGGTGCGCCGTCGGCATCGTGGAAGCAGACGTCGTAGAGACGGTGACCGATCGACTTCTTGATCAAGGTCTTGTTCTTGCCGGCGAAGATGCCGAAATCGCGTTCCACCAATGCAGCGCTGGAGATCACCTGCGGTGGTGCGGTGACGCCTTCCAGGATGATGCTTGCGGTTGCCTGCGCGCGTTCGAGTGTGGAAACGTGGACCTGATCGAAGTGCAGCCCGCGTTGGCGGACGTAGTCGGCTGCCTGACGCGCCTGGCGCCGGCCCAGCGGAGTGAGTGGCGAATTCTGCGCGCCTGCAAAATAGTTCTGTTCGTTTGCGAGCGACTCGCCATGACGGACGAAGTACAAAGGCATCGGCTGGGCTCCGGTAATGCACCACTGGTCGGTGAGACCGATCGCGTTGCAACACGAGTTGCCGACATGGCGCCTGCGCAGCTGTCAGGCGAGCGCTGATGGATGCGGGATGGGCCGCGTCTCCGTCGGTGCCTCGCCGCATCATCCCGCTGGACGGTTGCGCGCGACGTTGGGTCGGTCATTGCTCATGCGGCGATGCCATCGGCTCGCGGTCAACCGGCTGCACGCCAGGCAGATGGGCCAGCATGCATCCGGTTGCCGGTAGGTCCGGCGAACCGGGCATTTCGTTGCGACGCGCGCGCTGTTTCTATCGATCGATTCATCCGCTGGCCAAGAATGTGTCGATCGCACCCGGCTGCATCATGTCCGCGTGATCGCATGCGCACAGCGTCGTTGCGTCAAGCGCAGCGATCGCCCCGCCCGCACACGCACAACGCCTGCGCACGCGATGTGCGGCGCAGGCGTTGACTGATGCGGTCAACAAGCGTGGCGATCACGCCGTCGTCGTGTTGGCGGCGCGCGTGCGAGATCCGGGCACTGCCTGGTGTAAAGGTGGGATTTACATTGCCTGCTCATGCAGGCAGCGCCGATGGGTGCATGGCTGCGCTCCGGATCAGCGTCGCCACATCCGCGTGCCACGTGCCGGCAGGGTGAAGGTGTAGGAGCTGCTGGTGATGCGCACCACGTTGCCCGAGCCCAGCGCGTCTACGTAGTCTGCATTCCAGTACAGCACGCTGTTGTTCATGCCCACGGTGGTGGTGACCGGATTGCCGCATTTGTTGATGCCCACGATGCCCAGGCTGCCGCGACGGAACAGGATGTGGCAGGAACTGGACGACAGCACCTGCATGTCGGTGCCCTGCACGCCGTTGTGGAAGCCGATCATGCGGCGCAGGTCGTCGCGCTGGTAGGCGTTGACCCAGCGGTTGTCGCCGCTTTCGTTGTTGTCGGTGTAGACCATCGGCATGCCGCCGTTTCGACCGATCAGATAGGCATAGGCAAGGGTTTCGTCGACCGGGTCAAGAATGGCGTAACGGAAGCCGGCGTTGTTGGGGATGTCGTGCGTGATGGCGAAGGTCACCGCGCGATTGCCCGGTAACGCCTGCCCGGCGCTGGCCGGGTCCACCAGCTGCTGCATGCTGGCACCCACGGCAAAGGCATTGCGCACTGCGTTGAACAACGGGAAGTCGTATGCAGCATGCGGCGTGGATTGCAGATACGGCGCAAGGAACTGGTCGTAATCGCCATTGCCGGTGCCGCCGCCGGTGATCACCTCGCCGAACACATAAACGCCGGAGCGGATGCCGGCATCGAAGACGCGGTTCAGATGATCGAAGGTCATGTGCTTGGCCGCATCCACGCGGAAGCCGGTCACGCCCAGGCCCTTGAGCGCCTGCAGGTAGGCGCGCTGCTGTTGCACCACCCAGTCGTTACCGACCAGATCCGGCAAGCCCGGGTCGCTGCCACCGCCGCAGATACGATAATTGCGCACCTGGAAGGCGTCGTTGTAGTTGCTGATGCACTGCGCCGGGCCGAAGTCGCTGGCGCTCAGAAAGTTCGACTGCAAGGTGCCGAACAGGCGCAGCGAATCGTACCGTCCCGGGTTGGCTGCGTACTGCGACAACACCGCACTGCCCGGGTAGTTGAGGTCCGAGCGCGTCGCCGCTTCGTTGGCCATGTGGTTGAGCACCACGTCGGCATAGGTTTCCACCCCGTTGTTGGCCAGTGCCTGCACCATGCGCGAGAACGCGGCCGTGTCGCCCAGCGGTCCATCGATCACGCGCAGATCCTGCGGTTGATAGCGCGCCCACCACGCGCTGCCCTGCGAACGAGTGGCCGGCGCCACCAGAACCTTGCGATAGCCGGCGTCGGCGATCTGCTTGGCGCGCGCTTCCACGGTGGCATAGGGCCAGTTGAAGGCATGCAGGATGACATCGGCCTGCACATTGGCGGTGGTCAGCAGCAAGATCACCGCCGTCAGCAGCAGGCGGCCGCATCGCTGTGTGAGCGAGGGTGGAGCATGAGCAGGCGTGCTATGCATCGGATGATTCTCCAGTCGGTGAGCGCGAGCATCCGCGCAGTCCGCGATGCCCGCATCAAGGCCTCCGGCCCCTGTTCCGGAAAGCGCGCGCACGGCGTGCAGCGCGTGGCGATGCTAAGCGCGCATCGCGCCGCAACATCGGTGTTGTGCATACGTATTCAATGCGACAGAGCGCCAAACTGCGTGCGTGGTTGGACGGCAACAGCGCGATGGGTCGCACAACTTGCGCCGCATCCGCTGCGCCTGGAGCGCATGGCATCGAGCCGTTTGGGTGACTGACGCAGGTGGTCAGCGACGTGTTGCCATCGACAAGGGCCGTGGCAGGACTGGACTGCGGCAGGCAGCGCCCTGTCGATGTTCGCCGTGCGACCAGAGCGCGCTCGACGTTGCAACGTATTTGAAGCTGCCTTGAGCGGTCGATGCACCAGCACCAAGGAGAAACGTTGCAGGCAACAGGGGGCGCCACGCACTGCGCCGGTGCAGCCTACGCCGCACCTGCTGGCCGACAGCGCTCAGCGATACACGTGGCGGAGCTCATCGCGTGTGTGCAATTCCTGCAGCTTGGACAGCGGTAGGTCGATGTGCTCGTCGGTGTAGTACGCCGGCTGCCTGGCGGTGCTGCCGCCGGCATCGCGCTCGGCGCCTTTCCACTTGCTGAAGCCCTTTTGCGGCAGCGCCAGGCTGATGGTGTCGCCGTTGACGCTGTGTACCCGCACCACACCGTAGGCATGTCCATCGTAGGCGCCAGGTGCCACCGTCTGCAGGTCCACGGTGTACAGGTCTCCTGCCGCAGGCTGCGCCAGCAGCGCGTTGTCCTGCTTGGATGTCTGCGATGCGCTGTAGGCGCCAAACAGCACCAGCAGCGCGATCAGCCCCAGCAGCACCAGGCCGCCAAACCGGCGGTAGGCAGGAATCGGCGGCTTGCCCCGAGACGCTTCGAAGGTCTTGGTGTCCAGCGGGGTGCTGTGGTTGCAGCCGTCGCACACGCGCAGATACTGCTTCTTGGTGACCCAGCTGAAGATGTACCAAAGGTGCGCATAGCGGTAATGCAGGACATTGCGAAAACTGCGTTGTTGCGCGCATTGGTCGCAATGCGCGCCGTCGGCGGCTCCGAGTGCGATGGCGTCGCCGCCCGATCCCCAGATGATCATCATTCGTCCTTGAATTGTATGGAAGTGGCACATCATAAGCGCTGCGTGGCCGGTCGCGCACCTGCCCGGGCGGCTGGCGGCGACTGATGCGCAGCGGCCCGGACCGGCGACGAAGGTGCCTGGCGCGTGTCGCGTTAAACTAGCGGCTAATTCACTGCCGATGTCTGCCATGCGTAATCCACTGCAAGAACAGCTGCTCAAGGCTGGCCTGGTCAAAAAAGCCCAGGTGGACAAGATTGCGCGCGAGCAGGTCAAGCAGCGGCATGCCAAGGGCGGGGCGGTCACGCCTGCCGATGCCGACAAGGTGGATGCGGCGCGGCTGCAGGCCGAGCGTGCCGAGCGCGATCGCGCGCTGGCCGAGGAGCGCAACGCGCAGCTGCGCAAGCAGGAAGTGCTGGCGCAGGTGCGGCAGATCGTGGAGACCAGCAAGGTCAAGCGCGAAGGCGAGATCGACTATCGCTTCAACGACGGTAGCATCATCCGCAGCGTGCTGGTCAATCCGGCGCTGCGTGGCCAGCTGGCCAGTGGCGCACTGGTGATCGTGCGGCATGGCGACGGATTCGAGCTGATTCCGCGTGCGGCGGCCGACAAGGTCTATAGCCGCGATCCAGGCACGGTGGTGCTGGATCATGCGCGCAACCCCGCCCCCTCATCGAGCGACAGCGACGACGCGTACTACAGCCAGTTCAAGGTGCCCGACGATCTGATCTGGTAAGTGACCGCGCGTTGGCCCGCGCGTTACCCTGGCGCTCTTTGCCGCCGGCCTGTTGCCATGTCGATCGTTCTTACGCCGTTCGCCCGCACCCGATTGTTTCCGCGCGATGGCCGTCGCAATGCCATCCAGGACTGCACGGCCGAGCAATTCATCCAGCATCTCAACGACGCGCCACCGCTGCGCGTGATCGAAGGCTACGCGCCGTTCTGCCAGCTGCATGTGCATCGCAACTGGACCAGCACCCGCTGCCTGACGGTGCCGATCAGCGCAGAAAACCGTCACCTGCTGCGCTGCGGCTACGAAGCACGCAATACACAGGAATTGTCGGTCCTGGTGCGTTGGTTCGAAGGCGTCGAGGCGCCGGTTGCCCGGTACATGCTGCCGATCCTGTATAGCCGCGATCAGCTGACCAAGGAGGGCTCGCCGATCGACGCCGATTGGGGCGTTGTCGGTTGCCTCTACACCAACGAGCCGGAAGAAATTCCGATGGCGCCCATCACCATGCTGCGTAATGCACTGGGCGTGGAAGAGGGCGGCTCCGGTGTGGCACTGGACCGCGATGCCTACCGGCGCAGCGTTGCGTTCTGGGAACGCAATGCGAATTGGCGGCCGTAGCAGGTAGATCGCGCGCGCCGTATCGTGCGAATTCGCGCAGCACGGATAAGGGGCTGCGCTTGAAGCCGGGCAGGTCGGCAGCGCTGTGTCGCCTCGCCGCCGCAGGCGCATCCTTTCGCCGAGCGTGACGCGTGGTTGCACGTATGGCTGCAGGGTCGAGCTGCGTCCGCTGTTTGCCGACTCAGCGCAGCCCGACATGCCGATGGCTGTCAGAACCGGTACTCGGCATTGACCGAAGCCATATCGGTGCTCAGATCGACATCGAATTTTTTGGCGTTGTAATGGTCGTAGCCGGCGCCGATGCTGAAGTGCTCGCCCAGGTTGTAGCCCACGCCGGCGCCTGCATACCACGATAGCTTGTCCAGGTCGGCGCGCTCGGACACGCTGTCATTGCGCAGGCCCTGGCCCTTCCAGCCGTACAGTCCGCCGCGCATGCTGGCATACCACTTCTCGCCCAGTGCGAAGCGCTGATTCAACCCGACCGTCCACCCACGTAGCTGGCTCTGGTCTTCCACGACCGCATCACCGTTGAAGAGGTTTTTCGCCTGGATATTGCCAAGATCGTTGTAGCCAGCTTCCAGGCCAAGCGATAGCCACGGAAACAACACATTCCAGCGATATCCGGCGGAGACGTTGTAGCCGGTATCACTGCCATCGTAGGGCCCGCTCTTGAGCGAGGTGCGGCCGACGCCGCCGTTGACGAACCAACCCGCACCGTCGCCGGATGTGGACTGCGCGAAGACATCGGGTGCAGCCGTCAGTACCAGCGCCGAGAGCGCCAACGTGAGCATGCATTTTTTCATGACGGGTTCTCTTGAAAGTGCGAATGCGGCAGGGAATCACCAACGCAGGCCATGACCGGGCGCAGGCGTTGCGGCGCCATGGTGGTCAGCGGAGTTTGGAAAGTTATTAGCCGCAGCGTGTGCGCAGCAGCCGACCTTCTCAAGCGCAGCATTGCGCCGATTGCACCTGGCGAGCAGGCGGCAGCCCAGACGCAAATGCGTGCTAGCCGACGCCGAGCACGGGCATGCCTGGGGCAACCCATGCGATGGTGGTGATCGCGCCTTGCACCAGCCCCTGATCCCTGCGATGCGCGAAGACAGCCGCCGGCGGCCAACCCGCAGGTACGTCGGCAAAGGGAATCTGCAGTGATTGCAGCAGGCTGAGGATGTCGGGAAGTTCTTGAGAGCTCTTGAAGCTCAGGCTGATGCCGTCTTGCAGCGAAGTGCCACGCGTCGGTAATTTCTGGCGCATGCCACTGTCGCAGATGACATGGGCATGGTGATCCAGCACAGCAGAAACATGGTTCATGCGTTGCAGCCGATGCTCAGATCTCGCTGAGGATATGGCTGCGGCGCTGTTGGTAGTCCGCGTCCGTGATCAATTGCTGCGCCCCCAGCGGGTCCAGCTCCAACAGTGTGGCTTGAGCGTTCTTTGGCGCTGCTGACCCTGTCGTTGCCACAGTCGATTTGCGCGACGCGCGCTTTGCGACCCAGACGATCAGGCTGATCACGGCAGCAATGCTGCAGAAGAAGAAAAGAACGATGATCCAGTGCCAGATGCTGAAGCCGCAAATGTTGGTTACTTTCGACGATGGGTCGCTGGATTCCAGGGTGTGTTGCTCGAGGTGTTGCACCGATGCGATGCATGTGGATGTAGCCGCATGGCGCGAACGCAGAGTGATCGCCATGTGGGGCCGCTTCTACGCAGGCCACCAAGCATCCGGCAAAGAAAACGGGCGCCTTGCGGCGCCCGTTCTGCTCAAGCGGTGACATCCGGGCAATCAACAGCCCAGGTGATCAGTAGCGGTAATGATCCGGCTTGTACGGGCCGGCCACGTCCACGCCGAGATAATCGGCCTGGTCCTTGGTCAGGGTGGTCAGCTTGACGCCGATCTTTTCCAGGTGCAGGCGGGCCACTTCTTCGTCCAGGTGCTTGGGCAGGATGTAGACCTTCTTCTCGTAGGTGTCGCGCTTTTCCCACAGGTCGATCTGCGCCAGGGTCTGGTTGGCGAACGAGTTGGACATCACAAAGCTCGGGTGGCCAGTGGCGCAGCCCAGGTTGACCAGGCGGCCGTCGGCCAGCAGGAAGATCGCGTTGCCGTTGGCGAACACGTACTTGTCCACCTGCGGCTTGATGTTGATCTTCTCCACGCCCTTGAGTGCATTCAGCGCATCGACCTGGATCTCGTTGTCGAAGTGGCCGATGTTGCACACGATGGCCTGGTCCTTCATCGCCTGCAGGTGCTCGACGGTGATGATGTCCTTGTTGCCGGTGGTGGTGACATAGATGTCGCCGCGGCCCAGGGTGGATTCGATGGTGTTGACCTCGAAGCCTTCCATCGACGCCTGCAGCGCGCAGATCGGGTCGATCTCGGTGACGATCACGCGGGCACCGTAGGCGCGCAGCGAGGCGGCGCTGCCCTTGCCGACGTCGCCGTAGCCGCAGACCACCGCGACCTTGCCGGCCAGCATCACGTCCATCGCGCGCTTGAGGCCATCGGCCAGCGACTCGCGGCAGCCATAGAGGTTGTCGAACTTGCTCTTGGTGACCGAGTCGTTGACGTTGATGGCAGGGATCAGCAGCTTGCCGGCTTCGGCGATCTGGTACAGGCGGTGCACGCCGGTGGTGGTTTCTTCGGAGACGCCCTTCCAGTCCTTGACCACGCGGGTCCAGTAACCCGGGCGCTCGACTGCCACGCGCTTGAGCAGCGCCTTGATCACGCCTTCCTCGTGCGAGGAGGCTGGCTCGTCGACCCAGGTCGAGCCGTTCTCGAGCTCATAGCCCTTGTGGATCAGCAAGGTGACGTCGCCGCCGTCGTCCACCACCAGCTCCGGGCCGGTCTGTGTGCCGTCGGCCAGGGTGAAGGTCAGCGCATCCAGGGTGCAGTCCCAATACTCTTCCAGCGTCTCGCCCTTCCAGGCGAACACCGGCGTACCGCTGACCGCGATGGCGGCGGCGGCGTGATCCTGGGTCGAGAAGATGTTGCACGAGGCCCAGCGCACGTTGGCGCCGATGTCCTTGAGCGTTTCGATCAGCACGGCGGTCTGGATGGTCATGTGCAGCGAGCCGGTGATGCGCACGTCCTTCAGCGGCTTGCTCTGCGCATGTTTGCGGCGGATCGACATCAGGCCCGGCATCTCGTGCTCGGCGATGTCCAGCTCCTTGCGGCCCCAATCGGCCAGGGAGAGGTCGGCGACCTTGTAGTCGTTGTGTGGGGCAATTTTCGTGACAGCGTTCATGCAATAGCTCCGGTAGGCAGATCAATGTCTGCAATTCCGGGCGCCGTTGAACGGTGAATGCTTGTCGAGCCTGGCCGTATTTCCTGCACTCTTCGTGCAGTGGCGGATCAGTCCGCCATACCGGTCGCAGCGCCCCTCGACGAGAGCGTCGATTATATCGGCAGCTCCCCCCGCCGACATGAATTGGCCGGCTTGAATCGGCATGACCCCCAACCAACGGCAGGGGAGTCGCCGGCCGACGGCTGCTAAGGTCCAGGGTCGATCGAGACCGGGGAAGGACAATGCAGGCAAAGCCGAATGTGCAGGGCTGGCGGCGGTACACGTGGGCGTGGGCGGGAGTACTGGCGCTGAGCGCACCGCTGCTGGCAGCGGCGGCAGGCGCGCCGGCTGGGCAACCCTCTGCTGCAGCCAGCGGGTATCAACTGCCCTCCAAGGCGCTGCAGGCGGTGGTCGACGCCCCGCGCGCCCCGCTGCTGCACCTCTCGCCCAAACGCGATCTGGCCGCGATGCTGCAAATGCCGGCGCTGCCGGATATCGCGGAGGTGGCCCAGCCCGAGCTCAAGCTGGCCGGCCTGCGCATCCATCCCAAGACCTTCGCCAGCAGCCGGTTTGCCTTCGCCGGCAAGCTGTGGCTGCTGTCGGTCGCCGATGGCAGCGAGCGGCAGATTGCCGGCCTGCCGACGCCCTTGTCGCTGGCCACGCTGAGCTGGTCGCCGGATCAACGCTACCTGGCGTTCCGGCGCGAGGACGCGACCAGCGGCGCCAACGAGTTGTGGCTGGTGGACGTGGCGGCAGGGCAGGCCAAGCGCCTGGTGGCCGGCTTGAACACCAGCGTCAATGACGAGTTGCGCTGGTTGCCCGATGGCAGCGGGTTGCTGCTGCAGCAGCAAGTGGCAGGGCAGGGCGCGCCGCCCACCCGCGACGCGGTGCCGGACGGTCCGGCGATCCAGCAGACCAGCGCCGCCGCAGGCGTGCGCTCGCTGCCGACCTACCAGGACCTGCTGCGCAACGAGGCCGATGCGCGCGTGTTCGAGTACTACGCCACCGGCCAGCCGGTCATCGTCAGCGTCACCGGGCAGATCCGCCCGATCGCCACGCCCGGCATCTACCTCGACCTGTCGGTGTCCCCGGATGGCCGGTACATCCTGAGCGAACGCAGCGAGCGGCCGTTTTCCTACCTGGTGCCGGTCGACAATTTCGCGCGCCGCATCGAGGTGCTGGATCTGCAGGGCAAGCTGGTGCGCCAGATTGCCCAGTTGCCCTTGGTGGAGGGCCTGCCGACCGGCAATGACGCCGTGCCCACCGGCGTGCGCGACATCGCCTGGCGGCACGATGCGCCGGCCACCCTGGTCTGGGCCGAAGCGCAGGATGGCGGCGACCCGGCACGCGAGAGCAAGATCCGTGATGCGGTGCGGATGCAGGCGGCGCCATTCACGCGTGGGCCGGTGACGCTGGCGCAGCTGGGCAGCCGGTTCGAGGGCATCCAGTGGGGCCGCGGCGATCTGGCCATCCTCAGCGAGAGCTGGTGGAAGACCCGCCGCACCAAGCAATGGCGCATCGCCCCCGATCAGCCCAAGCACGCGCCCGAGTTGCTGTGGGACCGCTCCTCGCAGGACCGCTACAGCGACCCGGGCACGCCTGCGACGGTGGCCGACGGCAAGGGCCGCCTGTTGCTGCAGACCAGTGCCGATGGCAACAGCCTGTTCCTGCTCGGCAAGGGCGCCTCACCGGAAGGCGACCGCCCGTTTGTGGATCGCTTCGATCTGCAAGGCAAGCGCGCCACACGGCTGTTCCATTCGCAGGCGCCCACCTATTCCGCACCACTGGCCGTGCTGGGTACGCAGGGCACGCAGGTGCTGCTCAGCCGCGAATCGCCTGAAGAACCCGCCAATTATTTCGTGCAGTCGCTGGGCGAGGCAGTGCCGGCACCGCGTGCGCTGACGCAGTTCGCGCATCCGTTGCCGCAGTTGCGCGGCGTGCAGAAGGAGCAGATTCGCTACAAGCGTGCCGATGGCGTGGACCTCACCGCCACGCTGTTGCTGCCGCCAGGGTACGACCCCAAACGCGATGGCCCACGCCCGCTGCTGATGTGGGCGTATCCGGGCGAGTTCAAAAGCGCCGACACCGCCAGCCAGGTCACCGACTCGCCGTATCGCTTCAATGCGATCAGCTACTGGGGGCCGCAGGCGTTCCTGGCGATCGGCTACGTGGTGCTCAACAATCCGACCATGCCGATCGTCGGCGAAGGCGACGCCGAACCCAACGACACCTATGTGCCGCAGCTGATCGCCGACGCGCAGGCGGCGGTGGATGAAGTGGTGCGGCGCGGCGTCACCGACCGCGGGCACATCGCCATCGGCGGGCATTCGTATGGCGCGTTCATGACGGCGAATCTGCTTGCGCACACGCGCCTGTTCAAGGCCGGCATCGCACGCAGCGGTGCCTACAACCGCACGCTCACTCCATTCGGGTTCCAGGCCGAAGAACGCAATTACTGGCAGGCGCAATCGGTGTATCAGGCGATGTCGCCGTTCAACTACGCCGACAAGATCAAGGACCCGCTGCTGCTGATCCACGGCCAGGACGACAACAATACCGGCACCTTTCCGATCCAGAGCGAGCGCATGTTCGCAGCGATCAAGGGTCTGGGCGGCACCGCGAAGCTGGTGATGCTGCCCAACGAATCGCATGCGTATCGCGCGCGGCAATCGATCCTGCAGATGCTGGCCGAGAGTGAGCAGTGGTTGAAGAGCAATCTCGGCGAGCCAGCGCCGAACAAGGATGGCGCCGCAACACGCAGGCGTTGATCGATGCTGCGCTGGCACCGGTAGGAGCGCGCTTGCGCGCGATGCGGCGTTACCGGTGACGCTTCGTCGCGCCCGGGTGCGCTCTTGCGGCAGATGCGGCTGATACCCCCCGGCAACGTCTGCAGAGTCATGCAAATGCGTGGCGCGATCGCCTGCAGGAGCGGGCTCGCCCGCGAGGGCGTTACCGGGAAAACCACACCCGCTTAGGAGCGGGCTTTCCCGCGATGGGCATTGCCGGGAACGCCCATCGCGCGTCAGCGCGTCACACCAGCGTCATCATCGAGGCGCGCCGGCATACGATGGTTGGTGTTGAAACCGTCGTGACGGTCGCGATCATCTAATCCTTTTGGGTTAGTCTTCGACGACTTTGCGCTTGATGAGGGTGTGCGTTTCCGATGAACGAGTACCGCAGCAGTCTTGTGTTCGCTACCCCCGATCTTCCCTTGCGCGACGATGTGCGTCGCCTGGGTGCACTGGTCGGCGATCTGCTCGCCGAGCAGGTGTCTGCGGAATTTCTCGATGAAATCGAACGCGTCCGTACCACTGCCATTGCGCGCCGCGAGAGCGATGCGCCGCCGTCCACGCTGAGCGAGCAGCTGGGCGGCCGTGAGCCGCGCGACGCCGAGTCGCTGGTGCGTGCCTTCAGCACCTATTTCCAGGTGGTCAACATCGCCGAGCGCGTGCATCGCATCCGCCGTCGCCGCGAGTACCAGCGCAGCGGTACCGATACGCCGCAGCCCGATGGCCTGCACGATGCGTTGCGCCGGCTCAAGGCGCAGGGCGTGAGTCTGGAGGAACTCAGCCAGTGGTTGCCGCGCATCGACGTGGAGCCGGTGTTCACCGCCCATCCCACCGAAGCGGTGCGCCGCGCGCTGCTGGAAAAAGAACAGCTGATGGTCGCCAGCCTGGTCGACAACCTCGACGGCATGCGCACCCCCAACGAGCGCGCCAGCGATGCCGCGCGCTTCCGCATGGCCCTGACCGCCTCCTGGCAGACCGCCGATTCCTCGCCGGTGCGTCCCACCGTGGACGACGAACGCGAGCACGTGGGGTTCTATCTCACCCAGGTGCTCTATCGCGTCATCCCGGTGATGTACGAAACCCTCGAACACGCCATCGAAGAAACCTACGGCAGCGTGCCGACCCTGCCGCGCCTGCTGCGCTTCGGCACCTGGGTGGGCGGCGACATGGACGGCAATCCCAACGTGGATGCCACCACCATCGCCGGCACCCTGGACGCGCAGCGCCGCGCGGTGCTGGACCGCTACCAGAAAGAACTCTGGCAATTGGCCAGCCTGCTCAGCCAGTCGACCACGCTGGTAGCGGTGAGCCCGGCATTGAATGCGCAACTGGAGCGCTACCGCGCCTTGCTGCCGGACGCAGCCGCACGCTCGCGCCCGCGCCACGGCGACATGCCGTACCGGCTGCTCAACGATCTGATGCGCGCACGTCTGCAGGCCACGCTGGACAATGCCGATGGCGCCTACAGCGCACCGTCGGAGCTGGAGCACGATCTGCAATTGATCCTGGACAGCCTGCAAGCCAACAAGGGCCTGCACGCCGGTTGGTTTGCGGTGCGCCGGCTGTTGTGGCGCGCGCGCAGCTTCGGGTTCCATCTGGCACGGCTGGATGTGCGTCAGGAATCGAGCGTGCATGCACGCGCGGTGGCCGATGCATTGGGACAGGCGGATTGGGACGAACAGGACGCCAAGCAGCGCGCTGCATTGCTCGGCCCGTATGCATCCGGCGAGCAGGCATTGCCGCGTGTGCAGGACGAAGGCAATGCGCGGCTGGACGCGGTGTTCGCCGCACTTGCCGATGCACGCACGCGCCACGGCGCCGATGCGCTGGGCAGCTACATCATCTCGATGGCGCATAACCGCGCCGACGTGCTTACCGTGCTCGCCCTGGCGCGGCGCGGCGGCCTGGTCGATGACGCGGGTGCCGTGCCGCTGGATATCGTGCCGCTGTTCGAGACCGTGGACGATCTGCGCAGCGGCACCGGTACCGTGCAGGACCTGCTGGCCGACCCGGTCTATCGCCAGCACCTGGCCGCGCGCGGCGATACGCAGATGGTGATGCTGGGTTATTCGGACAGCGGCAAGGACGGCGGCATCGCAGCGTCGCGCTGGGGCCTGCAGCGTGCGCAGGTGGAACTGCTGGAAGCGGCGGCTGAACTCGGCGTGCGGCTCACCTTTTTCCACGGGCGCGGCGGCTCGATCGCCCGCGGCGGCGGCAAGACCAGCCGCGCGCTGGATGCGGCGCCGCGCGGCAGCGTCGACGGCCGCCTGCGCGTCACCGAGCAGGGCGAGGTGATCCATCGCAAGTACGGCATTCGCGCGCTGGCCTTGCGCTCGCTCGAGCAGATGACCGGCGCGGTGTTGCTGTCCAGCCTGCGCCCACGTGCGCCCGAGCCGCGCGAGGACACCTGGCGGCCGGTGATGGATCTGGTCGCCGAACGCAGCACCGTGGCCTATCGCGCGTTCGTCGGTGCGCCGGATTTCATGCAGTACTTCCGCCTGGCCACGCCGATCGATGTGATCGAACGCATGACGCTGGGCTCGCGCCCCTCGCGCCGCTTGGGCCAGGACGCGGCGCTGTCGAATCTGCGTGCGATTCCGTGGGTGTTTGCGTGGAGCCAGGCGCGTGCGGTGATTCCGGGCTGGTACGGCGTGGGCAGCGGGTTGCAGGCGGCGGTGGAGGCCGGGCATGAGGACAGCTTGCGCGAGATGGCGCAGGAGTGGCCGTTCTTCCGCACCTTCCTGGACGACATCGCCATGGTGCTGTCCAAGGGCGACCTCAACATCGCCGAGTTGTTCTCGCGCCTGTCGGGCGACCTGCATGCGCGGTTTTTCCCGCAGATTCGCGACGAACTGGCGCTGACCAAGGGGTGGGTCAAGGCGCTGCTGCAACAGCAGTCGTTGCTGCAGCACGACCCGCGGCTGGCGCTGTCGATCCGGCTGCGCAACCCCTACATCGACCCGATCAGCGTGTTGCAGGTCGACCTGCTGCAGCGCTGGCGCGCCACCGGCGGCGAAGACGAGAACCTGCTGCGTGCGCTGGTCGCCTGCGTCAACGGCGTCTCGCAAGGCGTGCAGAACACCGGCTGATCCGACCGTTGGTCGGAGAGGGCGCGCGATCGGCAAGCGGACTCTGGCATTAGCGGACAAATCTGTCCGATAATGCCGGCATGACGACCCCCCGCCCCGATGCCGCGCTACGCCGCCGGCAGATTCTCGATGCCGCCGACGAAGTGTTCAGCGAACACGGCGTCAATGCCCCGTTGGAGCTGGTGGTGGAGCGTGCCGGTCTCGGCCGCGCCACCCTGTACCGCAATTTCCCGGATCGTGTGGCGCTGATGACCGCGCTGATGGCGCGTGGGCTGGATGGCCTGGAGCGGCTGGCCGCCGATCTGGCCGACCGACCGGACGGCCTGGCCGTGCTGCTGCACGACGTGGCCGAGCACATCGCCCAGTCTGCGCCGCTGGTGGATTTCTGGCGCTCGATGGAACGCGCAAATCCGGCGGTGGACGCGGCCGACCGGCGGGTGGTGGCGATCTTTTTGCCGTTCGTGCACCGCGCCCGCGACGCCGGCCTGTGCCGGGCCGATGTCGACGACGAGCAACTGCTGCTGGTGATCGACATGCTGGGCAGCTGCCTGCGCGGTAACGACGAAGCGGAGCGCAAGCGCCTGGCGCATCGCTCGGCGGACCTGCTGATGCACGCGCTGGGCATGCACGTGCCGGAAGGCGGCACACGATGACACCCGCCACCCGCACGGTGATCGGCCGCTGGGCGCTGCGCGCGCTGCTGGTGCTGGCGGCGCTGTGGGGCGGCCTGGCGATCTATTTCGCGCTCACCGGCAACGCCCTGGTGCGTGGCGGCTGGGTGGCATCGTGGTGCGCGATGGCGTTGGCCGCGCTGTGGGGCTTGCGCCGTGGCCGCGAAAACTGGGCCCTGGTGTGCATCTTCGGTGCTGCGTTCGTGGTGCTGGCGGTGTCGTGGGGGTTGATGCAGCCCAGCCAGGACCGCGACTGGGCCGACGATGTCGCCCAGCGCCTGCAGCCGGAGGTGCGCGGCAATAGCGTCACCCTGCACAACGTGCGCAACTTCGATTGGCGTAGCGAAACCAACTACGTTCCGCGCTGGGAAACCCGCCAGTACGATCTGGATCACCTGGTCAGCGCCGATCTGGCCTTGTCGTACTGGATGGGCCCGGCGATTGCGCACACGCTGGTGTCCTTCGGCTTCGACGATGGCTCGCACGTGGTGTTCTCGCTGGAGATCCGCAAGGAACGTGGCGAATCGTTTTCTGCGGTGGGCGGCTTCTTTCGCAGCTTCGAAGAAACCCTGGTGGCCGCCGACGAGCGCGACATCCTGCGCGTGCGCACCAATGTGCGTGGCGAAGACATGTATCTGTATCGCCTGGCCATTCCCAAGGCCGGCCTGCGGCGCATGTTCATGGGCTACGTGGCGCTGGCCAACGACTTGAATCGCAAGCCGGCCTTTTACAACACACTCACCAGCAACTGCACCACGATCGTGTTTGCCCTGGTGCGCCAGTTGCAGCCCACCTTGCCGCTGGATCACCGCTTGTTGCTGTCCGGCTACGCCGATCAGTACGCGTACGACCATCATGGCCTGATGCCGGGCTATGACTTTGCGACCTTGAAGCAGCGCGGACATTTCACCGCACGTGCCATCGCCGCCGACACCGCGGGCGACTTCTCCGAACGCATCCGCGCCGGCATGCCGCAGGCGCCTGCGCCCGGCGCATCGACGAGCGCATCACGGTGATGCTGCACAGGCGTCTGCGTCGCGCCGCCGTGGTCTTGGCGGCGCTGCTCACCTGCATGTGGCTGAGCGGTTGCGCCATGGTCACGGTGCAAGCGCGCAACAGCGGCGACTACATCGCGCAGACGCGTGGCGACGTGCTCAGCACCGGTGCGCTCAGCCAGGCCGGCAGCGAGACCTTGCAGGTGGCCGGGCTGCAACCCAAGGCCTGCCGCAAGCAGCCGTTGCCTTGCGCGCAGCAGCTCACCACGGTGGCAGGCGTCGGCGATGAGCGCCGCCTGGCCACGCAAGCCGAGTTGTGGACGGCGCATGCGATCGACCTGAGCGGCCGCAAGCCGGCACAGATGAGCGACGCAGCGGTGCAGGCCTGGCTGGAGGCCGCGCGGCACGCCTATGCCTATCTGTTTTTCACCGCGCGGGCGCCGAGTGCGCGCGCGTTCGAAAACCGCCAGACGCAGGTGCGCGACTACTACAACTATGCCGTGCAGCAGGTGGTCGAACGGCTGTTCGCGCGTGCGCAGCAGGCCGGCGACACAGTGCCTACACCGACCCAGGTGGGCCGATGGCAGGTGACCACCGACATGTCCGCGTATCGGCTGCCGGGCGGCGGCAACACGCCACGTGCGCTCTTTGCCGCCTCGGCGCTACGCTTCAATGGATTGCGCAGCACCTATCGACGCGATGGCTTCGGTGCCGAACTGGTGGCCGAAGTGGACCCGCAGGTGGTCGGCGACCCGGCCGGGCTGGCCCTGCAGCAAGCCGCTGCCGCAAGTGCGCCGCCGCAGCGCCCCATGCCGACCTTCAGCGAGATGCCGTACGCACCGGCAACGCTGCTGTTGCGTTTCGATGGCGACACCCTGGATGCGGTGCTGCGGACCGACCTGGTCACCGTGGTGCCGTACGACCCGTATCGCCAGAACGAGGTGGTGCTGCATGGCCAGCATGTACCGCTGGCAGCCAACTTCACCGCCGCCTACGGGCTGTGGCTGGCCAAGTCGGGCTTCGCCGCGCAATCGCTGCGCTCGATGCTGGGCAGCGCGCGCGGCATCGATCGCCCGCACCTGTATCTGATGCAGCCCTACGACCCCAACCGCCGTGTGCTGCTGATGCTGCACGGGCTGGCCAGCAGCCCGGAAGCCTGGGTCAACGTGGCCAATGAAGTGATGGGCGACGAAACCCTGCGTCAGCGTTACCAGATCTGGCAAGTGTATTACCCCACCAATGCGCCGATTGCGGTCAATCGTGCGGAAATCCAGGCATTGGTGGAGCGCAGCCTGCACCACTTCGACCCATCCGGCACGGCGATCGCCTCGCAGGACATGGTGTTGATCGGCCACAGCATGGGCGGGGTGATCGGGCGCCTGTTGGTGTCTGCGTCCGGCGAACGGCTGTGGAATACGTTGCTGCAGGACTATCGGCTGGAAGGCGAGCGCGGCGCACGGGTGCGTGCGAAGTTGTCGCCGTTGCTGCATTTTTCGCCAATGCCGCAGATCGACCGCGCCATCTTCATCGCCGCACCGCACCGCGGCACGCCACTGGCCGAAGGTGGGCTCGGGCGCTTCGTCGGCCGCCTGGTGCGGCTGCCGGTGGCCTTGCTGGATCGCTTCGGCGACGTGCTGCAGGACCTCGCCAATAGCGAGCGTGAAGGGCACGGCGATGACGACCGGCGCAAGCGGCGCCTGCTGCCGCCCACCAGCATCGACAACCTGCGCGATACCGACCCGTTCGTGCGCGCCACGATGGATCTGCCGATCTCGCCGCAGGTGCAGTACCACACCATCGTCGGTCGCGAAAAACCGCAGGTGCCGCTGGCCGATTCCGACGACGGCCTGGTGCCGTATCGCAGCGCGCATCTGGACGGTGCCGCCTCCGAGCTGGTGGTGACCTCCTGGCACAGCGTGCAGGAAACCCCGCAGGCGATCCTGGAGATCCGCCGCATCCTGCATGCGCAATTGCAGGCCGAGGCCGGGCAGGCACCTGCGCAGGTTGCCGCGCCCGCGCCTGCGGCGACGCCCGCGATGCTGTGAGGCTACGGCCCGCGCGATCGCTGGACGCCGAGGACGATTGCCGTAAAGCGCGGTGGAGCCAGCACCCAGATACGCGCGCCGCGTGTCGCGCCTGGTGACGGGTACGGCGGACGCATGCTGGTTGCGGCTCGCCTCGCATCCAGCAGTAGCCCGCTGACGGCATGCTCGTGTTGCTGCTTGCCACGCTGCCGTACCCCTGCTCGATCGGTCTGTTTCTCGACGCGCAGCAGTCATTTGCGAGCACGTTGCCGCTTGCGCCGGCAGTGTCGTCGACCATCCGCCGTACCGGCGTTGGCGCCTTGTTTACCGTGCGCGTGCTATCAGGCACCTCTCGTACAGGCTCGAACAAGGAAGAGGCGATGCGTAAGCTGTCGGCAGTGCTGTGGGTGCCCCTGTTGCTGGTCGGGTGCGGACGTGGCGAAGGTGCGAAGGACGCAGCCGCCGCTGCCGATCCAGTTCCCGCAGCAGCACAGGCTGCGCAGGCCAAGGGTGCGCCGGACGCACCCGCAGCAGCGGATCAAATCGTGCCGGAATTTCCGGCCATCCCCACCATCGTCATCCCCGAGATCGTCGGCGTGACCCCGGCACAACGCGCGCTGGAAGCCTCGCTGCAGGACATCCTCGACCCGATCGAAGGCGTCAGCGTCGCACCTGCGCGCTGCGGCGATGGCGGCACGTTGATCAACGATGCCGGCATCACCAGCGTCGACGCCGACGGCAACCTGTTGCGCAACGGCGACGGCGGCCTGTTCAACCTCAAGGCCGACGGCAGTGGCACCGCCAACTTCGAAGGCGGCCTGATCAACGTCAACGCCGATGGCAGCGGCACCATCAACGCATCCGGGCAGGGCGGCGACGATGCCCTCATCGACGTGCAGTCCAACGGCGGCGGCACCTACAACGGCCCGGCCGGCTTGATCAGTTTGAACGGCAAGGGCGCAGGTACCTGGAACAGCGACAAGAGCGGCCTGATCGACAATCACGGCGATGGCAGCGGCACCTGGAATGGGCCGCGCGGGTTGGTCACCGTCAACGCCGATGGCTCCGGTACCTGGAACGGTCCGGATGGCCTGGTGCAGAACCGTGGCGACGGTACCGGCACGGTCGGCACCCCGCCGCGCGAGGTGCGCATGCCGCCGTTGCCGAAAGTGCCGCCGGCCGGTCGCTTCCCGCCGCTGCAGAAGTTCGCCCCGCCCGGTGCGCCTTGCGGCTACCTGATCACCTTGAACGACCGCATCCTGTTCGACTTCGACAAGTCCGACATCCGCACCGATGCCGCGCGCGTACTCGACACACTGGCTGCTGCGCTGGGCAAGGTGACCACCAGGCAGTTGGAAGTGCGCGGGCATACCGATGCAAAGGGCGACGACGCCTACAACCAGTCCCTGTCCGAACGCCGCGCCAATGCGGTGCTGGCCGCATTACGTACGCGCGGCGCGGCACAGGCCGCCGACGCAAAAGGCTATGGCGAATCGCAACCGGTGGCGCCCAATACGGTCAACGGCCAGGACAACCCGGGCGGTCGTCAACTCAATCGCCGCGTCGAGATCTTCTTGCGCACGTGAGTGGGCCTTGCAGGATCGGGTGAGCGCGACCGGCTGCGCATGCGTGTTGCGCAGGCGCCGCTCTCGATCACGCTGACGCAGGCTTTGGATGCTGTCGCGAGCCGGTTGTCGCCTCGCAATTGCCCCAATGGCCGCGATGCGTCATGACGCGTCGTCGCGTCAATCGGAGCTTCAAGCGCCGCTGTGGGCATCTTCTCCGCACAGGAAGGCGCGTTGCTGCGAGAAGCACGGCTGAAACCATGACGCCACCGCGTCATGCGTGGTCGTGTCGCGCTGTGCGAAGACGCGTGCGCACCCGCGCGAGCGGCCGTCTGCGCATGCCGGCAGCGATCGGCGCTTCCATACGCCAGCGACTATGCCGACTTGCGCGCTCGCTGCGCGCATTTGTCAGGTCGGCAGCCCGCGTCACGGCATTGAAATATGCCGTCACCACCATGCGCGGCGCCTGCTTGCATGTGACGCAGGTCCGCCGCCGCTGACCGCGTCGCTCTCCCACACATCACCGTGGCGCCGCCGTGGCATGCGCCCGTGGCGCGTTGCTGCACGCATTGGATTTGATCATGATCGCTCGTTGTACGTTGTTGCGTCATTCGCGCCTGTCGCAGGCCTTGTGCGTGTCGTTGTCGATTGTGTGCGGCCATGCAGCCGCGCAGTCCGCCGCAACGCCTGCGCAAGGCGAGATGGCGACCCTGGACAAGGTCACCGTCGCTGCCACCCGTTACAACGCGACCGACATGCAGATGGCCGCGACCAACACCGTCAACGTGTTGTCGGCCGACGATCTCAAGACCACCGCCGTGCACAACGTGGCCGAAGCATTGGGGCTGATGCCGGGCGTCAATGTCATCAATACCGGGCAGTCGTACTTCGGCGGTATCGATGGCGCCGCGCGCGGCGAAGGCATGTTTTCGTCGGTGCGCGGCCTCAATGCCGAGTACAACGTCAACCTGATCAACGGCATCAACGTCGCGCAGGGCATGCCGTACAGCCGTGGCGTGCAATTGAGCCTGCTGCCGCCCTCGGGCCTGCAGACCATCGTGTTGAACAAGACGTCCACCGCCGACATGGATGGCGATGCGATCGGCGGCACCATCGACTACCGCACGCCCAGCGCCTTCGATTCGCCCGATCGCCAGGGCGGTAGCGTGACCTTGAGCGGACGCATGGAGAGCCGTGCGCGCGACTACGGCGATTCCGGGCTGGGAAGCGGCGCAGCCGGCGATTGGCATGCCCGCTTTGGCGATGCCGGGCAGTTCGGCGTGGCGGTCAGCGCGTATTACGACGAACGCCATTTCGTGAACAGCGAAGTGGCTGGCGCATCGGCCGCGCGCAACGATGGTGCATGGAAGTTTGCGCGTGCCGATGCCAGCGGCAATCTGGCTGCAGGCAGCGACCCGCAACAGGTGCTGCAGAGCACTGGCCTCAACATCGGTTATTCGCAAGGCGATACCCGCCGCTACGGCGGCAATGCGGCGTTCGATTGGCGTGTGGACCCCAGTCTGCACCTCTATGCGCGCATGACCTACGCCTTCGCCAAGACCGAGCAGAACACCGGCTACACGCAGTTCGTACCGGCCAATGTCAGCTTCACCCGGATCGGCAGCAGTGGCGTGTACCAGCCGCAGATCAATCGCGTCGCGGTGCGCTACTGGTACGAAACCAACCCGGAGGAGGCCGACCTTGCCACCATCCAGCTCGGTGCGGAAAAACAGCTGGGCCATTGGACGTTTGCGCCGAACATCTTTTACGGCACCGGCAACAACGATCGCCCGGATCACGTGGAAATTTCCGCGCGCAACGATCAATACACCTCGACCAACTTCGCCTACGGCGCGAACCGCTTCATCAGTTACGACGGCGACGGCTTCCCGATCCCGCTGTTGACTCCTGCGATGCAGGCGCAGGCCTCCGATGTGAGCAGCCTGTTCGCGCGACGTACCGGGCAACTTTCCAGGCAGCACAGCGGCCAGGACAAGGGCGGCGGAAAATTCGATGTGGGCTACGATTTCGACGACGGCCTGCTCAGCCGCATCGCGTTCGGCGTGAAGTATGTCGACAGCTCGCGCAGCTTCACCGATCGCGACTGGACCAATGCCAAGTACACCGACGGCACCTTGCTGCGCGACACCGGGCTGATCGCGCAGCGCTACGACGCGGTCTATCCGGGGCAATACGCACTGCCCACGGTGCGGCTGAGCAATGCCGCGCTCAACGACCTGATCGCACGTACGCTGACGCCAGCCAGTTTCGACAGCTGCGGAAAACTGGCGATCAATAACCTCAACTGCAACACCATGCGCGCCACCGAAGCGGTCAGCGCAGCCTATGCGATGGCGACATTGCGTAGCGGTGATTGGGACATCCTGCCGGGCGTGCGCTTTGAACATACCGCCATCACCAACACCTTCTGGGCACAGCCGGCGGCCGTCAACGGAGCCGAGCAGGTCGGCGCATTCGCCAACAATCACACCCGTTACAACGTGGTCTTGCCGAGCGTCTTCGTGAACTACCGACCCGCCGGCGACAGCGCGGTGTATCGCGGCTCGGTGTGGACCAGCTACACGCGCCCGGCATTCGTGCAACTGGGGGGTGGCCGCTCCACGGATATTTCCAGCGATGGCCAGACCATCATCACCGAAGGCAATCCGGACCTGAAACCGATCAAGTCGCTCAACGTGGATCTGTCGGGCGAATGGCAGAACGACGCTGGCGGCCACGCGATGCTGGCCGGCTATTACAAGCGCCTGACCGACTACATCTACGAAAGCGGTTCGGAGGCGGCCAATGCCGGGCAAAGCGGCACCGCCAGCACCCGCTTCGTGCGTCCGCAAAACGGTGGCGACGGCCGCGTGCTGGGCCTGGAGGCCGCCGTGCGGCAGACCTTCCAGGGCTTGCCTGCGCCGCTGGATGGCGTCGGCGTCGGCGCCAATGTCACCCGCCAGACCACACGCGTGGATCTGGGCGAAGCAGGCTTCGCGCACGAACGCATCCAGAACGCACCGAATCTGCTGGCCAACGCGGAAGTGTTCTACGAAAAGGGGCCGTGGTCGATCAATCTGAGCTACCACTATTCCGGCGAATACGTGTCGGTCTACGACTATCTCAACCAGGGCGCGCGCTGGGACAACCTGTGGATCAAGCCGATCACCCGCGTCGATCTGCATCTGGGCTACGCGCCAAGCGATCACCTGCGGGTGGATCTGTCGGTTGCCAATCTCACCAAGCAGCACAGCTATTGGGCGCATGTGGGGCACGACACCACGGCGATTTCCGACATCGTCGATTCGGGCATGACCAGCCTGGTGACCGCCAAATATGTGTTCTGAGTCGGGTCGTGCAGGGTGGGGCGTGTCGACAGGTGTGCAGCAGCGCAGCCGCAACGCTGCGGGGCAGCGCGCATCGCAGTGCGGGACGTTCGCTGGTGGTGGGGAGCCGCCGCAGTCCGGGCGATGTACAGGGGGCGCAGGCGGTGCGATGGGGATCGCGTCGCCTCCGCTGCGCGTAGCGCCACTGCCGCGGCGCGGTATCGCGCCTGCGATCGCCGGTGCCTGCCTGCTGATGGTGTTTGCCGCGATGTTGGGCGGCTGTGCATCGCCGTCGCGCAGCGCATCGCCTGGTCGTGCGAATGATCGCCACGACCACGCTGGCGGCGTAGACCGGCAGGCCGGACAGCTGGAACGCGTGGTGGTGGTGTTCCGCCATGGCGTGCGTGCGCCGCTGCAAGGCGAGGCGGCTGCCGCGCACTACGCCGACCAAGCCTGGCCGCAGTGGTCCACTCCGGCCAGCCTGCTCACTCCGCGCGGCCGCAAGGCAGTGCGATTGAGCGGCGAGTATCTGCGTCAGTGGTTGACGCAGCAGGCGCTGCTGCCGCGCACGGGATGCCCTGCGCCGGGGAGCGTGTCGGTCTGGGCCAATACCGATCAGCGCACCATCGACAGCGGTGCCTTGCTGGCCGACGCACTGGCGCCCGGCTGCGGCATCGTCGCCGGGCACCGCGAGGCGGGCAGCAACGACCCGCTGTTCCGGCCGATCGAGGCGGGCGCGGTGGCGTTCGATGCTGCAGCCGCGGTGGCATCGATCCAGCGGCAGACCGGTGGCCCTGCCGTATTGCTGCAAGGCCATGCGGGCGCGTTGCAGGCGATGCAGCAGATCCTGGGGTGCACGCGCACGCCTTGCGACTTTGCGCGCATGCCCTCGACGTTGGCGCCATCGGCCAATGGCCGTGGACTGGCCCTGAGCGGGCCGATCGATCTGACCTCCGGCACCGGCGAAGTGCTGTTGCTGCAGTACGCCGACGGCCTGCCGCTGTCGCAGGTTGGCTGGGGCCGCGCCACACCCGAACGCCTGGTGCAGGTCTCGCGCCTGCACGCGCTGTTGTTCGCTATCTACGCGCGGCCGCACTATATGGCGCAGCGCTCCGGCGCACCGCTGGCACGCGAGGTGTTGCAACGGTTCGGCGATGCGCGCGCACCCGCGCTGTCGCTGTTTGTCGGCAGCGACACGCATATCGCCGCGCTGAGCAGCCTGCTCGGTGTGCACTTCCAGCTGCCCGGCTATGGCGCCGACGACCCACCGCCGGGCGGCGCGCTGCTGCTCGGCCTGTGGCGCCAGCCCGACGGAACGCGGGTGGTGCGTGCCCGCTATCTGGCGCAGTCGCTGGATCAGCTGCGCGCGCTCTCACCGCTGGACCTGGCACACCCGCCGTTGCAACAGGAGTTGGCGCTGGATGTCTGCGCGCCCGACCAGCGCATGGCCTGCCCATTGCCGATGTTGGCGCAGGCGCTGGAGCAGCAGCTGAAGCTGGATCCGTAGGCGCGGTAGTGCGCTGTCTGCTTGAGGCGCGGCTTCCTGTCTTAGGTAACCGATGCCGTGCAGCGTGGCTTTGCTCCGGGCCCTCACCCCAACCCCTCTCCCGCAGGGAGAGGGGCTTTAAGCGGCAGCTCGACTGTTTGTCCTTTTGTCCTTCTCCCGCCAGTGGCCTTTTTGTCCTTCTCCCGCAAGGCGGGAGAAGGTGGCGCGCAGCGCCGGATGAGGGTGCGGGCCAGGTCCCGCGCAGGTTGAACGACACGAAAGCTTGGCCCGTACCTTCACCCCAACCCAACTGGCAGTTGGCGTCATCAGTTGATCAAGACAGTTGCTCTCCCGGCGGGAGAGGGGCTCTGGAGTCTTCCCTTCTCCCGCATGCGAGAGAAGGTGCCCCGCAGGGGCGGATGAGGGGAGGCACGCAGCGCATAGACGTGCCGTGCAAAGCGTGGCTTTGCTCCGGACCCTCACCCCAACCCCTCTCCCGACGGGAGAGGGGCTTGCCGTTTCCTTCTCCCTGCGGGAGAAGGTGCCCCGCAGGGGCGGATGAGAGGGGGCCCACATAGTGCATGGACGTGCCATGCGACGTTGCCCCCAACCCTCACCCCGACTCCTCTCCCACGGGGGAGGGAGGCATCGAATCCCTTCCCGCCGCGATGTGTTACCGCAGGCGGCAGGGCCTTAAAACGCAATGGGCCGCGTCAGCGGCCCATTGCGATACACACCTGCGCTCCGCAGAGCGCGCGGTTTACTTCAGCTTTGCATCGGCGCGCAGGGCGTCGGCGCGGTCGGTCTTTTCCCACGAGAACGAGGTGGCGGCATGCTGCACGCCGGCACCGTCGGTGTAGGTGAAGTCCTTCGGCTTGCGGCCGAAGTGGCCGTAAGACGCAGTCTGCTGGTACATCGGGTGGATCAGGTCGAGCATCTGGATGATGCCGAACGGGCGCAGGTCGAAATGCTTGCGGATCAGCTTTTCGATCTGCTCGTCGGCGATCTTGCCGGTACCGAAGGTGGTGACCGAAATCGAGGTCGGCTCCGCCACGCCGATGGCGTAGGAGACCTGCACTTCGCAACGGTCGGCCAGGCCGGCGGCCACGACGTTCTTGGCTACATAGCGCGCGGCATAGGCGGCCGAACGGTCGACCTTGGACGGATCCTTGCCCGAGAACGCGCCGCCGCCGTGACGGGCCCAGCCGCCGTAGGTGTCGACGATGATCTTGCGACCGGTCAGGCCGCAATCGCCCACCGGGCCGCCGATCACGAACTTGCCGGTCGGGTTGATGTGGAACTTGGTGCCCTTGTGCAGCCACTTGGCCGGCAGCACCGGCTTGAGGATTTCCTCGCGCACCGCTTCGATCAGGTCCTTCTGCTTGATGCCCGGGTCGTGCTGGGTCGACAGCACCACCGCGTCGATCGCGGTCGCCACGCCGTCTTCATAGCGCAGGGTGACCTGCGACTTGGCGTCCGGACGCAGCCAGGACAGCGCCGAGTTCTTCTTCTTGCGGATCTTGGCCTGCTGCTCGACCAGGCGATGCGACAGGTGGATCGCCGCCGGCATGAAGCTGTCGGTCTCGTTGGTGGCATAGCCGAACATCAGGCCCTGGTCGCCGGCGCCCTGTTCTTCGGGCTTCTTGCGGTCCACGCCCTGGTTGATGTCCGGCGACTGCTTGCCGATCAGGTTGAGCACGCCACAGGTTTCGCCGTCGAAGCCGACGTCGGAGCTGTTGTAGCCGATGTCCAGGATCACCTTGCGGGTCAGGGCTTCCAGGTCGATCCAGGCGCTGGTGGTCACTTCGCCGGCAACGATCGCCACACCGGTCTTGACCATGGTCTCGCACGCCACGCGGGCACGCTTGTCCTGGGCCAGGATGGCATCCAGTACGGCGTCGGAGATCTGGTCGGCGATCTTGTCCGGATGGCCTTCGGAGACCGATTCGGAGGTGAACAGGTAGCTGGACATCAGGCTTATATCCCTTAATTCGGATGAAAAGATGGGTGCGGATGATACACGCCCCGTGTGTCGGTTGCATTGTGCGCCTGAACGCGATGCCGTGGGGTTAAGCGCGACTGAAAAACGCCCGGGGGCGGCTGGCAGCGATGTGTCTGCAGCGCGCGCAGGCGGCAATGCGCGACGATTCGGGGCCGCGCGCGCCGGCCGATCCGCTGCAGCGGTGCGGCGTGCCGGCTGCTGCGATGCGCGGCCGCTGGCCGCGGCGCGCATCTTCGAGACAGGCCCGCGCAGACGCAGCTGTGTGCCGACTGAAAGCGCGTGGGGCGATGCCCGTCCGTGCATGTCGGGCCTGCTAGCATCGGGCGATGGATTCCCTGACCCAGATCGTTCTTGGTGGCGCGATTGCCGCCGCCATCGCGCCGCCCGGACAGCGGCGCGCTGCCTTGTTGGCTGGCGCGGCACTGGGCACCTTGCCCGACCTCGATGCGTTGGCGTTGCTGCCGCTGACCGACGACCCGGTCACCCTGATGACCGTGCACCGCAGCGTCAGCCACTCGCTGTTCGTGCTGCCGCTGCTGGGCTGGCTGATCTGGTGGCTGTTCCGGCGCTACGGCAATGGACGGGTGGCCAGCGCGCCCAGGCGCTGGTTCTGGGCGATCCAGCTGGCCTTGATCACCCATCCGCTGCTGGACGCCTTCACCGTGTACGGCACCCAGCTGTGGTGGCCGTTGCAGCCGCATCCGACCATGTGGTCGAGCGTTTTCATCATCGACCCGGCCTACACGCTGTGGCTGCTGCTGGCCTGCGCGATCGCCTGGTTCGCGCGCGCGCGCCCACTCGCCCAGCGCGTGCTGGTGATCGGGCTGGTGGCAAGTTCGGCCTATCTGGGCTGGTCGTTGATCGCCAAGCATCTGGTCGATCAGGAAGCCGACCGCGCGCTGGCAGCGATGGGGCTGGCCGATGCGCCGCGCTTCTCGGTGCCGATGCCGCTCAACACCTTGCTATGGCGGGTGGTGGCGATGACGCCCGGTGGCTATGTGATCGGCGAGCGCTCGCTGGTGGCCGACACCGGGCCGATGCAGTTCCGCGGGTTTTCCAGCAACACCCAGGCGCTGGGCGAAGTGGCCGCGTTCGATTCGGTGCGCCGGTTGACCTGGTTCAACCGCGGCTTCATGCGCGCACGCCTGGTCGATGACGACCTGATGCTCAGCGATCTGCGCATGGGCCTGGAGCCGGACTACAACTTCAATTTCGTTGTCGCGCACCGCGACGGCGGGCAATGGCAGCCGATCGTGCCGCGTCAGGTCCAGGCGGCCTATCGCGCGCCGGTGGCCCGCGATCAGATCGGCGCAGTGCTGGCGCAGATGTGGCACCGCATCTGGCATGCGCCCGCCGGCACCGCGCTGACCGGCGATCTGGAACAGGTCGACGCGCCGGCAAACTCGACACACTAGAAGCCGCCAACAACCCGACCGTGCCGCCGCCAGAGCGCGCGGCCGGTGCCCGGTGCGGCATCGAGCATGCGCACATTCGTTCCCGTTCGCAGCGACGTGCACACCTGCCTGACGGCTGCTTGCCAGGTTTCGTTCGCCATGCCAGGCCATGGTGCGCAGCGGATGCCGGCACGCAGCGCACGCATTGCAGCTACGCGTGTTCGGGTGCCGTGCAGATGCCTCAGGCGGCGTTCGGCAGCGGCGCTGCCACGCCGGCAATCAAGGCGTCGAAATAATCGCGGGTCAGCGCCAGCTGCGCTTCGGGCGTCTCGGCGCGATTGACCACCGCGCGGAAGTCGGCGCTCTGCGGGTGATCCTTCGCGTACCAGCCCAGGTGTTTGCGCGCGATGCGCACGCCCTGCGGTTGGCCGTAGAAGGCATGCAGCGCTTCCAGATGACCGAGCAGGGTGTCGCGCACGCAGGTCAGCGTCGGTGGCGGCAACAGTGTGCCGGTGGCCAGGTAACGCGCCACTTCGCCAAAGATCCATGGCCGCCCCTGCGCGGCGCGCCCGATCATCACCGCATCCACGCCGGTCTCACGCAGCACCTGCGCGGCCTTCTGCGGCGAATCGATGTCGCCGTTGGCGATCACCGGGATCTGCAGCGCCGCCTTGATCTCGCCGATGGTGGCGTACTCGGCAGTGCCGGTGTAATACTGATCGCGGGTACGCCCGTGCACTGCCAGCGCCGCGATGCCGCAATCCTGCGCGATGCGCGCGATGGCCGGGCCGTTGCGGTGGTCGCAGTCCCAGCCGGTGCGGATCTTCAATGTCACCGGTACATCCACCGCCTGCACCACCGCGCGCAAGATCCGCGCCACCAGTTCCTCGTCGCGCATCAACGCCGAGCCGGCCCAGGCATTGCAGACCTTCTTGGCCGGGCAGCCCATGTTGATATCGATCAGCTGCGCGCCATGGTCCACGTTGTAGCGCGCCGCCTCGGCCAGCTGCTGCGGCTCGGTACCGGCGATCTGCACGCTGATCGGATCCGGCTCGCCGGCATGGTCCATGCGGTGCAGCGATTTGCGCGTGCCCCAGAAACGCGGATCGGAGATGGTCATCTCCGAGACCGCCAGCCCCGCGCCCAGCCGCTTGCACAGCAGCCGGAACGGCTTGTCGGTGACGCCCGCCATCGGGGCGAGGATCACCTTGGGGGCGATGGTGTAGGGGCCGATCTGCATGCGGGCATTGTCGCTGGGGTTGGAGCTGCTGCCAACTCGGACGCCGCCGCAGGGGCGCGGCGACCAACGCGCAGCGGTGTTGGAGCAGGCCAGCACCTGCCGGCCGGATCGCGCGGGCGCGACCGGGCACAAGATCGGCAGGTCAGCGGATCAGCTGGTACAGCTCGAAGCCCTTGGCGCCGCCGTCCAGGATCAGCAGCAGTTCGTCCGGCCCCAGAGCGACCAGCCGGCCGACGCTGTTGCCGTTGGTGCCGTCGGAGATGTTGCCGGGCGCATAGCCGCCTTCCGGTTCGTCGTTGACCGTGCTGGCACCGAGGAAGGCAAACTCGCGGCTGTCCTTGGCCAGCGGATACAGCGTGCCGCTGCGACGCTGCGAGCCGCTGATCTTGCGGAAGCGATAGCCGCAGGCATCGCGGCTGATCTCGGCCTTGAAATAGGGGTAGGCATAGGCGAACCGCTGGTCGACCTGGATCGAGCGCACCTTCCAGCGGCCGTCCAGCTTGCCCGGCACCTGCGGCGACCCGGCGCGCTGCAGCAGCGTGCGCGCCAGTGCGGCGCCGTCTTGCTGGTCGGTATCGTCGTAATGCGGTGCGATCGCCTGCTGCAGGCTGTCCGCAGACACGGTGACCGCGGCACGGTCGGCATCGCTGGCCGTGCCGTTCCAGTCGCAACGCTGCGCAGCGGCCGACAGCGGGACAAGCCAGGCGCACAGCGCAACCAACCGGATCAGGGAAAAACCACGCATCGAGAACTCCTTGTCGTGATGCAGGCCCGTCGCGCCGACGGGCGGTAAGGTGTGGCGAGTGAACGCCGGCCGATGTCGCCATCGGCGCAGGCGGTTAGCCGGCGTCCGGCAGCAGCCGTGGCATCGATGCCGCGGCGCCTTCCACTTCGGTGGAGCGGGCGGCGTAGCGGGTGGCAAAGCGGACATGGGTGATGAAGCTCGCGCCCGGCGATTGCGCCAGCGAAGCCACCAGCGCGCCGTTGAAGGCGTCGCCGGCACCGGTGGTGTCCACCGTCTGCGCGCTTTCTGCGCCCACGCGGTAATGCGCCGCGCTATCGCCGCGCAACTGCTCGTCGGCATGCGAAATGAAGGCGCCTACCGCGCCCAGCGTCACCACCACGGTGCCGCCCGGCAGCAGCTTGCGGCACAGCGAATGCAGCGTATTGCCATCCAGTGCGGCCACATCGTCGGCATTGATGCGCTCGCCCACGTGGCGGCCGAGCAGGGCGGCGAACTCGGTTTCGTTCGGGGTCAGCACATCCGACAGCTTGAGCAGGCCGATCGAGGTCGGTGCGTTGGCCGGTGCGGCGTTGAGCACGGTCAGTACGCCGCATTCGTGCGCCAGGGTCAGTGCCGCCTCGATGGTTTCGGCTGGCGATTCCAGCTGTGCCAGCAGCACGCGGGCCGAGGCCACCAGCGCGCGCTGGTTTTCGACGAACCCGGTGCTCAGCACCGAGTTGGCGCCGGCACCGATCACGATGGTGTTGCGGCCGTGGCCGTCGACATAGATGCCGCCGGTGCCGGTCGGTTCATTGCTCGGCTCGGCGATCAGCGCAAAACCGTCGTGCGCGGCCAGCGAGCGCGCCAGCGCGCCGCCGGCATCGTCGCCCAGCGCGCACAGAAAATGCGTCTTGGCGCCGGCACGTGCGGCCGCGACCGCTTGATTGAATCCCTTGCCACCCGGGCCGGTGCTGTAGCGGCCGGCGATGGTGGCACCCGGCGCAGGCAGCACATCGCAGCGCCACACGTGATCGACATTGAAAGACCCGACAACGACGACCGAACTCATAAATACCTGCTTGCTTGAATGACTTGAATGAAACGTGGCGTCCGGCGATTAGACCGCGACACCGATGAACCCGCGCCGCCTCAACCGAAGTGCGAGAGTACGCCGGCAATGGTAGCGGTCATGAAGGTGGCGATCGAACCGCCGAGCACCGCACGCAGGCCGAATTTGGCCAGATCGTGACGACGTTCCGGCGCCAGCCCGCCGATGCCGCCGATCTGGATCGCGATCGAGCTGAAGTTGGCAAAGCCGCACAGGGCATACGTGGCGATCAGGCGGCCTTCTTCGCTCAGGCTCACGCCGGCGACCTGACCCTTCACGATCTGCGACAGCTCGGTGTAGGCGACGAATTCGTTGATCACCACCTTCTGGCCGATCAGCGAACCCACCGTGGTCGCGTCCGCCCACGGCGTGCCGATCACCCACGCCACCGGTGCCAGCACGTAGCCGAAGATCGTCGACAGGTTGGTCGGCCGGCCCAGCGCCGCTGCGGCGCCGGTCACTTCGCCCAGCCAGGTCAGCGGGGCGTTGATCAAGGCGATCAGCGCGATGAAGGCCAGCAGCATCGCGCCGATGTTCAGCGCCAGGCGCAGGCCATCGCCGGCACCGGCCGCGGCCGCATCGATGATGTTGCTGGTGGTCTTTTCCACTTCCATCTTGACCGTGCCGCGGGTCAACGGCGTGCCGGTTTCCGGGACCAGCAGCTTGGCCACCACCAGCGTCGCCGGCGCGGCCATGATGCTGGCGGCCAGCAGATGCTTGGCGTAGAACGCCTGCTGCGCAGGGTCGCTGCCGCCGAGCATGCCCACATACGCCGCCAGCACGCCGCCGGCGATATGCGCCATGCCGCCGATCATCATGGTCAGCAATTCGGACTGGGTCATCTTCGGGATGTACGGGCGCACCGTCAGCGGCGCCTCGGTCTGGCCGATGAAGACGCTGGCGCACACGCTGGTGGTTTCCGCGCCGGACACGCGCATCACCTTGGTGATCGCCCAGGCCATCGCGCGCACGACCAGCTGCATCACGCCCAGGTGGTACAGCACGCCCATCAGTGCAGAGAAGAAGATGATGGTGGGCAGCACCTGAAACGCAAAGATGAAGCCGTAGCTTTCGATGTTCATCAGGCTGCCGAAAATGAAGGTGGAGCCTTCATTGACGAAGCTCAGCACCTTCACGAAGCCCTTGCCCAGCGAGTCGAACACGTCGCGCCCGCCCGGTACCAGCAGCACCAGCGAGGCGAACGAGATCTGCAGCAACAGGCCGGTACCGACCAGCTTCCAGTCGATCGCGCGGCGGTTGGTCGAAAACAGCCAGGTGATGCCGATGAGCACCGCCAGACCGAACAGGCCGAAACCGATCCTTCCCAAACCTTCGACCATTCCAATCCCCGGGCTGCCAACGGCAAAACGAGAAGCCTAGAGCAGGGGGTGTCGGCGGGCAAGGCGAACGGCATTCAGAAGGCCGTCACAGGCTTGCGCAGGCCTCCAGCTCGGTAAACTGCGCAAGCCGGTCCGGGGCAGGTGCCCTGGAGGTTGCAGGAGATCGCCATGCTTTATCGTCGTCTGGGTTCCACCGGGCTGCAATTGTCGGCCTTGTCGTTCGGGGCCTGGGTGACCTTCGGCAAGCAGATCGGGCGCGGCGAAGCGCGCAACCTGATCGCCGCGGCCTGGGACAACGGCATCAATTTCTTCGACAACGCCGAGGTCTACGCACGCGGCCGCGCCGAAGAGGTGATGGGCGATGTGATCGCCGATCTGCGCCTGCCGCGCGATGGCTACTGCGTGTCGAGCAAGGTGTTCTTCGGCGCGGTGGACAGTCCGCGCCCGACCCAGCGCGGGCTCTCGCGCAAGCACGTCACCGATGCCTGCCATGCAGCGCTCAGGCGCCTGCGGGTGGAGTATCTGGATCTGTATTTCTGCCATCGGCCCGACCCGGACACGCCGATCCTGGAAACCGTGCGCGCGATGGACGCACTGATCCGCCAGGGCAAGGTGCTGTACTGGGGCACCTCCGAATGGAGCGCCGAGCAGTTGCGGACGGCCATCGCCATCGCCGAGCAGGAACACCTGCATGCGCCGGCAATGGAGCAACCGCAGTACAACCTGCTGCACCGGCAGCGGCTGGAGCGCGAGTACGCGCCGCTGTGCGAGGGCGGGCTGGGGACCACCATCTGGTCGCCGCTGGCGTCGGGCCTGCTGACCGGCAAATACAACCTCGGCGTGGAGGCCGACAGCCGGCTGGGCCAGCCGGACAATGCCTGGCTGCAGGACGAAGTCCTGGGCACTCAGGAGTCGCGCCGTCTCGAACGGGCCCGCGCGTTCTGCGCAGTGGCTGCCGAGCTCGGGCATTCGCCAGCCCGGCTGGCCATCGCCTGGTGCTTGCGCAACCCGCATGTGTCCACGGTGATCCTGGGCGCAAGCCGGGTCTCTCAGCTGGAAGAAAACCTGGGGGCGCTGGAGACATTGGCGCAGGTCGATGCGGCGGGCTGGGCGCGGGTGGACGCGGCGACACGTTGAGTCGTAGAAGGTCGCCAATTGACTGTGTCAATCGAGAAGTGCGAATTCATCTAAAGATCAAGCGATCCAAATGAGAATGGCTCTTGATCATTAAATGAGAATGGTTATTATTTGCCTGGCCAACCGCCTGGAGAACCAGACCATGACCGCTCATCCCGTGCTGCTCCGCTCCGAACCGGTCAACCTGCGCGACCGCGCCGTCCCGCGTGTCGTTCCTGCCGAAGATCTCATCAGCAGCGAGGCGCTGCTCAAGGGCCGTCGCGAAGTGCTGATCCAGCACGGCGACCGCGTCTATCGCCTGCGCCATACCAGTAACGACAAGCTCATTTTGACCAAGTAACTCCCGCCGAGCCTGCGCTGGCGACTCGATCCTGATCGTCAACGCGTCGCTCCAAGGCAGACGCGTCGCGCAATCGCTTCAACGCGCGCCACGCGATGGTTGCGGATTCGCAGGCCACGTCCTGTCGCACTGTGCAGTGCGGCAGTGACGACCGGCATCCGCACACTACGATCGATATGGGCACGCCGCCGCTGCCCATCGCTTCCCTCTCCACCCCCGGTTGCCGCATGCGGCATGCCACAGCGTGCGCTGCCGGGGGTCTCCCGCAAAGGTCCCTAGATGATTCGCCTGCATCCGCTGGTGGTCGCGCTATCGCTTGCGCTGCCCGCTGTTCCGTTGTGTGCCCACGCTGCCGAATCAGACGCTGGTGGCGATGCTGCGCGTGAGGTACGCGACTTCGATCGTTTGCAGGTCACTGCCACGCGCACCCAGCGTGCATTGATCGACGTGCCGGGCACGGTGGATGTCATCGACCGCGAACAACTGGACAACCAACTGGTACGCGAACTCAGGGATCTGTTCCGCTACACGCCCGGCGTGTCGGTGACCAGCAACAGCGGCCGCTTTGCCGGCGCCAGCGGCATCCGCATTCGCGGGCTGGACGGCAACCGCGTCGCGATCCTGGTGGACAACGTACCGGTGTCGGACACCTTCGCGTTCGGCAGCTATCTCAATGCCAACCGCAATTTCGTCGATCTTGAAACGCTCAAGCGGGTGGAGGTCGTGCGTGGGCCGGCCAGCTCGCTGTATGGCTCCGATGCGCTGGGTGGCGTGGTGGCGTTCGTCACCAAGGACCCGTCGGATTACCTGAGCGCCGACAAGCGCAGCTATCTCGGTGTGAAGTTCGGGTACGAAGGCGACTGGAACGGCCTGTTTGCCGGCGCCACTGCGGCATTCGGCGGCGAGCGCTGGAGCGGCATGGTGGCCGTGGCGCATCGCCAGGGCCAGGAAGCGCAGAACCAGGGCGACAACCGCAGTCGCGACGTCACGCGTACCGCGTCCAATCCGCAGACCGTCGACGGGCGCAGCGTGCTGGCCAAACTGGTCTACGCACCGAACGCGCAGCAACGTTTCAAGCTTACTGTCGAAGGCAATGAAGACTACGGCAGCATCGAAGCGCTGAGCGGCATCGACCCGCGGGTGACGACGCCATCGCTGCGCATCCTGTCGCAGGACGGTCGCGATCATCAGACCCGTGCGCGGGTGTCGCTGCGGCATGAGCTGGACGCACTGGACGCAGCGCTGGCCGACGACCTGCAGTGGCAGTTCTATCGCCAGGACAGCGAAAGCCTGCAACGCACCGACGAGTTGCGTGGCAACAACACGCGCCGCCACAACGAACACAATTTCGACCAGCGCGTGTATGGCGTGCTGATCAATGCGCACAAGCACATCGAGACCGCGGCGCTGACGCACGACATCACCTACGGCCTGGACGGCACCTGGACCGATACGCGCGCCAAGCGTGACGGGTATTCGGTGAATCTGGCCAATGGCGCGGTCAGCAACCGGGTGGGCCAGGACGTGTTTCCGGTGCGCGATTTCCCGAAGAGCGAAACCACCAAGCTCGGTCTGTACGCGCAGGACGAAATCCGCCTGCTGGATGGCAGGCTGTCGCTGACCCCGGGCGTGCGCGTGGACTACTTCCGTCTGGCGCCGCAGCTGGACGGCATCTTCCGCGAAGACAATCCGGGCGTGGCGGTCGCAACCATCGACCAGACGCAGGTGTCGCCCAAATTCGGCGCGGTGTGGCGCTTCTCGCAAGCCTGGTCGGCGTATGCCAACTATGCGCACGGGTTTCGTGCGCCGCCGTACAACGACGTCAATATCGGCTTCACCAATCTGCAGGCGCGCTACACCGCCATCGCCAATCCGGATCTGAAATCGGAAACCAGTCGCGGCGGCGAGCTGGGGCTGCGCTTCAACGATGCCGTGGGCTATCTGGGCGTGAGCGTGTACTACACCGACTACCGCAACTTCATCGAATCCTATGCACCGGCCGGCGTCAACGCGGAAGGCTTGCTGCTGTTCCAGTCGCGCAATGTCGACGATGTGGTGATCAAGGGCGCCGAAGCGCGTGGCGGTCTGGATCTTGGCGCGCTGGCCGGCTGGCAGGGCTGGTCGTTGAACAGCGCGGTGGCCTATTCGGAAGGCGACAACCTCACCGACGACACCCCGCTGAATTCGGTCGACCCGTTGCGCGGCACGCTGGGCGTCGCCTTCGACAGCGATGGCTGGGGTGCGGAACTGATCGGCACGGTCGTCGCCCGCAAGCGTCGCCCGCAGCTGGACAGCTACTACACGCCGGCCGGCTACGCCACGCTGGATGTGATGGGCCACTGGGAATTCGCCCCTGGCGCCAAGGTCACCGCCGGCATCTTCAATCTGGCCGACCGCCGCTATGTGGACTGGAACGCGCTGCCCAACGGCACGCTGGCCAGCAGCACGGTGCTGGATCGCTTCACCGGCGCCGGGCGCACGGCGTCGGTCAGCCTGGCGGTGAGCTGGTAGCCGCCATGCCCATCGCCCGCACACTGCCGTTGTCCTCGGGTGCACGTGCCAGCCGCGCAGCATTGCCGCGCGCAGCGCAGTTGTCGGCGCTGGGCACGGTGCTGTGCTTGTATCGTCCGGCGCTGGGCAATGAGCTCGATGGCTGGCGGCACGCGGTCGACGCGGCCGCCTCGCGCCAGGTGGACAGCGATGGCGTGCGCGAAAGCATCTGGTTCTTCGGTGACGACGGCCAATGCTGTTGGCGCCTGCACCTGTTGCCGGACAGCGATTTTTTGAGTTGGGATCGCCTGGTCTCGCGCTTGCCGCCATTGCCGGCGGAAACGCACGGACTGGGCGTCGGCGAGCGCTTATGGCGTCGGCTGGCCGGGCGCATGCGCGGCGAGAGCTGGCGGTTGAGCGCGCTGCGCCTGCAGTCCACGGCCAATCGCCAGCTGCCGCTGGTCGCCAGTCTTGCGACCGTCTCCGCGCTGGGCGCCGAGGTTGCCGCGCGACTGGCCCGCGAAGAAGGCATCGACGGACGTGTGGCCGTGGACGATTGCTGTTGCGCACGCGCTGCCGCCTCGCGTGCGATGCAGGCCAGCTCGCGCGGTACCGATCCCACCGACATGACCACGTCGCTGCTGCGCCTGCGCCGCTGACGTTTCCACGACCACGACCGAGAGTTCCGATGAGCCGATTGTTTCCGTATGTTCCTGCCGTGATGCTGAGCCTGTTACCGGTGGTCGCCGCCGCGGCCGCGCAACCCGAGCGCGATCGCGATCGCCAGAGCATCCTGGCGATGCAGGGCGAATACGCAGTGGATTTCGCCTTCGACGAAACCGTGCTGCTCAAGCCCGGTTACGAGCGCGCATCGGCGATGCGCAGCGGCGCAAGCGAGGTGGTGATCGTGGTCGAAGACACGCCACGCAAGATCGTGCTGCAGCACCTGCTGGTGGATGAAAAGACCAGGCATGTGACCAAACACTGGCGGCAGGATTGGGTCTACGAGGCGCCGCAGCGCTTCGAATTCACCTCCGAGCAGACCTGGCAGGTGCGCGCAGTGCCGGCGGCGGTGACTGCCGGTGCCTGGACCCAATGCGTCTTCGAGGTGAGCGATGCACCGCGCTATTGCGGTAGCGGACGCTGGGACTACGCCGATGGTCACCCGACCTGGACCAGCGACCTGAGCTGGCGCCCCTTGCCGCGCCGCGAATACACCAAGCGCAGCGACTACAACGCGCTGTCGGTCATCAACCGCCATACGCTCACGCCCAACGGCTGGACGCACGAACAGTTCAACACCAAGGTGCTGCGCAAGCCCGATGGCAGCCAGCAGGCGATCGCGCGCGAGTTCGGCTTCAACGACTATCGCAAGACCACCGAGGTCGATTTCGCCCCGGCCTACGCCTACTGGAAGGGCACGCAAGGCTACTGGGCCAAGGTGCGTACGCGTTGGGCCGCATTCCTGGACATGCCGCCAGGCCTGCATCTGAAAACCAAACCCGATGGCATGGCGATGATCATGCCGATGTTCGAACAGGCCGAGACCGTGCAGAAGGGCAAGCGGGTCAAGGACGCGCAGATCGATGCGGTGTTTGCGCAGTGGGTGGAGCGCGCCAATTAAACACATCGCCTGATGCGTAGGAGCGCGTTGGCGCGCGATGAGGCCTTACCGATACCGCCGCATCGCGCGCCCGCGCGCTCCTGCAGGGCCCTGCTTGATTCCTTTCCAGCAATTGGCCCAGGGAGGCTGTCGAGGCGCCGGCGAATGCCGCACCCGGACGTCGTAGGAGCGCACCCGGGCGCGACGCGGCTTTCCGGGGAACGCCCATCGCGCCCGGGTGCGCTCCCACGTGCAAGACGGCGGTTATTCCTTGAACATCAAAAACGCAGCCACGAGGATCAAGCCGAACGCGGCCCAGTGATTCCACTTCAGCGCCTGGCCCAGGTAGAAGGTCGAGAAGCCGGCGAACACCAGCAGGGTGATCACTTCCTGCATGCCCTTGAGCTGGGGTGCCGAATACACCGCGCTGCCCAGGCGGTTGCCCGGCACCTGCAGGCAGTATTCGAAAAACGCGATGCCCCAGCTGACCAGGATCGCGATCATCAGCGGCGTGCTCTTGTACTTCAGATGCCCGTACCAGGCGAAGGTCATGAACACGTTGCTGGCGAGCAGCAGCAGGATTGGGTACAGGTAAGCAGTGAAGGGGGCGGTGGGCATGACGGCGGACGGCAGGAAAGGGGCCGGCAGCATAAGCCAGCGCCGTTAAGCGCACGCGACCGTGCCGATGAGTCCGGCATGCGGGTTCAGGCCGTCGAAAGGCCGATGCCAAGCGCTCGCATGCGCCATGGCTAGAGCGTGTTATGTACTTTGAGGTGAATGCGAAGCGTCCTGTGGCGCGNNTGGCCGTCAGCGGCACGGAGCGGGCGCCGCGCGGCTTGCCTTGGCGCCAGCCAAGCCGGCGCCACGCAGCACCCGCTCCGCACCGCTGACGGCCAACGCATCTCATCTCAAAGTGCATAACACGCTCTAGGTAGAGCGCTCGGTCTCGCAGCGCGGCTCCCGCGCGCATCCCGCTAGCGCTGCATGCCCCAGCGGCGCACGGTCAGTCGCTCGATGGCCTGGAACACCACGCCTTCCACCAGCAGTCCCAGCACGATCACCATGGCCAGGCCGGCGAACACCTTGTCGGTGTAGAGCTCATTGCGGTTCTGGAAGATGTACCAGCCCAGGCCGCCCTGGCCGGAGGTGGCGCCGAACACCAGCTCGGCCGCGATCAGGGTGCGCCAGGCGAACGCCCAGCCGATCTTCAGGCCGGACAGGATCGCCGGCAGGGCGGCCGGGATCAGCAGCTGCGCCACGTAGCGCGGGCCACGCAGGCCATAATTGCGTCCGGCCATGCGCAGGGTTTCCGGCACCGCCTGGAAGCCGGCGTAGGTGGTCAGCGCCAGCGGCCACAGCACCGAGTGCACCAGCACGAACACCAGGCTGCCGGTGCCCAGCCCGAACCACAGCAGGGCCAGCGGCAGCAGCGCGATGGCCGGCAGCGGGTTGAACATCGCCGTCAGCGTGCCCAGCACATCGCGGCCCCAGCGCGTGGACGCGGCCACGGCGGTCAGCACGAAAGCCAGCACCACGCCAAGCACATATCCCTGCGCCAGCACCCGCAGCGAGGCGCCCACGCGGCGCAGCAACTCACCCGACAGCAGCCCATCGTAAAACGCGTGTGCGGTCTGCCATGCGCTCGGCAGCATCAGATCGTCGCCGATCACCCGCGCGGCGATCTCCCATCCCGCCACCAGCACCGCCAGCACCAGCGCCTTGCGCAACCATGGCGGCGCCTGCCAGCGCGTCGGCGCGGCGGCTGCAACCAATGCCGGGTCCAGCGGCTGCAGGGCGACTTCGTACTCGGCCCGCACCGGTGGCAGTGGCGGCAGCGCGGCGGCGTTGCTGCGGCTCATGGCAGCGCCTCGCGTTGGCGCTCGGCCGGGCGACGCAGCGGCGCCACCTTGGCATCATCCAGGGCATCGTCGGGCAGGTCGAACAGTAGCCGATGGATGCGCTGCGCGGTTTGCTGGAACGCCACGCTGCCGGCGCTGTGCGGGCCGAACGCATGCGCGTTGAGCTCGGCGCGCACCTGGCCCGGATGCGGCGACAACAGCAGCACGCGATTGCCGACCACCAGCGCTTCCTCGATGGAATGGGTGACAAACAACAGGGTGAAGCGCAATTGCTCCCACAGCTCCAGCACCTGTTCCTGCATGCGCGAACGCGTCAATGCATCGAGGGCGGCGAACGGCTCGTCCATCAACAGCACCCGCGGACGCATCGCCAGCGCGCGTGCAATGGCGACGCGCTGCTTCATGCCGCCGGACAAGGTGTGCGGGTAGGCCTCGGCAAATGCGCTCAACCCGACCTGCGCCAGGCTGTCGTCGGCACGCTCGTGCGCTTCGGCGCGGCCGAGCTTGCGCGCTGCGCGCAGGCCGAAGACCACGTTCTCACGCACGGTCTTCCAGGGCGCCAGCTGGTCGAATTCCTGGAAGACGACGACGCGATCCGGCCCCGGCCCGGTGACCGCGTTGCCATCCAGGCGGATCTGCCCCTCGCGCGGGGTGACGAAGCCGGCCACCGCCTTGAGCAGGGTGGATTTGCCGCAACCCGACGGCCCCAGCAGCACGAAGCGATCGGCTTCATGCACATCGAAACGCACCCGATGCGTGGCGCGTACCACGCGCTGCGCTGAGGCGTATTCCAGGCTGACGTGATCGACTTGCAGCAGCGGCACACGCATCGCTCAGCTCCCGCCCGCAATCAGCGGATCATCGAAGAAATAATCGCCCACCTTGGCGGGTGCCTGTTTGATCGCACCGCTGTGCTGCATGAAGGTGCCCAGCTTCAGCGTGTTCTGCGGTGCCACGGTGAACTGCACCTTGGGGTCCTTGAGAATCTGCAGGACCAGCGCGCGGTCGATGCTCGACCCGTTACGACGCAAAAAGATGTCCGCCGCCTGCTCCGGGTGCGCAGTGACGAATTTCGCCGCCTGATCCAATGCGGCGACGAAGGCGCGATAGGTCTTGGGATTGTCGCGGCGGAATTTCTCGGTGGCGTACAGCACCGTGGCCGACGATGGGCCGCCTTCGATGTCGTAGGAACTGGTCACGATATGGGCGGCCGGGTTGCGCGCAAGCTCCTGCTCCTGGAACGGTGGGCTGGCGAAATGCGCAGTGATTTCGCTGCGTCCACGGATGATTGCCGCGGCGGCATCCGGGTGCGGCAATGCCACCTGCAGGGGGTCCAGCTGATGGGTTCCCTTGTCGCCCCAGCGCTGTTGCGAGGCATGCTGCAGAAACCGCGATTGCACCGACACGCCGGTGGCCGGCACCGCAATACGGTCCTGCGCAGTGAAGTCGCCGATGCTCTTGATGCGCGGAGTGTTGCTGATCAGGTAGTACGGGAAATTGCCCAGCGAGGCCACGCCGCGCACATTCTGCCGACCACGGGTGCGGTCCCAGATGGTGAACAACGGCCCGACCCCAGCACCTGCGATATCGATCGAACCGGTGAGCAAGGCATCGTTGACGGCCGCGCCGCCGGACAACTGCAGGAACTGCACGTCGATGTCCAGGCCGGCGGCCTTGCCTTGCTGCTCGATCAGCTTCTGCTCCTGCGCCACGTCCAGCAGCAGGTAGACGATGCCGAACTGCTTGGCGATGCGCAGCTTTCCTTCTGCCTGCGCGGTGGCGCTCAGCAGCAACGGCAGTGCTGCCAGCAGCAATACCGCGACACGCTTTGAGATTGTGCGGCGCTGCGAAGGTGCGTGAGAGGTGAGGGTCAGACACATGCGGCGCTCCAGTCGAAAGGGGGAGGGGGCAGGCGCACGCTCAGAACGGCGCGTCGCCTTCGATGGTGGTGCGGTTGAGCCGGCGGCGCAGGTGATCGGGGGTGCCGGCGGCCAGGTGCATCACCGAGCGGTTGTCCCAGAACACCATGTCGTAGGGCTGCCATTGATGCCGGTACACCAGCGCCGCGCGCGTGCTGTGTTCGAACAACAGCTGCAGCAGGTCACGGCTTTCGTCCTCGGGCAGCCCGACAACACGGGTGGTGAAGTGTTCGCTGACAAACAGCGCCTTTTGCCCGGTTTCCGGGTGCGTCCGCACGATGGGATGCTGCACCGGTTCGACTTCGGCAATCTGTTCGGGTGTCAGCGCCGGGCGCCACGGGTTGCGTGCGCGCAGCTCCTCGTATTTGGCCAGATAACTATGTTCGGCCCGCAGGTCCTGCACGCGACGCTTGAGCGGCTCGGGCAGCGTTGCCCAGGCCAGATGCTGATTGGCGAACAAGGTGTCGCCACCTTCGCTGGGCAGTTCCTGCGCATGCAGCAGCGAACCCAGGCTGGGCGTTTGCTTGTACGACAGATCCGAGTGCCAGTAATGCCCTGCATCGCCCAGCCCGATCGGCTCGCCGTTCTCCTTGATGTTGGACACCACCAGCACTTCCGGATGCCCGCGCAGCTGGAAGTTGCGCAGCACATGGATCTGCAACGCTCCGAAACGACGGCTGAAATCCACCTGCTGCGCCGGCGTGATGCGCTGATCGCGGAACACCAGGACGTGATGGTCCAGATGCGCGGCGTGGATGCGCGCGAAGGTGGCGGCATCCAGCGGCTGCGACAGATCCAGCCCAAGGACTTCCGCACCCAGTGGCGCGTCGAACGGCACGATCCGCACGGTCGACGCCTGCGCGACGATGGAATCGTTGCGCGGCGATTGCACGCGCGCTGCAGAACTCACGCTAGCCATGACGTTGGCACCTCGACGACAGCTAAAGGCCGCCCGAACGGCGACCGGACTGGTCACTCTAGGCAGTCATGCCGCCGCTGCGAACGTACGATTGGCAAGGTGCTTATGCGCTGCAGGTATATGCACTGCAACGCAGGCGATGGCTGACCCGGCGGCAGGCGCAGCGCTGCATGACAATGCGTCATGCAGCGCATCCGGTGGCGCAATCCTTGGCCAATCGCCACCACTGGGCCGGCGCTTGGCCGGCCTTATTCCGTGCGCAGCGCCAAGGCCGGCGGCGTGGACAGGATGCGTCGGGTACCCGACCAGCCGGCGAGCAGGCTCAACGCCAGCCCGAACGCGCCGCCCAGCAGCAGCCGCGGCCAATCCGGTGCAAGTGCGATGTCGAACGCCTGCTGCCCGACCACTGCGCCGATGACGGCCGCGGCCGTGACCGCCAGGCCCGCAGCCAGCAGCCCCAATGCGCCGAATTCCACCAGCACGGCGCCACGCAACTGCCCGCGCCGCGCGCCCAGCGTGCGCAGCACTGCGCTGTCGTAGCGGCGCTCGCCTGCAGTGGCCTGCAGCGCAGCCAGCAGCACCAGCACGCCGGCCAGCAGGCTGAAGCCCATCACCAGCTGCACGGCCTGCGCCACCTGGTCGATCACCTCGCGCACGCGGCCGAGAATCGCGTCGATGTCCAACACCGAAATATTGGGGTAGTCGCGGCTGAGCGATGCCAGCTTGGGCGCGTTGCCGGGCGGCAGATGGAAGGCTGAAATCAGGTTGTACGGCGCATCGCCCACCGCGCCCTGGTTGAGCAGCAGGAAGAAGTTGACCCGGAACGAATCCCAATCGGCCTTGCGGATGCTGGTGACGGTGAAGCTGCGCTGTTGTTCGCCCAGCAACAAGGTGATGCGGTCGCCGAGCTTGAGCTGATAGCGCTGTGCCCAGCCTTCCTCCACTGACGCCTCGGCCTGCGTGCTGTCGGCGCTCCAGAACTTGCCTTGCAGCAAGGTGTTGGCCGGCGGAAATGCATGCCGCCAGGAAAAGTTGACCGGGCGGTTGTCGCCGTCGCCATCGTCCTGCGGGTCGCGGTCGCCGCGTACGGGGGGCTTGTCGTTGATCGCCACCAGCCGGCCGGTGGAAAACGGCTCCACCGCCGCGTTATCCACGCCCAGGCCGCGCAAGGTCTGCAGCACCGGCTCGGTCTGCTCGGGCTGGATGTTCATCAGGAAGTAGTTGGGCGTATCGGCAGGCAGGCGGTCGCGCCATTGGCCGAGCAGACCCGGGCCGACCACCGCCAGCAGCAACAGCGCGCACAACGAGAGCGACAGGCCGACCAGCTGCACCACGCTCAATCCGCGTCGGCGCGTCAGTGAGGCCAGGCCCAGCTTCCAGGCCCCGCGCAGACGGTGCTGGATCGGCCGCAGCAACGCCAGCAAGCCCAGCCCCAGCAGCATCGCCACCAGCGCCAGCGCGGCCAGGCCGCCCAGCACCCAGCCGGCCAGCACCAGGTTGCCGGTGGCATAGACGGTGAGCGCCAGCGTGGCGGCCAAGGCGGCCGCATACACCAGCAAGGAGCTCGGCGGCACTGCGGCAAAGCTGCGGTTGAGCACGCGCATCGGCGGCACGTTGCGCAGCCGCAGCAGCGGTGGCAGGCCGAAGCCCAGCAGCAGCACCAGGCCGATGCCTGCACCGGCCAGGGCCGGCCTGGCCTGGGGCAGCGGCAGCCGGTTCGGGATCAGGCTGCCCAGCGCCTGTACCAGGCCTTCCTGCGCCAGCATCCCCAAGCCGATGCCGACCAGGCAGGCCGGGATCGCGGTCAACAGCAGCTGCAGCGACAGCATCGCCAGGATGTCGCGCTGCTTGGCGCCCAGGCAGCGCAGCACTGCCACGGTGTCGATGCGCCGCATCGCAAACCGGTTGGCCGCCAGCGCAGTGGCGACGCCGGACAACAACACCGCCAGCAGGGCCGACAGGGCCAGGAAACGCCCGGCGCGATCGAACGCGGCGCGCATGCCGCGCTGGGTGTCTTCGATGCCGACCAGGCGGTACTCGCTGGCGCGCGGCTTGAGCCAGGCGCGCAGGTCGGCGATCGCGTCCGGCGCACCGGCAAACATCAATCGGTAGGAGGCGCGGCTGCCCGGGCCCAGCAGGCCGGCCCCCTCGATGTCGGCACGATTGACCAGCAGCGGCGGCGACAGCTGCATCAACTCGCCCGAGGCATCCGGCTCGGCGCGCAGCACGCCGGTAATGGTCAGATGGCCGGCGCCGAATTCCAGCTGCTCGCCCACGCGCAGGCCCAGCGCTTCCAGCAGCCGCGGGTCGGCGTAGGCCTGGCCCGGCGGCGGTGCGGTGGCAGGGCTGCCTTCGCCGCCGCTGCCGTCCCTGGACACCAGCAACTGACCGCGCAGCGGATAGCCGGCGCCGACGCCGCGGATATTGGCCATCTGGCTGGCATCGCCATGGAACAGCACGCTGGGGAAGCTGACCATGCGCGTACTCTGCAGCCCGCGTCGCTGTGCCTCGTCGGCAAAGCCGGCCGGAATCTCCTGGCGCCCGGTGACGCCCAGATCGCCGCCGAGCACTTCTGCCGCGCTGGAGGTCAATGCCAGCGTCACCCGATCCACCAGGGTGCCTACCGCCGTCATCACCGCAACGCCCAGCACCAGCGCGGCGAACACGGTCAGCAGGTCGCCGGCCAGGAATTCGCGACGCACCGCGCGCGCGGCCTGTCGCAGCACGTTCATGCGGCAGGACCGGTCTGTGCATGCAGGCGGCCGCTGTCGATGCGGTAGATGTGATGGCAACGCTGCGCCAGGGTCATGTCGTGGGTGACCAGCACCAGGGTGGTGTCGCTGGTGGCATTGAGCGCAAACAGCAGGTCGCTGATCTGTGCGCCGGTGGTCTGGTCCAGGCTGCCGGTGGGCTCGTCGGCAAACAGGATGCGCGGCTTGGCCACGAACGCGCGCGCCAGCGCCACGCGCTGCTGCTCGCCACCGGACAGCTGGCGCGGGTAATGCCGCGCACGTGCGCTCAGGCCGACCGCCTCCAGCACCTCGCGTACCCGCGCAGGGTCTTCGCGCCCGGCCAGTTCCAGCGGCAGCGCAATGTTTTCTTCGGCGGTCAGGGCCGGCAGCAGGTGGAAGCTCTGGAACACGAAGCCGACCTCGCGCGCGCGCAGGGCGGCACGCGCTTCTTCGTCGAGCTGGCCCAGGTCCTGGCCGGACAGCGCGATGCTGCCACGGGTGGGCAGGTCCAGCCCGGCAAGCAGGCCGAGCAGGGTGGTCTTGCCCGAACCGGAGGCGCCAACGATGGCGATACTGTCGCCTTCACTGACCGTCAAGCTCACGTTGTCGAGGATGTGGAGTGTTCCCTCCGGTCCACTGACGGATTTGCCGACCTCGCGAACGTCGATGGCGGTGCGGGTGCTGGAGCGGGGGGCCAGACTGTCGATGAGGAATCTCCGAATGCGTGAAAGAACACTGCGATGTGGCGCGCTGGTCCTGTGGCTGCTGACACTCTCCCTGCTCGCGCCGGGAATTGCCTCTGCCAAAAGTCCGGTGACGACCGCGCCGATCCTGGTTGTCGGCGACAGCCTGAGCGCTGCGCACAACATCCCGGTGCAGTCCGGCTGGGTCACCTTGCTCGACCAACGCCTGGAACGTGACATGGCGACGCCACCGCCGGTCGTCAATGCCAGCATCAGCGGCGAGACCACGTCCGGCGCGCTGACCCGACTGCCTGGGCTGCTGCAAAAGCACCACCCCGGCGTCGTGGTGATCGAACTCGGCGGCAACGATGCGCTGCGCGGGCTGACCCCGGCCCAGCTCAAGGGCAACCTGGAAAAGATGATCCAGCTCAGCCAGCAGGCCGGCGCCAAGGTCCTGTTACTGGGCATCGACGTGCCGCCGAACTACGGCCCGGCCTACCGCGAGCGCCTGAAAGCCACCTACGCCGACCTGTCCAAACAGTACAACACCGCGCTGGTACCGTTCTTTCTGGAGAAGGTGGCCCTGCAGCCTGGGTTGATGCAGGCCGACGGCCTGCACCCGACCGCGGCGGCCCAGCCCAAGGTGCTGGAAACGGTATGGCCCGCGCTGCGCCCGCTGCTGGGCCGCTGACCCCGCGCGTCGTCTAACGTTAGTTGGTCTTCACGCCCTTTCCACTGCCGATCCGGCATGTTTCACAAAGCTGAAGACCGAGGAAAGTCCATGCGTCAGACCAAGGAAACGTCCGGCCTCGTGCTGGTCGTCGAAGACAACCGCAATATCTCTGAAATGATCGGCGAGTACCTGGAAGGCCGTGGCTTCGAGGTCGACTACGCGCAGGATGGACTGGACGGCTACCGTCTGGCCGCCGAGAACAGCTACGACGTGGTCGTGCTGGATCTCATGCTGCCACGTCTGGACGGCATTGAAGTGTGTCGCCGCCTGCGTAACGACGCACGCAAGTCCACCCCGGTGCTGATGCTGACCGCCCGCGATACGCTGGACGACAAGCTCACCGGCCTGGGCTTCGGTGCCGACGACTACCTGACCAAGCCGTTCGCGATCCAGGAACTGGAAGCGCGTCTGCGTGCCCTGATCCGCCGCGAGCGCCGCCAGGTTGGCTCGGAAGTGCTTAAGGTCGCCGACCTGGTGCTCGATCCGGTCAGCATGCGCGCCACCCGCGCCGGCACCGAGCTGCAGCTCTCGCCGATCGGTCTGCGCCTGCTCACCATCCTGATGCGCGAATCGCCGCGCGTGGTGACCCGCCAGGAAATCGAGCGCGAAATCTGGGGCAATGGGTTGCCGGATTCGGACACCCTGCGCAGCCATCTGTACAACCTGCGCAAGATCATCGACAAGCCGTTCGATCGCCCGCTGCTGCATACCGTGCAGAGCGCTGGCTATCGCATTGCCGACATCGCCCAACCGATGACCTGATGTCGCCGGCCGGCTGCCGCTCGGCGGCCGGCCGCTCCTGCAGGCGCCCCCGCGCCGCTCGCTCTCCCGTGCCGCTGACCGGTTGCACGATGGACTCACGGAAGCGTTGCCTATAATCCGGCGCTGTTTCCTGGATGCAGCAATGCCACACGGGCTCCCGCGAAAAATACGTCTTGCCTTCCTGCTGCAGGTCGCGCTGGCGAGCTTGGCGATCGTGCTTGGCGGGTATCTGATTTCCTTGGTGATCAAGTACAGCCTGGTGCGCACCGTGCTTGCCGACGAGGCAGTGCATTTCTGGCGCATGCACAAGAGCGCACCGGACAACCGGCCGCCGAACACACGCAATATCCAAGGGTATTTCTCGCCTGCCGGCACCTCCGCCGACGCGGCGCCGCGCGCGTTGCAAACGCTGTCGCCGGGTTTCAGCGAGGTGGCCGCTGCCGATGCGCTGGTCTATGTGGATCAGCGCCCCGAAGGACGCTTGTATCTGGTATTTCCGCGCTCGCGTGCCGCGCATCTGACGCTGTGGTTCGGCGTGGTGCCGGCCATCATCGTGCTGCTGGGGATCTACGGCGTTTCCTGGTTCACCTACCGCGTGTCCAAGCGCCTGGTGTCGCCGGTCAGCTGGCTCGCGCGACGCGTCTCGCACTGGGACCCACGTAACCCCGATGTGGATGAATTGTCGCCAGACCGGTTGCCCGCAGAGTTGCAGGGCGAAACCCGACAACTGGCCGCGGCATTGCATGCGCTCGGCCAGCGGGTCAGCGACCACGTTGCGCGCGAACGCAATTTCACCCGCGATGCCAGCCATGAGCTGCGCACACCGCTGACGGTGATCCGTGTGGCCAGCGACATGGCGCTGGCCGACGACGAGCTATCGCAGCGTACCCAGCGCAGCCTGCGTCGTATCCAGCGCGCCGGCCGCGACATGGAAGCGGTCATCGACGCGTTCCTGATCCTGGCGCGCGAAGCGGAGATCGATCCGCAAAGCGAAACCTTCGATGCGGCAGAGCTGGCCAGCGAAGAGGTCGAGAGCGCCCGCGAATTGCTTGGCGACAAGCCGGTGTCCTTGCACATGGTCGGCGACCGCAGCCTGCAGATGTTCGCGCCGCCACGGGTCATGCGGGTGGTGCTGAGCAATCTGTTGCGCAACGCCTGCGCCTATACCGATACCGGCAGCATCGAGGTCGAAGTGACCCAGGACCGCATCGTGGTGCGCGATACCGGCATCGGCATGAGCGAAGAAGCGCGTGCGCGTGCGTTCGAGCCGTTTTTTCGCGCCGATCCCACGCGCCCGCAGGGCACCGGCCTGGGATTGTCGATCGTGCGCAGGCTGTGCGATCGCTTCGGCTGGCGGATCGAACTGCACAGCGAGGCAGGCGTGGGGACGGCGGTGGCGGTCGTGGTGGCGTAAGCCGGTGGCTGTCCGCCAGGCGCGGCGTTGTGGATCGATCGCTTCGGCACGAAGGCGCTCATGCACCATCCGCACATGGGCGACGAGGTGCGGGATGCCTCAAGTGATTCGTCCCGCTTTCATCCGCTGGCGCTGTCTGGACCGTCGCTGGCGTTGCGTGCGGTGGTGAGAACGCGAATCGGATCTACGATGCAGGACGGTGAGTGCAGCCGTTGCCATGCGCTGCGTCCTTGCTGCGCCTCCTGGGCATGAGGTTTTCGCGGCGGCCGCTGCCAATCCAGCGATCCGATGGCCTGCGCCATCGGATCGCTTGGAAAATCCCTTATTTTGGCTCCAGTACCGGCGCCACGGCCTTGCGCCAGAGGGCATAGCCGTCCGCAGTCATGTGCAGCATGTCTTCGCGAAACAGCTCGGGGCGCGGCTTGCCCTTGGCATCGAGCATGGGCGTGTAGACATCCACAAAATCCACGCGCGGCAGAGGCGCGAGTGCGTCCTTGATCAGGCGATTGGCGGCGATCACCGACGGCAGCAATTGCGCACGCGAGGGGCTGGGTTTGATCGACAGATAGCTGATGCGCGTATCGGGCAGGTCGCGCCGAATGCGGGCGACGAACGCGACCACGTCATCGCGCACCTGCTCGGGCGTCCGGCCGCTGTTGAGATCGTTATCGCCGGCATACAGCAGCACCTGGCGTGGTGCATACGGGATCACGATGCGGTCGGCGTACCAGGTGCTGTCGCGCACTTCCGAGCCGCCGAAACCACGATTGATGACCGGTTTGCCGGGAAAATCCTGCGCCAGCGTGTCCCAGAAGCGGATCGAGGAACTGCCGACGAACACAATGCCGTGCCTGGGCGGCGGCTGGCGCGCGTCGCTGGCGGCAAAGCGCTGCATGTCTTCTTCCCAGGCCGCGTTGGAGATCTGTGTGGGCACCGCAGGTGCGGCGTGTGGCGCCGGATGGGCCTGGGCGATGGCGTGGCTGGTGCACAGTGCGAGGGTGCACAGCAGTGCGCGCAAGGCGGATCGAGTCATGCGAAAACCTGCAGAAATGAAGCGGGCTGCCCATGGTGCAGCAGTCTGCGAGCTGAGGGCAAACCGAACCGTGGCTGGCGGTGTGCAGCGTCACGGTGCAAGATTCGCACTTTCCCCAGCAGCGACCATGCCATGCGTTCTCCTTGTCCCCCGACGCGCCCTTGCGGCCGGAAGCACTGACGCGTGGCCGATCAATTGGGACACGTGCCGCGCGGACCGCGCCGCATGCTCAAGGCTGCGATCTGGTCGTGGCAGGGATTGCGTGCAGCCTGGTTGCACGAATCCTCGTTCCGGCTGGAAGTCTGCCTGGCCGTGGTCATGGCCCCGTTGGGCATCTGGCTGGGTCAGTCGCCGCTGGAACGCATTGCGCTGGTCGCGCCGTTATTGATCGTGCTGGCCGCCGAATTGCTGAATTCGGCCATCGAAGCGGTGATCGAACGCTATGGCCCCGAGCACCACGTGCTTGCCGGGCGCGCCAAGGACATGGGCTCGGCAGCGGTGTTTCTGCTGCTGCTCAATGTGCTGCTGTGCTGGGGAGTGATTCTGGTGCCGCGGGTACTGTGAAGGGCGGTATCGGTCTTTAGAACCCTCCCGTATCAGCGGGCTGCTGCGGCAACTGCGCGCTGGCGCCCCCAGGATCGGACGCTACTGCTCTCTCCCCTGGGCGTTGCATGCCGCGCTCGGACCCACGCGATTGGCAATGACGCGTTGGGCACTCGGGTTGGCGACGTTCGTCGGTTCGCGCAACGCAGGATCGGCTTGGCGACAGGTGCTGCGATGCATCGGCTGGCAGTGGCTTGGGCGCCAGCGCTGTCGCGATGGAGCGCCGATCGACAGCGTCGCGCAGTGCGTAGCTTCGGCCGCTTGGGTGTGCAGCAATGCCGCGCGCGCCAGGCGCAGGCATGTGTATGCCGGCTTGACCCGACGCGTGGCATGCTGCGGCACTCTTTCAACGGAATCGCCTGCATGTCTGTCCTGATGCGTGCCCTGGTATTGCTACTCCTGACCGCCTCTCTGTCGGGGTGCGGGTACAACGCGATCCAGCAAAAGGAAGAGGGCGTCAAAGCCGGTTGGTCGGAAGTCCTGAACCAGTACCAGCGCCGTGCCGACCTGATTCCCAACCTCGTGCGTACCGTGCAGGGCTATGCACAGCAGGAGCGCCAGGTGCTGACCGAAGTCACCAATGCGCGTGCACGCGTCGGGCAGATCCAGGTCAATGCCGATGACGAAGCCTCGCTCAAGCGTTTTCAGCAGGCGCAGGGCGAGCTGGGCAGCGCGTTGTCGCGGTTGCTGGTGGTCAGCGAAAATTACCCGCAGCTCAAGTCCGACCAGTCGTTCCGCGACCTGCAGGTGCAGCTGGAAGGCACCGAAAACCGCATCACCGTGGCCCGCGGCCGCTACATCCAGACCGTGCAGGACTACAACACCTACATCCGTTCGTTTCCGCAGGTGATCACCGCCAAGATCTTCGGCTACCAGCCCAAGCCGAATTTCAGCGTGGAAAACGAAGCGCAGATCTCGCGCGCGCCGCAGGTGGATTTCGGCAATCAGCAAGCGCCGCAGCAACAGCCGCCGCAGCAACCGCCGCAGCAGCAACCGCAACCGCAGCCTGCGCATTGAATACCTGCACCGCGCAGTCCCAACTACTGCGCGGGGTGCTGCACGGCATGTCGAGGCAATCGCTGCGTTGGCGATGGCAGCCACCCTATCGCCTGCTCGATCGACCGACGTTCAGATGCGGGATATCAAGCCCCTCTCCCCTCGGGAGAGGGGTTGGGGTGAGGGTACGTAGCCAAGCCCTTGCAGAGTTCCCACTGCGCGTGGCGTCGCTCGTCCCCTGATCCGCCCCTTCGGGGCACCTTCTCCCGCACGGAGGAGGAAAAGCCAAGTGTCAGTGCTGATGAATTGCCAGCACTTATCAGGTAGGAGTTGGTAATGCGGAAAATGGACAGGTGGGTGTTCTGGATAATGGCGTTACTGCTGTTGCCCGCTTCGGTGCTGGCGCAGGACCTTGCGGCCATTCCACCCTTGCGCTCCCCGGTGGTCGATGTCACCGGCACCCTGGATGCGGCGCAGATCCAGCAGCTTGAGCAGCAGGCGCTGGCGTTGCAGCAGCGCAAGGGCGCGCAGCTGCAGATCCTGATCGTGCCGACGACCCAGCCGGAGGCGATCGAGCAATACACCCAGCGCGTGTTCGATCAGTGGAAGATCGGGCGCCAGGGCGTGGACGATGGCGTGCTGCTGCTGGTGGCCAAGGACGATCGCCGCGTGCGGATCCAGCCCGGTTATGGCCTGGAAGGCGCCATCCCCGACATCGTGGCCAACCGCATCATCCAGGAGTATCTGGCGCCGCGCTTTCGCGAGGGCGACTACGGCGGCGGCATTCGCGATGCGACCGCGACGCTGGCCGGCCTGATCGAGGGAGAAGCCCTGCCGGAACCGGTCAGCGGGCACGCCGATGGGGGTGTGGGCAACGGTGCAGGCGGTGGCGGCTGGATCATGGCGTTGTTCATCGGATTTGTGGTCGCCATGGTGGCGCGCGGCATTCTCGGCGCCTTGCCGCGGCCGTTGCGCGCGGTGTTGACCGGTGTCGCCGCCGGCGGCGCCGCCCTGCTGTTCACTTCGTTGCTGTTGGCCAGCGTCGGTGCAGCCATCATCGGCCTGTTGGCTGGCCTGGTTTCCGGCTCGCCGGGGCGCTTTGTCGGTGGCGGTGGCT
>NZ_JPLE01000070.1 GCF_001010415.1 Xanthomonas pisi DSM 18956
AGGCCGGCAACAACCTGCTGCTGGCTGCGGACAACAACATCACGTTGGAAGCGGCCCAGGACACCTTCGAACAACACAGCACCAGCAAGAGCAAGAGTGCAGCGATCGGCGTGGCGGTGACCTATGGTGCGGACGGCTTTGCTGCCGGCATCACCGCCAGCGCCAGCGGCTCGCGTGGCAAGGCGGACGGCGAAGACGTTACCCAGCGCAACAGCCACCTGTCGGCAGGCAAGACCGCAACGATCATCAGCGGCAACGACACCACCCTGAAGGGCGCGGTACTCTCGGCCGATACGGTGCTGGCCGACATCGGCGGCGATCTCAACATCGAGAGCCTGCAGGACACCAGCACCTACGCCAGCAAGGACAAGGCGGTGGGTGGCAGCGTGACCTTCGGGGTGGGCTTCAGTGCCAGCGCCAGCTACAGCAGCAACAAGGTCAACGGCGACTTCGCCAGCGTCACCGAGCAAAGCGGCATCCAGGCCGGCGATGGCGGCTTCGATATCCGCGTGGGCGGCAACACCGACCTGAAGGGTGGCGTGATCGCCAGCACCCAGGCGGCCGTGGATGCCGGTGCCAATCGCCTACAGACCGGCACGCTGACGGTGAGCGACATCACCAACACCAGCAGCTATGAGGCCAAGGGCATCAGCCTCTCGGGTGGCTACGCTGCCGGCGGCAGCGACGGCAAGGAAGGAGCCAAGACCGAGACCCAGACACCACCGACCACTAACCAGGGCAGCAGCTGGTCCTGGCAAAACCAGGGCAGCGGCGCGCAGGGTGCGGCGGCCGGTTACTCGAGCAAGAGCGGCAGCGACACCTCGCTGACCACCAGCGGCATCAGCGGCGGCACGTTGGTCATCACCGACCAGGCAGGCCAACAGGCCAAGACCGGTCAAAGCGTCAGCGATGTGCTGGCAGCACTGAACCGCGACGTGCTCACCGGCGATAGCGCCAATGGCCTGGTGAAAGGCTGGGATGGCCAGAAATTGCAGCAGCAGGTCAGTGCGGGTGCGGAGATCACGGCGACGTTTGGGCAGCAGGCTTCAAGAGAAGTCGGAAAGTACGCAACCAATAAAGCAGCTGAGTTGCGTCTGCAAGGCAAGGAAGAGGAAGCGGCCAAGTGGGATGAAGGCGGTGAGTACCGTGTGGCTGCCCATACAGCGATGGGGCTGCTAGGCGGTGGGGCCCAAGGTGCACTAGGTTCGGCAACGGCTGCTACAGCGGCCCCGATGTTGAACGAGCTGACAAAGAACTTGCCTGACGGCGTGCGGGAGGCTGTGGGTGCTGGCATTGCGGCTGGGCTAGGCGTGGCGGTGGGTGGCGCGGCGGGCGCGGCGACGGCGTTCAATTCCGATACAAATAATCGACAGTTACATCCATCTGAAGTGAAGTTCTTAAAAAGCGATGAAGTCGTCGAAAAATATATCGACTACATGGCGGAGAACGGCCTCGTTCTCACCGAAGAAGAAGCACGCGTCAGGCTGAATCGATTTGCTGCATCGAAAGAAGACGAGAACTGGGCTGCGCTGAACGGCACAGACGCTCTTACCGAGGCATTCCTCGTCAAGGGGTCGGAAGGGCGCTACTACACAGATTCGATGGGGGATCGCCATGCATTCTTCCAGAGTACCGACAAAGAGTGGAAGGATCCCACGGTCAATCTAAATGCACTTTACGGCTCCCGATTCGACCCGTCGATAAAGAGCTATCTCGATGATATTCGTAGTCCTGATCATGCGCCAACGCAAAGGAATCAGGAGCTACAATTTTTAGGAACGAATCTTGGCTATGATGATGCCAACAAGCAAGCCAGCATAGGCGGTGACCTTGCAACGATTGGAAAAGGGATGCTTCTGGGAATAGGCTCTATTGCCTTCAGCGGGTATAGCGATCAGATCGGCCCCCTTGATGAGCTCGCGCTCAAGAACAACTATCAACTTCTATTGAAAGATCAGGGGCGTTGGGCTGAAGCCGGCTATGTCGAAGGGCTTGATTGGGCGACGACTCAACGCCTGATGTGGGCAGGTATTGCTGTCGGAGAAGCGGGGGGCTTGGTCGGAAGCCAACTGACCAGCATTATACGAAAATCAATAAAAGCCGCAGATACAGAGAGTAAAGCTTTTAATCCAAGACCTTCTGTCGCTTCTGCGGACGCAGATAGTGAGGCAGGGACTTCAGTAAAGCAACATCCGGTCAAAGAAGCGGAAGCCACTAAACCGCCCGAAATAAATCGAGAACTTGAATTACAGGATTTATTTAACCCGTCAAATTCAAGAACAGGGATTAACATGGGAAATCGTTCCTTACTGGAACTCCCCAATCCTGGGAACGCCAGAATTTTCTTTGGGGCTACTGAGACGGAAATTAAAAATTACTTCCTAGAGCTTACAGGGCTGACAAATATGCCTAATCCGCGAGCAGTGCCTGGAAAGGGAGAAATTTATGTGGTAAAAACACCTAAAGGTAATTTTAATTTAAGGAATTTTTCATCATCCTCGGCACAAACCGGTCCAGCATGGACTATTGATATACCAAAGTCAGCATCCGGCACCACTTACAATCCAGAAATTAAATTTTTAATTAGACATCCATAACGGAAAAATGATGGAAATAGAAAAAATAAATGAAATGGCACGAGACTCTTTTGGCTTGTCTCTTTCTGCACTTTTTAGCTCTATTGAAGGACAATACCCTGAACTTAATTTTTATAAGCGCAAAGAGATATTCTTCGCGGCTATAGAAAAACTCCTCGATCAGGGAAAAATAAAGTTCATCGCTCCAGGAGCTGACTGCTACATTTCTCCAATGAACCCCAGTCCTGAGCTTTCAATTGAGAACACTGAAGCACATTGGAATGAAAGCACCGATAACATAATAAAATATCTCAAAGAAAGATGGCCAAAAGATGCCGTTGACGATAATGATGAAGAGCTAAATATATATTTCTACGAGGTCCCTTCAGTGATCTGGATTGATGAGTTCGGAAACTACTTTTCTTCGTGACAAGGGGCTCGTCAAGCGAGTTGTGCCACCTGTATTTTCACACAAATGGGCTATTCCGCCGATGC
>NZ_JPLE01000071.1 GCF_001010415.1 Xanthomonas pisi DSM 18956
ATGGGCTATTCCGCCGATGCGCTGCAAAAGCGCCTGGGCGATGGCTTTTACGAGCAAAAACTGGTGCGCGAGCAGATCGGCCAGCTCACCGGCCGGCGTTTTCTCGAGGGCTACCAGAGCGACGAAACCCAGTACCAGGCATTGCTGGATGCCGGCGCCACCATCGGCAAGGCCTGGAATCTACGCCCGGGCGTGGCGCTGACCGAGGCGCAAATGGCCCAGCTCACCAGCGACATCGTCTGGCTGGTGGAGCAGACCGTCACCCTGCCCGATGGCACCACCACCACCGCGCTGGTGCCGCAGGTATACCTGCGGTTGCGCCCCGGCGACCTCGATGCCGGCGGCGCGCTGCTGGCCGGTGCCAACGTCGACATCACGCTGGCCGGTGGCCTGAAGAACACCGGCACCATCGCCGGACGCCAGCTGGTGTCCATCGACGCCGGCCGCATCGAACACCTGGGCGGCAGCATCAGCGGCAACCAGGTGGGGCTGCGCTCGGCCAGCGACATCCGCATCGAAGGCGCCAGCGTCACCGCCGTCGACGCGCTGAGCGTGCAGGCCGTCGGCGACATCACCGTTGCCTCCACCGTGGAAACACTCAGCGGCGGCGGCTACCACCAATACAGCACCACCCAGCTCGAGCGTGTCGCCGGCCTGTATGTCACCGGCACCAACGGCAACGGCGTGTTGTCGGTGGTGGCGGGCGGGGACGTCAACCTGCAGGCCGCGCAGATTCGCAACGCCGGCACCGACGGCGTCACCCAACTGGTGGCAGGCAAAAACCTCAACCTCAGCACGCAGACGCTCTCCCGCAGCACCGACACCACCGCCAACGACCGCAACTTCCAGCGCAGCAGCGAGACCACCCACCTCGGCACCACCGTGCAGGGCGCGGGCAGCGTGGTGCTGGCAGCCGGCAACGACCTCACTCTGACCGCCGCGCAGGTCGGCGCAGGCAAAACCCTGGCCCTGCAAGCCGGGCGCGACATCAACAGCCAGGCTGCGGTGGACAGCAGCTCGCACGACCGCAGCACGGTCACCAAGAGCAACTCGCTGGCCACCGCGAGCTACGACGAAAGCGTGCGCGGCACCCAGCTCGGCGCCGGCGACGACATCGTGATGCAGGCCGGCCGCGACCTCACCCTGGCCTCCACCGCAGCGGCCAGCCAGAGCGGCGGCATCGCCCTGGCCGCCGGCAACGACATCAAGCTGCTGGCTACGCAGGAGCAGCATGATGC
>NZ_JPLE01000072.1 GCF_001010415.1 Xanthomonas pisi DSM 18956
CGCACGCCCGATCAGCCCTGTGCGCAAGCCCCTCTCCCCTCGGGGCGAGCAGACACCGCTTACGCAGCATGGCGCGCGTGCCTGGCAGTGTTTGCGCCCCGCCGCGCGGGCTGGGGCGCGGAGTGGGGGTTGGGGTGAGGGCCCGTCCGTCCGTCAGGCATCCCCCCCATGAATCACCCGAACCTCTTCAGCGCGCTCATCAAAGCCGAGGCCGTGCGCACGCTGGACCTGGCCTTCGCCCAAAGCCTGCAACGCCTGGCCCCGGAGACCGACGCCCTGGTCCTGGCCGGCGCCGCTCTCGCGTCCCTGGCGGTCACCAGCGGCCACGCCGGGCTGGACCCGGCGCGCGCCAGCATGCTGCTGGACCAACGCGACGGCCCGGCGCCCACCCTGCCGGACCCCACCGACTGGCAACGCGTGCTCGCCGCCTCGCGCTGGGTCGACCAACCCAATCCGGAAGACCCCGCCGCCGCCGATTGCCCGCTGGTCCTCGAACACGGCCTGCTCTACCTGCGCCGCTATCGCGAATACGAGCGCCGCCTGGCGCTGGGCCTGCAACGCATCGCCGCCCAGTCGCCGCCCCCCTTCGACGCCGCCACGCTAGCCCCACTGTTCGCCCAGCTATTCCCGAACGCCACCCCCTCATCCCCTCTCCCCTCGGGAGAGGGTGCCCGAAGGGCGGGTGAGGGTACGGGCCTGCCCGAGCCATCGGTCCACCAAGAAGTGACGGGCCTACCCAATCCATTCGTCTACCAGGAAGGGACGGGCCTACCCAAGCCATCCCACCACCAAGACGGCACAAACCCACCCGACCCGTCCCACTCCCCAGACCGCCAGGCCCAGGCCGCCGCCCTGGCCTTGCGCCGCACCCTGCTGTTGATCACCGGCGGCCCCGGCACCGGCAAGACCACCACCATCGCGCGCCTGCTGCTGTTGCGCATCGCGCAAGCGCACGCATCCGACACCCCGGCCCCGCGCATCGCCCTGGCCGCGCCCACCGGCCGCGCCGCCGAGCGCATGGCCGAAAGCCTGCGCACCGCGGTTGCGCGCGCCATCGCCGACGGCATCCAGCTCCCCCCCACTCACACTGCCGGGCAAGCCAAGCAGTCACCGAACCCCGCTGTTGCCCCTCTCCGTCAAGCGACAGAGCCAGCCAACTCCGGCACGTCCCCCCACCCCCGAGCGACAGAGCCAGCAAGCCGCGCCGTTTCCCCTCTCCCGCAAGCGGGAGAGGGTGCCCGAAGGGCGGGTGAGGGCCAGCCGTCCTCCTGGGAATCCCTCCTCCCCACCAGCGCCAGCACCCTGCATCGCCTGCTCGGCGTCATCCCGGATTCGCCGCAGTTCCGCCACACCGCCTACAACCCGCTCCCCTTCGACCTGATCGTCGTCGACGAAGCCTCCATGGTCGACCTGCCGCTGATGTGCAAGCTGGTCGAAGCCGTGGCCGACGGCACCCAGCTGATCCTGCTCGGCGACGCCGACCAACTCCCCTCCGTGGAAGCCGGCGACGTGCTCGCCGCCATCCTGCAGGCCGCCGGCCCCGGCGACGCCTTGCAGCCGCAGGACGCCCAGGCGCTGCAACCGCTGCTCGGCAACCCGCCCGGTGCCACCACGCCCACCGCCAGCCACAGCGGCGGCCTGGCCGGCCACCGCGTGCACCTGCTGCGCGGCTACCGGCAGGCGCACGACTTCGCACTCGCCCCATTGGCCGACGCCATCCGCGCCGGCGATGCCGACACCACCCTGGCCCTGCTGCGCAGCGGCGAACTGGCCGGCGTGCACTTCCACGAAGACGGCGAAGACCCGCTCACCCTCGGCCGCGATGCACTGCTCGCGCACTGGCGCGCGCTGGCCGACGCGCAGGACCCGGCCGCCGCCCTGCGCGCCGCCGCGCGACTGCGCCTGCTCACCGCCGTGCGCGCCGGCCCGCAGGGCGCGCGCGGCCTCAACGCCCGTATCGAACAACTGCTGGCCGACACCGGCTCCGGCGCCCGCCGCCTCGGCAGCGCCTCGCCGTGGTTCCAGGGCCGCCTGTTGCTGATCACCGAAAACAGCTACCGCCACGGCCTGTTCAACGGCGACGTCGGCATCTGTTTGCGAAGCGGCGCGGGTTCCTCAGCAGGGCGCAGCGACGAAAGCCCATCTTCAGGGCCAAGCCAGTCCGGCGGCATCGCACATCGCGACGACCCCGCCGCCGACAGCCGTGCCCAGGGCCCGTTGGTCGCCTGGTTCGACGGCGACGGCGACGGCCAGGTGCGCGGCTTCCATCCCGCCGCACTGCCCGCGCACGAAAGCGCCTTCGCCATGACCGTGCACAAGGCCCAGGGCAGCGAATTCGACACCGTCTGGCTGCAACTGCCCACCCGCGACGCCCGTGTGCTCAGCCGCGAACTGCTCTACACCGGCATCACCCGCGCCCGCCGCGCCCTGCACCTGGCCGGCAGCGAGGCGGTCATCCGCAGCGCGCTGGCCCGGCATGCCGCGCGCATCTCGGGTCTGGCGTGGCGGTTGGGTGGCGAACAGGCTCCGCCGGCTGCCGAAGTTGCACCCGAGATGCCTGTTGCGCCAATGCAGGGCTCGCTATTCTGATGACATCACGCGCTTGGAGATCGCATGAACACTGATGACAAGGATGCCCCTGCTTCCCAGCTGATCCTGTATCGCACCGACGATGCGCAAACGCGCGTCCAAGTGCGTCTGGAAGGCGATTCGGTTTGGTTGACCCAGGCGCAGATTGCAGAGCTTTACCAGACGAGTCCACAAAACATCACTCAGCACCTTAAAGCGATCTTTGAGGAGTCTGAGCTAGAGGAAGCAGCAACTTGTAAGGATTACTTACAAGTTCGCCAGGAGGGAGAACGGCAGGTTCGCCGGCAGCTTAGACACTACAGCCTGGACGTTATCCTGGCCGTCGGCTATCGCGTCCGCTCCCCGCGCGGCACGCAGTTCCGGCAATGGGCCACCGCCCGGCTTGCCGAGTATCTGGTCAAAGGCTTCGCCATCGATGACGAACGCCTCAAGCGCGGCCCTGATGACGGCTACTTTGAAGACCTGCTCGACAAGATTCGCGACATCCGCTCCTCGGAGAAGATGTTCTGGCGCAAGGTGCTGGAGATCTACGCCACCAGCGTCGACTACGATGCCTCGGCCGAGGCCAGCCAGCGCTTTTTCGCTACGGTGCAGAACAAGATGCATTGGGCTGCGCACGGACACACTGCCGCCGAGCTGATCATGGAGCGCGCCGACGCAGGCAAGCCGCATAGCGGGATGACCAACTGGGTTAGCGCTGCGCCGCGTGCATCCGACGCCACGGTCGCCAAAAGCTATCTAAATCCTGACGAGCTGGACGCACTGAATCGCATCGTCACTGCCTATCTGGAATTTGCGGAGCTTCAGGCGCTGAACCGCAAGCCCATGACCATGGCCGACTGGATCGCCAAGCTTGACGACTTTTTGCGGCTAAGCGACCGAGAGGTGCTCACCCACGCGGGCCGGTTCAGCCGTGAGCAGGCGCTGGAATTTGGTAATGCGGAATTCGCACGCCACAAGCAGCAGAAGCTGGCCGAGCCCTCAGCGGTCGAGCGCGATTTCGACGCCGCTACGCGCGAGTTGAAGAAGATGGCACGTGCCCGGGGCAGTGGCGCAGCTGGCAAGAAGGCCGGAGATGCATAAACCCAGTCCCTGCATCGTCGATTACCAATGAGCGCAAGGCATCTGTCCATGACAGTCCTACCCAACATCCACCCCGGCGAAATCCTGCTCGAAGAGTTTCTCGAGCCGATGGGCATCAGCCAGAACGCACTGGCGCGCGCCACCGGCGTGCCGCCGCGTCGCATCAACGAGATCGTCCTGGGCAAGCGCGGCATCACCGCCGACACCGCCGTGCGCCTGGCTGCAGCGCTGGGTACGACCGAGCGGTTTTGGCTGAGCCTGCAAGCCGATTACGAGCTGGAACAAGCACACCGCGCGCTGGGCGATCTGCCATCGCGGATCAAGCGGTTGGCGGCTTGAGTTGAGAACCACCCCATCGCTATGTGGATCGCGAGCTATAACCTGCCGGCCAAACGCACCATCAGATCCATGCGCTCATGCAGGATCGCCACGATCAGCGACGGAGCCTGCTTACGCGGCAGGCAGAAGACGTAATGGTGCATGCAATGCGACATCCGCAACGCAGGGTATAGCGCACTCAGATCCTTGAAAGCGCCTTCCCCTGCTGCGAGAAGGGCGATGCCCCGTTCAAGGTCTGCGATGTATCGGCGAACTTGCGCCTGGCCCCAGCGTGTCGAGGTGTAGCGGATGATCCCGCGTAGATCGGCTTCGGCTGCGTCGGTGAGGACGTAGCCGTGCATCAACCGCGACGGCCCTCGGCCAATTCTTCATCCAGGATGGTGCTGATGCTCTTGGTAGACACGTTGCCGGCAAGCCCTTGCTCGACACGTCCCCCAAGGAGGGTTTTCAACTCCTGCCACGCCTGATCGGCGTTCACGTCGCCGGGGAACAGGCGTTCAAGCGCGTATTGTTTGATGGTCTTGCCCTGCAGAGCCGCCAGCGCCTTCAGGCTCTGATGCTGCTGATCGCTCAGATCGATGGTCAAACGGCTCATGACGAGCTCCGAAATCCACACAAACCCACATTAGCACAGCTGGTTTGGCCGGCTCGTTGTTCGGTCTCCAGCAGCGTCGGGGTGCTACCGCAGGTCATGCCAGCGGTGAGTGGGAGGGTCCGACAGGCCGAGTGCGCAAGCCAACGCTCAGCCTCTAGTGAAACGTCCAAAAAACGCGAGGTCAGGCGATCCGCCTGACCTCGTTCGCCGTCTGGCAGGCCGGGCGCGTTACTTGCCCTTCTTTTCCTGCTTGGCCGCGCGCTTTTCCTTCAGCGTCTTGGTCGGCTCTTTCTTCTGGCTCTTCTTCTGGTCCATCCCCTTGCTCATGACACCCTCGTAGTTGCTGGATTGATCGGTCGGGCAGCGCCATGACCCCGGCGTGCCTGCGCACTGTACGGCTTGCGCAGGGGGGAAGGGCAGGGGGAGAGCGAGACAGGGCGACGGGCGGTGCGTCCGGCCCGGTGTCTGCTCACCGCAGCGGGCGCCGGCAGCCCTCGGCGCGGCCGGCAGTGCTGCAAACGCAAAACGCCCGCGTGCGACGGTGAGGGTCGGCACGCGGGCGCTGGCGACAGCGGGGGGCCTTACTTGGCCGGCGGCACGCGCTGGTACTGCTCGCCACCGGTATTGAGGTGGCCGTTGGTCGCATCGATGGCGAAGTTCACCGTCTCGCCATCGTTGGTGACCTGCAGCGCCCCGTCCTTGTAGACCGCCGGGTAGCTCTCGGTCTTGGGCTTGCGGCTGAAGAACTTCGGCGTGGTGCTGCGGACCATGAAGGTCTCGCCGTTGCGCTCGATGTCCATCGTCTCTTCCTGCGTCTGCACGTTGACCCAGTGGCCGACGAACTTCTCGCCTTCCTCCTTGGCGCAACCGCTCACCAGCAGTGCCGCGGCCAGCGCGGTGCCCATCCACTTCATCATCGTGTGTTCTCCAGTTGAGTCTGGAGCCGAGGATGGCGGGTTGGGGATGTATGGGAGGTCAAGGTTCTCCAGCAATCAGGATCGACTGCAAGCGCGGGCTACTGCCGTTTGAAACCTTGACTGCCTCCCATGAATTGAAGGCGCCTACCCCAATTTTATTGGCATAAATTCTTGCCTAAGATCTTACTGTGAGTCGAGAAAACTAAGGCCCAGAGCTTTTATTTTTTGCTTCCTATCTCCTATGACAAGTTTCCAACGCCGCTCCATGAATGTGAGCATTTTGACTCCTCGCTCACATATCTCCTCGGGCGTCCAACTAGTGGCTGTGGATACTTCATTCTCTGAGTAGCTTCCGTATCGATATCCAATCGTCGACCCCTCACTCCCAACTTTTTCCGGAAACGGTTTATTGCTAAGTGAAGCATTCTTAGGTTTCGATAAGGCCAGGAGATTGCCAAGCGAATTTCTCAACAGTCTTCGCTGTGTAGAGGAGTGAGCAGAGAATCGTTCTGTCCAATAAACAGATCTCGGGCGCTGAGGATAAATGTGTTCTACAGAAACATAATCTGATCCATATTCTTCTCTGCAAAGTTCAGACCATTCAATCTTAGCCCGATCTGTTCTTGAAAGCTCTTGAAGGCTATTCTCATACTCATAGAGAAAATATCTGATGCTTCGCCATCCATAATATCCAGAGCCATTCTTTGTCCAGTCGTGAAGCGCGCTAGAGATGCTATCTTCCTTAAATATCTGCTCAACATGGTTGTTATATAGCTTTATAAGTTCCTCTGTTTTGTTAAGAGACTTAATGTATTTGATGACGTCAGGCGGAAGATGTAACTTTGAAAATCTCGGATGATAGCCGCCACGTATGGAGGAGCAGAAAAGGTATCGTTCATACGCCTCGAGAAGGTGTGCTCGCTGCTTAGGGTTTTTCTCCCTTAAATACATGGCGAGAACCACAGGAGAGGCTCCATGTCCACGCAACCTACCAATTCTCTCTAAATGCGTTCTCTCAAGCTCAGTGTAGCCAGATGCTTCGGGAGTACTTAACTTGAAATATGTTTCTGCAGAGGATCTAAGTCCTTTAGCGTAGTTGTTGATATCTGATGCCTGAAGGCGGGTACTTTCATCTTCTTTATCGAAAATTCTTCTTCGTGTGAAGTGGCTTCTTAGTAAGAAGTCAGCAGGATCATCGAGAACTTCAAATGACTTCCGCATAAATTTATGCAATTGATCATCGTCAGTTGGAATGTCTTTGCTTATTTCGGCATGGTAGTAACTGGCTAGATGAGTACGTAGGAATTCATCGTCGTTTAGTTGCCGATTTTCGTTCCTTCCAAGATTGTGGTAAACCACTGCCCAAGAGTCATTGATTTGCTTCCGCAGCAGTTTCCCATCGCCCGGCTCTGCTTCCGGAATATTGGTTGCTAAGTATATTAGCCTGTTCTTTAGGAGTTCTAGCGCCGAGAGAGGTTTTCCTCGATTATTCATCGTTTCAAATGCGACAAAAACGTCAATTTCTTTTGAAATTTCATACGCATTAAATACGAGTTGCTGAGTGACTTTGGAGAAGATCGTTTCTAATTCTGTATGCGACGCGTTCTCAAGCCTTGAACAAAAAAAACTCTTGGCATTCCTCAAGTTCCTCGTGTAAATCGTTGCTTCCCCGGTCGAGTGTCCGGTAGATTTTTCCGAGAATATTTCGGAGCTCAAAAACTCTCGGCTGGGATTGTCCTTTTCATAACCGAATATGTATGACTTCGCTAAGCTGTCCGACCTCTGCTCGTATATGTATTTCCTCTTAATTATCTCGATAGGCGTGAAATTTATTTCATCCGAACTTGACTGCTCGATAATGCATTGAAGAAGTATCGCAATTGTAGTAAGGCGCTGTTGTCCGTCTACAACGTAATACGGAGAATATTTCTTAGACCTTATTATCCAAACATCGTCATCCCACCGGTTCCAAGAATGCTCTGGAACTTCTTCGAGAGTGATCACACCAGTATAGTGAGATTTATTCGAGTCTAGTTGCTCAAGGTCACTCCAGAAGTCCTTGAGATGTGCCTCCTCCCAGGAATAGCCACGCTGATAATCTGGGATTCTAAAGATAGCTTCGTTGAATATTTTGGAGATCGTCAATAATTCTGTTTTCAATTTTTTGTTCCATTTTTGCGGCTATAGAGGCTGGGTATTAATGCAGAATAATCTCGGTATAGGCATTGAACTTTTATATGCTGGAATCAATTTCTTATAAAGAAACCTAAAGCAGGGTCAGGTTGACTTACGCAGTTCCTCTGCATTTCGGGAACTGGCTGCAGCCTAGGAAGTTCTCGCCGGTGCGCCGGTTTCTTCTCTGCACAAGCGCGCTGCTGCAGCGCGGGCAGCTTGGGATGGCAACGGCCGCAGAGGCAGTGGAATCAGGTGAAGCAAAGGCAGGCTCGATACGCGCGGATGTGACCGTCGGCTGCGCGGTGGCTTTCTGTTGCACCGCTCGGATCATGTCCAACAACTGTTCGCCGCCAATCAATTCAATCGGCTTGCCTTCAGCGAAGCGCTCCGCGTCCTTCGTGAAGGTACCGATACAGGCGATCTTGACCGAATGGGCCTGGTGATGAGCGAGCAGGCCGAACATTTCGCGTACGACGCTGACGCCGACTTGCTGGCGCTTCCACTGCTTGCATTGCACCAGTGTGCGGCGGCCGTCCTTGCGCAGGATCAGGTCGATGCCGCCGTCTGCGCCGCCCAGGCCGGTTTCTTCAACGCTGTAGCCCTGTCGGCGAAACGCTTCGCCCACCAGTAGTTCGAACTGGCGCCAGCCGCCGGCAGCCAGGCTCTCCAAGCTTGTGCGTGTCTCCAGAAAACGTCGACGGCTGCGTGCGCCCAGATAGGAGAACAGCGCGGCGAGCCAACAGATGCCGAGCAGCATCCACGCCAATGGCGCGAACATTCCATCCGCCTGTTGGGCGAAACCCTGCGACAGCATCCCGCCCTGTTGAGAGAACCACCAGCCGATGCCGTAGCGCACCCCAAGATAAGCAACGATTCCTGCAACGAAGCCAAGTGACCACGGCAGCGCGGCCAACGCTTCGAATCCGCTCTGTTTCTTTCTGCGTCCCATGCAAGAACCCCCGTTCCAGGTTCGAACATAGCCGCTGCGACAGGTTTTGTCAGCAGAGCATCTGCGCCTTTGTGAGCAATCTCCCACCAGACATCAGCCTCACGCGCTCGAATGTGAAAAGCCCAATTCTTGCTCCAACGCTTGAGGCCGCTTATGCGTCCATCAGCGCGCCTGCGTGCGTGGGTGCATCACTGCCATCACGAAACCTCAGGGCCAGAGTCATGTCGTGCCCTCTCATACCATCCGAGGCGGCGGAGTGATCGACTGGTCGCGTTGCTGCTCTTGTTGCTGGGACTGTTGCTGCCGTTGCGTCTCGCCTAAGGACTGCAATTGCGCCAGAGACTGCTCAACCGGCTGTGCGATGGCGTCGTTGGTTTTCATGTGCGCCATCTTGTGTGCGGGATCGTTCAACGCGCCTTCCACAACAAACACGTTCTCGCCTTGTCGCACGGACTTATAGCTCTCGCTCAGCACAACATGATCAATTCTTGTCAGCCCATTTTCTTTAGCTAAGTACGCGCTACTTGCTGCCAGCCGTGCGCTATTGTCGTCGTACTCCCTGCCGAGGCCTTGCTCAAGGCGGCGAACTGCATCTTCGGCTTGGCGATGGAGCGGGTCCTGTACTGGAAGTAAGGAACCATGCCTAGGCACTACGGGCTGCTGATTATGCGGTGCTGGCGCCACTGGTGCTTCCGTGCCGCGCAATGGATTTGCATGTGGATCAACCTGCAGCAATTTACGCGTCTGACCATTTTCGCTGATATTCAGATCTGTGGTGCCGTCATCGTTGCGCACTCGCGCAAGATTCTGCCGCTCAATACCGCTCCAAGCACCATTCAAGAATGCGTGACCCTGACCTGTCTTGTCCCAGGTCACCAAGTCGTTACCGGCAGCATAAAAGCCGGCACCATTGAATCGCGTTGGGTCTGCCCGGTCTGTTGAAGCATTTTGATAGGTAGCGCCGCGATCCAGCGCGCTTACGAATTCTTCTGCACGGTTGTAGTGCAGAAACAGGCCTTTCACCGAATGGTATTCGTGCGCCAAGTTTTGGCCTGCCTGCGGCGCGTTGAGTGTTGTCGGATCCACAAGCGGGTTGGCGACCACATTGGTCCATACTGTTGCAAGCGGGCTACGCGAATCCGCATTGCGCAATGCATTTACCACATCGGCGCCCTCCAGCGCCTTGTCTCGCCCAGCTTCCAGATAGTCGCTACGTCCAGTCGCCCTTGGATTCAGATCATCAATGGCGGCACTCACATCTGCGAGCGAATGGTACTGATTTGCCTCAATGTTGCGGATCATCGGCGCGGTGCGCGTTTCGTTCTGGTTGTAGGCTTTCCCAACCATCGTCGCCAACCTAACTTGGTCGTCCAGAGACGCATTCTGGTAGAGCTCACTCCGCTGCAAGGGCGCGATAGCGCGATCCATCAACTTGTCGATTTGCGCCACATCGCGTTGATGTACCCAGCTGATGCCCTCGTTAGAAGAAAGGAACGTGTCTAGCTTGGATTTCACTTCAGCATCGAGCGGCCGACCGGCATCAACGCGGATAGCGCGGCCGTTACGGCCAAGATCGGCGATTGTCTGATCAACCTGCTGTTGGCTGAGAACAAGATCTTGCTGCTGCCCATGCGCCCATTGTTGATAGGCACTCACAAGGTCCCTAGGAATGTTCTCTCCATTAGGCATGTTCGGCTGATAGTGCTGTCCCAAGTCAGTTTGGATAGTGCCGATCGTGTAGCCACTGTTGTCGGCCGGCTCTAGCAACGGTGTCCTGAGATTGTCGCCAGCGACCTCCAATTGATAAGCGGCATAGCCGCTTTCGGATGACACGCCGACAGCAAAGTACAGCGTGGCCCGCAACTCCTGATCTGTCAGCCTGCTCATGAGTCGCTCTCCGTGTCTGCACAGGTTTCGGATGGAATCTGCTTGCCCTTGATATCAGGGTGCAAGGCGACATCTCGCTTATATGTATCGCCGAACTTCTGGTAGCGCACCAGGGCTCCCTTTTCAAGAACGAAGTAATCTTCTTCCCCCGAGAAGTTGGGGCATGCCTCATAGCCTGCCTCGCCATCATCGCTGCAGTAGCGAACGTAGAGCTTTCCGCTACGCACATCCCCTTGCAATTTTCCGCCACCTCCACGAGCATCGGTCCCTTCGCTCCACGCTCCCGTGACATGGCTCTTCTGCTGATTGAGGTCAACACTCAGAAAGTGGCCAGAACCGCAGGCTGTGGCGTACGCCCACTTGTTTGCAAAGTTGCTGACCGTCGCACCAGCCGGTGGCGAAGCATTCGAGCATGCTGCACTCAGCGCGACTACGGTGAGTGACATGCAACGCATGATCTTCTTGTTGAACTTTCTTTGAGCTGTCATTGAACGCTTCCTTGATCTTCGCAATCGGCGAGTCGGGCGTAGGGCTCAGCGACTTTACTGCAAGTCGCAATTTTGAATTCGCTGACGGTCCAAAAAATCGCAAGTAAGCCGTTGGCAAAAGGCATTACTTGGAACACTGACGCTTTTCCGCGCGCCGATCACCGGTTGGTGTCTGGAAGCAACAGCGCATTCACATCTCCCTGGTGTAGAGCTGCAGAATTGCCTAACGTGGCGTCATGCCTATCGCCTGAAAGACCTGTTGTCGCTCAGGCGTTCCTGTTCACTTTTGCATCAATGAGGAAGAAACGGCAAAGGCGGGCAGGAAGGAATAGGGTCAGGAATGGGGTCAGAGTCATTTAGTGCCCGCTCCCATCATCTTTCCTAGGCTCACGGCAACGCCCAGCAACGTTCCGGCGCCCCACAAAATCAGCAACCGCACTTGCAAAACACGTAGGGGCTGCAAACGCGAGCAGATGCGCGCCACGCTCAACGGTGCTGAAGGTCACCGGGCCTGCCGCTTTCAGCAGTGCGGCGTGCGCCTGCGCGCCGGCGTACGGGGTGTTGGGGTCTAGCGTGCCGTGGATGATCAGCGTGCGTGGCAGGGTGGTGGGGCTGCGGCCGAACCAGGCGTCGCGTGGGTAGGTGGGCAGGCCGGCGTCCACCAGCAGGCCGGGGATGGGGCTGACGAACAGGGCGTCCTTGGCTTCGGCCGCGACCGTTTCGCGGGTGAGGGTTGGCCGTGCATTGTTTTCGGACGCGGCGATCAGCATGACCAGCGGCAATGCGGGCTGGTTGTCGCCGCCTTGGCCCATGGCTGCAAGTGATGTCTGCAGGTCGGCGATGGCGGCGGTGAGCAAGCTAGCATCGTCGCGGGCCAAGCCGTCGATGATGGCGGGAATGCGGTCGCGCAGGGTGGGGAAGTTGAGCAGCATGCCGAAAAAGCGCTTGAGGTCTTTGCCGGGGATTTGCGTGCGCCATGCGGCGCTGTCGCTGCGATCGAGCACGCTGCGATAGGTGGCGATGTGTGCGTCATCCAGCAGCGCGCGCCCAACGGCATCGACCACGGCAGTGCGGTGGCTCAAGTCCCACTGGGTGGCTGTTTCTGGCGGCACCAGGCCGTCCAGCACCAGCCCATCCAACGGGATGGGCGCCACTTGCAGGGTGCGCAGTGCCAACTGCGTGCCATAGGACACGCCATACAGCAGAACCTTGCCCTTGCGTCGTTGCTGGCGGATCAGCAGTGCAAGATCTTGCGCCGCTTCGGTGATGGTGAAGGCCTTGGTGCGCTGCGCATCGGCGTACAGCGCACCGATGCACGGGCCCCATTCGGCGCCAGCCAGGCCCACGCCGTCTGCGCTTTGCGGCGCTTCCTGCACGGGGCACAGGCGGGCCGAGCGCCCCGTGCCGCGATGGTCCGGAATGATCAGGTCATAGCCGGGAAAGGCGCGCCGGTAGGTGCTGATCATCGGATAGAGCGAGGCGCCGGCTTCGCCCGGTCCACCCGCGATCAGCCACACCTCGCCGCGTCGCTTGCTCTGGTCCGGTGTCGGCAAGCGGCGAACGAACAATTCGATGGTGCCGGCATCCGGAGCTTCGTGACGCAGCGGCACGGGAGTGAGCAGGCATTCGCTGCCGGCCAATGGTGTGTATGCCGGAGCGTCGGCACATGCGGCGAATGACGGCGGTGGCGTCCGCGCCGCGGCGGCAACCGGTGCAAGGAATGCAGCAAGGCAGGCAACGGCCGCGTAGATCGTAGGACGACGCATCGAGTTCCATCTCTCGGCAAAGAGCCGCAGCATTACCTAACGCGGCGTCGCGCGTATCGCCCGAAAGTCATTCTTCGCCGATGAGGTGCGCATGTCGCTGCGCAGATTGCGCAACAGTCAAACGCGGGCGAGGTACGATCTAACCCCCATCTGTTTGGCGCGTATCGCTGTCGCCATGGTTTCAACACGCCCAATCCTCGATGGCATGGCCGCCAGCCAGTTCCAGCTCCCGATGGGATCCTGGGCCACGGTGCTGGAGGCGCTATGCGTGTGTTTCCCAAGCGTGGATGCGGCCACCTGGCGTGACCGCTTCGCGCGTGGGCGTGTGCTGGATGCGGCTGCGCAGGTGCTGGATATTTCGACGCCGTATCGATTGGGCGCGGAGATCTATTACTTCCGCGAAGTGGCCGATGAGCCCGTCATCGCGGCGGCGGAAACCGTGGTGCATGCCGACGCGCACGTGGTGGTGGCGTGCAAGCCGCACTTTCTGCCGGTGGTGCCCGCAGGCGTGTATGTGCGCGAGACGTTGCTCACCCGGCTGGTGCGGCGTTTCGATAATCCTGCGTTGGTGCCACTGCACCGCATCGATCGCGACACTGCGGGGCTGGTGTTGTTCTCGGCGAATCCTGCAACACGCGGGGTCTACCAGGCGCTGTTCCGCGAGCGACGCATCCGCAAGCACTATCTGGCGGTCGCAGCGCCGCTGCCGGGGCTGACGTTTCCGTATGTGCATCGTAGCCGGCTGGAGCCGGGCGAGCCGTTTTTCCGCATGCGCGAGGGCGCGGGCGAGCCGAACAGCGAGACGGTGATCGATGTGGTCGCGCGTGGCGCGGACACGTGGACGTATCGGTTGGAGCCAATCACCGGGCGCAAGCATCAATTGCGTGTGCATATGGCCGCGCTGGGCGCGCCGATCCTGCACGACCGCTTCTATCCAGAGCTGGAAGACCAGCGGCCCGATGATCCGGAGCGGCCGCTGCAGTTGTTCGCGCAGACGTTGGCGTTCGACGACCCGATCACTGGTGAGCCGCGGAGTTTTACAGCGACGGTCGGGCCGAACAATTTAGGAGCGAAGCAACACGCACCGTCCCGGTGGATTACTTCAGTTCTTTCTCGAACTCGGTAACGAACTTGGTAAGCGAGGTTCCGCATGCATTGCAGAAATTCCGCAACTGGAGCAGATCCATCCGGCGACTGCCTCGCTCGACGTCGCTTACGTACGACTGTGGACGCTTAAGCGCTGTGCTTAGGGCCACCTGCGTTAGCCCAGCGGAGAGGCGAAGCTCGCGCAGTTGCTGCAGCAAGATGTCGTAATGGTCTTTATGGATTGACTTGGTTGGCATGGCGGCAACGTTGATAGGCCGCACTAAAGCTATATCCCCTTTTCAAATATCTGAAAACGGGATAAATTCGGACTGCGGATATCACGTCCGCTCACGTCGAGGACGGATGCCATGACGACTTCGAAAACCCGCAAGACGCCTACGCCAGAGGCCACGCTGCAAACGCAGGAAGAACACTTCACCTTCGGCGTCACCGTCGAGCAGATCGACCAGTTCCACACGCTGTTGCGCACGATCACCGCGCAGAGCGACATGGTGGCGGTGTGCAGCGGCAAGCCGCTGGACGCCAGCAGTCTGTCGGTGCTGGGCGAGAGCATCTTCAACGCGGCCCGTGCGGTGCGCGGGATCGTCGACGAGATCCACGAACAGCGGCTCGGCGGGGACGATGCGATGCCGGTGTCGCACGGCATGCAGCGCCACGCGTAAGCCTTGCTGGCCCACCAGCCCGACATTCCTCGCGAGGGTTCTTGCTGTGCGCCCATGCTAGCGTTGCGCTGCCGAGGGCAGGCTGGCCGAAGGAGCGGGGCATGCGGGTCGATCCAATGCGCGACGGTGTTGCGGTTGCTGGTGGCAGGCCGGTGGCCCGCGTGGCGTGGGCGCTGCTGTGGCTTGCGCTGGCTGCGTTCGCGGCCGAGTTCGTGCGCCACGTGTACCTGAAGTACGCCACGCTGGAGTCGCCGGCATACGCCATGTTCCTGACCCGGCGCGGCTGGCTGTGGTGCCACCTGGGTGGTGGCGCCGTCGGCATCGCACTGGGCACGCTGCAGTTCGCCACGCAAGGCTGGCGCAGGCGCGCATGGGTGCATCGCTGGGTCGGGCGTGCCTATTTCGCCGGGATGCTGGTGGCGATGCTTGGCGCCACCGGGTTGATCGCCAGCTCGCCTGCGCCGATGGCGATCCGCGTGGCCTTCGCGGCGACGGAAGCGGCGTGGCTGGTGGTGGCCTCCGTGGGCCTGGTGGCCATCCGCCGCGGGCAGGTGGGCCGGCACCGGCGCTGGATGGTGCGGGCGTATCTGGTTACCCTGGCGCCGGTAGTGTTCCGCATCGCGCTCTATGCGGCGGTGGGGGCCGGCATGGCGCCGTCGCCGGGCGCGATTGCGGCGCTGCTGTGGGCGAGTTGGGCGGTGCCGTTGCTGATCCACGTGGTGGGGAGCGGGATCGTCGACGCTGCGCGCCGGGGCACACGACTCACCGCCACCTCAGCCGGTGCCGGCTGAGGCACCGGCTGAGGTGGCGGTTCTAGTGCCAAGCGTAGGCGAGCCTCAACGCACCTTGTACAACACCGCCGCACCCGGCCGGGGCTCGAACATCGGCACGGTCTGCTGCTTGAGCGCGGTGCCCTTGGCATCCCACACCAGCGTTTCGACCGGGTAGTCGTCGTTGCGGGTCATGCTGCCGATCTGCTTGACGATCACCGTCGTGGCGGCGGGCACTTCCGGGTTCCAGGCGAATACGCCCAGGCGTCCGTAGAACACCGCCGGGGCGGCGGCATCCAGGCGACGGTCCGGGCACATGACCAGGCCGCGCTCCAGCATCACCCGCAGCGCGCCGACCGGCACGGCCTTGACGGTGGGGCTGGTGCGGTCGGTGCTATGGCCGGGGCAGACATTGGCCGAGCGGGTGATCATGTCTTCGGCGACCTGCCGGTCGGGCTGGGCCAGCGCCGGTACGGCGGCGGTGGACAGGGCAAGCAGGGTAACGGCGGACTTCCAGTTCATCGGCGACTCCTCATGAGATGGCACTGCAGATCCGGCGGCCCGGGTCACCCGGTACGCCGCCGACAACGCGCCCAGATGCTAGCAAGGCGTTTGTTAAAGACCGCCGATGGCAATGCCGGCTGACTGATGCCGCAGCTGTCGGGAGACTCCCGATTGAGCGCGGCCATCGGCACCGTTAGCGTGCGCGCAAGACACTGCCGGACTGCACCGTGGAACGCGCCGACCTGATTGACTCACTGCTCATCGGCATGCGCCGGGCCGAAGCGCTGCGCGCGCAACCGTCCAGCTACAGCACCGCGCACAGCGCGCAGATGGCGGCCGACCACGGCAAGGCCGCCGATGCCGAGCTGGTGCTGTCGATGTTCAACTTCACCCCGGAGCATCTCAAGTTGCTGGGCAGTGCCGGGATCGAGGCGCTGGGCGAGATCGTGTGCCACGCCTGGGCGCTGCACGGCGGCAACAACGATGCGCTGATCCGCTGGTTTCGCGAGCCGATGAATGCACTGGACGGCCAGACCCCCGCCGCGTTGGTCCGCTCCGGCAGCCTCAAGGTGTTGCTGCTGGTCTTGCGCCAGCAGATGGAGTGGGAGTTGCCCAAGCGCTCGGCGTAAGGGGCGTGGTGCTGCTGCGCCGGTGGCGTGGCCAATGCCGCGCACCGTGTGCGTCCGGCCCAGCGCGGTTGCGGAAGTGGATGGCAGGCTTCGCGCTGCGGCCCGCGCTTTGCTGCACGTCGCCGCCGTGCATGCAGTTGCACGAATGAATCACTGCGCCCTGCGCTGTTGCGTCGCTGGCGCTACCGCAGGGCGCTAACCGGCCGCGCGACATCCTTGCGCGCATCGCCGGCACGCCACGGCGCGGTACCGGCGGTGCGAAGGCGCGCTTACTGCTTCGGTCGCGCCACTGCGTACATTTCCGCGGCGATCTTCTTCATCAAGGCGCCGCTGTCGTCGCCTTCCTTGTACAGGTCGAAGTGGCTGCGGCCTTCCAGGTAGCGGAAGTCGCTCTTGGCGCCCAGCCCGTCCAGCACCGCCTGGAATTTACGTGCCGCCCCATCCAGGTAGAACGTGTCGGCGGTGCCGACGATCAGGTGGATCTTGCCGTCCAGGTCGGGCTTGAGCGTGGGCCACTGCGCCGCCACACGCGCCGAAATGTCGTACTGCGTGCGCCAGTAGGCCACCACGGCCGGGTCCACGTTGCCGGTGTCGCGGTCGAACATCGGCAGCGGGCGGCCGTCGGCACCGCGCGGGGAGAACACCCACTCGAACGAGGTGAGCTGGCCGCCGTACGGGCCGAGCACGCGTTCGAGCTTGGCGAAGGTTTCCAGATCGGCCACCACCTTGCCCGCATCGCGCACCAGCGGGAACTGGCTGCCGTCCGGGCGCCGGTAGACGTTGGCATTGGGCGCGTACAGATCCGGGCCGGTGAAGTCGTGGAAGTCGCTGGAATCGGGCGAGGTGGACCAGGTGCCGCCGAACAGTTTCGGGTAGCGCGTCTGCAGCCACAGCGTGGCCCAGCCGCCGGACGAGTGCCCGGTCAGGAATCGGCCGCTGGCCTTGCCGTCCATCCGGTACTGGCGCTCCAGCGCCGGGATCAGCTCTTCGGTCAGCGCGGTGCCCCACGGGCCGTTGTTGACCGAGTCGGCGAACTCGTGGGTGCCGGTGGGCGTGGCCTGATCCAGGAACACCCAGATCATCGGCGGCATCTGCTTGGCCGCCATCGCGCTCCAGGTGGCGGCGATGCTGCCGGCAAAGCGGTTGTAGTTGCCGCCGAAGCCGTGGGTGACATACACGGCGGGATAGCGCGTGCGGGCCTTGGCGTCATAGCCGGGCGGGGTGAGCACGCGTGCGCGCAGCGAGACCGGCCGGCCCCAGAACGCGCTCAGCGACGGGCTTACCATCGAGGCATCGGTGGTGTGCAGCTTGGCCTCGGGCACGGCATCGCGCACCGCCTGCGGCGCGCGTGGCGACACTTCCCACGGGTCGTCCGAGACAGGCAGCTGTGTGCTCAGCGTCAGTGCCGGCAGCGCTGCGCCCTTGCCCAGGGTGATCGGCGTCACCGCGCTCAGCAGGTCGCCGCCATCGCGGCCGCCGTAGCCATAGCTGTGGTCCGGGTCCAGCACGGCCTGGAACAGATAGGCGCCGGCCGGCAGCGCGGAAAACCCGCTGGGGTAGGCGATGTTGTCCAGATCGATCTGCACGCTGGCCCCCGGCGCAAGCCCGGCGACCTCCTGCGCGGCCACCGCGGTGGCGCTGGGACGGAACGGGTTGGTGTCCACCGCCTCCACCTTGCCGTCCTTGGCCTGCGCCTGTGCGTCCTTGGCCAGGGTGGCGAATACCAGCAGGCGCCCGGAGGTGGGCTGGTCGGTGGCGCCGCCCAGGGTGACGCGCAGCAGGCGATGCGCAGCCACCGGTTCGGCGGCGTGCGCGGCGCAGGCGCACAGCAGGCCAACGGCCAGGCCAAGGCGAGGTGCAAGACGATGCAGGGACATGCAAATCCTTTGGAACGCAGGTGGATGGAGTGGGCGCGATGGCCCTGGGCCGACTGTAGCCACTTTCCTGCCGGCCGCGCGCCAGCGGCGCGAGATGAGGTTGCTCCATGCGACCTGCCCCCACCGAGCGACCGGCAACGCGCCGCCCGTGGAGCGCCAGCGTGGCGGTCATTCCTGCGTTGGTTGGTTGGCACGGCGACCTGCACAGACGCGCATTTCCGTCGGCACGGGCGCGCGGGCAGCGCGAAGACGCGCTCTGGCCGGGCGGCCGGCGCGCTCAGCGGTGGGCGGAAGGCTCGGCCTTGATGAAGAGCAAGCCCGACGCGAAATCGATCACCGCCTGGTTGGCGCGCATGAAGTCGCACCCGAGATAGCCGCTCCTCCAGGTCGAGGTATCGGCCGGGCGGGGCTCGTCATCGTAGTCGTACAGGTCCATCACCGATCCCTTGGCGGACCGAAGCGGTTGCCCGTCGAGCACCATGCCGAGTTCGCCCTGGGTGCTGCGGACCTCGCCGGTGGCTCCGGTCGGCCCCCCGAAGCTTTCCGCCGTCGGTGCCAGTGCGATACCGGCCCGTTGTGCGAACGGGGCATCGATCCAGATGTCGGCAACGGTCGACACCACAAACTTGCCCGCAACCCCATTGACCGATGGTGACACCGTGTAGCGTCGGTCGGCGGCATCCCAGGTCATGGGATGCGCAACATAGCCTTGCTTGCGCAAGCGTGTGTGCTCGGCCTGGATGTCTAGGTCGCTTTCGGGAAGGAGCAGGCGGTCGTTGCCGTAGTCGACCAGGGCCTTGGCATCCTTGAGCCAGGTGATGCCGATCATTCCATCGATCGGCGGATCCTGCGGAACCTCAAAGACGCTGATCTTCAGATCGTGGTCGAGGCGATGGCCGACCTGGAAGGTCTTGGCCACGGCATGGGCGCGACCGAGAGGGCTGAGCTGGCCCGGCGCGTTGATGCCGTACTGCCCCTCGGAGACCAGATCGGTGATACCGGCCTTGGCCGCATTGGCATGCGTGGTCATGACTGCGAAGCCGGCATTGGCATGGAGCATCAGCAGCAAGGGGGTGCCGTTGAGCTGGACCGGAACGTACGGTCGTGTCCCGGAAGTCTGGCGGTACGTCAGCGGGATCGAGTGTGTCTTGGCGGCGCTGCTGGAAATGGCGGCCATGGCGCCGATGCACCCCAACGCCACGACCAGGGCGGCGGAGCGAAGGCCGACGACGAAACGGGAGCGTGCTGGGTACATGGGGCGATTGCTGGCAGTTGGTGACGGCATGTGGGAGCTAGCGGGTGTCGCTGGGCCGATGCGGCAAGCGCAGTATAAGCGGACGCGAGCGATGACCTGGATGTAGGGGGGCGTGGCGCAGGCCCTCGGCGGGGCACGCCCGGGCGGGAGCAAGCCCGGTAGAAAGCGATCCAGTGGCCAGTGCCGATGCGGCCCGCAGCCTGGAAATGCGGCTGGAAGACCGTCGCTGAGCTGAGCGAGCAGGGCAATCTGTGGGCGCTTGCGTACGACCCGTCATGGCGCACCGATAGCGGTGACCTGTCTGCTGCGTCGCCATGCAGCGCGGGCGAGATCGTCGATGGCGGCAGCTAGCGCCCGGTGCAGTGGTTTCGACACCCTGCTGCCTGAAGAAGGCGGGTGCCGGTTGATCGCCAGCGACGCCGGCATCGACGCGGCCGATGTCTTTGCCCTGCCGTGGCGTGTCGACCCGGAATCGGCCGGCGCGTCGACCTCGCTGCGGCCAGGCCAATAACTGCCGCCGCCAGCTGCCGAAACGGCCATTGCGGCAGCTTGATGAGCTGGCGTCGGTCTTCTCGTCCATGACCTGCCTGGTTGACTTACTGGCTTTTGAAGTAAACAGCGTCGATGTGCGTCACTTTGCCGCTGGAATCCAGAGAAAACGTCATCAGGATGGAACGTGCATCCGGGTCCAGCATCGCCTGCCCTGTGTTGTCCCTGACGATCAGCTTGCGTGCCGTATCTACAACGATCCTTGACGTTGGAGAGTTGCCGAACATCTCCAGCACCGCTGCTTTTGCTGTACCCAGCGGGATGTACTTGCTGGCGATGCTGCTGACGTCGATCTGTTCGAATCGCAGCGGCCTTGGGGACGCATACATTTCGTCGAGCATGGGTCTGGCTGCTGAGTTCAGGATGTCTTCCCGCGTCCAAGCAGTGCGTGCCGCCTCTGCATTGGTGCAGGACGAAAGTGAGAGCAGTGCGATGCCGATCAGTGCCAAGGGTGCAGCCCAACGCTGTGGCGTGTTGCATGGCATGGCGATCTCCTGATGCAGCTGAGCAGATGGATCCGATGTTCGAATCATTCCAGACAATCGTTCCATCTTGACGGCTCTGTGTTGCGAGCAAGGGAGTGCCGTGTTGCTCCCGAACTCCAAACTGCATCACGCAACGACGTCGCTGAGACGATTTGCCGGGTTTGCGAGGTGGGGGTCTTCAACGATGAATACACCCGCGGCGCAGCCAGCTGGGTGGCGTAGGTGTGGTGCTCCCACACAGATGCATGTCGTCATCGAACGCAATCGATCATCTGCCGCCTGGCGGTATGCACAGGTGCCGTTGCGATTGTCCAGTCAAGGCGCAAGCGGCCGCCGCGCGAATAGCGGCTGTCGGCACCTTGCATCACACAGCAAGGAGTGATCGAAATGACACAGAAAACCCGCTCTCGCGGTGCGCTTGTGGCCTGCGGCCTCTCACTGGTCGTGGCCGCGTTGTGCATGGACGCTGCCGTTGCAGCACCGGTCACCGGGACGGACAAGGTCACGTTGACCCACGTGTTTGCCACGCTGCAGACCGGCCAGCAGGATCAGAAGCCCGAAGACATCGCCGCGTGTCGCAAGCAGGTGTCGGCAATGGGTTCCAAATACCTGGGCTTGGTGGTCACCACCCAGTATTCGATCGACGTGCAGTCCAAGATCATGTCTGCTTCCTCGTCGCTGCCCTCTCCTGTGGCCACGCAGCCACTGATGCTGACGGTGCCGCTGTCGCCGTTGGGTTTGTCCGGTGAGTATGGCTTCGGCGCGTTTCGACCGGGCGCGCTGCCCAACACCTATGTGCTGTTTTCGGTCGGGCTGGATTTCAAGGGGCCGCAGTCGTCCGTGCTGGTGCTCAACAGCGACAAAACCTACAACTGCCTGGTGACCAGCAATCCGGCGCCGTTCAAGGGAGCACTGGGGACCAAGCTGGCAAAAGACCAGGGGAGCTGATGCCGGCGACCGCCGGGGAATCGGCGCACGAGCCGGAGACAGCTTCGGCTCGTGCGGTCGCTGCTTTCAAAAGCAGTGCGCCAGAGATCGGTGCCGGAAGGACGGTGTATCGCCGCACGCTCCGGATCACCTCCACGGGTCGATGATGTCCAGCCCCATCGCCGCAAAGGGTGCCGTGTCGCGCGTGGCAACGGCCAAGCCTTGCGCGGTTGCTGTCGCAGCGATGTAGGCGTCGGCGCGACCGAGTGTGCGTCCTGCGGTTCTGGCTTTGGATGCGCGTGTCGCGAATGGGTGCGATGCGTCCAGGTCAAGCGCCAGCAGGCGCCCATTGACCAGTGGCAATACATCGCTTTCCAGCCGTGCATGCACGTGGTTCGCTTGCGGCCCTGCGGCATCACGGCGATGCCGACCAGCACTGGCGGGCAAGTGAAATCCGGGGCCAACCTGGTCACCACTCACCGATACGGCCCCGGCCCACGCCAGACCGGTTCGCCCTGGCGATAGACCTCCATCATGTTGATGACCTCGCGCGCATCGCCGATGGATTTCAGTTCCGGCGAATCCGGCGGCAGCAGGCGGCATTTGCTGGAGCCGCGCTTGAGCGCGACATCCAGCGGGCAGACCATGCGTTGCTGGGTGCCGGGCAGGATGATGGCGATCTCCTGCATGCCCTGCTCCTTCCACGCGCGCAGCTGGGTTTCGCTGCGCACGTCGTAATAGACCTGGAAGCCGCCGATATCCATGCTGGGCTGGGCATTGCTGCGGTCGCGGCGACGGCCTTCGCTGATGGTGGGCGTGTTGGCGCTGCCGTCTTCGGCGGCGTCGGCGGGTTCGTCGAGCATGCCCGGTGGGCGGCCGGTCCAGGTTTCCGGGCGGCGTTGCGGTGGCGATGACGGTTCGGCCGGCGGCTGAGGCGGGGTGGGACGCTGCACCGGTCGTGCACGGCGTTGCTCGGCCAGGCTGCCGCGGCGGGTATCGCCCTGCGGCGGCACCGGGTTCCTGGCGTTCTGGACCAGGGTCGATTGCAGCGGCGATGCGGCCGGCGGCGGCTGCACCGGCGCGGGGGTCTGCGAGGGCGGGGTGGGCGTCGGCGAAGGCGTGGGTTGCTGCGGCTGGTCGGTGTCGCCGACAAAATCCACCTTGGTCCGCCCACCGCTGGCCGAGCCTTGCGGCGGGGTCATGCTGGGGGTGGAGGCGGAGAGCAGGATCAGCAGCATCAGCACATGCAGCAGCGCGCTGATCAGCGCGGCAATCCACGGCTCGATGCGTTCGATCAGCGGCTCGCTGCGGAGCAGCCAGTCGCTGGGGTCCAGATGGACGTGCAGCAGTTGCAGCGCGTCCTCGCGCACGCGGTAGACCAGCACGTAAGGCGTGTGCTTGACCACCCACTCGCGGGTACCCGGCACGCGGCCGGCATGGCCACGCCCTGGCTGCTCGGCCAGGGTACGGGTGGCTTCCAGCACATGCCGCGCCATCGCCGCGGCAATGGTCGGGTTGAGCGCGTGGTAGTGATCCTGGGCGTGGGCGAGCTGCTTGGCGGCCGGGACGGTCCAGTCACGCCGCAACATCAACGCCCCATCTGGCGAACAGTGCGGTGACCTGGGCCGGTGCGGTGATGGCGCCCTGGTCGGCTGCGGCAATCCCGTCCAGCACCGCGGCCTGGAAGCTGGCCGCCTCCACGACGCGCACCACGTCCTGCCAGCCTGCCGTCTCGGGCAGCGTGTCGATCAGCGTCTGGGCGTGGTGCTTGATGGCGGACATGGCACTGCGGTGGGGGAGTACTGCCGGCAAGTCTACCGCCGCGGCCCGGATCCGCGTGTGGCAATGGCTGGCGCGCGTGCGCGGCGTTCACCGGATGCGATGGCAGCGGCGGCCCGGAGGCGCCGGGCCGCAAGGGTGCCGCCGCGGCGACACGCGGCCGGCCGTAGAAAGTGACACTTGGCACCTTGTCCGCGGTGCGGGCGGGTTTCATCCTGCAGCGGTCACTTCACCCACAAAGGACTGGTCATGCCCGCTGCTGCCATCGCGCCGTTCACCCCATACCTGTCGATGGCGGCCATCGCCTTCATCTACTACCGGCGTCTGCGCCGCAGCTTCGGTCGCCAGCAGTGGAAGCCGGTTAGCACGGCGGTGCGGGCACTCGTGCTGGTCATCGCCGCCGCCGCGCTGGCGTTTGCGGTCTACGGATTACCGCAGGTGCGGCTGGGCATCGCGCTGGGAACGGCGGCCGGTATCGGGCTGGGCACGTTGTCATTGCGCTATACGCATGCCGAATGGGTGGACGGCCAGGGCTGGTACACGCCCAATCCATGGATCGGCGGCGCGTTGATGCTGGTGCTGCTGGGCCGGCTGGCCTGGCGCTGGGCGTCGGGCGCTTTCAGCGAGGGTTCGGCCGCTGCCGGGTCGCAGGCCAGCCCGCTGACCCTGGGGATTGCCGCTGCGCTGGTGCTGTATTCGCTGGTGCACGTGGGCGGGGTGTGGTGGCGCCTGCGCCAGCTGCGATTGCAGGCCGGGGTGTGCGCGCCGGTGTGAGCGGGTGCGCAGGGCGCCGCCGCGTCACACCTGCGAGCGGAACGGGAAGACCAGCTTCTCGCCCAGCTTCTGTCGCAGCGGCCGCGCGCGCCAACGCTCCAGTGTGTACTGCTCGGCGCGTTGCAGGTCGCGTTCGAACACCTCGGTCATCTGTGTGGCCAGCGCGCGGTCGTAGACATTCAGGCTGGCCTCGTCGTTGAGGCGGAACGAGCGGATGTCGAAGTTGGTCGAGCCCACCGACACCAGCAAGGTGTCGATGATCAGCAGCTTGGTGTGCAACATGGTGGGCCGGTATTCGTGGATGGCGATGCCGGCCTGCAGCAGCGGCTCCCAGCTGGCCTTGGACGCCAGCCGCACCGACACCGCATCGATATGCTCGCCCGGCAGCAGGACGCGGATGCGCACGCCACGCGCACGCGCTTCCAGCAGCGAGCGGGTGATCAGCGCATCCGGCACGAAGTAGGCCGCGGCCAGGTCGATGGAGCTGCGCGCCGCGGCGATGGCGATCAGATACATCAGGTGCATGCTTTCGCTGCCGCCGGCCGGCGAGGCCACGAACAGCTGCGCGTCGCTGTCGCCGGCCGGCGACAGCGCGGGGTAGTACTCGGCGCCGTTGAGCACGCGGCCGGTGCTCTTGATCCAGTTGTCGTTGAAGGCGGCCTGCACCTGCGCCACCACCGGGCCTTCGATACGGTAATGCGAATCGCGCCAGTGCTCGGGATCCTGCGCATCGCCCATCCACTGGTCGGCCACGCCGACGCCGCCGGTGAAGCCGATGCGGCCATCGATCACCAGCAGCTTGCGATGGGTGCGGTTATTGACGCGGTGCAGGTTGTACCAGGTCAGCGGACGGTAGCGGTGCACCTCCACTCCGGCATCGGTCATCTCCTCGACCAGCGACGGATCCATCTTCAAACTGCCGCCCCAGTCGATGGTGACGCGCACCTTGACCCCGGCGCGCGCGCGCTCGGACAGCGCCTGGCTGAACTCGCGGCCGATCTCGCCCGACCAGTAGATGTAGGTTTCGAAGGTGATGGTCTGCTGCGCGCTGCGGATGGCCGCCAGCATCGCCGGGAAGATCTCGCTGCCGTTGTGCAGCGCCTGGATCCTGTTGCCGGGCAGGATCGCCGGACCCAGCAATACCGACATCTCGCGTTTGAACTGCGGGTCGGCGACGTCGTAGCAGTGGCTGGGGATGTGCTCGAGCTTTTTCTCGGGCGTGGCGAAGTTGAGCAGCAGCAGCCCCACCACCAGTGTGGCGACGACCGTGGCCACGATGATCCATGTCATGCATCCAACTCCGGTTCCCCTGCCATCGACAGCCCCAAGCGGCCGGCATTCTGGCAAGGCGGGCGGCATGGGGGCCGTGAAGGCAGGCGCGTGCGCTGCGTTGCCAGGCACTGCCGCAGTGCTGCGACACACGCCGCTGCGCACAGCGGCAGTTGCCGGCGTCCGCGCGTCAGCCCGCGCGGGTCAGAAACGCCACCGGTACCGCGTCGGTGAGCCACACGCCATTGTCGGCCTGAAACAACGGCAGGCCCTGGTCGTGCATCTGTCCGGCCTGGACGATCAGCAATACCGGCGTGCCATAGCGTGCGCCCACGTCCATGGCGGTCTGCGCATCGGCGGACAGATGCACATGATGGCGTTGGCCCGGGCGCAGGCCTTCGCGCAGGATCGCGTCGAGAAACCGCGTGGCGGTGCCGTGGTACAGCAGCGTTGGCGGCGCCTTTGCCACATGCGCAAGGGCCACGCTCGCCGTCGAATGGCCCTGCACCGCACGCATGCGCAGGCCGTCGGCAGACAGCGCAAAACGCTGTTTGTCGCTGCTGGAGATCACCGCGCGGATCAACGCCGCATCCAGTGCCTTGCCGTCGGCATTGGCTGCTGCAACCAACGCGTCGATGTCGACCCAGCCGTCGCGATCCAGCACCAGCCCGATGGACTCCGGTGCATGCCGCAAGACGTAGCTGAGGAATTTGCTGGTCTCGGTGTGGTGCTGGCTCATGGTGATTGCGCTGGACGATCCGTGTGCCCGGTACGCCGCAGTTTACAGGTGGCGATGGAGCGGTTGCCTGAGCGCCGCGCAGGCGCGATCGGTGCTGCTGTTCGCGCGTGTGCAAGGCGCTGGTGCGGCGTCTGCGTGCGGCGCGCATGGTCGCTGCGCGTCTGTCTGCGCGGTGCTATCGTCCGCGCAATGGTCAAGCCAGCCGCTACCATCGGCTTCAAGGCGACGCTGCTGCGACCGGCAGCGCCAGCCGATGCCACCTGGCTGTTTGTGCAGCTGCCCGCCACCGCAAGCAACCAACTGCCGACGCGCGGCATGGTCAGCGTGGCCGGCACACTGGCCGGTCATCCCGTGCAGGCGACCTTGCAGCCCGACGGGCAGGGTGGGCACTGGCTCAAGGTCGAACACGCATTGCAGCAGGCCGCAGGCGTTGCGGCCGGCGCGCAGGTTGCGTTGGCGATCGCGCCGGTCGCAGAAGAACCCGAGCCGGTGGTGCCCGACGATCTGCACGCCGCACTTGCCGCGCATCCCGCCGCGCAGACGACCTGGGACGACATCACTGCGGTGGCGCGGCGCGACTGGATCTTCTGGATCGTCTCGGGGAAGAAGGCCCAGACGCGGGTCAAGCGCATCGCCACCGCCTGCGACATGCTTGCCTCCGGCAAGCGACGTGCGTGCTGTTTCGATCGGTCGGGCATGTACAGCAAATCGCTTGCCGCGCCAACGCGCAAAGCGGGCTGAAGCGGGCGCGCGGCATCTGGAGCTGCGCTTGTATATGCGCCGAAATGCTTACATGCGTCACACAAGCGCGCACCTATACTCCGGGGCTGCCCCATCCATGAGGTTCTGACTGCATGAGCGCACCCCCATCGTCTCCGATCGCCGCCGGTTCTGGCGCAGCACCCGGTAGCCTTCGCCGCTCGGTGTCCAATACGCTCAAGGGATCGGCCGGCAACCTGGTCGAGTGGTACGACGTCTACGTCTACTCGGTGTTCGCCACGTATTTCGAATCGCAGTTCTTCTCCAAGGAAGACAAGAACGCCACCATGTTCGTGTGGGCGATCTTTGCGATGACCTTCCTGATGCGCCCGATCGGTGCGTGGTATTTCGGCCGCTTCGCCGACCGTTACGGCCGCCGCCTGGCGTTGACCATCTCGGTGTCGATGATGGCGCTGTGCTCGTTCGTCATCGCGGTGACGCCGACGGTGGCCACGATCGGCATCGCCGCGCCGATCATCCTGCTGCTGGCGCGCCTGCTGCAGGGCTTTGCCACCGGCGGCGAGTACGGCACCAGCGCCACCTACATGTCCGAGGCGGCGATTCCCGGCCGACGCGGGTTCCTGTCGTCGTTCCATTACGTCACGCTGGTCGGCGGCCACGTGCTGGCGCAGACCACCTTGTTGGTGATGCTGCACTTCTTCGATGCGCCGCAGGTGTCCGAGTGGGGCTGGCGCGTGGCGTTCGGCCTGGGCGGCATCGGTGCGCTGGTGGTGTTCTGGCTGCGCCAGACCATGGACGAGTCGCTGAGCTCCGAATCCATCGCCGACTCGCGCACCGGCAAGGCCAAGGCGTCGGGTTCGATGCGCGAGCTGTTCGTCAATCAGTGGCGCCCGCTGCTGTTGTGCTTTTTGATCACCGCCGGCGGCACGATCGCGTTCTACACCTATTCGGTGACCGGCCCGAAGATGATCCAGACCGCGTTCGCCGGTGGCGACGTGATGGCCGGCACCATCATCAACCTGGTCGCGCTGACGGTGCTGATGCTGATGCAGCCGGTGGGCGGCTGGTTGTCGGACATCGTCGGGCGCAAGAGCCTGCTGGTGTTCTTCGGGATCGGCGGGGTGCTCTACACCTGGTTCCTGGTGATGGAGCTGCCCAAGCAGACCGACTGGTTGACCGCGTTTGCGATCCTCACCGTGGGCTTTGTGATCCTGACCGGCTACACCTCGATCAATGCGGTGGTGAAGGCGGAACTGTTCCCCACCCATGTGCGCGCGCTGGGCGTCGGCCTGGGCTATGCGCTGGCGAACTCCGCCTTTGGCGGTACCGCGCCGCTGCTGTACCAGGCCTCGTTGAAGACCGGCCATGTCAGCGAGTTCGTGATCTACGCCACGGCGGTGATCGCGGTGTCGTTGGTGGTCTACATGTTCTTCCTGACCAACAAGGGCAGCAACTGGCTGGACGACGAAGCGGCGATGCATCAGCGCAAGCGCTAATCTTCCTTCTCCCTTCGGGAGAAGGTGCCCGAAGGGCGGATGAGGGTACGAGCGAAGCCACGTGCAGTTGGAACGACACGAGGGCTTCGCCCCGTACCCTCACCCCAACCCCTCTCCCGAGGGGAGAGGGGCTAAAGGCAGCTGCATCCTTGATACTTCAGAGCGTTGCGGCGCCGTCTGCGCAAACACGCTGTAACGCAGCCCGATCAACCCCAACAGCGCTTCATCGCGATGTGCGCCTGCCGGCACCTTGCCCACGCGCGCCAGCGACAGATCCAGACGATCACGCAGAGATTCCGGCCCCGGTAACGGGCGTTTGTGCGCAATCTGCAGCCGATAATGTTTGGCAACATCGACCAGGATCGCGTCCACCGCCTCGACGCTCGGCTGCGGCAAGCCATGCCGCGCACTGCGCAGCTGCAGGATGTTCAAGCCCACGCGCACTTCGTTGAGCATATCCACCGAGGCCAGGTCGCTGCCCTGCGGCGCCAATGCCAGCCTGGGCGCGAGCAGGCCGAGCAGATCCAGCATGCGCGCAGCGAACTGGTGGCGGTCCTGCGCGCCGCGGCCATCGGCGGCATCGGCCAGCGTGCGCCAGCCCTGGCGCACCAGCCGGCGCGCGCTCCATTCGGCGCCGACCGAGCGGAACACCCGCGTCAGTACCACCGCAAATCCGATTCCCAGCACCATCGCCACCGCCGCGTTGACGAAGCTCTGGATGTTGGCGTTGTAGGTGTTCTGCAGGCTGAGCAGGGCGGTGAGGTTCACCACCAGCGGCAGCGCGATCAACATGCTCTTGGGGCGATGCAGCAACGCGCCGATCGGCAGGAAGACCGCCGCCAGTACCAGCACCAGCATCGGGAAATCGTGGATGGCCGGGAAGACGCCGAACAGGTAAATGCCGGCGACCACGCTGGCCACTACCGCCCAGGTCAGGAACGACAGCATGCTCGGTGCGGGGTCGTCCTGCGCGGCAAAGAAGGCGGCCGTGACCGCCGCCATCATTGCGCCGTTGCCGCCGCCTTCCCAACCGATGCCGATCCACAGCACGCAGTACGCCAGCAGCGCAAAGCCCGCGCTCAGCGCGGAAAACGCGGCCATGCCGAAGTCGATGTGCCGCGCGCCGCTGACAGGTAGGCCTGCAGCGGCCTGCGGCCGCGACATGCCTCGCCGCTGCAGCAGCGAGGGTTGCCTGCGCGAACGCGCATCGGCGTCTGCCCGCGCAACGTCGGCCGATGCTGCGGATGCAGAGCCTGCTGCCGACGCCTGCAGCGCCGGCAACGCAGTGCCGTGCAGCAAGGCCTGCTCCAGCGCGCGGCAGTCCTGCCAGAGGTCGAGCAATTCTTCCAGACGCAGCAGCAAGCTCGCCAGCAGCAGATGCGCGATGTCCTGATCCACCACCGGGCGCAGTGCGGCGATGCGTGCGCGCAACGCGTCGACGTCCGCATCGCTGCGTGCGTCCTCGTCCTGATCCACCCAGGCCGCGACGTCCTCCAGCAGCACGCCGATATCAGGCGACTGCGCAGACCCATCGCGTTGCAATGCATCCAGCCGATCGGCGATCGACGACAGCACCGGCAACAGCATCAGCATGCGTGCGCGCAGTTGCTCCATGGCCGGCGCCGCAGGGGCATGGCGCGGATCGTCGTGACGGACGAAGGCGATCAAGGCCTCGAACTGCACCAGGTCCGCCGCCAGACGATTGCGCGGCGCGTGCGAGGCGCCACGCTGCAGCACCTGCCGGCACCATTGCGCAGCGTCCTGCATCCAGTTGCCGATGCGTGCGGTAAGCATCGGCCGCACCGAGGCGGGGAACACGAGCGAGGCGAACAGCACCGCCATCACCGTGCCCAGCACGATCTCTTCGCTGCGCGCCACCACGGTGTCGAAGATGCCTTCCGGCGCGGTCACCGCAGGAAAACCGATGAAGGCGGTGGTGTAGCCGGCCAGCAAGAACGCATAGCCGCGCGGGCCGCGATTGAGCAGCGCCAGGAACAGGCAGGCCGACAGCCACAGCGCCATCGCCGCGCTCAGCAGCAGCGGGGTTTCGACCAGATTCGGCAGCATCACCAAGGTGGCCGCGCCGGCCAGCAGCGTGCCGAGCACGCGGTACACGCCCTTGGCACGGGTAGGCCCCAGAAGCGGCTGGGAGACGATGTAGACGGTGGCCATCGCCCAGTACGGCCGCGACAGATTGCCGGCCAGCGCCACGTACAGCGCCGCGATCGAAGCGGCAAAGGTCTTGACCGAGAACAGCCAGGCCTGGCGATCGCGCAGCAATGCGTTCATCGCGCGGCAGTGGCAGCGGTGGCGTCGCTGCGGGCGTCGGTGTTCCAGCCGCCGCCCAGCGCCAGAAACAGCTGGATCTGATCCTGCGACACCTGCGCCTGCGCGGTGGCCAGCGTCATGTCGGCGGTGGCCAGGGTGCGCTCGGCATCCAGGCTGGACAGATACGGCGTGCGCCCGCCCTGATACAGCCGGCGGTTTTGCGACGAGGCCAGCTCGGCCTGTTGCTGCGCCTGCTCCAGCAGATGCAGGCGGTCCAGATCCTGCGCATAGCGCGACAGCGTGGTCTGCACCTCGCGCAGCGCCTGCAGCACGGTGTGATCGAACTGCGCCAACGCGGCATCGGCACCGGCCTCGGTGGCGCGCACGCGCGCATGCGCGCCGCTGGAGGGCAGCGTCCAGGAAATCAGCGGGCCCAACGACCAGGCATGCGTGGCCGGCTCGCCGAAGTCCGCCAGCAGGCCGGTGGCGCCGATCGAGCCACCCAGGCGGATCTCCGGATACAGCTCGGCGGTGGCCACGCCGATACGCGCGGTGGCTGCGGCCAGCCGCCGCTCGGCCTGGCGTACATCCGGGCGACGCGCCAGCAGCGCACGGCCATCGCCGATCGGGATCGGTCGCTGCAAGGCCGGCGCGTGCTCGCAGCCGTCTGCACCGGCAGGCAGCTCGCCCGGGGTCTTGCCGAGCAATGCGGCCAGTTGATAGCCGGCGGCCTGGCGGCGCGCGCGCAGCGGCGGCAGCGCCGCTTCCAGCATCGCCACCTGCGCGGTGGCGCGGGCCAGATCGGGCGGTGTGCCGCGTCCGGCGGCGATCAAACGCTGGGTGATCTCGCGGCTGCGCTGCTGCAATTGCAGCGAATGCTCGGCCACGTGCAGCTCATGGTTGGCATGGCAGATCTCCACATAACTGCCGGCGACCTGCGCGGCCACGTTGACCCGGGCCAGATCGATCGCGGCCTGGGCGACTTGCGTGTCGGCGTGCGCGGCTTCGGCGCCGCGTTGCAGCTTGCCGAACAGGTCGAACTGGTACGACACGCCCAACTTGCCGTCGGCCAGGTTGAACACCGGCAGCTTTTCCTCCTGCAGGAAGGCTTCGGCCGACACCTGCGCGCGGCTGACGCCGGCCTCCACCTCGTAATCGAAGCCGCCGGCATCCATGGCCTGTTCGTACACCGCTGCGGCGCGGCGCAGGTTGGCGCTGGCCACCTTCAACTCGACGTTGTCGCGCAACGCCTGTTCGACCAGGCGGTCGAGCATCGGGTCGCGATACAGCGCCCACCAGCGTGCCGGCAGCGGCGCGCCGGGCTGCACCTGGTCGTTGCCGGTGTCGATGAACGCGGCATTGGCGGCCGGCCGCCGGTAGGCGGATTGACCGGGCAGTGCGTAATCGGGGCCGACCGTGCTGCAGGCGGCCAGCACGGTGACGGCAGCGCTCAGGCCGAGCAGGCGCAAGCGGTTCATGGCGCGGCCTTTGCCTGCACGTGCGCAGGCGAGGCAGCGGACGGCGTCTGCGTGGCATCGGGCAGGATCGTCACCGTGGCGGTACGCCCGGCAATCAGCTGCACGTGCGTGGGCACGTCGTCCAGCGCGATGCGCACCGGGATGCGCTGCGCCAGCCGCACCCAGTCGAATGCCGGGGTGACGTTGGGCAACGCGCCGGCGCTACCGCTGCGATAACGGTCTTCGATACCGGCAGCGATGCTCTGCACATGCCCGTGCAGGGTCACCGGCTCGCCCATCAGGCGCACGTCCACGCGCTGGCCGGCATGCACGCCGTGCAGGCGGGTTTCTTCGAAATAGCCATCGACGCGGAACGAGCCGGTATCCAGCACCGCCACCACCGGGCGCCCGGCGCTGACGTAATCGCCCACGCGCACGGTGCGGTCGCTGACGTGCCCGTCGGCCGGGCTGCGCACCTGGGTGCGCTCCAGATTGAGCTGGGCCAGGTCCACCGCCGACTGCGCGGTGGCCACCGCCGCCTGCGCTTTTTGCACATTGGAGCGGCGTACCTCGGCATCTTCGGCGGCCACCAGGTCCTGCAGGCTGCGGTCGCGCGCGATCTCGCGGCGCAGCTGGCTCAGCGTGGCCTGGCGCTCGGCCAGTGCGGCGCGGGCCTGTTCCAGCGCGATCGCATAGCGCGCCCGGTCCACCACAAACAGCAGCTGGCCGCGCTTGACCGCCTGGTTGTCGGCCACCGCCACCGATTCCACCAGCCCGGACACATCCGGCGCCACCTGCACCACATCGGCGCCCACGTGCGCATCGCGCGTCCATGGCGCTTCCATGTAGTAGCGCCACAACTGCTGCAGCACCAGTGCGGCCACCACCACCATCGCCAGGGTCAGCAGCGCCGGCCCCGCGGTCTTGATCAGCTTTTTCACGATTGCATCCAACGGGTAAGGAAAAACAGGCCGCCCAGCAGCGCGATGTACAGCGCCAGGTTGAACAGCGCCGGGTGCCAGACATGGCGATACGCACCGGCGCGGGTCAGCAGCGCGCCGATGGCGCTGTTGAGCAGGTAGGCCAGCGTCATCAACGCCAGCAAGGTGGGAACGAACACACCGTAGAGACTGAATTCGCCGTACATCGGGCACATCCTGGGAAATGGGGAACAACCACGTCCGGCGCCGTGCGCAATGCGCACCGGGCCATCCGCAACGTCACAACCGGCGTCGCGACACGACGCCCGACAGCGGGCTCAGTCGGACTGACTCAGCCGCGCATGCGCCTGCGCGATCTGCTCCCACAAGGTCAGCACGGTCTGCACCTGCGCCTCGCTGAGTGCGCCAAACACCTCGGCGCGCAGCGCATCCAGGCGGATCTCGATGCGTCCGACCAGCGCCTGGCCTGCGTCGGTGAGCCACAGCTGGTTGGCGCGGCGGTCGCTGCTGTCGGCCTCGCGCCGGACCAGTCCCTGGGCTGCCAGCTTGTCCAGCAGCCGCACCAGCGACGGGCCCTCCATGCCCAGTTGCTGGGCCAGTGCCACCTGGCGGATGCCGCCGCCGGAGCGGCCGACCATCAGCAGCGGCCCGGTGCAGGCGCTGGACAGCCCGAATTCGGCAAACGCCTGGTCGGCCAGCCGCTGCCACTGGCGGGCGGCGACCAACAGGCCGGAGCTGAGCTGGGCGCGGGGAGAGAGAACACTGTTCGTCATAATAGTTAGGATGCTATCAATTCAACAATGAATCAATAGTCACCGAACCCGGCCCAGCGGCCGCAACCGCCACTGGGGCCGCCGGCCCGTCCTCGGGTACCATGCTCGCCCCCTTTGGGTGCACCTGCGCATGAGCCAGTCCGACCAGCCCGATTCTTCCGTCACCCAGGCCCAGGCCGAAGACGCCGTGCGCACCCTGCTGCGCTGGGCCGGCGAAGACCCGGCCCGCGAGGGCCTGCTGGATACCCCGCGCCGGGTCGCCGAAGCCTATGGCGACTGGTTCAGCGGCTACCGCGAGGAACCGCGCGAATACCTGGAACGCACCTTCGAGGAAGTGGCCGGCTACGACGAGCTGATCGTGCTGCGCGACATTTCCTACGAAAGCCATTGCGAGCACCACATGGCGCCGATCATCGGCAAGGTGCACGTGGGCTATCTGCCGCGCGGCAAGGTGGTCGGCATCAGCAAGCTGGCGCGCGTGGTGGAAAGCTATGCGCGGCGCTTCCAGGTGCAGGAAAAGATGACCGCGCAGATCGCCCAGTGCATCCAGGACGTGCTGCAACCGCGCGGCGTCGGCGTGGTGGTGGAAGGCTCGCACGAGTGCATGACCACCCGTGGCATCCACAAGCGCGGCGTCAGCATGGTGACCTCCAAGATGCTGGGCAGCTTCCGCGAGGACGCGCGCACCCGCGCCGAATTCCTGCAGTTCATCGAAGTGGGCGGCAAGCGTTGAGGCAGCCGTTGCCGTCGCCATGAAGCACCAGGCACGTATCGCCGGCTATCGCCAATTGCGCGAGCAGCCGGTCTGGAAACTGCTGGCCGCCGACCACGCGCCGGAGCTGATCGGCCTGCTGCAGACGGTGTTGCTGGACGGCGAACGCCGCCTGCCCTCGGCCGTGTTGCACGAGCGCCTGCAGCGCCAGCTCGACGCGCTGCGCGCCGACGAACTCTCGCGCGAGCTGCCGCGCACCGCGCAGGCCTATCTGGCGCATTGGCTGGCGCAGGGCTGGCTGGAACGCCGCCTGCCCGAGGGCGCGGCCGAAGAAGAATACGAGTTGTCGCGCGCGGCCACCCAGGCCATCCGCTTCATCGTCGGCCTGCGCGAGAGCAGCAGCAGCGCCACCGAAAGCCGCCTGTCGCTGGTGATCCAGCAGCTGGTGCAGCTGGCGGGCCAGACCGAAGTCGATCCGGAGCTGCGTCTGGCCGCCCTGCGCGAAGAACGCGCACGCATCGATGCCGAGATCGAACGCGTGGCCTCCGGCCGCGTGGCCGCGCTCGATGGCAAGCGTGCGCTGGAGCGCGCCCGCGACCTGATCCATCTCTCCGACGAGCTGGCCGAAGATTTCCATCGCGTGCGCGACGATTTCGAACAGCTCAACCGCCAGTTCCGCGAACGCATCATCGACGACGAAGGCGCACGCGGCGATGTGCTGGAGCAGCTGTTCAACGGCGTGGACGTGATCGCCGACAGCGAGGCCGGGCGCACCTTCGAGGCGTTCTGGAGCCTGCTCAACGACACCCAGCAAAGCAGCCAGCTCGATCAGGCGCTGGATGCGCTGCTGGCACGCGGCTTCGCGCGCAAGCTCGACCGGCGCGAACGCGCCTTCCTGCGCGGCTTGACCGGCACGCTGCTGGAGCGCGGCGGCGAGGTGCACACGGTGATGCAGCACTTCGCCCGCAGCCTGCGCGGTTTCGTGCAGAGCCGCGGCTATCTGGAGCAGCGCCGGCTCAATCAACTGCTCAAGCAGGCGCAGGGCGAGGCCTTGCAGCTGCGCGACAGCCTGCATGCCACCGCTGCCACCGGTTACACCCAGGCGTTGAGCGCTGCCCGCCTGCGGTCGCTGTCGCAATGGCGCCTGCACGACCCGCGCCTGACCCAGGTCGATGGCCGCGTGCAGGCCGCCGATGCGGCAGACATCTCGCTCGACAGCGTGGGCGATCTGGTCGCGCAATCGGAGATCGACGTGCGCAGCCTGCGCCGCGACCTGCACGAGCTGCTCGGCCAGCGCCCGCGCCTGACCATCGGCGATGCGCTGCAGCAGCGCCCGGCCGCGCAGGGCCTGGGCAGCGTGATCGGTTACCTGTCGCTGGGCACGCGCCACGGCGTGGTGATCGACGGACAGATGGAAACGGTGCAATGGGAAGGCGGCGACGGCGCCCTGCGGCGCGCACGCATTCCGCTGGTGTGGTTCACCCGGGAGAAACGCAATGAACTGGACTGAGGACACCCGCCTGGATGCGGACGAGGACAGCGGCGCGTCGGCCGATGCCGGCCGCACGCCGCTGACGGAGACATCGCCTGCACAGCCGCGCGGCGAACTGTTCCTGGGCGACACCGGCACGCTGCCGTTCGACGCGCGGCGCGCGCTGTGCCAGCTGCTGGCCGGCCCCAGTATCGACGCGCAACGCCACGGTGCGTTATGGCCTGCGCTGCTGCGCAACGAGGCGGCGATCCGCCAGGTGTTGTGCGAGCTGTTCCTGGAGCTGGTGCTGGACCGCGAGGGCGGGGTGGCCTTCACCCGTCAGGCCGACACCGCCGAGCTGGAATCGCCGACCCTGCTGCGCAGCGCCCCGCTGACCTTTATCGAGTCGGTGCTGCTGCTGTTCCTGCGCCAGCAACTGGCCGAAGCCGATACGCGCGGCGAGCGGGCGGTGGTGGACGAGGCGCAGTTGGTGGAGGCCTTGTCGGTCTACGAGAAGAACGTGTCCACCGACCGCGCCGGATTCGCGCGACGGGTGCTGACGGCGATCGGCAAGATGCGCGAGAACCAGTTGCTGTCGCGGCTGCGCGGTAGCGAGGAGCGCTACGAGGTCTCGCCGGTGCTGAAGTTGCTGTTCTCGGCCGAAGACGTGCAGGCCCTGGTGGTGGCGTATCGCGGCTTGCGCGAGGGAGACGTTGCGCTCGACTAAGTGCCTTCTCCCTCGGGAGAAGGTGCCCGAAGGGCGGATGAGCGGACGGCCGATCGCGATGCCCGATGTATGACGCCCGGGATGCATGGAGTTTGTGTAGTCGTGCGTTGTGCGACGGATGTCGGCTCTCACGCCCGATCAAACGCGATCACTTTTCCACGGGCTGCAGCAAGGCATCCAGCTTCCTTATCGGCCGCCGCCGCCGCCCCACGTCAACGCAGACCACCGCACCCGTAGGAGCGGCCCCGGCCGCGAAGGGGCCGTACCGAATCACTCCCAGACCACAGCCCCGCCACCAGCCCAGCAGCACGCAACACCCCGCTACAAACAGTCCTGATGTGATCCGTCTTCAGCGTTACCCGTCATCCCGTTTTGGTGAGTTAAGCCATGAATTCCCAGTCCAACCTGTCGCCGGCGCAGCCGGGCGCGTCCCTGTTCACTGATTCGCTTGCCGAGCAGCGCGCGCAGCAGTTCCGCATGCGGCGCTTGCAGGTGCACAACTGGGGCACGTTCAACGACTTGACCGAGGTGCCGATCGCCGAGAAGGGCTTCCTGTTCGTCGGGCGCTCCGGGTCGGGCAAGTCGACCTTGCTGGATGCGATGTCGGCACTGCTGACTCCACCCAGCATCGTCGACTTCAACGCCGCCGCACGCGAGGCCGAGCGCAGCGGGCGCGATCGCAGCCTGGTGTCGTATGTGCGTGGTGCCTGGGCCGATCAGCAGGACAGCGCGTCGGGCGAGATCGCCACGCAATACCTGCGCAAGGGCGCCACCTGGTCGGCACTGGTGCTGGAATACCGCAATGCGCACGGCGAGGCGGTCAGCCTGATTCGCCTGTTCTGGATCGCCGGCAGCGGCAATGCCGCGGCCGATGTGCGCCGCCATTACATGGTCGCGCCGCGCAGCTTCGATGTGGCCAGCGAGCTGGACGGCTTCGATCTGGATCTGCGCAGGCTCAAGGCGCGTCTTGGCGAGGAGATCGCGCATTTCGACGGCTTTGCCGGCTACGCAGAGCGCTTCCGGCATGTGCTGGGCATCGGCAACGAAATGGCGTTGCGATTGCTGCACAAGACCCAGTCGGCCAAGAACCTGGGCGATCTCAATGTGTTCCTGCGCGGCTTCATGCTGGACGAGCCGCGCACGTTCGAGGCGGCCGACCGGCTGGTGGAAGACTTCGCCGAACTCGACGGCGCACACCATGCAGTGGTCACCGCACGCCGGCAGGTGGAAACGCTGAGCCCGGCACGCGAGCACCATGCGGCGCTGATGGCCCTGCGCCACAGCGTCGGCGAGTTGCGCGAGCTGCAGCTGGGCGTGGACAGCTACCGCGAACAGCAGCGTCTGGCCTTGCTGGAGACGCGCCTGCACGAACTCGACAGCCAGGACCGCGGGCTGGCCGGCGAAGAAGGCCAGCGGCGTGAGTCGCTGGACAATCACGAACAGAAACTCGCCGGGCTGGAACGCGAACAACGCGCCGCCGGTGGCGAACAGATCGAGGAACTCGAACGCGAGCGCGCCCGGGTCGAGCGCGAGCGCGACGAACGCCTGCGGCGTCGCGTGCAGATCGAACAGGCTTGCCGCCAGCTCGGTACGGCCCTGGCCGCAGGCGCCAGCGGCTTTGCCGAGCAGATCGCGTACGCGCAGACCGTGCTCGAGAACGGCAAGCACGACGCCAGCGCGCTGGATGAGGCGATCGCCGAGCGCATGGGCGCGCGCCGCGACGACGAGCGGCGCTTTGCCGAGATCCGCGCCGAACTGGATGCGTTGAAGCGCGCCCCGTCGAGCATGCCGGCACCGATGCAGGCCTTGCGCGCGCGCCTGTGCGAGGACACCGGCATTGCCGAAGCAGCGCTGCCGTTCGTCGGCGAACTGGTGCAGGTGCGCGAGGATCAGTCAGCCTGGCGCGGTGCGATCGAGCGCGTGCTGAGCGGTTTTGCGCAGTCGCTGCTGGTGGACGACCGCCATTACGCGCAGGTCAGCGAGTGGGTCAACCGCACCCAGCTCGGCACGCGGCTGGTGTATTTCCGGGTACGCCGCAACGATGCGCTGCATGCGCGCACGCCGGATGCGCGTGCACTGCCGGGCAAGCTGCAGCTGCGCGATCATGCCTTTACCGAGTGGTTGCGCAACGAGTTGATGCGTCGCTTCGATTACGAATGCGTCGATAACGCCGCCGCGCTGCGCAATGCCGACCGCGCCATCACCCGCGAAGGGCAGGTCAAGCATCCCGGCGACCGTTACGAAAAGGACGACCGCCATGCGGTCAACGACCGCAAGCGCTGGCTGCTGGGTCACGACAACCGCGACAAGCTCAAGGTGTTCGAGCGCGAAGCGCAGACGCTTGCCCAGCGTATCGCCGGTTGCGATGCCGACGTGGCCGCGCTGCGCAAGCAACGCGAGCAGGACCAGGAACGGCAGCTGGCCGCGCACACCCTGGTGGAGCGCGACTGGGACGAGATCGATGTCGGCCCCAAGCTGCAGCGCCTGAGCGATATCGACGAACAGCTGCAGCAGCTGCGCGAAGGCAACAGCGGCCTGCGCGCGCTCGGCCAGGCGATCGAGACCGCACGTACCTTGCGCGACCAGGCCAAGCGCACCTACGAGGAGGTGCGGCTGGAGCGCGCGCAACTGGCACGCGAGCGGGTCCGGCTCGAACAGCAGCACGCCGCCTGTGCCGGGCGTGCCGGCACCGCTGCGCTCACGCCTACCCAGCTGCAGGGCCTGCGCGAACGCCTGGCGGCGCTGGCACCGCTGTCGCTGGACAACCTGGAGGCGCATTTCCGCGTGGTCGAGCGTGGCCTGGCCGAGCAACTGGCCGAAAGCCAGGGCCGCGACAGCCGGCTCAGCGCGCAGCTGCTCGATTGCTTCCGCAAGTACTGCCAGCAATGGCCGGAAGACAGCGGCGATTTCACCGTGAGCCTGGCCAGTGCCGACGATTTTCTCGCGCGCCTGGATCGGCTGGAGAGCGATGGCCTGCCGCGCCACGAGCACCGTTTCTTCGATCTGCTGCAGACCCAGAGCAAGAACAATCTGCTGGCCCTGCAGCGCCACACCGCCGAGGCCCACAAGGGCATCAAGCAGCGCATGGACGAGGTCAACGCCAGCCTGGAGCAGGTGCCGTTCAATCGCGGCACGCTGCTGACCATCGAGGTCAGCGACCGTCGCCTGGGCGAGGTGCAGGAATTCCAGCAACAGTTGCGTGCGGTGCTGTCGCATCAACAGACCGAAGACCGCGCGCTGGCCGAAGCGCAGTTTTCCACCTTGCGCGAACTGGTGGCACGCCTGGGCGCGCAGGAACCGGACGCACGCCGCTGGCGCGAGCAGGTGCTGGACGTGCGCCTGCATGTGGAATTCATCGGTGTCGAGCTGGATGCGCAGACCCGCGCGCAGGTGGAGATCTACCGCAGCGGCGCCGGCAAATCCGGCGGTCAGCGCCAGAAGCTGGCGACCACCTGCCTGGCCGCGGCATTGCGCTATCAGCTCGGCGGCGAAGACGGCGAGCTGCCGCGCTACTGCGCGGTGGTGCTGGACGAAGCCTTCGACAAGGCCGACAACGAGTTCACCGCGCTGGCAATGAACATCTTCGAGAATTTCGGTTTCCAGATGGTGGTGGCCACGCCGCTGAAATCGGTGATGACGCTGGAGCCGTTCATCGGCGGTGCCTGCTTTGTGGAAATCAGCGGCCGGCACAACTCCGGCGTGCTGCTGATCGAATACGACGAGCAGGCGCAGCGACTCAAGTTGCCCGAGCGCTCGCGTGCGGACGAGGCGGGTCCTGCAATTGCGGAGCAGCCTGCGAGCGTGACGCAGCGCGAGGCTGCACCGGATTGGGCGCAGGCCCGGACGCGTGCGGACAGCACCGGTGCTGTCTCTGGCGCTGAGGGTGCGGCACCTCAACGCGACCCTGCACAGGACGAGGCGACGGCCAAGGCGAGCAGGGGTGCCGGCAAGGTTGCGTCTGCATCGGCGCAGGCTGTTCAAACCGCGCCGAAGCCATCAAAAACAGCCGCTGCCAGCGCAGGTGCGGGATCAGGCAAGTCGGAATCAGCGAAGACCGCAGCGGGCAGGGCCGCATCCGCCAAACCTGCCTCGGCCAGGCGTGCATCGCCTGCAGCGGGCACAGCACGCAATCCGGCAACGCCGACCAAATCCGCCAGGACGCCGGCAAACACCCGGACGCCATCCGGGCGTACCGCCTCCGTCAAGCCGATTGCCAAGCCAAAGAACGCCGCGACTACAGCTGCAGCACCGAAAAAGCCTGCCGACAAGCCGACGGTGGCGAGCCTACGCGCCACCGCATCGCTACGTGGTGCAGCCGCAACCAAGGCAACCGCGGCGCGTGGCGCGGCCAAGCCTGCGTCAGTGGCCAAGGCGCGTACCGCCTCGACGCGCGGGTCTGCAGGCAAGCCGCGCGCAAAGCGCTGAGCGCGCGACACCTGGATGCCTGCGTCGCCGCGCTGCGGTCGCAGGCATCGCAGGGTGGGGGCAGGGCAAGGCAACATGCCTAGATAAGAATCGTTATCATTATCGGCCCAGATGTGCCCGCCAGTGCGCATCGTCCCGCTGAAGATCCCGATGACCCCACTGCCTGCGCCTCGCCATCTGTTGTTCGTGTCCCTGTTTGCCGCCATGCCGGCCGCTGCCCAGGAAGCCAGCCTGCTCGATGCCATCGTGGTGAGCGAGCGGCGTGCCCTGTACCGGCCGGAAAAAGCCGCCGGCGCCACCCGCACGCAGACCCCGGTGGAGCGCATTCCGCAGGCGATCCAGGTGGTGCCGCGCTCGGTCATCGACGAGCAGCAGCTCACCCGGCTGGTGGATGTGGTGGCCAATGTCTCCAACGTGCAGCCCGGCGGCACCCAGGGCAACCGCTCGGAAACCTTCGTCATCCGCGGCTTCGACGCGTCCTCGTACGCGGTCGACGGCATCCTGCTCAACCCGGCGCAGAATTTCACCGAGACCGTGCGCGACCTAGCCAATGTCGCCCAGGTGGAAGTGCTCAAGGGCCCGGCCGCGGTGCTGTACGGACGCGGCGAACCCGGCGGGGTGATCAATCTGGTCACGCTGCGCCCGGATGCGGTGTTCGGAGGCAATGCGTCGCTGCAGCTGGCCGAACACGGCCTGCGCCGCGTGCAGTCCAGCGTCACCGGCCCGCTGAGCCCGACCCTGTCTGCCCGCGTCAGCGCCGCCGGGCAGCAGACCGGCAGCTTTCGCAATGCGCAGGCCGATGGCGACCGCGTGTTCTTCTCGCCCTCGCTGGCGTGGCGCCCCAATGCGCAGCTGCGTGCCGATCTGGATCTGGATTACACCCGCCAGACCAGCCCGGGCGACCGCGGTCTGGTTGCCATCGACGGGGTGGTGCGCGGCCCGGCGGAGCGCAGTTTCGGCGAGCCGTGGTCGCGCAATCACGGTACTTCGCGCACCGCACGCGGGCGCATCGAATATGAGGCAAACGATTGGCTGACGCTGCGCCAGATCCTCAATCACCAGAACGGCGACAGCGGTCGCGACGTGGCCGACTTCACTGGTTTCAGCGCCGACCGCGCCTTCCTGCAGCGCCGCGCCGTGCGCCAGGACCAGCAGGTGCGCGCAACGACGTCGCAGACCGAAGCGCTGGCGCGTTTTGCCACCGGCCCGCTGCGTCATCAGGTGCTGGCCGGCGCCGAATACGTCGATGCGCATCGCCACACCGACGAAGCGCGCGCACCGCTGGCCCGCATCAGCGTGCGCAACCCGGTGCAGGGCGCGTTGCCGGGCACCTATGTGCCGGCCCGCGCGATCGATGTCGATGCGCGCTATGCCGCGCTGTATGTGCAGGACCAGATCAGCATCGGCGAGCGTTGGGACGTGCTGGCCGGTGTGCGTTGGGACGACGTGCAGCAGACCACCATCGACAACGGCGCGCGCACCCGCGAAGACGGCCGACGCGCCTCGCCGCGCATCGGGGTGGTGTGGAAGGCCGCGCCGCAGCTGTCGCTGTACGCCAATACCTCCACGTCGTTCCGGCCGCGCAGCGCCACGCTGTTTGCCGGCGGCAGCGCACCGCCGGAGACCGGCCGCCAGTACGAGCTCGGCCTGAAAAGCGCGCTGTTCGACAACCGCGTGCTCGCCACCGCCGCCGCGTTCCAGATCACCAAGGACAACGTCGCCACCAGCGATCCGGACAACAGCGGCTTCGTGCTGGTCACCGGCCAGCAGCGCGTGCGCGGCGTCGAGTTGGACATCACCGGTGAGCTCACCCGGAACTGGCGGCTGATCCTGGGCGCCGGCTATCTGGATGCGCAGGTCACCCGCGACACCGTCATCCCGGTCGGCAACCGCCTGCGCGGCGTGCCGCGGGTCAGCGCCAGTCTGTGGAGCACCTATCACGTCGCCAGCGGGCCGCTGTACGGCCTGACCCTGGGCGCCGGCGCGGTGCATGTGGGCGAGCGCGAAGGAGATCTCGCCAACAGCTATCGCATTGCCGGCTACACGCGCTTCGATGCCTCGGCGGCCTACCGTTTCGGCGGCCGCTATCAACTGGCGCTGATGCTGCGCAATGTCGCCAACCGTTTCTACATCGAGCAACCGGTGACGCAGACCACCAACTATCCGGGCGCACCGCGCACCTTGTCGGCCACGTTGAGTCTGGAGTTCTAAACACGATTGCCGCTTTGCCGTGGCCGATGACGCGCGGATGCAGTATTGCCTTACATAGCGAAAAAACGCCTCTCGTTTTTGCATGCGGCCTCAGTGCAGCAGATCCCAGCCCATCTTGCTGATCAGCACGATCACCAGCACCAGGAACAACGTGCGGATCAGCGGCGTGCCACCGCGCAGCGCCATCCGCGTGCCCGCCACAGCGCCGGCCACGTTCGCCATTGCCATCGGAATGCCCAGCGCCAGCATCACCTGGCCGCTGGGCAGAAAAAACGACAGCGCTGCCAGGTTGGTGGCCAGGTTCACCACCTTGGCTGCGGCCGAGGCGCGCAGAAAGTCCAGTCCGAAAAAGCGGATGAACAGGAAGATCAGGAAACTGCCGGTACCGGGCCCGAAGAACCCGTCGTAGAACCCGATTGCCGCGCCCATCGCTAAGGCCGTGATCAACTCGCGTCGACCGATCTGGCGCGGACGATGCAGCGCACCGAAGTCCTTCTTGATCAGCGTGTAGATCAGCATCGCGATCAGCAACACCAGGATCAGCGGCCGCACCGCCTGCTTGGGCATCAGGCTGACCGCCGTCGCACCCAGAAACGAAAACGTAAACGCCGCCACCGTCGCGTACAGCACCGGCCGCCACGGAAAGCGCACAGTGCGCGCATACCGCCACGCCGACGCACCGGTGCCGAACATCGCGCTGAACTTGTTGGTCCCCAGGATCAGCGACGGCGGCTGCTGCGGCAGCGTGGCAAACAAGCCCGGCAACTGGATCAACCCACCACCACCAACCGCCGCATCCACCAACCCGGCAACGAAGGCGATGCACAACAGCCACGGCAATTCGGTAGGAATCAACTCCAGCAAGGCGGTGCTCCGCACGACGGGGGCGACAGCATAAACCCGTAGAAACCCGCCTCCTGCCTCCTGCCTCCTGCCTCCTGCCTCCCAATCCCAAATCCCAAATCCCATCCAGCACAATCCCCAAATGCCAACCTCCACACACACCGATCCCTGTCCCTGCGGCCGCGCCGCCACCTACGCGCAGTGCTGCGGGCACTACCACGCCGGCGCCGCCGCGCCCGATGCCGAAACCCTGATGCGTGCGCGCTACAGCGCCTACGTCCGCCGCGATGTGGCGTACCTGCTCGCCAGCTGGCATCCGTCCACGCGCCCACCCGAGCTGTCGCTGGACGAGGGCGGCCGCACCACCTGGCTCGGCCTGACCGTGCAACGCGCCATCCAGACCGGTACCGACACCGCCGAAGTGGCGTTCCTGGCCCGCTACCGCATCGGCGGCGGCAGCGCGGTGCGCATGACCGAACACAGCCGCTTCGTGCGCGAAGACGGCCGCTGGTACTACCTCGACGCGCGCTGAGCACGGCCCGGCACTGTCGCTGCCGGGACACCACCGGGACGCGGCAGGGTCTAACGCTCGTCGGCACCTGCGTGCCGGCACCGCGCCGCTGCGGCCGCGGCCCTGGACGCTGCGGCCGATATCGGCCTGCCGGGCCGCCACCGGCCCTCGGTAACGTCGGTAGTCGGTCGTACTAGTGGGCGAAGGCGTGCAGGCCGCCGTCCACGGCAATCACCTCACCGGTCAGATAGCGTGCAAGTGGCGAGGCCAGATAGGCGACCAGATGAGCGATGTCGTCGGGTTCGCCGAAGTAGCCGATCGGCACATGGCGCGCGATGAAGGCCTGGCGCGCTTCCGGCGTGGGATGGAGCTTGTCCAGCACTTGTTCGGAGTTGATGCGTCCCGGTGCGATGGTATTGACCGTGATGCCCTCGGCCGCCAGCTGCGAGGCCATTCCCTTGGCCCAGGACTGCAGCGCTGCCTTCGCCGCGCCGGCGCCGTTGACCTCGCGGGGCTCCATGCTGCCGCTGAAGTTGATGATCCTGCCCCAGCGCCGGTGGCGCATGCCGGGCAGCAGGGCCTGGGCCATGCGCCGGGCACTGCCGAAGTTGAACGCGAAGGCTTCGTCCCAGTCCGCATCGCTGGCCTCCACCGTAAAAGGGCGTGCGCCACCGGCGGTATTGACCAGGATCTCGATCCGGCCCAGCGCCTGGCTGGCATCCCGGGCGATGCGCGTGATCTCGGTCGCGCTGGTGATGTCGCCGGGGATCACCAGCGGGCGCGGGTGACCCCGTGCCGCGATGTCGCTGGCCAGCTGCTCCAGCCTGTCGGCGCGGCGCGCGGTGATCGCCAGCTGTACCCCCTCGGCCGCCAGCACGCGGGCGATGCCGGCGCCGATTCCGGTGCTGGCGCCGGTCACCAGTGCCGTGTGTTCACGCAATTGCAGATCCATCGACAACGTCCGTCTGAGTGAGTGCCCAGCCTGATCCGTTATCGAGCCGCGATAAACGCCGTTATCCTGCATTGATTGGAAACCAGGAGTGTTGAATGGATCTGCTGGACAGCATGCAGGTGTTCGTCCGCGTGGTGGACGGCGGCAGCCTCGCCGCGGCGGCGCAAGCGCATGGCATTTCCCCGACCATGGCTGGCAACCACCTGCGCGCCCTGGAGCAACGCCTCGGTCTGCAGTTGCTGGTGCGGACCACGCGACGGCAGCGATTGACCGCGTTTGGCGAGGCCTACTACGGGCGTTGCCGGGAGATTCTTGAGCTTGTCGCCGATACACAGGTGCAGGCCGACGGTCAGCGCCTGGAACCGGCCGGGCCGCTGCGGGTCGCCGCGCCGGTGTCGTTCGGAACCTATGGGCTCACGCCGGTGCTTGGCGAGTATCTGCAGCGCCATCCCCAGGTGAGCCTGGATCTGCAGCTCAGCGATCGGCTGCAGGATCTGGTCGACGAGGGCATCGATGTAGCCGTCCGCATCGGGGCGCTGGGCGAGTCCTCGCTGGTGGCGCGCGCGCTGCAGCCCTATCGCCTGTGGTGCTGCGCGACGCCGGCCTATCTGCACCGCAACGGTACCCCGCAACGGCTTGCCGAGCTGGCCGGGCACCAATGCCTGGGGATGGATGCCAGGGCGCTCGGCCAGTGGCAGGACTACACCGGCGAGCGAATCGGCCCGCTGTCGCGCGCGCAGTTGCATCTCACCAGCGGCCCGGCCTTGCATCTGGCGGCCTTGCAGGGCCTGGGCATCGTGCTGCAGCCGGCGTTCCTGTTGCGTGCCGACGTGGAAGCGGGCCGGCTGGTGCGGCTGTTTCAGGACCGGGAGCTGCACCGTCCACTAAGCGTGCTTTATCCCCAAACCCGCTGGCGCTCGGTCACGGTACGCAGCTTCGTCGATTTCCTGCTGGAGCGGTTTGCCTGAAGCCGCCGGGCGTCAGACGGACCCTGTGGCAACGCGCGTTGCCGGAGCCTGGCTGGTGCGGCGAGCGTTCGGGGCGATCAATGCGCCGCGTTGCTGCTGCAATCACGCGGGCTGTCTCTATCGCCCGCGTGATCTAACGCGATAGCCGGCACCCCGTTCGTTCCGACGAACGGCAGGCACGGCCGTGCTTTCTCGACGCCACGTTCGCAGCCGATCCCGGAAGCTTGCCGCCTCGGCGGAGCTCGCCGCGGGGCGGACACGATGATGGCAACCTTCAATCTCTGGCAGTGGGTGCTTGTGGCCATCGTGGTGTTCGCGATCGTGCTGCCGGCGTGCCTGGCCACGGCACTGATCTGGTTCGGCCCCCGCCACGACGCCCCGCGCAGGGCGCGCGCCCGACGTATGTCCGACACCAGCCCCTCCAGCCCGGCGTTGTCGCTGCTGACCGGCATCACCGGCGACGGCAGCTAGGCGCGGCGATCGACGCCGCTGGGTTGCCGCGGCGTCTTCGCCAGGCAGGCCTGATCGATGCCACTCCATCGGCACGCGACATCATTCTCTGACTCGCGCCACACGACCTCTGCGCCGTGCCCATCGCGCTGAAAAGCGTGCGCACCGCACAGTCACCTCTGCGTGTCGCTGCCGACCAGCGCAGCGCACGATGCCGTCGCAACATCACGACCTGCACGCCTGCAACCAGCCAGGTTGGCTATCCTCGGCGGCTCGGCCTGCCGCAGGAGCTCCACCGCATGACCTCCGTCCACACGCCGGCCATCGCGCCGTGATGCCGACCCGGCGCGTCCTGCCTGCGCTGTTGGCGCTGGCGCCGCTGGTCGCCTGCGCCGATCCGGCCTTCGACCGCTGCCTGGCCGGCCTGCAGACTCAGGCTGCCGCCAAGGGCGTGGACGCCGCCGGTTTTCAGCGCTTTACCGCCGGCCTGGCGCCCGATCCCAGTGTCTTGCCGCTGCTGGACGCACAGCCGGAGTTCACCACGCCCATCTGGGATTACCTGGCCAGCCTGGTCGACAGCCAGCGCGTCACCGACGGCCAGGCCATGCTGGTCACCCACCGCGACTTGCTCGCCCGCCTGTCCGAGCAGACCGGCGTCGACCCGGCCACCATCGTGGCGGTCTGGGGCGTGGAGAGCGACTACGGCCGCGTCACCGGCAAGCGCCCGCTGCTGGTGTCGCTGGCCACGCTGTCGTGCGAAGGCCGTCGCCAGCCGTTCTTCCGCGGCGAGTTCCTGGCCTTGCTCAGCCTGTTGCAACGCGGCGACCTGTCGCCGGATGGCCTGACCGGCTCCTGGGCCGGTGCCTTCGGGCAAACCCAGTTCATGCCCTCGACCTACGCGCGCATCGCAGTGGACGGCGACGGCGACGGCCGCCGCGATCTGGTCGCCAGCATCCCCGATGCGCTGGCCTCCACCGCCAACTATCTGGTCAAGGCCGGCTGGGAGCGGGCCCGCCCGTGGGGCATGGAAGTCACCCTGCCGCGCGGTTTCGACGCCAGCAAGGCCGGCCGCACCCGCCGCCAACCGTTGCAGGCCTGGCAGGCCGCCGGCCTGCTCGGTAGCGACGGCAAGCCGCTCGCCCCGACCGGGTTGCCCGCCGAGACGCCTGCCGCGCTACTGCTGCCGGCCGGCGCCACCGGCCCGGCGTTTCTGGTGTTCCGCAACTACGACGCGATCTACGCCTACAACGCCGCCGAAAGCTACGCGTTGTCGATCGCGTTGCTGGCCGACCGCCTGCGCGGCGGCCCCGGCCTGCTCGCCGCCTGGCCGACCGACGACCCCGGCCTGGGCCGCCCGGAACGCCGCGACCTGCAACAGCTGCTGCTGGCCCGCGGCTACCAGATCGGCGAAGCCGACGGCATGGTCGGCAGCGCCACCCGCCGTGCCATCCAGGTCGAGCAGACCCGGCTGGGCCTGCAGCCGGCCGATGGCCGCCCCGGCCAGCGCATCCTCGCCGCCCTGCGCGCCGCGTCGCCGCTCACCGGCATGGCCGCCGTGCGCGGCACCGCCTTCAAGCTGCCGGCCGCCTATCCCGCATTCGCCCAATCTCCCATCGTCCACAAGGCATCCCCCATGTCCGACACCACCGGCCTGAGCACAGGCGACTTCCACGGTTTCCCGTCGCTGCTGATCGACACCCCGTTCTCCACCGCCGCCATCAGCCTGTTCGGCGGCCAGTTGCTGTCGTTCGTGCCCAAAGGCGGCCAGGACGTGATGTGGCTGTCGCCGCTCGCCAAGCAGCCGCCC
>NZ_JPLE01000073.1 GCF_001010415.1 Xanthomonas pisi DSM 18956
GTCCCGATGGGAGAAGGAACGATCGGGCGTACGCCCACTCCCTCATGCACGTCCCGTGGCGAGATAAGCCCTCTCCCGGCGCGAGCTGAGCGCGGCCCCCACCGGGAGAGGGGTTGGGGTGAGGGTACGGGGGCGAAGCCCTTCCATATCCCAGCTGCACGAGGCTTCGCACGTACCCTCATCCGGCGCTTCGCGCCACCTTCTCCCGATGGGAGAAGGAACGATCGGGCGTACGCTCACTCACTCATGCACGTCCCGTGGCGAGATAAGCCCTCTCCCGGCGCGAGGTGAGCCCGGCTCCCACCGGGAGAGGGGTTGGGGTGAGGGTACGGGGGCGAAGCCCTTCCATATCCCAGCAGCACGAGGCTCCGCACGTACCCTCATCCGGCGCTTTGCGCCACCTTCTCCCGAGGGGAGAAGGAACGATCATGCGCACGCATCAGCGATGAGTTCGGCGCGTCACGCGCGTTGCGGCGAGTGCGTGGCTGTCTGCGCTGCAGCCGGAGCGGTCAGCGCCAACTGCGCGATCGCATCCTGCACCACCTCCGGTACCGTGGCATCCACATCGACCGACACCACGTCCGCCTCGTCCAGCGGCAGCTCCAGCGTCTGCAGCTGGCTGTCGAGCAGGCTTGGCGGCATGAAGTGACCGGCGCGTGCGCTCAGGCGTGCGGCAATCACATGCGGCGCCGCATGCAGGAACACAAAGCGCATCGGCACGCCGCTGCCGCGCAGCAATTGGCGGTGCGTGCTGCGCAAGCCGGAGAACGCCAGCACCACCGATTCGCCGGCCTGCACGCGCTCGCGCAAGGTGGCGGCCAGCAGTTCCACCCAGGGCAGACGCATGGCGTCGGTCAGCGGTTGGCCGGCCGCCATCTGGGCGCGTGCGGCCACGCTGTGATAGTCGTCGGCATCCAGAAAACGGAAGCGGTAATGCGCGGCCAGCGCCTGCGCGATGGTGGTCTTGCCGCTGCCCGAGACGCCCATCACAACGATGGCCATGGGCGAAGCGGACGCGAGCTTGGCGGGTACGGCGGTGTCCATCACGTCAGGTTATATCTCCGGATCGATTCGGCATTCGAGCCGATTTCACGTTGGCGGCAGCCGATGCGTGGTGTAGCGTCGGCGCTCCTTGCCAGGTGAGCGGGCACCCAGCGTAACGGCGTGCCCGGCCGGGTACAACGCATCCGAAGGTCTGTCGATGACGTCAACACCCGCACCGTCTCCTGCATCGGCGCGCCTGCGCTGGCGCGAAAAGTTGGGCTATGGCGCCGGCGATCTGGGCCTGAATCTGTATTGGGCCAACATCTCGGCGTTTCTGCTGATCTTCTATACCGACACCATGCATCTGCCGGCCGCAACGGTGGGCACGGTGATCCTGTTGACCAAGATCGCCGATGCGATCGCCGACCCGGCCATGGGCGCCATCGCCGACCGTACCCGCAGTCGCTGGGGCAAGTTCCGTCCGTATCTGTTGTGGGGCGCGGTGCCGATGGCGCTGACCGGCGTGCTTGCCTACACCACGCCGGATCTGGATCAACACGGGCGCATGCTGTGGGCCACGGTCACCTTCCTGGTGATGATGCTGGCCTACACGGTGGTGAGCATTCCGTACTCGGCCTTGTCGGGCGTGATCACCGCCGACAGCCAGCAGCGTACCGGGCTGATCAGCCTGCGTTTCATCGGTGCGTTTGCAGGCACCACGTTGGTCAATTACTTCACGATGGATCTGGTGCGCTGGTTCGGCGGCGGCAACGATGCGCTGGGCTGGCAGCGCACGATGATGCTGTACGGCGCAGTGGCGCTGGTGTTGTTTGTCACCGTGGCATTGACCACGCGCGAGCGCGTACAACCGCCCCCGCAACAACGCACACCGATCCGGCGCGACATCGCCGATCTGCTACAGAACAAACCGTGGTGCGTGTTGTTCGTGCTGTCGTTGATCATCATGATCACGATCACCATGCGCGGTGGTGCAGGCGTGTACTACCTCAAGTACTACGTGCAACGCCCGGATCTGGTCGGTCTGTTCCTGGGCAGCTACTCGGTGGCCTTGGGCGTAGGTGCAGCCATCACCCCATTGCTGACGCGGCGTTGGGACAAGCGTCAGCTGATGTGCGGGCTGATGGTGATCGTCGGTTTGTTGAGTTGTGCGATGTTCTTCGTGCCTGCCGATGCGGTATGGGCGATCTTCGCGTTGAACATGTTGATCGGCCTGGCGCTGGGGCCGAAGTCGCCGCTGGCGTTTTCGATGTATGCCGACAGCGCCGACTACACCGAATGGCGCACCGGCCGACGCGCGACCGCGATGACCTTTGCGGCGGCGACGTTTTCGCAAAAGCTTGGCGGCGCGCTGGCCTCGGCCGGCATCGCCTGGGTGCTGGCCGGGATGGGCTATGTGGCCAACAGTGCGCAGTCCACCGGGTCGTTGACCGGCATCGTGCTGCTGCTGACGGTGATCCCTGGAGCGGTCGCGCTGCTGGCTGCCTGGACCATGCGTTTCTATCCGCTGGATGACGGCCTGCTGAGCCGGATCCAGCACGAACTGGCCGCGCGCAAGCGCGACGAACCGGAGCATCCCTGACCGTGTCTGCAACGCCCACTGCTGCGTCCGCCTCATTGTCCACCTTGATGGCGCCCAGCGCCGATGGCACGCGCTACGCGCTCTACAGCCCGACCGCCATGCCCAATGCCGGCAGTTTCCTGTGGAACCGCCGCATGATGTTGCAGCTGACCTGCCGCGGCTATGCCACCGGCCAGTTCATGCAGCCGGAGCCATCCAAGTACGCGCATGCGCCGGTGCTGGAAGCACGCAACTTCATGATGCCCGAGCAGCCGTATTACGCGCATCACCCCGGGCGTTTTTTCTATCTCAAGGACGAAGACAGCGGCGCGCTGTACTCGGTGCCGTACGAGCCGGTGCGTGCGCAACCGCAGGCCTTCGAATTCTCCGCCGGCAAGCACGATGTGCGTTGGCGCGTGCAGCATGACGACATCGTGGTGGAGCTGTGCGTGGCCTTGCCCACCGACGATGCGGTGGAACTGTGGGAATGCCGCGTGCAGAACGCCTCCGGGCGCGCGCGGCGGTTGAGCCTGTATGTGTATTTCCCGGTCGGCTACATGTCGTGGATGCATCAATCCGGCGGCTACGAGCCGGCGCTGGGCGGCATCGTCTGCCGCAGCGTGGCGCCCTATCAAAAAGTGGACGATTACTTTCGTCAGCGCGATTTCAAGGACTGCACCTTCCTGCTGCACGAGCAACCGCCGGTGGCATGGGACGCGCAGCAACAGGCGTTCGAAGGCGAGGGCGGCCTGCATGCGCCTTCTGCCATCCAGGCCGAGCAGCTGGGCAACCGCGAGGCGCATTACGAAACGCCGGCCGCCGCGCTGCAATATCGGCTGAGTCTGCAAGCCGACGCGACCAGCGTATACCGCTTTGCATTCGGGCCGGCCAAGGACGATGCGGAAATCGCCGCGCTGCGTGCGCGTTATCTATCGCAGGAAGGCTTCGCTGCGGCGGCGCGCGGCTATGCGCACTATCTGCAGGCCGGCCATGGTTGCGTGCAGATCGCAACGCCGGATGCGGCGCTGGACAACCTGGTCAACCATTGGTTGCCACGGCAGGTGTTCTATCACGGCGACGTCAATCGCCTGACCACCGATCCGCAGACGCGCAACTATCTGCAGGACCACATGGGCATGGCCTACCTGCAGCCGGCCACCGCGCGTGCGGCGTTGCTGCATGCCTTGTCGCAGCAGGAACCCAGCGGCGCGATGCCGGACGGCATCCTGCTGGTGGAAGGCGCCGAGCTGAAATACATCAACCAGGTGCCGCATACCGACCATTGCGTGTGGTTGCCGATTTTCCTGAGTGCGTATCTTGCCGAAACCGGCGATGCCAGCGTGCTGGAGGCGATGGTGCACACGCACGACGGTCAATCGCGCAGCGTTGCCGAGCGACTGGATGCGGCCATGCAGTGGTTGCTGGATGCGCGCGATGCGCGCGGCCTGAGCTTCATTGCACAAGGCGATTGGAACGACCCGATGAACATGGTCGGCTGGCGCGGCAAGGGCGTCTCCGGCTGGCTCACCGTGGCCACCGCCTATGCGTTGCGCCTGTGGTCCGACATCTGCGCAGCGCATGGACGCACCGCGCAGGCGGAGACATTCGGCCAGGCCGTGGGCACGGTCAATGCCGATGCCAACCGCGAACTGTGGGACGGCAACTGGTATGCGCGCGGCATCACCGACGACGGGGTGCGCTTCGGGATCGCCGACGATGTGGAGGGCCGCATCTATCTCAATCCACAGAGTTTTGCGCTGTTGGCCGGGACCGCCGATGCGCAGCAACGCGCGGCGCTGCTGGAGGCGGTACGCGAGCAACTGCACACGCCGTATGGCCCGGTCATGCTGGCACCGGCCTACACCCGCATGCGCGACGACGTGGGGCGCCTCACCCAGAAATGGCCGGGCGCGGCGGAGAACGGGGCGGTCTACAACCACGCGGTGGCGTTCTATCTGTACAGCCTGTACCAGATTGGCGAGGCCGATCGCGCCTGGGAGATCCTGCGCGCGATGCTGCCGGGCCCGACCCGCGAGGACGTGCTGCAGCGCGGTCATCTGCCGGTGTCGCTGCCCAACTACTACCGTGGCGCGTGGCATCAGTACCCACGTACCGCCGGGCGCTCGAGCCAGTTGTTCAACACCGGCACGGTGGCGTGGGTGTATCGCTGCGTGCTGGAGGGCTTGTTCGGCCTGGTCGGCGAGGGCGATGCGTTGGCGATCCGCCCGCAGCTGCCTTCGCATTGGCCCAATGCGCAGGTGACGCGGCAATTTCGCGGTGCCCAGTTCGAGGTTGTGTTGACGCGTGAGTCGGGGCGCACACAGGTCGAGGTCGAGGTGGATGGCGCTCCCTGCCCGGACCAGCGCGTGCACGGCATCGTTGCCGGGCGCAGGTATCAGGTGCGCGTGCGTCTGCCGGGCTGAGGGGTGTCTGCGGCGGTTGTCGCCAGTGGTCCTCACCTGTGGCCCTCACCCGCCCTTCGGGCACCCTCTCCCCCGCGGGGGAGAGGGGAGGTTGCCGGCAGTTTTGAGATTGTCGTTGCGAGAGCCAAAGGCAAAGCTACAGCTACAGCTACAGCCCAAAGGTAACGCTCCAACCCAGATCCGGGATCGAAAAGCCTGAAGCCCACAGCCAGTGGAGCTGGCAACCGGCCTTCCGTTCTCGTTCGTTCCTCTCCCTTCCCCCGCCTGCGGGGGAAGGTGCCCGAAGGGCGGATGGGGGCAGCCACCCCATTCCAGCTTCTCCAGCCGTCCACGCACAGCGCCCAGCTGCCCAATCCACCACCGGCAGCGCCCCGCCGCCCACGCGCTGTTCCCCACTGCGTAAACTCCCAGGTTCGCATCGCGCCGCCTAGGACACCCATTGGTCTCGAGCTGGATACTGCTGCTGGTCTCGCTGGGTTACGCCGCGCTGCTGTTCGGGGTGGCGTGGTGGGGCGACCGCCGGCCGATGTATCCGGAGCGGCCGTGGCTGCGCCCGGCGGTCTACAGCCTGGCGCTGGCGGTGTACTGCTCGTCGTGGACGTTCTACGGCGCGGTGGGCTCGGCGGTGCGCAACGGCATCGGCTATCTGCCGATCTATCTCGGCCCGCTGCTGTTGCTGCTGTTCGGCTGGCGCATCATCGAGCGGCTGGCGCTGATCGCACGCGCCGAAAACACCGTCTCCATCGCCGACTTCATTTCTTCGCGCTATGGCCGCTCGCGGCGGCTGGCCGCGTTGGTGGCGGTGATCGCACTGGTCGGCATCGTCCCGTATCTGGCCCTGCAGTACAAAGCGGTGGCGATGAGCCTGGAAGTGCTGACCGGGCATAGCAGCGCCGGGCGCGGGATCTTTGCCGATCCGGCGTTGTATGTGGCGCTGCTGATGGCGTTGTTCGCCACCTTGTTCGGCACCCGCCAGGTGGATGCCACCGAGCACCACCACGGCATGATGCTGGCCATCGCGCTGGAGTCGGTGATCAAGCTGATCGCCATCGTGGCGGTGGGGCTGTTTGCGTGGCTGTGGTTGAGCGATCACCAGCTGCACATCGCCGATTCGGCGCGCACCTTGTTCGAACACACGCCATCGGTGGGATTCATCTCGCAGACGCTGCTGAGTTTTCTGGCGGTGATCTGCCTGCCGCGGCAATTCCACGTGGCGGTGGTCGAATGCAGCGATGTGGGCGACATCCGTCGCGCACGCTGGCTGTTCGGTGCGTACCTGGTGATCATTTCGGCGATGGTGGTGCCCATCGCCTCGGCCGGCATCGCCTTGTTCGGCAAGGGCAGCGCGGTGGTGGACGATGCGGTGGTGCTGGCCCTGCCGCTGAGCCAGGGCAACACGGTGCTGGCGCTGGTGGCCTATGTGGGCGGGTTTTCGGCCGCCACCGGCATGGTGATCGTGGCCAGCATCGCCCTGGCCACCATGGTCAGCAACGACCTGGTGATGCCGGTCTTGTTGCGTCGGCGCGGCAGTGCCGATGCGCGCGCGTCGGTGGCCTCAAGGGTGCTGTGGATCCGCCGTGTCGCCATCCTGCTGCTGGCCCTGATCGCCTATGGCTACCACCGCAGCGTGGCCAACGACACCACCCTGGCGGCGTATGGCTTGATGGCGTTTGCGGCAGTGGCCCAGTTCGCACCGGGCCTGATCGGCGGGTTGTACTGGCGCGGCGCCAGCCGCAAGGGCGTGGAAACCGGCATGGTGCTGGGCTTTGCGACCTGGATCTACACGCTGCTGCTGCCGGCGGCCACGCGCGCGGGCTGGTTGCAGCCGGAGTGGCTGGCGGACGGGCCGTTCGGCATCGCCTGGTTGCAGCCGCAGCAACTGTTCGGCATGCGCGGCTGGGACCCGTTGGCGCATGGCACCTTCTGGTCGTTGCTGATCAATGTCGGCGCGATGATGCTGGTGTCGGCGCGCTGGCGTCCCGGCGTCAACGAGCGCCTGCGCGCCGCGCCGTTCCTGGATCCGTATGCGCAGCGTCCGGCGGTGGCCGGCGACTGGCCCGGCCATGTGCGCGTGGCCGATCTGCAGGCGCTGGCCGAGCGGGTGGTGGGCGAGCGGCATGCGCATCGCGCCTTTGTCGACCAGGCGGTGCTGCTGGAGCGCGAGCTGCAACCGACGGTGGTCGCCGACCGCGCCTGGGTGCAGTTCACCGAGCGTCTGCTGGCCGCCTCGATCGGCGCGGCGTCGGCGCGGCTGGTGCTGACCAGCCTGCTGCGCGGCTCGGGCATGGAGCTGGGCGAGGTGGTGGCGGTGCTGGACGAAGCCGGCCAGGAACTGCGCTTCAATCGCGAGATCCTGTCCACCACGCTGGAAAACATCAGCGCCGCGGTCAGCGTGGTCGACCCGGAGATGCGCCTGACCGCGTGGAATCGGCGCTATCAGCAATTGTTCGGCTATCCGGACGGCATGTTGTACGTCGGCCGCCCGGTGGCCGACCTGATCCGCTACAACGCCGAGCGCGGCGAGTTGGGCGAGGGCGATATCGAAGACCAGATCGATCGCCGCATCCGCTACATGCGCGCCGGTTCGCCGCACGTGTTCGAGCGTACCCGCAGCGACGGCAAGGTGATCGAAATGCGCGGGCAGGCGCTGCCCGGCGGCGGCTATGTCACCAGCTACAACGACATCACCGACTACAAGCGCGCCGAGCGCGCGCTGCTGGACGCCAACGAGAACCTGGAGCAGCGCGTGGCCGACCGCTCGCGCGAGGCGGAGCTGGCGCAGCAGTCCAAGACGCGCTTTCTGGCCGCCATCAGCCACGACGTGCTGCAGCCGCTCAATGCCGCGCGGCTGTTCGCGTCCGCCTTGCGCGAGAGCCATCAGAACAACGAAGAACAACGCCATCTGGCCGAGCGTGTGGATGCCTCGCTGCGTGCGGCCGAGGAATTGCTCGACGGCCTGCTCGATGTCTCGCGCCTGGATGCCGGCGGGCTGCGCCCCACGGTCGAAGACTTCGATGCCAGCGCATTGATGCACGAGCTGGCCGCGCAATATGCGCCGGTCGCATCCAGCCGCGGCCTGCGTTTGCAGGTGCATAGCCGGCCGATCTGGGTGCGCAGCGACCGCCGTCTGCTGCGGCGGGTGATGCAGAACTTCCTGGCCAATGCGCTGCGCTACACGCGCCAGGGCCGCATCGTGCTGGGCATGCGCGGACGCGGCGACCACGTGGAGCTGCAGGTGTGGGACACCGGCCCGGGCATTCCCGAGCACCACATGCGGCAGATCTTCGAAGAGTTCCGTCGCTACCAGCAACCGTTCGACTGGGGCGAGCAGGGCCTGGGGCTGGGCCTGTCGATCTGCCAGCGCATCTCGCGCCTGCTCGATCACGACCTGAGCGCGCGCAGCCAGGTCGGCCGCGGCAGCATGTTCTCGATCCTGCTGCCGCGCGTGGCCGCCGTGCCAGTGACGCCGCCCTTGCCGGCGCCTGCCGCGCGCGCATTGCCCAGCGGCGATTCGTTGGCGGGCTTGCGCGTGCTGTGCGTGGACAACGACCGCGAGATTCTCGACGGCATGTGTGCGCTGCTCGGCCGCTGGCAGGTGGAGGTGATCACCGCCAGCACCGTGGATCAGGCGCTGGAGCGCGCGCTCGAACAACCGGACCTGATGCTGGTGGACTATCACCTGCACGACAGGCTGGACGGCCTGGACACGCTGGATGCGCTGCAGGCCGCCGCATCGACACCGATTGCCGGTGCCTTGCTCACCGCCGATGGCCGCGACGAACTCAAGCAACTCGCGCGCGAACGCGGCTACCGCCTGCTGACCAAGCCGGTAAAGCCGGCTTCGCTACGCGCGTTTCTCAGCGCGTATCACGATGCGAAAAAGCGCTGAGGGGTGCATCTCTACCATCGCCCCGCTATGTGGGGATGCACGCGGCATCGATCAGACACCCCATGATGCCCATCGCGTGGGGGGCGCAATTCCATGCAGCGTAGGAGCGCACCTGGGCGCGAGTGGCTTTATCGATAACGCCCCATCGCGCCCAGGTGCGCTCCTACGGGAAGCAGTGTGCTTACGCCGCGCCGCTCGAGTGTTCGTAGAGAATGACGCTGCCCACGATCACCAGGATCAAACCGCCGAGAATCTCGGCACGTTTGACGCGATGCAGGAATGTACGCGGCATCGATGAACGTGCGGTACTGCGCGCGCGCGGATGGCAAGGTCATGCGGCGTAGAAGCGCGCCGGCGCGCGAGGGGACGTTATCGAGACTGCTTCATCGCGCGCCAGCGCGCTCCTGCGATGCAGGGCGCTTACGCCGCACCGCTCAAGTGTTCGTAGAGAATGACGCTGCCCACGATCACCAGGATCAAACCGCCGAGAATCTCGGCGCGTTTGCCGATCAGGTTGCCGAGCACGCGGCCCAGCATGATGCCGGCGGTGACCATGCTGAAAGTGCACAGGCCGACCACCACGGCCACCACGCCGATGTGCACATCCAGAAATGCCAGGCTCACGCCCACCGCCATCGCATCAATGCTGGTGGCAAAGCCGGTGGCGGCCAGTGCAAGCAGGCCGTTTTTCTTCGGAGCATCGGCCAACGCATCGGCATCGTCGGGATCGGCACGCAGGCCGGCCACGATCATGTGCGTGCCCAGCGCGCCGAGCAGCACGAAGGCGATCCAGTGATCGTAGGCAGAGACATAGCTGGACGCCGCGCGGCCAAGCAACCAGCCGATCACCGGTGTGATCGCTTCGATGCAGCCAAAGATCACGCCGGCCCGCAGCGCATCGCGCCAGTGCGGTTTGCGCATTGCCGCGCCCTTGCCGATGGCTGCGGCAAACGCATCGGTGGACATCGCAAAACCGATCAACACAATGGAAAAAGGAGACATCGACACTCTCGGGTTGGGCACGATCACAACGGCATGCGCCCGCGCCAACCGTTGTTGTGCACGCATGCCGCTGGTCTCGCCAAACCGGAACTGGTTGCCTGCACCACGGCGCAATGGCCGAGTATGTTGATGCAGGCGCTTTCGATAAACGAAAGCAGGCTACTCCCCAAGGGGCGCGCAGTGTAACAACGCAAAACCCGCTTTCGGGCGTTTTGCCTGCACGCGAAGGTCGGTCTGATCTTTATAGCCGGGGCTATGTGCGAAGGCATGTGGCGTCGTGCCGGATGCGCCAGGACGGTCGCGCCGCTGCGGGTGTCAGGCTGCGGGAGATTTGCCTCGGACGTCCTGTCGTGCCGGTCGTGCCTCAGCTCATGCAGCACGCTGCAGAACACGCGTGGTGGTGCGTGATCGAAGACGCACCGGGCAGTGGCAGCCCCGTGTCGCTGGCTGCATCGGACGGCGCTGGCCAGCGATCGAACACCACGCTGCACTGGATGTCGCCACGCGGTCCCGATCGATGGCCAGAGCCCGGAATGCTGCGGCCGGGTTCAGCGCGCCGGGTCGGACACCCTGTGCGAGCTGCGGGAGCGCCACGTGCGCTGCCGTGTTGCGGTCAGTGCAGCGCGCCGGATATCTCTGCCGTTGCCGCACACAGCGCGTCCAGCGCCGCCCGTGCGCCGACCAGCTCCGGGCGGCGTTCGATAAACGGCACCGTCAACGTATAGGTCGCGTTGCCGCCTTGCAGGATCGGCGCGGTCAGATCGACCACGCCCACCACTGCCTCGCTGGGCTGCATGGCGTAGCCATCGCGGCGTGCCTGCGCGGCGGCCGCCAGGAACTGCGCACGCTCGAACGGCACCTCGCTGGCGTCCAGCATCTCCAGCCAGCGCGCCTGCACGTCCGGCTGCTGGAAGGCGAACAACACCAGCCCGGAACTGGAATGCGTCAGCGGGCGGCGATGCCCCGGCCGCACCACCAGGCCCAGGTCGCTGGGCACGTCCATTTGCGCGATCACCACGATCTGGTCGCCCGAGGGCGCCACCAGGTGGCAGGGCTGGCAGATCGCATCGGCCAGCCGCCGCATCACCGGCAACGCGGCCTCGCTGATGCTCTGCACGGGCGGCTGCTGCATGCCGAGCATGAACAGCCGGTTGGTCAGCACGTAGTCGCCTTCGCCGTCGCGGGTGAGATAGCCGCGCTCCTCCAGCACCTGCAGCATGCGGAAGATCTCCCCGCGCGAGCGGCCGATGCCCTGCGAGATCGCGCCCATGCTCATCGGCTGCGCCTGACGGGCGAGCAGTTCGAGGATATCCAGCCCCTTGTCCAGGGCCGGCGCGCGGTACTTGGCGGGTTCGGGGCTCATCCGTTTGCGGTTCCAGGCAAGGTGCGGCGCGCCAGGGTACAGGCATCGCGGGCAGGGGTGAGGTGTGGTGCTTGCGTGCAAATATAAACAAAGATTTTATATTTGCATGGCGTTGGCGTGCGCAGTACGCTCGCGAGATTGCAACGCAAGCGCCACAGCCTTGGGAGGGGATCGGTCGCATGCATCACAGTGACATTGCCGCGTCACCGCGCGGCAACCTGGCGCGTACCGCCATGGTTCCCCTGTTGTTGATCGTCAGCCTGTTCTTTTTGTGGGGCATGGCCAACAACCTCAACGACATCCTGATCAAGCAGTTCAAGAAGGCGTTCGAGCTGACCGACCTGCAGGCCGGGCTGGTGCAGAGCGCCTTCTACATGGGCTATTTCGTGTTCGCGATGCCGGCGGCGATGTTCATGCGCCGCTACAGCTACAAGGCCGCGGTGGTGCTCGGGTTGCTGCTGTATGCATGCGGGGCGTTTCTGTTCTACCCGGCTGCGCAGGTGCATACCTACTGGTTGTTCCTGCTGGCCTTGTTCGTGATCGCCAGCGGCCTGGCCTTCCTGGAAACCACCGCCAATCCACTGGTCACCGTCCTCGGCCCGGCCGACGGTGCGGCGCGGCGGCTGAATCTTGCGCAGGCGTTCAATCCCCTGGGGTCGATCACCGGCGTGCTGGTCGGCCAGCATTTCATCTTCTCCGGGGTGGAGCATACGCCGGCCGAGCTGGCGGCAATGGCGCCAGCCGCGCGCGAGGCGTTCTTTGCCGCGGAATCCTCAGCCGTGCAGATGCCGTATCTGATCATCGGCGCGGTGGTGGTGCTGTGGGCGATCCTGATCGCGCTGGTGCGCTTTCCCACCGGCGCGCCGGAGAGCGACAGCGGCGTGGCGCCCAAGCGTGCACGCTTCGGCGAACTGCTGCGCAATCGACGCTTCATGTTTTCGGTGGTGGCGCAGTTTTTCTACGTGGGTGCGCAGGTCGGCATCTGGAGTTATCTGATCCGCTACCTGCAGGATGCGGTGCCGGGCACGCCGGAAAAAACCGCCGCCACGTATCTGACCATCTCGCTGGTGTTGTTCATGGCCGGCCGCTTTATCGGCACCGCCTTGCTGCGCTATCTGGCGCCGGCCAGACTGCTGGCGAGTTTTGCCGCGATCAACCTGGTGTTGTGTGCGGTCGCCATCGCGTTGCCAGGCTGGACCGGGTTGTATGCGCTGGTAGCCGCCAGCGTGTTCATGTCGGTGATGTTCCCGACCATCTTTGCGCTGGGCCTGGATGGCATGCACGACGACGCGCGCAAGCTGGGCTCTTCCCTGCTGGTGATGTCCATCATCGGCGGCGCGTTGCTCACCGCGGTCATGGGGGCGGTGTCGGACATGGCTGGCATCCACTGGGCGATGGTGGTGCCGGGTGCGTGCTTTGGCGTGATCCTGTTGTTCGCGTTGCGCGCACGTCGCGTCGCGCCTGCGATTGCCGGAGCCTGAGCATGCCGCGTCTTTGCTATGTACTGGATCTGCACGACGATGCGGCGTTGATCGCCGAGTATGAGCGCTGGCATCGGCCCGCCGAGGTATGGCCGGAAGTGGTGGCTTCCTTGCAGCAGGCCGGCATCCTGGAACTGGAGATCTTTCGCAGCGGCGATCGGTTGGTGATGCTGATGGAGGTGGGCGAGGACTACGATCCGGCCGCCAAGGCCGCGCGCGATGCGGCCGATCCACGGATCCAGGCATGGGAAGCGCTGATGTGGCGGTTTCAGAAAGCCCTGCCGGGCAGTGCGTCCGGGGAAAAATGGCGGGAGGCCGGGCGGATATTTGCGTTGAGTGAGGCGGTGGCGGCGCAAGGCTGAGTCGCGTCCCTCATCCGCCCTGCGGGCACCTTCTCCCGCAGGCGGGAGAAGGGTGGTGGCGAAGGGGCTGCAGCGTGCATTTTCCGCGCGCCGCCATGACGACGCTACTGTTCTCCCCGCGCGCAGGCACGACTAGGCTAGCGTTCTCGCCTTCGCAATCATGACGATGCTACCGTTCTCCCCCTCGCAGTCATGACGTCGTTATCGTTCTCGCCCTCGCAGTCATCACTGCTCTGATTTCTGCTTCGTCGTTGCTCCGCTCCCGCTTTCCTTCTCCCGCAAGCGGGAGAAGGTGCCCGAAGGGCGGATGAGGGCGCTGGTCAGCCCTGTCGACCGGCTGCCAGGTCTTCCACCCAGAAACGTCCATCCGGGTAGCTGAATTCGGCAATCGACGACGCGTGCATTTCTGCCGAGAAGCCGGGCACCTGCGGGGCGAGGTAGCGGCCGTGCTGGATGCGTACCGGGTCCAGGAAGTGCTGATGCAGATGGTCGACGAATTCGATTGCACGGTCTTCCATCTGGCCGGTGATGGCCACGAAGTCGGCCATCGCCAGATGCTGCACCAGCTCGCACAGGCCGACGCCGCCGGCATGCGGGAACACGCGCACATTGAATTTGGCGGCCAGCAGCAGGATGGCGAGGTTTTCGTTGACGCCGCCGACGCGCGCAGCATCGATCTGGATCAGGTCTACCGCGCCGGCCTGCAGCAGTTGCTTGAACATCACCCGGTTCTGGGTGTGTTCGCCGGTGGAGACCGGCACCGGCGTGATGCCTTGTCGGATCGCCGCGTGACCGAGCACATCGTCCGGACTGGTGGGTTCTTCGATCCAGGCGATGTCGAACTCGGCCAGCTGGCGCATCCAGTCGATTGCCGGGCCCACGTCCCAGCGCTGGTTGGCATCCACTGCCATCGCGATGTCCGGGCCGATCGCTTCGCGCGCCAGGCGGCAGCGGCGGATGTCGTCCTGCACGTTGGCGCCGACCTTGAGCTTGATGGTGCGGAAGCCATCGGCGACCGCTTCCTTGGCCAGCCGCACCAGCTTTTCGTCGGAGTAGCCGAGCCAGCCGGGCGAGGTGGTATAGGCCGGGTAGCCTTGCTCGATCAACTGCGCGGTGCGCTGCGCGCGCTGCGGTTGCGCGGCGCGCAGCATGGCCAGCGCTTCATCGCGGGTGAGCGCGTCGGTGAGGTAGCGGAAGTCGATGGTGTCGACCAGCTGCTCGGGCGTGAGTTCGGCGATGTAACGCCACAGCGGTTTTTTCGCCGCGCGTGCGGCCAGATCCCAGGCGGCGTTGATCACCGCGCCGATGGCCATGTGCATCACGCCCTTTTCCGGACCCAGCCAGCGTAGCTGCGAGTCGTTGGTGAGCCGGCGCGCGAAGCCGCCCAGGTCGGCGATGACGTCCTCGACCGAGAGGCCGACCACATGCTCGGCCAGTGCGGCCACCGCAGCGGTCTGCACGTCGTTGCCGCGGCCGATGGTGAATACCAGGCCGTAGCCGGCCAGGTCATCCGGCGCATCGGTGCGTAGTACGACGTAGGCGGCCGAGTAATCCGGATCGGGATTCATCGCGTCCGACCCATCGAGCTCGCGCGAGGTGGGGAAGCGGACGTCGTGGGTATCGAGGGCGACGATGGTGCTCATGAAGGTCCTGGGCGATGGAAGCGGGAAATGAAAAAACGGGCCAAAAAAGCGTGAGCGAAGCGGTGCGCCTGAGCCCCTCTCCCACCGGGAGAGGGGTAAGGGTACGAGCGCGCAGCGCCGGAAGTGGCGCCGTCGCACGCAGCGTGGGTATCGCTGCCTGCCGATGCGTGCAGTGCACTGACGGTGGCTGGGAACTGCATGGAACGTTACTCAGGTGCTCAAACACGCAGCGCATGCGTTCAATCACCTGTGCGAACCAGGCTGCGTCACGTGCCGTGCAGCACTGAATCTGTGGTGCGTAAAACACAGTGCATTGCATAGAACCGTTGGAAGGCTGGGTTGCGTACCCTCACCCCAACCCCTCTCCCGGTGGGAGAGGGACTCAGGCTGCGGCACGCGATGTGTGCGCTGCTGCTGTGCCGATAGCTGTATTCCTGACGAGATCGCGTTGGGTGATGGTGTGCACTGCGTTGCCGTCCACTCACCTCGTGCGTTCTCTGGCACGGAGCAGCTCTTCGTGCGTCATGCCTCATGCGTCAGGCTTCGAAGCTCGAAGCTCAGGCCACGCAGCTCAAATCACCAAGCTCAACCTTCAAACAGCATCACGCGGATGCGCCACCACCGGCTGACGCTGGCGGCCCAGTCCTTCGATCTCCAGTTCCATCAGATCGCCCGGCTTCAAATACACCGGCGGCTTCTGGCCCAGGCCCACGCCTGGCGGGGTGCCGGTGCTGATCACATCGCCCGGCATCAGCGTCATGTAGCGGCTGATATGGCTGACCAGCTCGGCCACGCCGAACACCATCGTGCGGGTGCTGCCGTTCTGGTAACGATGGCCGTTGACCTCCAGCCACATCGACAGGTTCTGCGGGTCCGGCACTTCATCGCGGGTGACCAGCCACGGGCCGATCGGGCCGAAGGTGTCGGCGCTCTTGCCCTTGACCCACTGGCCGCCATGCTCGAGCTGGAACTCGCGCTCGGACAGGTCGTTGATCACCGCATAACCGGCCACATGAGTGAGCGCCTCGTCCACCGACACATCGCGTGCGATATCGCCGATCACCACGCCCAGTTCCACCTCCCAGTCGCTCTTGACCGAGCCGCGCGGGATGATGACGGTGTCGTTGGGGCCGCACACGGCGGTGGTGGCCTTCATGAAAAGAATCGGCATTTTCGGCACGTCCATGCCCGATTCGGCGGCGTGGTCGGCGTAGTTCAAGCCCACGCAGATGAACTTGCCGATGCGGCCCACCGCGGCGCCATGGCGCGGCGCGCCCTCGATCAGCGGCAACGTGGACAGGTCCAAGGCGCGCAGCTTTTCCAGGCCGGCGTTGGTGAGGTGCTCACCGGCGACATCGTCGATGACGCCGCTCAGGTCGCGGATCTGGCCTGCGGTGTCGATCACGCCGGGACGTTCGTGGCCTTCGGCGCCAATACGTACGAGTTTCATGCAGTCTTCCTTTGCAGGGGAGGAATCGGAGCGAGCAGCGACCTGGTGCACGGTGGATCGGCAGGAGCTGGACGGCGCGCTCGGAACAGGAGTGTCGGTGATGCGTGCTGGCAGGCCACCTCAGGCATGCGATGCGGCGTCTTGTCAGCGGTCTTCAGTACGCCTGCGAAACCATCGCCAGCGACCACGGGTCTGGCCGCCGCACGGCAGTGTCGTCGGCCGCGTTCAGTTGGACCAGCCCCCGTCGATGATGTGGGTCTGGCCGGTGGTGAAGGAGGATTCGTCCGAGGCCAGGTACACCACCAGCTGCGCGATTTCGCGCGGATCGCCCAGGCGTCCCATCGGCTGGCGATCGGTGAAGCTCTTCCATACCGCCTGTTCGTCGCCGCCCAGGGCCTGCACGCGCTGGCCCAGCGACGGCGTCTTGATGGTGCCCGGGCAGATCGCGTTGCAACGCACGCCTTGCGCCACGTAGTCGGCGGCAATGGCCTTGCTCAGGCCGATCACCGCGGCCTTGGTCACGCCGTAGACGAAGCGGTTCGGCACGCCCTTGATGCTGGAGGCGACCGAGGACATGTTGATGATGCTGCCGGCACCGCGTTCGAGCATGCCCGGCAGCACCGCCTTGCAGGTGTAGTACATCGCATCGACGTTGATCGAGAACGACCGGCGCCAGGCCGGCTCGTCGCAGTCGAGAATGCTGCCCTGATGCACGTAGCCGGCGCAGTTGAACAGCACATCGAACGGGCCGTGCGCGGCGACCAGCGCGGCGATGGCGGCGGCATCGGTGACGTCGAGCAAGTGGGTGGTGATCGCCTGCGATTCGGCCGCCAGCGCCTGCAAGGCAGCGGCATCGATGTCGGTGGCGATCACCTGCGCGCCGGCGCGTGCGCAGGCCAGCGCGCTTTCGCGGCCGATGCCGGCACCGGCGGCGGTGATGAGGCAACGCTTGCCCTGCAGACGGGTATTGGGCGTGGTGGGAATGGAGACTGTCATACCGATAGGGTTCCGTGGGTGGGGGCCGCCGGCCGTGGCAGACGATAGAACATGCGTGCGTTGTCGCCGAACACCGCAGCGGCGTGTTCGGCGGCATGACGGGTGACCAGTTGCTGTGCGAGATCAAACCACTGCGCGTAATCGGCACGCAGGGTCAGCACCGGCCAGTCGCTGCCCCAGAGCAGGCGCTGCGCACCGAAGCGCGCAAACAGATGCGCAACATACGGCTCCAGTGCATCGATGCCGGCACCGCGCGCGGCCTCGGTGAGCAGCCCGGACAGTTTGCAGTGCACGTTGGGATGCTGTGCCAACGCGGCCATGCCGGCAGCCCAGGCAACGAACTCGCCGGCCGCAATCTGCGGCTTGCCGCCGTGATCGACGACCACGCGCAACTGCGGATGACGCTTCAAGCGCGCCTGCAATGCCGGCACATGCACGGCGCGGATCAGCGCATCGAAGGCAAGATCATGCACCAGCATCGCATCGAAGGCGGCGTCCAAGGCTGGGCCCGCCAACCACTGCGCATCGGCGATGTCCTGCACCATCGGGCGCAGCCCCTTGAGCGCACCGCCGCCTGCGCGGACCAGTGCGCCGATGCGTGCGGCGGCATCGGGTGCGGCAAAATCCACCCAGCCGACCACGCCGGCAATGCGCGGGGTGTCGTGCGACAGCTCGAACAGGTAACAGGTTTCGGCTTCGGTTGCGGCGGCCTGCACCACCACCACGCTGTCGATACCGGCTGCATCCAGTGCCTCGTCCACATCGTGCGGCGCGAAGTTGCGATACAGCGGCGCAAGCTCGGGTGTCAGCCAGTCGTAGTCGCCACGGGCCAGGTGCCAGAAATGCAGGTGCGCATCGACGCGGCTCATGGAGTGGGCAGCTCCGCATCGAGCAGGCCGCCGTCGCGCAGGCCGCCGTCGCGCAGGCGCTGCCATAGCGCAGGCGGGATCGCTGCCTGCAACCGCGCGGCGGCCGATTGCACTTCGGCGACGGTACGCATGCCGGCCACCACCGTGGTCACCGCCGGATGCGCCAACGGAAATTGCAACGCGGCCGCGCCGATGTCCACGTCGAAGGCCGCGCAGGCCGCATACAGACGCTGTGCATGCTGCAAGGTGGCGGTGTCCACCGGAGCGTAGTTATAGGTGGCGCCGGGGCCGCGCGCATCGCTGAGCAGCCCGGAACTGTACGGGCCGGCCGACAGGATCGACACGCCGTGTTGCTGCGCCTGGTCCAGCAGCGCACGCGCGCCGTGCTGTTCCAGCAGCGTATAGCGCCCGGCCAGCATCACGCAGTCGATCGGGAAGCGCGGCAACACCTCCAGTGCCACGTCCTGCTCGTTGACGCCCAGCCCGATCGCCCCGCAGGCACCGGCCGCCTTCAACTCCGCCATGGCCGGCAAGGCCTCCTCCAAGGCCTGCTGCAGCACGTGGGCGTGGTTGTCGCCGTGGGTGAGGGCACCGATGTCGTGCAGCAGCAGCACGTCGATGTAGTCGGTGCCCAGGCGCTCCAGGCTGGACGCGAACGCGCGCCGTATGCCGTCGGCGCTGTAGTCGAACTCGGCGCGGCGGCCGGCCACCGCAAAACCGTCGCGCCCCGCGATCGCCTGTGCGTCGTCGTAGACGCAGCGGCCGACCTTGGTCGACAGCGTGTAGGCGGCGCGCGGCAGGCCAGCCAGGCCACGGCCCAGGCGCGCTTCGCTGAGCCCGTAGCCGTAGTAGGGGGCAGTGTCGAAGTGACGGATGCCGGCCTCGAACGCGCCCGCCACCGCAGCCAGTGCGTCTGCCTCGGCGACCTCGGCGTACAGATTGCCGATCGGCGCAGCGCCAAAGCCCAGCGCCGACAGCTGCACCTCGGTGCGGCCCAGGCGTTGCCGTGCCAGCGCGCTCACGCGCGACGCCCGGCAGGGCTGGCGCAGGCGCGGGCTGATTCTGAAAGGCGGCAGCTTTGCATTGCGACGTCCACCAGCCGGCAGGCGCCCGGCTGTTCGCATATGAATATCGCAATCATCAATGAACAGATCACGCTGCAGTGCAGCATGGCGGGATGAGGCTGGATCGGGGGCGGGATTGTGCGAGGGGTGTGGCTGGCCTTGCAGGCCTGGCCTCCCGCGCTGTGGTCGGTTGGCCGATGGCAAGACCGGACCCGCTGGTCGGCCGGAGCGATCCCGGTGCCGACGATGCGCCGGCAACAGCGCGCCATCCAGGATGCAGACCGGCATGGCCTCGGACCAGCGAGCACCCATCCGGGCGCGCTCATCCGCAGGTGCTGCACTGCCGCTGGCCCCGCCAACTCGCGCGGCCTGATCGCGGGCATGCCCGCTTGCGCGGCGAAGACACGCACCGCGGCGATGTTGTTCCTGACGCTGCGACGCCAACCAAGTGCTGCTATTTCAAAATCCGAATGCCGCATCACCAATTCCTATAACGCCGCTTGCGCGGTTGCCTCGTGGCAGCGCGTCAGGCTAGATGTCAACCCTGATCCGACGAAGCTGATGCATGCCAGACACGACCCGGCGGGAGTTGTTCAAGGTGCTGGCCGCAGGCGCATTGGTCGCGCCGCTGCCGGCCGCCGCGCAGGCGCCCGCCATGGGCGGCGCGCATCCGCCGCAGTGGGCGCGCGGCATCGAGGGCCAGCGCAAGGCAGACCTGGGCAACGGGACCTACCTCAACCCTATCGTGGCCGGCGATCACCCGGACCCCACCATCCTCAAGGATGGCGACGACTACTACATGACGTTCTCGTCGTTCTTCTCCTACCCCGGCATCGTGCTGTGGCATTCCACCGACCTGGTCAACTGGACGCCGATCGGCCCGGCGCTGCGCAAACAGCTGGGCACGATCTGGGCGCTGGATCTGTGCAAGCACAACGATCGCTACTACATCTACATTCCGGCCAATCCCGACGACAAGGGCTGGTCGATCTTCGTGATCTGGGCCGATGACATTCGTGGGCCATGGAGCGCGCCGATCGATCTGAACATCGCCGGCTGCATCGATCCCGGCCACGTGGTGGGCGAGGACGGCAAGCGCTATCTGTTCGTCAACGGCATCCGCAAGATCCGCCTGCGCGACGACGGCCTGGCCACCGATGGGCAACTCGAACCGGCCTATGCGCCGTGGCGTTATCCCGACGACTGGGTGGTGGAGAACTTCGCGCCCGAAGGCCCCAAGCTCACCTGGCACAACGGTTGGCTGTATCTGGTGACCGCCGTCGGTGGCACCGCCGGCCCGGTGACCGGGCACATGGTCATCGCCGCGCGCTCGCGCTCGGTGCACGGGCCGTGGGAACACTGCCCACGCAATCCGCTGGTGCGCACCCAGTCCGAACAGGAGCCCTGGTGGTCGCGCGGCCATGCCACGCTGGTGCAGGGCCCACGTGGCGATTGGTGGCTGGTCTATCACGGCTACGAAAACGGCTTCCGCACCCTGGGGCGTCAGACCCTGCTGGAGCCGATCGAGTGGACCGCCGACGGCTGGTTTCGCGCCACCGGCGGCGACCTGTCCAAGCCGTTGCGCACGCCGGCACGCGCTGCCGCCGGCGGTGCGTCCATCGCCACCGGCATGGCGTTGTCCGATGATTTTTCCACCGACCGATTCGGCACCCAGTGGAGCCTGCACGCGCCCAAACCGGGCGAGCAGGCGCGCGTGCGGCGGGCCAACAGGGCGTTGACGCTGACCTGCGCGGGCACATCGCCCATCGACAGCGCGCCGCTGACCTGCGGCATGCCCGATCGCGCCTACGCGGCCGAGGTCACGCTGGAGTTGGTCGGCGATGCCGAAGGCGGCATCGTGCTGTTCTACAACCACAAGGCCTTCGTCGGCATCGGCTTCACCGCCGACACCATGAAGACCTACGAATATTCCGAAGAACTGGTGTGGGCGCGCGCGCCCAATACGCATCGCCGCATCCGCGTGCGGCTGACCAACGATCGCCACGTCGTGAGCTTTGAGTATTCGTTCGACGACGGCCGGCAATGGACGCGCCATCCCACGCGCATGGAAGTGTCCGGATTCCATCACAACGTGTTCGGCGGTTTCTTGAGCCTGCAGCTGGGCCTGTATGCCGCGCAGCAAGGCGAGGTGGTGCTGCACGATTTTCGGTACAGCGCGCTGGGCTGAGCGCGGCGCACGGCGGACCAGGCGCACTGGCACTAAGAGTGGCTAACAAAACGTAGCGAGCAGTCGTCAGGCGGGTGTGGNNGGGGGGGCGGGGGTGCGCGCGGGGGGGGGGGGGCCGTGGGGCCCCCGCCGCTGGACTCAACCGCAGCAGTAGCAGACGTTGCCTTGTCCCAGATCGCCGCCGAACTCCGGACACTCGGCCTTGCAGGCCCAGGCACTACACGATTCGACTTTCGGCTGTACGTTACCGACCGCCATCACCTGAAACGCACCGAAGCCGGTGCTGGCCAGAAACGTCGCTGCCATCAACGCACTGCGCAAGCTTACCCAACGCTTTTTCATGCATTACTCCCTCAACGTTGCAAAAGCCGCTGGCGCATCCGTGCGGCCCAAGGCGGCGACCAGGTCCTGCACCCGCTCCGTGGTATCGAAGACGCCAACATGGGAATGGCGCACGCGCCCGTCTCCATCGATGGCCATCAGCAGCGGCACGTTGCGCGCGCGGAACAGCATCAGCGCGCGACGATCGGTCAACGTGACCACCGGAAAATCGAAGCCATGCACATGCGCATAGCGCGCGGCCTGCGCCGCATCGCAATGGCACACGCCCAGCAACTGCGGCCGACCCGGCAGGTTGGCCTGCAACTGCCGCGCCGCACGCAGTACGGTCGGCGCCGAGCGCTGGCAATACGGGCAGGTGGTGGTGAAAAAGAACAGCACCTGTGGCTGCCCCTGCGGCGCACCCAGCAGATGGCGCTGCCCCTGTGCATCCACCGCCTCGATGCGCGGCACGTACATCCCCTCGTACGGCGTGCTGACGCGCGTCTGCAGCCACTGCTGCTGCACGCGCAGTTGTCGGTTCTGCCACGCCAGCACGGCAATCAAGGCACATGCCACCAGCAGGCCAATCCATAGCCAGGGAAAACGTCGCGCCATGCCATCTCCAAAGCGTCCTTGATGCCCGAGCCTTGCCCAGGCATCAGCTCATGGTCAATGGTGATATCGACAACTGCGATGTCGTGCGGTGCACAGGTGTGGATGCGATCACGCCGGTGCGCTTGGGCTTGCCACCATCGGAAAACGCCAGACGAACGGTTTGCGCAAACGCGGCTGCCGGCAGGCCTTGCAGGTGACTCACGCAGCAGTGGCGTGATGCGCTCTGCCGCTGCGATCAAGCAACTACACTTGGGCTTGCCAGCATCGGCAATGACACGCCGGCGCCGCGCGCCAAACACCGCGGCAGGCCCGGCCTTGCGAGGGGCAGCAGGGAGCTGTCGCACGCTGCCATCTGCCGGTGTGCGGTGCATGGCATGCTGTGCACCGCGGCGCGTCGGTGCGTGCCGGTTTCGGGGGGAGCGATGCACAAGGGTTCAATCGCGCGCCGGCTGTTGCTGGCGGTATTCGTCTGCGCGAGCGCGCACGCCAACGACAGCAGTTTTGGCGACGACAACGGCACCATCCGGCTGCTGCACCAGCCCGACATCAGCATGGACAAGGAAGCGCTGCTGCTCAGCGAAGAACGCGTGCAGGTGGACTACGTGTTCACCAACAACAGCGAGCGCGACCTCAGCGTGCCGGTAGCCTTCCCGATGCCGCCGATGTATTTCGGCATGGCCGACCACAGCGCGCTCACCGACTTCAAACTCTGGGTGGACGGCAAGCCGGTCGCCACCACGCGCACGCTGGTGGTGTTGCTGGACGACGGCAGCGACATCTCCAAGGCGTTCGCCGCCACCGGATGGACCCAGGACGACGTGGAAGCCTTCACCGAATCCGGCAGCCCGCCCAAGGGCCGCAAACCGCTGCCCGCGCGCTGGGTCGATACCGATGCGCAACCGCGTTTCACCCTCAACGAGTACTTCGTCTGGCAACAGGCATTTGCGGCGCGCCGCAGCGTGCAGATCCGGCATGCGTACGTGCCCAGTCTGTCCACCGGCGTGCCGCAGCCCAGCACGTCTCTGCTGGAGTCCTATGCAAAGGACACCTGCATCGAACCGGCCACCAAGGCCAGCATGCAGCGCCGCGAAGGCCAGTTCGGCCTGGCCTGGGCCAATCTGCGTTACGTGCTCACCACCGGCAAGAACTGGAACGGCCCGATCAAGGAGTTTCAGCTGACCATCCGCAAGCAGGCCGCCAGCGACATCCTCAGCCTGTGCTTCGACGGCGAGCTGAAAAAGATCGACCCGTTGACCTTCCAGTTCAAGCAGGCCAACTTCGTTCCGATGCGCGATCTGAACATCCTGTTCGTGCGCGCGCCGGAATAAACCCGCCAAGCAGCAACCGCAGGCGCGCACCCGGGCGCGACGGAGTGTTACCGGCAACGCCCATCACGCTCGTCCGCGCCTACGTGCATCGGTTGTCTTCTGCAAAATGCAGCATTGCCGAGAATGCGCATCGCGCCGAGGTGCGCTCCTACGCTAGGTGACGCGCCGCGTTGCATGGCAATCCGTCGATAGCCCACCACCGACGACGGCCGAGGTGACGGGATCGCACGTAGGAGCGCAGCCGGGCGCGACGAAGCGTTACCGACCAACTCCCACGCACGCAGCCGACCCCTGCGCGCGTCAGTCCTCTTCCGGCGGCGGCAGCACGATGCCGTCGGCATCGATGGCGAGCTTGCCGGCCATCAGCACCGCCTGGGTGCGGTTGGTGACGCCGAGCTTGCGCAGGATCGCGGTGACGTGCGCCTTGATGGTGGCTTCGGACACGCCCAGGTCGTAGGCGATCTGCTTGTTGAGCCGGCCTGCGCCAAGCATCTGCAGCACGCGGAACTGCTGCGGGGTCAGATCGCGCAACCGCTGGCCGACCTCGCGCTCTTCGCTATCGGTGGGCGGCAGGTTCTGCGCTTCGGCCGGAATCCAGCGTTCGCCATCCAGCACGGTGGCCAAGGCGCGGCCGATGGTGTCCGAGTCAGCGGATTTGGGAATGAAGCCGAACGCGCCGTGATCGATCGCACGCCGCATCACCGTGGGCTCTTCGCGTGCGGACACCACCACCACCGGCAACTGCGGATGCAGCGAGCGCATATGCACCAACGCACTGAAGCCCTGCGCGCCCGGCATGTTGAGATCCATCAACAGCAGGTCCGCGTCCGGTTGCGCATCGGCCAGCGTGTACAACGCATCCACGTTGTCGGCTTCGAACAATTGCACGCCCGGCATGACCCGCTGCACCGCCCCGCGCAAGGCCTCGCGAAACAGGGGATGGTCATCGGCAATCAGCAGGGTGGTCATTGAGGGGCCGGGATTGGGGATTGGAGATTCGGGATTCGCACAAGCGTGGGATGTTGGGATTCTGGAGCCGTGAGTCGTAGAACCGGGGATGTCGGGATTCGCAACAGCCGGTCTGCAAGTCGTCTGCCTCCCGATTGCCGCTCAATCCTGGATATCCAGGGAGAGGAATGGCGAAGGATTGGGAACCCGTTGTTGCGAATCCCCACTCCCCAATGCCTAATTCCGGCCCTTCAGCGCGTTAGCCGTTCATTGACCAGCGAATCCACCACCGATGGATCAGCCAGGGTCGAGGTGTCGCCGAGCTGGTCGGGGGCGTTTTCGGCGATCTTGCGCAGGATGCGGCGCATGATCTTGCCCGAGCGCGTCTTCGGCAGGCCGGGGGCCCACTGCAGGTGATCGGGCGAGGCGATCGGGCCGATCTCCTTGCGTACCCAGCTCACCAGTTCCTTGTGCAGGTCTTCGCTCGGAGTCTCGCCGGCGATCAGGGTCACGTAGGCATAGATGCCCTGGCCCTTGACGTCGTGCGGGAAGCCGACCACCGCCGCTTCGGCGACCTTGGGGTGCGAGACCAGCGCGCTTTCCACTTCGGCGGTGCCGATGCGGTGGCCGGACACGTTGATCACGTCGTCCACGCGGCCGGTGATCCAGTAATAGCCATCGGCATCGCGACGGCAACCGTCGCCGGTGAAGTAGCTGCCCGGATAGGTGCGGAAATAGGTGTCGATGAACCGCTGATGGTCGCCGTAGACGCTGCGCATCTGGCCCGGCCACGAATCCAGAAGCACCAGATTGCCCTCGGTGGCGCCTTCCAGGATCTTGCCTTCGGCATCGACCAGCGCCGGCTGCACGCCGAAGAACGGCAGGGTGGCCGAGCCCGGCTTGAGGTCGACGGCGCCGGCCAGCGGCGAAATCAGGATGCCGCCGGTTTCGGTCTGCCACCAGGTGTCCACGATCGGGCAGCGGCTGTCGCCGACTACCTCGTAGTACCAGCGCCAGGCTTCCGGATTGATCGGCTCGCCGACGCTGCCGAGCAGGCGCAGGCTCTTGCGCGAGGTCTTCTTGACCGGCGCTTCGCCGTCGCGCATCAGTGCGCGGATCGCGGTGGGCGCGGTGTAGAACAAGGTGACCTGGTGCTTGTCGATCACCTCCCAGAAGCGCGAGACGTTGGGGTAGTTGGGCACGCCTTCGAACATCACCGCGGTGGCGCCATTGGCGAGCGGGCCGTAGACGATGTAGCTGTGGCCGGTCACCCAGCCCACGTCGGCGGTGCACCAGTAGATGTCGTCCTCGCGCAGGTCGAACACCACTTCGTGCGTGTAGCTGGCAAACAGCAGGTAGCCGGCGGTGGTGTGCAGCACGCCCTTCGGCTTGCCGGTGGAGCCGGAGGTGTAGAGGATGAAGAGTGGGTCTTCCGCGTTCATGCGCTCGGGTTCGCACTCGGCCGGCTGGCCATCGACCACGTCATGGAACCAGCGATCGCGTGGCGCCTGCATCTCCACCGCGCCGCCGGTGTGGCGCACCACCAGCACGGTTTCGACCGTGTTGGTGCCGGGAATCTTCAGCGCCGCATCCACGTTGGCCTTGAGCGGAATCTTCTTGCCGCCGCGCAGGCCTTCGTCGGCAGTGATGATCAGCTTGCTCTGGCAGTCGATCACGCGGTCGGCGATGGAGTTGGCGGCAAACCCGCCGAACACCACCGAATGCACCGCACCGATGCGCGCACAGGCCAGCATGGCCACGGCGGCATCGACGATCATCGGCAGGTAGATGGTGACCCGGTCGCCCTTCTTGACGCCAAGATTGCGCAGCGCATTGCCCAGCTTGCAGACGCGCTCATACAACTCGCGATAGGTCACCGGGTACGACGCCGCGTCCGGGCTGTCGGGTTCGAACAGCAGCGCGGTCTTGTCGCCGCGCGTGGCGAGCTGGCGGTCCAGGCAGTTGACGCTGGCATTGAGTTCGCCGTCGCCGAACCAGCGGATATGGAAGTCGTCCAGCGCGAAGCTGACGTCCTTGACCTGGGTCGGTTGCTTGAACCAGTCCAGCCGCTGTGCGGCCTTGCCCCAGAACTGCTCGGGATGCTCGATCGATTCGCGGTACAGCGTTGCGTACTGCTCGCCATCGACGCGTGCGCCCTTGGCGAACGCGGGATCGACGGGATAAACATCAGCCATGGCACCCTCACTTGCGATGAACTTGTCGGGAGAGGGCGGTGCGGCTGCCCTCGGTAGGCAATCAGTGTGCCGTATCCATTCTGTCCCGGTGGTCAACGGCGCGTTAGACCATGGTCGTAACCGGTGGCGTGCGCTGGCGCACATCCGTTGCGAGTCCTGGTGCGACCATCGGTCACCTTGTGGAATGCTGCGTTGCAGCTACGACCAAAGGCGAATAGGCTGCAAACCGCGGACTGCCTCACGCTCCGCACAGCATCGCCATCAAGCGCGAGGCCTTCATTGGGGAGAGGGTTCCATGACACACCGTATTGCACCGTTGGTGCGCAAACCGCTGGCCGCCGCCTTATTCGTGGCCATCATGCTGCCGGGCGTGGCGTTTGCGCAGACGGCCAAGGAAAAGGCGCTGGAAGCGCGCATTGCCGAGCTCGAGCGCCAGGTTCAATTGCTGGTCTCTGCGCAGCAACAGCAGCAGGGCCAGATCGCCCAGACGCAGACCCAGGTCACCGAGGTCCGCGCTGCACAGGCGCAGGCACCTGCCGCGCCGGCGGTTCCTGCCGGCAAGAAGCCGATCCAGCTGACCAGCATCACGCCGAACGCGTTGCCGGGGACAACGTTCCGTTACGGTGGTTTCATCAAGGCCGACTTCATGACCACCCGCACCAGCGACGGCGCATTGCCTGAAGGTGCGGTGGGGCGCTACCTGTACATTCCGACGCAGACGCCTGTCGGGGGGCAGGCGTCGAGCACCGACACCGACTTCCATGCCAAGTTCTCGCGCTTCAACCTGGGCGTGGACACGGTCACCGAAAACGGCGACAAGCTCACCGGTTTCATCGAACTGGATTTCTTCGGCAACGCGCTGGCCAACCAGGTCAACAATCTGTACGGCGGCACCTTGCGGCATGCCTACATGAGCTGGAACAACTGGCTGGCTGGCCAGACCTGGTCCAACTTCATCGACGCCACGATCCTGCCAGAGGCGGCCGACATCGTCGGGCCGACCGACGGCGCGCTGTTCAGCCGTCAGACCCAGATCCGCTACACCCGCGGCGCTTTCAGCGTGTCGGCGGAAAACCCCGAAACGCTGACCACGCCCTACCAGGGCGGCAATACCATCCTGGCCTCGGACCACGGCGCGATGCCGGATCTGACCATGCGCTACAACTGGAAGGGCACCTGGGGCACGTTCGGACTGTCGGCGATCGCACGCCAGTACCGCACCCGCAGCGCGCTGACCAACGACACCGACTTCGGCGGCGCCATCGCCGGTGGCGGCCGCTGGATCATCAACTCCAACAACGATCTGCGCTATCAGCTCAGCTATGGCGAAGGTCTTGGCCGCTATCTGGGCCTGGGCAACGGCTCGGACGTGGAGATCGACATCGACGGCAATATCCAGACCGTCAGCACGATCGCAGGCTGGGTGGCCTGGCGCCACGACTACAACGCCAAGCTGCGCAGCACCATCATGTATTCGCGAGTGAATTACGACCACGACATCGCCAATACCGGCGGGCTGGCGAGCAAGTCGCAGCAGAGCATCCGCGCCAACGTCTTCTATTCGCCGCTGCCCAAGGTGGATGTGGGTGCTGAGCTGATGTACGGCCGCCGCGAAGCGGAGAACGGAGATTCCGGCGACATCTCGCGTCTGCAGTTCACCACCAAGTACAGCTTCTAAGCTTCATCCCGCCGGCGGCCCGCCACGTATGTGGGCGGGCCGTGCCGCCCGCACTCCAGGAGACAGACCATGACCGTCTCGAATGACGCACTGATCGCCAAGATCGATGCCAATCCGAAGTACCACGCGCTCAAACGCCAACGCAACACGCTGGGCTGGACGCTGACCGTGCTGATGTTGCTCGCCTACTACGGCTACATCGGCCTGATTGCCTTCGACAAGGAATTCCTCGCCAAGCCGATCGGCGCCGGGGTGACCTCGATCGGCATTCCGATCGCGATCGGGGTGATGGTGTTCACCATCATCATCACCGCCATCTATGTGCGTCGCGCCAACAGCGCCTACGACCAGCTGACCGCGCAGATCCTCGAGGAAGCCCGCAAATGAGCAAGACTTCGCGCCTTCTCCTGATTCTGGCCGGCCTGCTGCCGGCAGGCCTCGCGCTGGCCGCTGGCGGCGACATGGGCCAGGTCGACAAGCAGCCCACCAACTGGGTGGCGATCGGCATGTTCGGCTTCTTCGTGCTGGGCACCTTGTGGATCACCAAGTGGGCGGCGGCCAAGACCAAGTCGGCCGCTGACTTCTACACCGCCGGTGGCGGCATCACCGGTTTCCAGAACGGCCTGGCGATCGCGGGCGACTTCATGTCGGCGGCCTCGTTCCTGGGCATTACCGCGGCGGTGATGGCCAACGGCTACGACGGCCTGATCTATGCGATCGGCTTTCTGGTCGGCTGGCCGATCCTGACCTTCCTGATGGCCGAACGGCTGCGCAACCTCGGCAAGTACACCTTCGCCGACGTGGCCGGCTACCGCTTCGCGCCGACCGCCATCCGCAGCTTTGCCGCTTCCGGCACGCTGGTGGTGGTGCTGTTCTATCTGATCGCACAGATGGTCGGTGCCGGTGCGTTGATCAAGCTGCTGTTCGGCCTGGACTACTGGGTCGCGGTGACCCTGGTCGGCGTGCTGATGATGATCTACGTGCTGTTCGGCGGCATGACCGCCACCACCTGGGTGCAGATCATCAAGGCGGTGCTGCTGCTGACCGGCGTGACCTTCATGGCCGTGGCGATCATGTGGCACTTCAACTTCAGCTTCGAGGCGCTGTTTGCCGAGGGCGTGCGGGTGAAGACGGCCATTGCGGCCAATGGCGGCGCATCGCAGCAAGACGCGGCCAAGGCCGGCCTTGCGATCATGGGCCCGGGCGGCTTCGTCAAGGATCCGATCTCGGCGATCTCGTTCGGCATGGCGCTGATGTTCGGCACCGCCGGCCTGCCGCACATCCTGATGCGCTTCTTCACCGTTCCCGATGCCAAGCAGGCACGCAAGTCGGTGCTGTGGGCCACCACCTGGATCGGTTACTTCTACATCCTGATCTTCATCATCGGCTTCGGTGCGATCGCGCTGGTCCTGACCAACCCGCAGTTTGCGGACGTCACCACCGGCACCATCCACGGCGGCAAGGGTGCGGCCAACATGGCGGCGGTGCTGGTCGGCAATGCGGTCGGCGGCAACGTGTTCATGGGCTTCATTTCGGCGGTGGCCTTCGCCACCATCCTGGCGGTGGTCGCAGGCTTGACCCTGTCCGGCGCCTCGGCGGTGTCGCATGACCTGTACGCCACGGTGATCAAGAAGGGCAATCCGGCGCCGGGCTCGGAGCTGAAGGTCTCGCGCGCCACCACCCTGGTGCTGGGCGTGATCGCCGTGCTGCTGGGCATCGTGTTCGAGAAGCAGAACGTGGCCTTCATGGTCTCGCTGGCCTTCGCCATCGCGGCCTCGGCCAACTTCCCGGTGCTGATCCTGTCGTTGCTGTGGAAGAACTGCACCACCCGCGGCGCAGTGACCGGCGGCTTCCTGGGGCTGGTCTCCTCGCTGGTGCTCACCATCCTGTCGCCGTCGGTCTGGGTGGACACGCTGGGTAACGCGGCCGGTTCGGCGCCGTTCCCGTACACCTCGCCGGCGCTGTTCTCGATGACCATTGGCTTTGTCGGCATCTGGCTGTTCTCGATCCTGGATCACAGCCCGCAGGCGGCCAACGAACGCGCAGCGTTCAAGGCCCAGCAGATCCGCGCCGAAACCGGCCTGGGTGCCAGCGGTGCGTCGGGTCACTGACGCATAGTCACCGAGCAGTCGCAGAACGCCGGCCTAGTGCCGGCGTTTTGCGTTTTGGCCAAGGCTGGGAGCGGGCAGCGTCTGTGTTGCCAGGTCACTACGATCATCCGCCGACGTGAGGTCCGGGGGTTTTATCGGTCGACCGTGCGCACAGCGCGGATGCCGGCAGCGATCCAGCGTCGTGACCACCCAGGCGCAATGCCACATCAGACCTCGGCGCGCACGCGCCCGACGCGCTGAGTGCCCATGCACGCGCTGCGTCCTTGCGTGGCATCGACGCGATCGCATCGTCCACTTCGTTTTTCACGCAATGCTTGCGCGATCGCGAACAACCGCAACACCAGCGAAGAAATTAAGTCATCGAGGGTGACTAAATTGGCCGCAAGCCGAACGCTGATCACGCCCGGCTTGGCCTCTCCCCGGTATCGACCGGCTGGCGAGTGCGCTGCAAGCGAGTCCGCCGATTGCGTCGACCCGTCGGCTCTCGTCCATCCCTTGCCCTTCCTGCACCTACGAACCGGGACACAGAGACCATGCCTACCCTCCTCGCTCCACATCCGCTGGCGCGCGCCTGCCGCCTGTTCGGCGCCCTGGCCCTGCTGGCTGCACTGCCGCAGCTGGCGATGGCCGCCTGCAACGACAGCTCCGACATCAAGATGCAACGCATCCTGTTCAACTCCTCCAATACCGTTGTGCTGGCGCACCGTGGCTTATGGGGCAAATACGCCGGCATCGCCGACATGCCGGAAAACTCGCGCGGCTCGCTGCAGATCGCCAACGACCAGTGCATGGATGGCGTGGAACTGGACGTCAAGCTCACCAGCGATGGCGTGCCGGTTTTGCTGCACGACTACAACCTGGGCCGCACCACCACCGTGTGGCAGCAACATCCCGGAGTGAAGTACGACCCGATCACCAACCAGGGCGTCAACCCGTCGATTCTGGTCACCCCGTGGTCGCAGGTCAGCCAGTTGTTCCTGCTGACGCCGGATCGTCGTACCACCACCGGCTATCACGTACCGCGTGTGGATGAGCTGTTTGCCTATTACAAGCAGCACAACCTGCGTACGCCGATGGTGTTCGACATCAAGGATGCGGCCACGGTACGCGCAGTGCGCAAGGCCGCCGAGAGCCAGTTCGGCGTGGCATCGGGCAGCTATGTGGCCGCCAAGGTCAATGCAACGCTGTACACCAGTCGCGATGCCTACCGTGCAGATGGCAGCGGCATGGTCGGCATTCCGGTGTTCACCACCAACATGCTGGGCAAGATCAATGTGCGCCAGACGATCTCGGCATGGATGAACAACGGTCACCAGACGATGGAGATCAACGTCAAGCAACTCGGCGGCCTGCTGCAGAGCGATGCCGATTTCATTCGCGAGCGTGGCTATCGCGTGGGCGTGTTCCAGGCGATTCCCGACGGCCCGTCTGCCGGCAAGTTCTATCAAAACAGCGGCGCCTGCTGCTACGCGTTGTCGGATCTGTATTTCTCCTACGGCGGTGGTCGCGACACCGCCGACAATCGCGGCAATCTGGATTTCATCGTGCGCGACGAGGCCTTTGGCCTGATCACCAGCGACGACCCGAAAGCGGCCATCGCCTACCTGCGTGCGCGCGGCAAGCACGACTAGGCAATGCAGTTGGTCGGCCCATCCGGGTCGGCGACCCCGACGGCGGCTTCCCGCCGTCGGTTCCTGCCAAAAACGGAGATCTTTTGCATGTTCCCTATACGTTTCTTTTCCGCCGCGCTTGCGCTGAGCCTGATCGCCAGCACGTCGCTGGCGCAGGCAGCCGATGTCACTGCCAGCACCGGCGTACGCCCGCGCTCCGGCGCGGTGCTGCAGATTGGCAAGCAGTCGTTCAGTGCGCCGGAATATCGCGCGCTTGCCCTGGCCGATCTACCACAAGGATCCAACCCGACTACCGCAGCGGACCCGGCGTTCGTACGCGAATTTGCCGATCGTCTGTTGTTGGTGGAGCAGGCGCGCCAGGCGGATGTGCAGGACGACCCGGCCGTCGCTGCGCGCATTCGCCAGGCCACCGACGCCATTCTTGTCAACGCGATGCAGGCGCGCGCATACCAGTCGGCGCATATCGACGCAGGACAAGTGCAGGCCCAGTTCGATGCACATCCGCACGATTACGACGAAGTGCGCATGAGCCACCTGTTTGTGGCGCTCGATCCGCAGGGCGATGCACGTCGCGGTCACACGCTGAGTGATGCGCAAGCAGCAGCACGTGCGCAGCAGCTCAAGCAGCAGCTCGATGCGGGCACGCCCTTCGCCGAATTGGCGATACGGGAATCCGACGATGCCTCCACTGCGTCCGAGGGGGGGCAACTGTCGTCGATCTTCCTGCGCAATGTGGCTGATGTCTTCGTCTCATCGGTGCAGGGCTTGGCGGTGGGCCAGGTGTCGGCGCCAGTGCGCGGCCCGCAGGGCTATCACCTGATCCGTGTGGATGCGCGCACGCCGGCCACGTTTGAAACGGCGCGCGGGCAGATCGAAGTGCAACTGCGCGAGCAGGCGGCGAGTGCGGCGATGGAACGCTTGCGTCAGGCCAATCCGCTGCAGTTCGATCACGCAACGCTGGAAGCGGCATTGCGCTGAAGGCAGTGACGATGATCAGCCAGCGACAAGACGCGCGCGTGCCCGGCGGCAATCACATGCGCTCGGTGGCGCCCGTGCTGAGTGTGGTAGCGCTACTTCTTGCATCTGGCGTTTGGGCAATCCGCACGCCGGATGCGCGCAGCGTGCAGAACGTCCCGGTAATGGGGCATGCAGCGCGTGCAGCCGTTCCACTGCCACCACGTCTGGCGCATGCGCCGCTGGATTTGTTCGACAGTGCCATGCAACAACTGGCCTGTCGCGAACGTAGCGAGCAACACGCAGCGCAGATCGCCCGAGGTGCTGGCGCAGCCGCGCCAGAGTCGGCCAGCAATCGCTGCGTTGCAGGTACGCAGTTACAGATCGAAGCAATGCTGCGCACCGCTGCAGCAAATGGCGATGCCGATGCAAAACGCTATCTGCTGGCACGGCGTGCGGCCGAGTTGCTGCAACGTGCGGTGGCCGGCGCACCTGCCGGCATGCCTGCGCAACTGTCGGCGAGCGACGAACAGGAGATGGCCGCGATTGTGGCCGAGTTGGAAGCGCTGGCCTTGGCGGGCCATCGCGATGCCATCGACACCTTGGCGCAGGTGGTGGAATCGCCGCTGTTGCTTGCGCCCGACCCGGTGTACGCGGCGGCGTGGCGGCTGGCATCGCGCCAACCGCCGGGCCACGCGCTGGATCCATCGGCACCGTTGCAGGCAGAAGACGAATTGCTGGAGTCGCTTACCCAACAGCAGCAGCAACAGGCACGTGGGCTGGCGGTCGAGTTGTTCGGCTATTGCTGCCGTGGGCGCACTGCCACCGCAGATTGACGCGTGTTCTGCGACGCACGAACAACGGCAACGCAGACTGTCAGCACCCGCGGCAGGGCAGGGGTACCTTCACTCAACGGAAGTAGCGCGCCTTCAACGGCAGCGTCGCCGCCCCGATCGCGCAGGCATCGGCCGGCGCTTCGGCCGGCAGCAGCGCCGGCAGCGGGCGGCCCTGGCCGCGACGCGGCTGGTTGTCGATCTGCACGGCGGCGATCAGGCGCTGCGCCAGATCCGCCGGCAGACGTCCGCCGAAGACGATCGCTTCCGGGTCGCACACCGCGGTGATCGCCGAGACGACCAGCGATGCGCCCGGCGCGCTGCGTGCGATCCAGTGCTCGATCGCCGGCCAGGTGGGGTCATAGGCGGCCAGTAGCGCGCGCACGTCCGGCAGTGCGATTCCGTCGTCGGCCAGCAGTTCGCGCAGCAGTTCCAGCGTGGCGCGTTCGAGCTTCTGCGCAGGCAGCATGCCGGCGAACTCGCCGGCATTGCCGCGCGCGCCGCGCAGCACCTGGCCGTCGACCACCAGCCCGCCGCCGAAGCCGTAGCTGAGGTAGAGGTAGGCGAAATCGCGGTATCGCCGGCCCACGCCGAGCATGGCCTCGCCGGCCGCAGCCACGCTGCCGTCGTTGTCCATCCACACCGGCTGCGCGAATGCCTCGGCCAGCCACGGACACAGCGCGATCTGGCCCAAGGCGCGCAGCGGCTCGGGCGGATTGATGAAGCTGTCCACGCCGGTAAAGAACCCGCTCACCGCCACGCCGATCCCCAGGCGCGGGCCTGCCGCGTCGACACGCGCCAGCACCGCGGCATCGGCGGCCTGCAGCTGCGCCAGCACGCCGTACAAGGTGGTATCGGTCAGCGCTACGTCGGTGACGGCCAGGACCGCACCGGAAAAATCCATCAGCGCCAGGCTCAGCGCGTCGGTGGCGATGGAGATGCCCAGGGTGTGGCCGTGGCCCGGGTTCAACGACACCGCCACGCCCGGCTTGCCGCGCCCGGCACGGGCGATGCTGCTGCCCATCTGCACCATGCCGCGCGTCTGCAGGCCCTCGATCAGGCGCACCGCGGTCTGCACGGTCAGCCCGGTGCCACGGCTCAGGTCGGCGCGGGTCAGCACCCCGGCCAGCCGCAGGCGGTCGAGCATGTCGCGCTCGTTGAGGCTCAAGCCGGGCAGGGCTGGCGCGTGCGGAGGCAGCGCAAAAGCGACGGTGGAGGGCATGGCACGCAGTGTCACGGGGGGAGCGGCTAGCTTACCCGCCCCTGGCTGAAATAATTAATTCACAGTAAGTTATTAAATTGTCGGCCTCATCCTCGACCGGCCGTCCCATGTCCCGCTTCAGCACCCGCCCGTGCCCCCGTCTTTGTTTGCTGGCCCTGTGTATCGGCACCAGCCTGAACGCCCATGCCGTCGAGCCGATTCCGGCGTCGTCGGCTCCCGCCAGCGACGCACCGGTACAGCTGGACACCGTGCAGGTTTCCGGCCAGCACCTGTCGATCCGCCAGGCCATCGGCGCCAAGCGCGAAGCGGCGGTGGTCTCCGATGGGGTGGCCGCCGACGATATCGGCTCGATCCCGGACTTCGGCCTGGGCGAGGCGCTGCAGCGGGTGCCGGGCGTGTCGATGGTGGTCAACAACGGCCGCGGCGAAGCGCAGTTCATGAGCCTGCGCGGCTTCAACCCCGACTACAACACGGTGCTGATCGACGGCGTGGCGCTGCCATCCACCGAAACCAGCCGCCGCGTGCAGTCGCTGGATGTGATCCCCGCATCGCTGGCGCAGCAGGTGGACATCTACAAGACCTTCAACGCCGACATGGACAGCAATGCCATCGGCGGCATCGCGTCGCTGCGCACGCGCAGCGCGTTCGATCACCAGGGCCCGTTCGCCACCGTGCGCGCAAACCTGGCCGACTGGGAAAACCGCCGGCAACTGCAGGGCAGCGGCCCGTCCGGGCAGGTGCAGGGCAGTTTCAGCGACACCTTCGGGCCGGACGACCGCTTCGGCGTGGTGCTGTCGGCCGATTATTTCCGCCGCGACTCCTCGTCGTTGAACACCGCCATCGACAGCTACAGCTATTACGCCAACGGCGCACGGCAGACCCTGACCCCCACGCTGGACACCGACGGCATGGCGATCGCGCCGGACCGGTTCCGCCCGCTCAGCTACGACAACGTGCGTCAGCGCCGCAGCGTGTTCGGCAAGCTGGAGTACGACGATGGCGATGTGGTGAAACTGGCGTTGAGCGCCGGCTCCTTCGAACACGACAACGACGAACAACGTCGCTCGCAGTGGATCAACCGGGTCGGCAATGCGGTGGTGGCCGATGCCGACGACGGCCGCTATGCGCAGGGCAGCGCACAGACCGATGCCAACCGCTTCGACCAGACCCGCACGCTGCGTTACGCGCAGGCCAGCGGCCGCTTCCGCCTCAATCAGCAGGGCCATCTCGATGTGTTGTTCAACCGTGCCACCGGCAAGTATCGACAAGACACGCGCGAAGATGTCTTCACCGCGGCCGCTTCCGCACGGCTGGGATTCGGCTACGCGCTGGGCGACCACACGCGCCCGACCATCGCCCTGGTCGACCCCGGCTACTACGGCAATCCGGACAATTACCTGCAGTCGTACTTCCTGACCCGGGTGGAAAGGAGCAGCACCGACACCACCACCGTCAAGGTCGACTACAGCCAGAACGCCGATGCGGATGCGCAGGGGTGGGGGCTGCGCGCCGGCCTGCAGTACCGCGATCTGCAACAGCGGTACAATCTGGATGAAGTACGCCGCAATCCGGTGGGGCGGGTGAGTCTGGCGACCGTGGGCAGCGACGATGCACGTATCTGCCCGTACGCCCATTTCAGTTGCCTGCTGCTGGTCGATCCGGCGCGGGTGGCTGCGTTTGCGGACGCCTCGCCAGGCGCCTACGCACTGGCAGGCACCAATGCACGCAACAGTGCGATCAGCGATTTCCGCATCGACGAACGCAATGGCGCGGCCTACCTGATGGGCACCTGGCATGGGCAGCGCACGCAGGCCGCGTTCGGCCTGCGCAACGAGTATCTGCAGCGCGAGGTGCTCAGCGCAGTGCCGCAGCCGCTGAGCAGCACCACCAATTACCTGCAGCAATCGGACGCCAGCGACCGACGCTTCCTGTTGCCATCGGCCAACCTTGCCTGGGACATCACCCCGGCGCTGAAACTGCGCATGGCGGGCAGCCGCAGCATCGGCCTGCCCACCTACGGCGATATCGGCCAGAACAGCAGTCCGGTGGTGGACACCACCGGCTTGACCATCAACCGTAGCATCGCCAACCCGCAGCTGCGCCCACGCCGCGCCGACAATCTGGACCTGTCGCTGGAGTGGTATCCGGATCAGGATACGCAGCTGTCGGTGGCGCTCTTCCACAAGCGCATCGACGACGAGATTGTGCGCGTCACCAGCACCGATCTGCAGCGCAATCCGGGCGGGCTGATCGGCACCTATCAGGTCACCACCACCCAGGCGATCAATACCGGTGCGGCCAGTGTGCGCGGCGTCGAGTTCACCGCCATCGATACGCGCTTCGATTTTCTGCCCGGCGCCTGGTCGCATCTTGGCGCGATGGCCAATCTGACCCTGCTCGCCCCTCGCACCGCCGACGTGCAGATGAGCGATGGCAGCCTGCGCGCGCTGCCCGGCCTGATGGAGTCGCCCAAGCGCAGCGCCAATGCCTCGCTGTTGTACGACATCGGCCGGTTCAGTGCGCGTGTCAGCGCCAACTACACCGGCCTGCAGTTGCTGTCGGCGGCTACCGACAACCGCGTCAACGACCGCTATTACGACGCCATCACCAGCTACGACGCGCAGCTGGCATGGCGCGTGTCCGACAAGCTGCGCATGACCCTGCAAGGCCGCAATCTCAGCAACGCGCGGCTGACCCGCGTCATCGGCGCCGACCAGCAACTGATGCGCGAGCAACTGGATAACGGCCGCGCGTACTACCTGGGAGTGGACTATGCGTTCTGATCGCCGTTGCGCGTCGACGCTGCTCGCCTGCCTGATGGCCGTCTCCATCGGCAATGCATCCGCCGACCAAGCCGCCATGCCCGCGGCAACGCCGCCGTTCGTGGCGATGGAGACCGTCGTCAGCGGCGATTGCTGGGGCCAATGGCCCGACGATGTGCTGGCGGCGGTCAGCCGCTGCAAACCGGCCGAGCACAATCGCATCGCCCTGCAGGTCATCGACGATGCCGATGGCCCCGCACGGGTCGGCATCGATGCGCAGCCCTGCAACGGCGCGCGCTGCGCGGATCTGGCGCAGCTGCTGCAGTCGGCACCGGCGCAAGCCCTGCTGTTGCGCACGCCGCCGGCCCGCATCGCTGCGGTGGTGGCGGCGCTGGATCACGCGCAGGCGCGTGCCCGCGCGAGCATCGAGCCGCTGGTGCAGGCGGTGCCTGCGCCCGCGGAACCGATCACGCTGGCGCCGGGCGTGCGCTACTGGCGCCAGCGCGTGGATGGGCCGCAGCCGGTGATGCTGCACATCGCACGGATCGACCTGACCACGCCGGGCCTGCAACTGGTCGGCACGCGCGGCGACCGCAGCGGCGGTGGCGAATTTCTCGCCAACCCGACCACCGCCTTCGTGCGCGATGGCGGGCTGGCGCTGGCGATCAATGCCGACTATTTCCTGCCGTTCGATGGCGGGCATCTGTTCGACAAGGCCTTCGTGCCGGCAGCCGGGCAGGGCGTGACCGCCGAAGGCCTGGCGATCGACGACGGCCATCTCGATTCGGCGGCCGCCACCGGCGATGCGCGCGTGGATGGCGCTTTTTGCGTGAGTAAGCGCAACGCGGTGCACATCGTGCGCGGCAGTTGCCCAGCCGGCACGCGTGTCGGTGTGGGCGCCGGCCCGCTGCTGTTGCTCGATGGCAAACACCAACCGCGCGAAGCCAGCCGTGCCGACTACTACGACGGCCCCGAACCGCGCAGCGCGCTGGGCCTGGACCGCGCCGGCAAGACCCTGTGGATGGTGGTCGCCGACGGCCGCCAGCCCGGCTACAGCGCCGGCATGACGCTGGACGCGCTGACCGCGGTGCTGCAGCAACTCGGCGCCCACGCGGCCATCAACCTGGACGGTGGCGGTTCCAGCACCTGGCCGCGCGCGTCGACGGGCGCGTACGCACGCTCAACCGCCCCATCCACACCGGCATTCCGGGGCGCGAACGCCCGGTGGCCAACCAGTTGGGGGTGCGCATCGCACCTCTCCACTGAGAGCCGTTGACACATCTACGACGCGCTCACCGCAGGGCGCGGGTTTTCCGGACACCGGCATGCCCCACGCGCACGCCGGTGTCCGCGTCGTCCACTCTCTGTGGCCGCCGATCGCCACGTTGAGGTGTGCCCCTCTGAGGCGTTCTTCCGCTACACGGCCGCCTCGCCGCATCTGTCTGCCACTGCGGCTATACCTGTGGAATCGATGACTCGCCGACTTGCCAGGCCGCCGCGTTGGGCTATGCTATGTGCGTTAGTATCGCTTGCACTAGTGTGGTGGTCGCCGCAACGGTCGGTGGCAGCGCATGCCCAGCGGCGATAACTCTCACCCCGCCGCTCGGCGGGCACGGCGCAACGGAGGCGCGTCATGCCATCGCATTTGTTCGTCCGGTTCTGCTGCATGGTGCTGCTGGCCATCACCGGCTGTTCGCCTGCCGCGCAATCGCGCTATTCGCCCGAACGCAACTTCACCGATCCCAAGGCATTGGCGCTGGCGCTGGCGGCCGAGCAGGGCGATGCCGAGGAAGTAAGACGGCTGATCAAGGTGGAGGGCGTCAACCCGGACACCATCTTCTCCAAGGACGGTCATCCGCTGTTGTTCTGGCCGATCTTCACCCACAGCCCGGCCGGGTTGAAGGCGATGCTGGAGAATGGGGCCGATCCCAACGCGGGGCAGTTGCATCCTTTGCAAGAGACTACGCGGTTCAAGGGACGTTACCGGAACCGCGCAATGGTGTGGGCGGCCGAGCAGGATGATCCCGTCTATCTCAAGCTGCTGCTCGATCATGGCGTGGATCCGAACACATATAATTCAAACGGCGAGACATTACTTTTTCATGCACTGATCAAACAGGACAAGTGGCCAAACATCCAGTTGTTAGTAGAGCGCGGCGCCGATGTGAATGCATTGGCGGGCATGGGAGGAACCCTTGTGGAGAATTACGCGGGCACCGGTGGATTCGAGCGGGTTTTCTGGTTGTTGGAGCATGGGGCGGACCCGCGTATTGAGTATTCCGGAGGTGCCGCGACGAGGAAACTGGACTCACGCACGATCACTTCGATCTATTGGCATCCGGGAAATCCAAAGGATCCCCGCTGGCAGCGACAGTGCCAGCAATGGCTGCTGGCACACGGATACACGCGACCGGCAATGCCCGATCATTACAAACGCATGCGCAAGGCGTTTCACTTCCCAACGGAAGAAAAAGATATCCCGTTGCTTTGACCTCCATGCGCAAGGATTGATCGCATGCAAACGCCCGACCAACACGCACCACAACGCCAATATGATGCAGCCCACACAAAGTGCGGGGCAGATCGCGCACGGCAAGCGGCCAACTGGCTTACCATCCAGCACCTGTGCAATCAGCCGCAACGGAGGCGCGCGTGAAGCCACCGCATATTTTAATCCGGTTCTGCTGCATGGTGTTGCTGGCCATCACCGGCTGCTCGCCAGCGGCGCAATCGCGCTATTCGCCCCAACGCAACTTCACCGATCCCAAGGCATTGGCGCTGGCGCTGGCGGCCGAGCAGGGCGATGCCGAGGAAGTAAGACAGCTGATGAAGGTCGAAGGCGTGAACCCGGACACCATCTTCTCCAAGGACGGATATCCATTGTTGTTCTGGCCGATCTTCACCCACAGCCCGGCCGGGTTGAAGGCGATGCTGGAGAATGGGGCCGATCCGAATGTGGCGCTGCCCTATCAGACATTGGATCGAGGCGTGCGCAATAACCCAAATGCAATGGTTTGGGCAGCTGAGCAGGACGATCCGATCTATCTCAAGTTGTTGCTGGATCATGGCGGTGACCCGAATACGCGCAATGCGAACAACGAGAGCTTGTTGTTTCATGCGCTCATCAAGCAAGACAAGTGGCCGAACATCCAGTTGTTGGTCGAGCGCGGTGCCGATGTCAATGCATTGGCAGGAATGGGAGGGACTCTTATCGAGAACTACGTCGGTACGGGCGGATTCGAGCCAGCGTTCTGGTTATTGGAGCACGGTGCTGATCCGCGTATTGAGTATTCCGGAGGTGCCGCGATGAGGAAACTGGACTCACGCACGATCACTTCGATCTATTGGCATCCGGGAAATCCAAAGGATCCCAGCTGGCAGCGACAGTGCCAGCAATGGCTGTTCGCGCGTGGGTACGCGCGGCCTGCAATGCCGGACCATTACAAACGCATGCGCAAGGCGTTCCACTTCCCAACGGAAGAAAAAGATATCCCGTTGCTTTGACCTCCATGCACAAGGATTGATTGCATGCAAACGCCAGACTTGCACAGACAACGCGAGCAACTGCTGGAGGACTTGCGTGCCAGTGACACTGCGCAGGCTGCGGCGCGCGCTACCGAGTTGCAACAGCTTTATCATGCGCATGAAATGGCTTCGCTGGCAGATGATGTTTACGACTCTGCAAAGGGATATGGACAGGCGCCAGCTGGATGGCTTCGCGGCAGCGAGAATCTTGATCGGCTTCGTAGCGGCATGCCGGAATTGGCGAGGGTAAACGACGAGGAGCTTCGGGATCTTCTCCGGCCCGAAAAATCCGGCTTCCGCGCCGAAATCTACCTCCCAGATGCAGCAGTCCTTGGCCCCGGCTACAAGCCCACCGTGGTCTACAAAGGCTCTGCAGGGGAAGTGAAAACCGCCAATGGTCTGCGCGACACCAGCGCCGAAGATTTTCTGGCCAACAACTTCCCGCAGTCGGTCGGCATGCAAACCGATTACTACGATCGTGCCATGCGTTTGGCATCCCAGTTGAAACTGCAGAACGTCGATTTCGAAATCGCCGGCCATTCCCTGGGTGGCGGTATGGGTTCGGCAGCCTCGGCGGTGAGCGGCGTGCCGGCAACCACCTTCAATGCCGCCGGTTTGCATCCGGCAACCGCCCAGCGCTTTGCCAAGAGCACACCGGGTGTGCAGCTCTACGACACCGCCGACACCGTCGTTGCCTATCAAGTCCAGGGCGAAATGCTCAACAACGGCATCCAGGACAATATCCACCGGCTGGATGCGGCGCGGCGCCAGCAGCTGGCCGCGGTGATGGGCGACACCGCCACCCTGGTGCGCACCCTGCCGGAGGGACAGGCCTTGCTCGACAGCGCGCTGACCCGCGATGTGCCGCTGAATGCGCAGCCGGCGGTGCATGCGTTCGTGGACCGGCTGGCGCAGGGCGATACCGCCCGGCTGCTGCAGCAGCTGCCGCTGGCCGCCGGCCGCATCGAGCCGGTGTTGCCGGCCAAGATGCAGGGCCAGGATGGCGCGCTGGTAGACCGCGCGCAGGCGCTGACCTTGCAGGAAAGCCTCTACCTGGCCGGCCCGGCGCTCGGGGTGTTGCGGGCTGGCGCTGCCGGCGCGCAGATCGGGCGTGGCCTGGGCGAACACAGCGCCGCGCTGGGACGGGCGGGCGGTGCGGCGCTGGATGCGGCCGGCGACGGCGCGGCGCGCAGCATGCAGATGAGCGGCGCGGCCATCCGCCATGGCGGCAGCGCCGCAGGCACGGCACTGGACGCCGGTGGCGACACGCTCGGACGTGGGCTGGCCGCAGGCCGTGCGGTTGCCGGTGAGCTGGATGCCAGCGCGCAACGCTGGGCGTTGCAGGCCCAGGCGCAAGCGCAGGACACCGCCGCCGCCGCACTGCGCGGTGTCGCACGCTGGTTGCCCGATACCGCACAGGCCACCTTGCTGGAGCAGGCCCAGGCGTTGGAGCGACAGGCCCAGGCAGACCGCCAGCAGGCCGAGCAGCACGCCGCGCGGTTGCGCCAAGACAGCGCCCACCAGGCCGAGGCCTTGATGCGCACCACCGCAGGCGCCGCAAACGCAGCTGCAGATCAGGTGCGCAGCGTGTCGGCGC
>NZ_JPLE01000074.1 GCF_001010415.1 Xanthomonas pisi DSM 18956
GGGCACCTTCTCCCGAGGGGAGAAGGAAGCGCGGCTACAGCCCGCGCGCGCGCAATTGCGCGTCCAGGCGTGGATAGACGCGACGCGCGTTGCCTTCGAATACCTTGCGTTTGTCGGCATCGGAGATCGCCAATGCGTCGATATAGCGCTTGGTGTCGTCGAAGTAGTGTCCTGTCTGCGGGTCGATGCCACGCACCGCGCCGACCATTTCCGAGCCGAACAGGATGTTGTCGATGTCGATGACCTCAAACAGCAGGTCGATCCCTGGCTGGTGATACACGCAGGTGTCGAAGAACACGTTGCGCATCACGTGCGTAGTCAGTGGCGGCTTGCCCAACATGTCGGCCAGGCCGCGGAAGCGGCCCCAGTGATACGGAACGGCGCCACCGCCGTGCGGAATGACGAAGCGCAGCTGCGGAAAATCGGCGAACAGGTCGCCTTCCAGAAACTGCATGAACGCGGTGGTGTCGGCGTTGAGGTAGTGCGCGCCTGTGGCGTGGAAATTGGCATTGCAGCTGCCCGATACGTGCACCATTGCCGGCACATCCAGCTCGACCATTTTTTCGAAGAACGGGTACCAGGCGCGATCGGTCAGTGGCAGGCCGGTCCAGTGGCCGCCGGACGGGTCGGGATTGAGGTTGCAGCCGACAAACCCGAGTTCGGTGACGCACCGTTCCAGCTCCCTGACCGAATGTGCGATCGACACGCCCGGCGACTGCGGTAGCTGACACACGCCGATAAAGGTGTGCGGATACAGCTGCACCACACGGCCGATCAGGTCGTTGCAATGCCGCGTCCACACCTGGCTCACCGCTTCATCGCCGATGTGGTGCGCCATGGTGCTGGCACGTGGCGAGAAGATGGTCATGTCCGCACCGCGCTCGCGCAGCAGGCGCAATTGATGCTGCTCGACGCTTTCGCGAAGTTGATCATCGGAAATGTGCGGATAGGCGGGCACCGGCAGGCTTGCGTCGTTGTAATGGGCAATCTGCGCCTTGCGAAACGCATCGTGTGCAGCCGGTGCGGTGGTGTAGTGACCGTGGCAGTCGATGATCATGGCAATGCTCGTTGAAGTGCGAATCGGAACCGGCGGACGCAGCCTGCTGAACCCATGCAGCGGGTGACGGCGGCCAACGCTGCGCATGCGCAGCCGTCGTCGAACGTGCTCGCTGAGCCTGTGCGTCATCGATATCGACAGCGACGAGCGCATCGCCGTAACGTATTTCGCGCGTTGCGCGACCGACTGACGACGACACACGAAGAGCGGCTAACAAAACGTAGCGAGCAGTCGTCAGGTGGGCGTAGGCGGCGCGGAGGAAGCGCAGTGTACGAGTGGGACATGCCGCACCGAACACAGGTCGCGCCGGCCTGGCAGTGAGCGCAGTCGTTTTGTTAGTTGCTCTAAGAGGTGCGTGCCGCAGGTGCAGCGTGACCTGTCTCACCCCGCACCCCAGGCCGCGCGATGCGCCCGCCACGTAGGAGCGCACCCGGGCGCGACCGGCACCCGATCCGCTCTGCCCGTGCAGCGCAACCATCTGGCATGTGCCGGACAGGCAAGGCGTTGTCGCGATGCAAGATGACATGGCGCCGAGACACGATACGCAGCGCTCTACGCGTGTGCTCGTGCATCGCGGTGCAGGCGACGCCGGGCAGCGCACCGACGCTCGCGTGCGTGCAGGGCGTGCACCACAACGCGCCTGCTCAGGCGGGGCTGAGGCCGCCAAGCCCGCCCGATACTGGCCACGACGCTCACCCAAACAACACCCCATCGAATAACTTGCGTGCCGTTCTCAGGACCGCGGCGCGTACCACCGCGCCGTGTGCATCGCGTTCGATGACGCAGCCAGTGCTGCCGCTGGGGTGCTCAACCTCAAGATGCTGGATGCTGCCGTCCGGCAGCAGCGCCAGCGCATGCGCGGGCGACTCCGGCAGCAGGCAGGCGGTGGCGACGGTGACGGCGCCGAGCACGCCGATCGAGGCATGGCAGCGGTGCGGGATGAACGAGCGCACGCTGATCGCACCACCGTTGCGCGGTGCGGCCACCAGCATCATCTTCGGCACTGTCGCGGCGCCGACATCGCCCAGCTGCATCAGGGGGCCAGCCTGCAGCCGAATGGACTCCAGCCGCGCCTTGAGAACCGCATCCGCATCCAGCGTGGCGCGGTCTTCATATCCGCTGATCCCGACATCGCTGGCGCGCATCACCGCGCACGGCATGCCGTTGTCGATCAGCGTCACCGCTACGCCATCGAGCGTGTCCACGGCGCGTCCGCTTGGCAACAGCGCGCCGCAGGAAGAACCGGCGATCTCGGCGAATGCCAATGCAATGGGCGCTGCAGTGCCCGGCACGCCGTCGATGCGCGCGTCGCCTGCATACGTGACCCGGCCACCCGGTGTCTGCACGGTGGCCGTTGCCAGGGTGCCGGTGTTGCGCATGAAGATGCGCACTTCGGTCTGCCCATCGCGTGTTGGCAGCAGGCCGCGCTCCAATGCGAAGGGCGCCACGCCGGCCAGCATGTTGCCGCAATTCTGCGCATCGCTGACCTGCGCCTGTTCGACTGCCACTTGCAAGAACAGGTAGTCCACATCGGCGTCGGGGCGTGTGGAGCGCGATACCACCGCGACCTTGGAGGTCAGCGGGTCGGCGCCGCCCATGCCATCGATCTGGCGCAGGTCCGGCGAGCCGTAGGCGCGCAGCAGGAATGCATCGCGTGCGGCCGTGTCGGCGGGCAGGTCGTCGGCCAGAAAAAAGCCGCCCTTGGAGGTGCCGCCGCGCATCCACATCGCGCGCACCTGCTCAGACATAGCGCAGGCCCTTGGCGGCCAGGCGCTCGCGCATGGCGTAGATATCCAGGCCCAGTTCGCCGCGCGCCAGGCGCTCGCGCTTGATCAGCTCGCGGGCCTCGCGGGCCTGCGCTTCGGCCAGGACCTCGGCGGCCGTGGCGCGCGGCACCACGCACACGCCATCGTCGTCGGCCACCACGACATCGCCTGGCTGGACATGCTGCCCGGCGCAGACCAGCGGGACGTTGACCGAGCCCAGCGTCTCCTTGATGGTGCCCTGCGCGCAGATGGCGCGGCTCCAGGCGGGGAATTGCATGGCGGTGAGGTCGCGCACATCGCGTACGCCAGCATCGATGATCAGCCCGCGGCAGCCGCGCGCCTGCGCCGAGGTGGCCAGCAGATCGCCGAAGTAGCCGTCGCAGCAGTCGCTGGTAGGCGCCACCACCAGCACGTCGCCGGGCTGCAGCTGCTCGATGGCCACGTGCATCATCCAGTTGTCGCCCGGGGGAACCGACACGGTGACGGCGGTGCCGGCGATGCGGCAGCCGGCGTAGATCGGGCGCAACCGGTGATGCAACAGGCCGCTGCGACCCTGCGCCTCGTGCACCGTGGCCACGCCGGCCTGGGCCAGGCTGTCCACGAGGGCGATCGGCGTGCGCGCAACCTGGGTGACGACCTGGCTCATCCATCCATCCTCGTTAGTCCTGCGCCGAGTCTGCGTGGCGAGAGTCAGCCAGCTCAAGATTCATTTGAGGTATGCGTATTGGTTTTGCTTATAGTTAGAGCATGCCACCGATGCCCGAACCGAACCTGCGTCACCTGTATGCCCTGGTCGTGGTGCACCGGCTTGGCAGCATCAGTGCGGCCGCGCCGCAGGTGAACCTGTCGCAGCCGGCGCTGACCCAGGCGGTGGCGCGCCTGGAACAGCAACTGGGCGTGCGGTTGTTCGAGCGGCAGCCCGGCGGCATGGCGGCCACCGAGGCCGCCCGGTTGGTGGTGCCGCGGATCGAGCGCGCCCTGGCGCATCTGGACCATGGCATCCGGGTGGCGCGCCGTGCGCTGCGGCTGCCGGCGCGGCCCGGTCTGGAGCGACGGGTGTCGTTGGGGCAGCTGCACGCGCTAGTGGCGGTGGACGTGGCAGGCAGCTATTCGCTGGCGGGGGTGCAGCTGGGCGTGTCGCAGCCGGCGGTCTACCGCGCAGTGCAGGCGCTGGCCGATGTGATCGAGGTGCCGCTGACCATGCGCCGCGGCAAGGCGACGCAGCCCACGCCGGTGGCGGAGCGGCTGCTGCGGCAGGTGCGGCTGGCGCTGGCGGAGGTGCGCGCGGCGCTCGACGAAGTGGCCGCCCTGCGCTTGCACGATGCCGGGCGGGTGGTGGTGGGAGTGATGCCGCTGGCGCGGGCGATCCTGTTGCCCCAGGCGCTGGCGCGGTTTGCGCTTGCGCACCCTGCCGCCCGCATCAGCGTGGTCGAAGGCCCGTATGCGCAGTTGCTGGCGCATCTGCGCGAGGGCGGGCTGGACCTGCTGATCGGCGCGTTACGCGACCCGCTGCCGGTACGCGACGTGCTGCAGGAGCCGCTGTTCGACGACGAGCCGGTGATCGTGGCGCGCAGCGGGCACCCGTTGGCCGGCAAGGCGTACGCCTTTGCGCAGCTGCTCGACTACCCATGGGTGATGGCCGCGGCGGGCACGCCGGTGCGTGAACGCTGGGAACGCATGTTTCGCGATCGGCAGCTGGAGCCGCCGCCGCTACGCATCGAATGCGGCGCGGAGCTGACCGTGCGCGGGCTGTTGCTGGAAGACGATTGGCTGACCCTGATGTCGCGCGATCAGTTCCTGTTCGAGCGCCGCGCCGGCCTGTTGCGCGAGATCGGCAGCGCCGGGCCGCGCCTGCGTCGGCAGATCGGCATGACCACGCGCAGCGACTGGCATCCCACGCGTGCGCAGACCGCCTTCGTGCAGACGCTGCGGCAGGTATGCGCCGAGCGCGTGCTTCCTGCGGCGGCAGATGCCGGCCCGTTTCGCCATTGCATCCAGCCGGCGGGCAGCGCGCCGTTGCGTTTACCCGCAGCCGGGTCAGAATCGGCTTCCTCATGAGGATGGAGCGCTGATGCCCGACTGGTCGCAAGGTACCTGGCTGCTGGCACTGGACTGGGCGATCCGCCTGGCCGCGCTGCTATGGATTCCCAGCCGCACTACGCCCGGCGCGGCGCGCAGCTGGTTGTTGCTGATCGGGTTTGTGCCGGTGGTCGGCCTGCCGCTGTATCTGCTGCTCGGCCAACCGTGGGTGTCGCGACTGCGCGTGGAGCGACAGGCCACCGCCTCGCAGGTGATCCGCGAACAGCAGCTGCCCTTGCATGCGTTGCGCTGGACGCCGCAGGCCGAGACCAGCAGCGCCGAGGTGGTGCCGCTGATCGAACGGCAGGGCGACTTCATGCCGACCCTGGGCAATGCGGTGGAATTGCTCGACGACTACGCGCAGTCGCTGCAGGCCCTGATCACTGCGATCGATGCGGCCGAACAGCGCGTGCATCTGCTGTATTACCTGATGTTCGACGACGCGGTGGGCGATGCGGTGGTGGCAGCGCTGCAACGGGCAAGCGCGCGCGGCGTGCGCTGCCGCGTGCTGCTGGATGCGGTGGGCGCCAAGCGGGGCCTGCGGCGTTATCGCAAGCGCCTGCAGGCCGATGGCATCGAGGTGTTGGCGGTGCTGCCCGGTGGTCTGCGCTGGCGCCGCAGCGGGCGCATGGATCTGCGCAATCACCGCAAGATCGCGGTGATCGACAACCAGGTGGGCTTTGTCGGCTCGCAGAATCTGGCCGACGCCGGCTTCATCGACGGGGTGCCCAATCGCGAGCTGGTGGCGCGCGTGCGCGGGCCGGTGGTCAATCATCTGGAAGCGGTGTTCGCCAGCGACTGGTTCACCGAAACCGGCCAGCGGCTGGATGTGTGGCCGGATGCGCCGGTGTGCGAGGCCAACATCGCCACCCAGTTGTTGCCCAGCGGGCCGGCCTATCCGTTCGAAAACGCACGCGATGCGATCAATGCGGTGATCCATCTGGCGCGGCGCAAGGTGGTGCTGGTGACGCCGTACTTCGTTCCCGACGAAGCCTTGCTGAGTGCGCTACGCATCGCGGCGGTCTCGGGTGTGGATGTGCAGCTGATCCTGTCCGAGCGCAACAACCAGCGCCTGGCCGCCTGGGCGCAGGAGGCATATTTCGAGGAGCTGCTGCGCTGCGGGGTGAAGATCGCGCTGTATCGCCCGCACTTCCTGCATGCCAAGCACCTGAGCATGGACCAGGACATCGCCCTGGTCGGCTCGATCAACCTGGACATCCGCTCGTTCGCGCTCAATGCCGAGATCGGCATGCTCTGCTACGACCGGGGCGTGGTGCAGCGGCTGCGCGAGATCGAACAGGACTATCTGGCCAATGCGCGTGCGCTGGACCTGGAGCAGTGGCGCGGCCGTCCGGCCTGGCGCCGCAGCCGCGAAGGCATCGCACGCCTGGCCGATGCATTGATGTAGCGGCCTTACGTCAGTCCAGGCGCATCACCTGGAAGACGTTGCCCTCCGGGTCGCGGCCGTCGTACATCTGGTACGCAAAGCCGGCGTAGCGTTTGAGCTCGCCTACCGGTACGCCTGCGCTGCGCAATTGCTCGCGATGGGCCGCCAGGTCCGAGGTGATGGCAAAAACCAGCTTCGTGGTGGAGCCTGCGGCCGGTCGTGGCAGATCCGATGCCGGCGATGCCGGCAACCGGCGGTACCTGTCGCCGACCAGGTGCAGCGCCAGCTCGATCTGCCCTGCGGCCAGGACGACCCACTGATCGGCGATCTCTTCGCGGACGGGGAGTGAGAAATGGGCCTGGTAAAAGGCCTTGATTGCTGCGACATCGTGGACGTAGACGATGAGCCTGACCAATGCAACAGACATGCTGTGGGCCTCCCAGGGCCTTTGCCGAGCGTGCGCAGCCAATCGTAAGCGCTTGTGATGCCGGGCGCGCGGAAACCTGGCAAGCCCGGGGCCGGCCGGCGAGGCGCTTGCGCAGCCAGGACACGGCGATCGGGGGTCCGGCGCAGCCATCGCCTACAATGCCGCAATGAACCCAGTGCGTGATTCCGGCGATGCAACGATCGCCATCGTCGGCGGTGGCGCATCCGGCGTGCTGGTGGCGCTGCAGCTGTTGCGTCAGGCCGCCGCGCCGCGACGGATCGTGTTGATCGAGCCGCATCCGTTGCTGGGCGAGGGGGTGGCGTATTCCACCACGCGTCCCGAACACCTGCTCAATGTGCCGGCCGCACGCATGAGTGCGCTGGTGGATGCACCGCAGGATTTTGTCGACTATCTGCGTACGCACGCATGTTGCCCGGAGCTGGACGATACGCAGCTGCCGCAACAGTGTGTCGGGCGCAGGCATTACGCCCCGTATCTGCGCGACCGTCTGCAGGCCGCGCGTGCGACCAGCCCTGCCGCCCTGATCGTGCGTACCGCGCGCGTACAGACCTTGCAGCCCAACGCAGACGGTGCGCTGCTGCATCTGGACGACGGCTACACGCTGCAGGCCGCCGCCGTGGTGCTTGCGGTTGGTAACGCGCTGCGTCCGTTGCCGTTGCGCGGCGCCACCGGCCTGTCGGCTGCGCAGCGGGTGGAAGCCTGGGACACCGAAGCGGTGGCCGCGTTGCCGCAGGACGCTGCGGTGTGCATCGTCGGTTCGGGGCTGAGCATGGCCGACACCGTGGTGACGCTGGCCGCGCAGGCCCATCGCGGCGCGGTGCATGTGGTGTCGCGGCACGGGCTGTTGCCCTTGCCGCATGCGCATGGCGCGGTGGCCGCGTTCGACCCGCAACCGCTGCTGGCGCTGCCGTTGCGTGCGCGCATGCGCGCGCTGCGCCGGCACGCCCGCCTGGCGCTGGCGCAGGGGCTGCCGTGGCAGGGCGTGATGGAACGCATCCGGCCCTTGAGTCAGGCCTTGTGGCAGACCTTGTCGGTCGCCGATCAGCGCCGTTTCCTGCGGCATGTGGTGCGTTACTGGGATGTGCATCGCCATCGCATTGCCGCGCCGGTGCATGCGCAATTGCAGGCGATGCAGGCGCGCGGGCAACTGCAGTTGCATCGCGCGCGGCTGGATGTGGCGTTTGAGGTCGGTGCATGCGTACGCGTGAGTGCGGGCGCTGCCCGTGCCGGGCATGCATTGCAGCTGGATGTGCAGACGCTGGTCAATGCCACCGGCGTGGAAATGCGCGTGCAGGCGATGCGAAACCCGTTGCTGCAGCAGTTGCTGGGGCAGGGCATCGCGATGGCCGGCCCGCACGGCATCGGCGTTGACACCGCTGCCGATGGCAGCCTGATCGATGCCGACGGCCATGCGAACCCGCGCCTGCGGGTGATCGGCAGCCTGCGCATCGGCGCGCTGTGGGAGAGCCTGGCGGTGCCGGAGTTGCGTGAGCAGGCAGCGGCGATCGCGCGGGATGTGTTGCTGCAGCTGGAGCCCTGATAGGCGCGAGGGGACCGGAAATGCAGCTTGGCTGCCGTCTCCGGCCGTGACGCTGGCCTCTTCGAGAGGCGAAGGCGACGCATAGCGCCCGATGAGGGCGCGAGCAAAGCCTCGGGTGACCCGCATGCGTCGTGGCTGCGCCTCGTGCCCTCACCCCAACCCCTCTGCCCTCACCCCAACCCCTCTCCCGCAGGCGAGAGAGGGGCTCTGCCACGGCGAGCATCCGCCTGCGCTCCTGCAGGCGGGAAAACAATCAGCGTCCTGCCTTCTCCTGCAGGCGGCAGAGCAATCAGCGTCTAGCTTCTCTGGCAGGCGTCAGAGCAATCGACGTCCTAAGCTTCTCTGGCAGGCGGCAGAGCAGCCACTATCCTGCCTTCCCCCGCCTGCGGGGGAAGGTGCCCGAAGGGCGGATGGGGGCAGCAATCCCAACCGCTTCATCGCAATCTCAGCCGCAGCGACGCCACAACCGGTAAAATGCGCCGGTGGATGTCTCTCATTTGCTCGATCATTTAAACCCCGCCCAGCGCGAGGCCGTTTCCGCACCGCCGGGGCATTACCTCGTGCTGGCCGGCGCCGGCTCCGGCAAGACGCGCGTGCTGATCCATCGCATCGCCTGGCTCAACGAAGTCCAGGGCGTGCCCAACCACGGCATCTTTGCGGTGACCTTCACCAACAAGGCCGCCGGTGAAATGCGTCACCGCACCGACCTGCAGCTGCGTAATGGCAGCCGCGGGATGTGGATCGGCACCTTCCACGGGCTGGCGCATCGGCTGCTGCGCCTGCATTGGCAGGACGCGCGGCTACCCGAAGGCTTCCAGGTCATGGACAGCGACGACCAACTGCGGTTGGTCAAGCGCGTGGTGCAGTCGCTGGAACTGGACGAGAGCAAGTATCCGCCCAAGCAGATGAGCTGGTGGATCAACGAGCAGAAGGACGAGGGCCGCCGTCCGCAGCACATCCAGCCCGAGCCCAGCGACGACTGGACCGAGGTGCGCCGACAGGTGTACGCGGCCTATCAGCAACGCTGCGACCGCTCCGGGCTGCTGGATTTTGCCGAGCTGCTGCTGCGCGCGCACGAACTGCTGCGCGACACCCCGGCCTTGCTGGCGCATTACCGCGCGCGCTTTCGCGAAATTCTGGTCGACGAGTTCCAGGACACCAACGCCATCCAGTACGCCTTCGTGCGCGTGCTGGCCGGCGAGACCGGGCATGTGTTCGTGGTCGGCGACGACGACCAGGCCATCTATGGCTGGCGCGGTGCCAAGGTCGAGAACGTACAGAAGTTCCTCAAGGATTTTCCCGGCGCGCAGACCGTGCGGCTGGAGCAGAACTACCGCTCCAGCGCCAATATCCTGGGCGCGGCCAATGCGGTGATCGCGCACAACCCGGACCGCATCGGCAAGCAGCTGTGGACCGATTCGGGCGATGGCGACCCGATCGATCTGTACGCGGCCTACAACGAGGTCGACGAGGCGCGCTACGCGGTGGAGCGCGCGCGCCAGTGGGTGCGCGATGGCGGCAGCTACGGCGAAGTGGCGGTGCTGTATCGCAGTAATGCCCAATCGCGCGCGCTGGAAGAGGCACTGATTTCCGAGCAATTGCCGTACCGCGTATATGGCGGCATGCGCTTTTTCGAGCGTGCCGAAATCAAGGATGCGCTGGCGTACCTGCGCCTGCTCACCAACCGCAGCGACGACGCCGCGTTCGAACGCGCGGTCAATACGCCCACGCGCGGCATCGGCGACCGCACGCTGGACGAAGTGCGCCGGCTGGCACGCGCCAACGCGCTGTCGTTGTGGGAAGCGGCGATGCTGGCCACGCAGGAAAACGGTCTGGCCGCACGGGCGCGCAATGCGCTGGCCACCTTCCTGAGTCTGGTCGGCCAGCTGCATGCCGAAACCGGCGAAATGGAACTGGCCGAACGCATCGACCACGTGCTGATGCGCTCGGGCCTGCGCGAGCATTGGGCCAAGGAGAGCCGCGGCGGGCTGGATTCGGAATCGCGCACCGAGAACCTGGACGAACTGGTGTCGGTGGCCTCGCGCTTCACCCGGCCCGATGACGAAGACAGCCAGGGCATGACCGAGCTGGTCGCCTTTCTGGCCTACGCTTCGCTGGAAGCTGGCGAAGGCCAGGCACAGGCCGGCGAAGAAGGCGTGCAGCTGATGACGCTGCATTCGGCCAAGGGCCTGGAATTTCCCATCGTGTTTCTGGTCGGCCTGGAAGATGGCCTGTTCCCGAGCGCGCGCTCGCTGGAAGAAAGCGGCCGGCTGGAAGAAGAACGGCGCCTGGCGTATGTGGGCATCACCCGCGCGCGGCAGAAACTGGTGCTGTGCTATGCCGAATCGCGACGCATCCACGGCCAGGATAACTACAACGTCCCGTCGCGGTTCTTGCGCGAGATTCCACGCGAGTTGTTGAACGAAGTGCGCCCCAAGGTGCAGGTCTCGCGCACCGCTTCGCTGGGCGCAACGCGTGGCGGTCCGGTGCACGGAATCGTGGAGACCGCGCCGATCAAACTCGGTGCCAACGTCGAGCACCCCACCTTCGGTGGCGGCGTGGTCGTCGACTACGAAGGCGCCGGTGCGCATGCCCGCGTGCAGGTGCAGTTCGACGAGGTCGGCGCCAAATGGCTGGTGATGGCGTACGCCAACTTGACGGTGGTGTAGTCCGGTTTGCATTCCCCTGCGATTGCGTTTTTTAGCAGTCGCAGTCGTAGTGCGATTGCATCGCGCGTGCAACGAGAGAGCCCGAGCGCTGATGCGTGTCACGCGTCAAGCGAGATCGCGTGACGCGTGCGGCAGACGGCAGGTGGATGAAGCGCCGTCGCCGTCGCCCCGTTGTGCGCTTACATTTCCCAGCTGAAGCTGGAGTTGATCTGCTTGCCGTTCACGGTAAGTGTCGACTTGTTGGCGAGCACGACCAGGGTAAACGCCGGCACACGCGTGTCGTGTCCTGCGTAAATCAGGCGGAGGATTCTGCGCTTGGTATCGAACGTCTTGACCTGGAAACTGCCCCGCAACAACACGCCCTTGTTGTCGCCGGGTGCTTGGAAATCAATGCTGGCGATGACGGGACGACGGTCGCTGCCGACTTCGAAGGTCATCGAGTATCCGCCGCCTTCGAACGAAAGTGAGGAAGTTGCGTGAGCAGGTGTGCTGAGGCATGCCCACAGCAGCAACGCAATGCAGGCGGCTACAAAGCGTGTCATGACGTCATCCTTGAACGTGGTCGTGCTGGAAGGCCACGGTTAGGAGTATCGATGCGCACACAGCGGCATTGCAACGTCTGCGGCAAGCAATGCAGTGGCGGCACAGCAGCCGCACGGCCGCGGCCGGTGCTCGGAATCCGCATTGGCCGTTTCCACTTCGGTGGTGAGCGCGCCAGTCGCTTCAACCAGTCGCCCGATCGCGACGTTCTGCAAGCCGCATGAGCCGGCAATCGGGCCATTGGTGCATCGCTCGATGCGTGCCTGCCCAGATCCATGCCACCCTGGTACCACTTCATTGCACAGGTGCGCGCGACGGCATGCAAACCGAAAAACAGAAGATGCTGGCAGGCGAACTCTACAACGCGGCCGACGCGCAACTGCAGGCAGATCAGGCGGCCGCTGCCGAGTGGATGGTGCGTTACAACGCAGCCGCCCTGCAGACCGCGGCGCAGCGACATGCGCTGTTGCGTGAGCGGTTGGCCGAAGTCGGCGCGGGCGCGGTAATCCGCCCGCCGTTTCATTGCGACTACGGCTACAACATCCGTCTGGGCGCGGGCGTGTTCCTCAACTTCAATTGCGTGATCCTGGATATCTGCGAGGTCAGTATCGGCGATGGCACGCAGGTGGGGCCTGCGGTGCAGTTCTACGCCGCCGACCATCCGCGCGATGCGGCCGGCCGCGCCAGCGGTCTGGAATTTGGACGGCCGATCCGCATCGGGCGCAATGTGTGGATCGGCGGCGGGGCCATCATCCTGCCGGGCGTGCGCATTGGCGACGATGCATTGATCGGCGCCGGTGCGGTGGTCACCCGCGACGTGCCGGCGGGTGCGACGGCAGTGGGCAACCCCGCGCGCGTGCGCGGGATGCGGCCCGATCCGGATGCCGCGGCGACGGATTGAGTGGATCGAAAAACGCGTTGCATGCGATGTGACCGGCCTTGCATGCAAGACACGTCATAGCAAAACAACATTAGCCGCCACACCAGCACTTGCAGCATTGATCCACATCAAGGCAACCAGCACCAGCGCCTGTCACCGTGAGTCCGGCACCACAAACGGCAGCATTGCCACCCTTGCAGGAGGTCACCATGTACAAACGTATTCTCATCGCCATCGATGCATCCGAGTTGTCGCATCGCGGCTTGTTTCAGGGGCTGGAATTGGCCAAGGCCACCGGTGCCAAGGTCGACATCGTCACCGTGTCCGAGCCGTGGGCGATGGGCATGTATGACGCGATGGGTTGGAGTGTGGGGTACGAGGCGAGCCCGGAATACCGTACCGAGCGCGAAGCCGCTGCCGAGAAGATCCTGCGTCCTGCGCTGGAGCTGGCGGCAGCCGCCAATATCAAGGCCACGTCACGGCATGTGCTGGACCGCTTCGCGGCCGAAGGCATCGTGCAGACCGCCGAAGAATGCAAAAGCGACCTGATCATCATGACTTCGCATGGGCCACGTGGCGTGCGCCGCATGTTGCTCGGTAGCCAGACGGTGGAAGTGCTCACGCACAGCACGATTCCGGTCCTGGTAATTCGCTGAGGCCGACGCCGTACGATCCCGTTGACGAGCAGGTACGCAGGCCACCCGTCGCATTGTTTCATGTAGGAGCGCACCCGGGCGCGATGTGGCGTACCGGGAATGCCGCATCGCGCACAGGTGCGCTCCTACACAACGTCTAGGGCTTGCGGTGTGTACGAAGCAGGCAAGACCGCGATCAGTAGGTGCGCGGTCTGATGCATACGCATGTCTGTAGGAGCGCCCTCGGGCGCGATGTAGCGTTACCGGGAATGCCACATCGCGCCCAGGTGCGCTCCTACACAAACCATTGCGCTCAGCCCTTCATCGGTTCCAACTGCGCGGCAAAGCGCGGTGCCGGCCGGGCGAGCCGGCGCAACGCTTCGGCATGCACCAGCGGGGACCCCGCGGTGGGCGTGAGCACGCCATTGCGCAGCGATGCGTGCTCGGGCAGCGCCTGGTGGTTCAGTTCGCGCATGAAACGCCACATCGGCATGTAATGGCCGCGGCGCGGTGCCGGTGCGTGCGGCGTGGCGCGGCATTGGCGGCGCCACTGCATCGGCGGCATGCCGAAGCGTTGCTGGAAGGCGCGCTGGAACTGCCGCTCCGAGGCAAACCCCATTTCGTACAGCAGCCAGGTCAGGCTGCACTCCGGATACGCCTGCAGATAACGGTGCGCCGTGCACAGGCGCTGTTCGCGGATATAGCTGGCCACGCCGCCACGCGACTGGAACAGCCGATACAAGGACGCGCGCGACAGCGCGAACGCCTGTTGCAACGACTCGGTACCGAGCTCGGCATCGCCGATGTGCTGCTCGATATAGGCCAGCAGATCGATCATCAGCGGCGCATGCGCCTCCATGGTCGAGGACGCTTGTGGAACGATGGCGCTGTAGTAGCTGATGCTCATGCGGTGCTGCCTGCGGCCCACTCCCCGGGGCCTGTCCTTTGATCAACCGAAAAAAGCATCGCCAACCCATCACGTTTCTTTCACGAAGTCGGCCACGCATCACGCATCGGCACGATTGAGACGATTTGTCGGGTGAGCCTGCAGGGGCATTCCTAGACTCGCCGCAACGCTGAAGAGGCGTCATCGCACGGCCTGTCGCTTGGGTCCGCGTGGTGCGGCAGTTGCGGGCAGGCCCGCAGCGCCGGCGTCGCACGCAGGCTCCAGGCGATCGGCCGGGCCGGCGATATCCAGGCCACAAGACAGCGCACGTGCCCCGCACGTTGGCGCAACGGGCAAGCTCAATCGGAGATCAGGCATGGCCAGCAGTCAGAAGTTCATCGCCCGCAACCGGGCGCCACGCGTGCAGATCGAATACGACGTGGAGGTCTACGGCGCGCAGAAGAAGGTGCAGATTCCGTTCGTGATGGGCGTGCTGTCGGATCTGTCCGGCGCCAACGCCGGCGAGCTTCCATCGCTGGACGAACGCAAGGCATTGGAGATCGATGTCGACAACTTCGACAGCCGTCTGCAGTCGATGCGCCCGCGTGCGCAGTTCAAGGTGCCCAACACGCTCACCGGCGAAGGCGAGCTGGCGGTGGATATCACCTTCGAAAGCATGGACGACTTTTCGCCGGCCGCCATCGCGCGCAAGGTCGCGCCGCTGGCCAAGTTGCTGGAGGCACGCACGCAGCTGGCCAACCTGGACACCTATATGGATGGCAAGGCCGGCGCCGAGCAGTTGATCGCCAATGCCATCCGCGACCCGGCGTTGCTGCAGTCGCTGGTATCGGCGGCCAAGCCTGCCTCCGAACCGGAAGGAGCCTGACGCCATGTCCGCCACCGAAGCCGCACTGGCCAGCAGCAGTACCGAAACCAGCGAGCAGGGCGATTTTGCCGCGCTGCTCAATCGCGAGTTCCGCCCCAAGAGCGAACGCGCCAAGGAAGAAGTGGAAGCGGCGGTACGCACGCTCGCCGAGCAGGTGCTCAACCGCAGCGATGTGGTCGGCGAAGACGTCTCGCAAACCATCAAGGCGTATATCGCGCAGATCGACCGCACGCTCACCCAGCAGCTCAACCAGATCCTGCATCACCCCGATCTGCAGCAGCTCGAAGGTGCCTGGCGCGGCCTGCATTACCTGGTCAACAACACCGAGACCGACCAGCAGCTCAAGATCCGCGTGCTGAACATCAGCAAGAAGGAACTGGGCAAGGTGCTCAAGCGCTACAAGGGCACCGCCTGGGACCAGAGCCCGATCTTCAAGAAGGTCTACGAGCAGGAATACGGCCAGCTCGGCGGCGAGCCGTATGGCTGCCTGGTCGGCGATTACTACTTCGACCAGAGCCCGCCGGATGTGGAATTGCTCAACGGCATCGCACAGGTTGCCGCGGCTGCGCACGCTCCGTTCATTGCCGCAGCCGCGCCCAAATTGATGGGCATGGACAACTGGAACGAGCTGTCCAACCCGCGCGATCTGGCAAAAATCTTTTCCACGCCCGATTACGCCGCATGGCGCTCGCTGCGCGAGTCGGAAGATTCCAAGTACATCGGCCTGGCGATGCCGCGCACGCTGTCGCGCCTGCCGTACGGCGCAGCTACCAGCCCGGTGGACGAGTTCGATTTCGAAGAAGAGACCACCGGCGCCGATTCCGGCAAGTACACCTGGCAGAACGCGGCCTATGCGATGGCGGTGAACATCAACCGCTCGTTCAAGCAGTACGGCTGGTGCTCGCGCATTCGCGGTATCGAATCCGGCGGCGCGGTGGAAGGCTTGCCCACGCACACCTTCCCTACCGACGACGGTGGCGTGGATATGAAGTGCCCGACCGAAGTGGCGATCACCGATCGGCGTTCGGCCGAGCTGGACAAGATGGGCCTGATGCCGCTGGTGCATCGCAAGAACTCGGACATGGCCGCCTTCATCAGCGCGCAGTCCTTGAACAAGCCCGACGAATACGACGACCCGGATGCCACCGCCAACGCCGCGCTGGGCGCGCGTTTGCCGTACATGTTCGCCTGCTGCCGCTTTGCGCATTACCTCAAGTGCATCGTGCGCGACAAGATCGGTAGCTTCAGCAGCCGCGAGCAGATGCAGAGCTGGCTGGGCAAGTGGATCTTGAATTACGTCGACGGCGATCCGGCCAACTCGAGCGAAGAATACAAGGCCAGCCATCCGCTGGCCGCGGCCGAAGTCGTGGTGGAGGAAGTGGAAGGGGCTCCGGGCTACTACACCTCCAAGTTCTTCCTGAAGCCGCATTACCAACTGGAAGGTTTGACCGTCTCATTGCGTTTGGTTTCCCGGTTGCCGTCTCAGGCCAAGGCCTGAGTCCAGCCATGATCCGTCGATCCTGTCGGGATCGTCCCATTCAGTCCGATATCTCAAGGAGTAATTCATGGCGTTCGATATGCATCTCAAGTTCAAGGGCGGTGGTGTGGCCATTGAAGGCAGCTCAGGCCACTCCAAGCACAAGGGTGAAATTCCGGTACTCGCCTGGTCCTGGGGAGCCAGCAACTCTGGCGACCTGCACAGCGCTGGTGGCTCGTCCGGTGGTGGCAAGGCACATGTGCAGGATATTTCGCTCACGAAATACGTGGACAAGAGTTCGAATGCATTGCTGCAGGCCGCTTGTACCGGCGCGCGTCTGGAGGAAGCATGGCTTTACGTCACCAACGCCACGGGCGAGCAGACCGATTATGTGACGTTGCATTTGTCCAATGGCGTACTTGTCACCTCCGTATCGACGGGTGGCTCTGGCGGTGAGGATCGGCTGACCGAGAACATCACCCTGCACTTCGGTAAATTTCAATACAGCTTCCAGCCGCAAAAGCCTGACGGCTCTGCTGACGGCGCTGCAAAGCCGTTTGTGTACGACATGCAGCAGGTTGCCAAGGGCGCCTAACTGACGCAGCAAACAGCGAACACGCTTGCAGCGTAGCCGTACGCCGTTGCACACGTGTTCCTGCGGTGCCGCATGCCGGCACCGCTACCTTCTTCGATAAGGACACGCGCGATGGATGCCACCGCAGAAACCCTGCTTGCCCGCGGCGAGCCGGCGCAGGCGTTGCAGCAATTGGTGCAGCAGGTGCGTCGGCAACCGGCCGATGCCGCGCAGCGCGTGTTTTTGTTTCAGCTGCTGGCCGTGCTGGGCCAGTGGTCGCGTGCAGCCGACCAGCTGCGCGCCTGTCTGGAACTGGATGGCGGCACTGCGCCGATGGTGCAGACCTACCAGCGCGTGTTACAGGCAGAGCAGACACGCGCGGCGGTGTTTGCCGGCGAGCGCCTGCCTACCGTGATCGGTGCCCCCGATGCATGGATGGCGCTGCATCTGCAGGCCTTGCAGTTGTCGGTACGCGGCAATGCAGCGCAGGCGGCCGAACTGAGAGCGCAGGCGTTTGCGCAGGCACCTGCCATCGGCGGCACGCTGGATGGCGTGCGTTTCGAGTGGGTAGCCGATGCGGATGCACGCTTCGGCCCGTGCATCGAACTGATGCTGGACACCGGTTATGCGTGGGCACCGCTGCATCAGGTGCAGCAGCTGCGCCTGGAAGCGCCCAGCGATCTACGCGACACCGTGTGGGCGCCGGTGAGCGTGCTGTGGCGCAATGGCGGCCAGGCCTTTGCGTATATGCCGGTGCGCTATCCCGGTAGCGAACATCTGGATGCGGGCGAGCTGCAACTGGCGCGTCGCACCGAATGGACCGAAGGTGCGCAGGGCGAAATCGGCCTGGGCCAACGCATGCTCAGCACCGAGTCGCGCGAGGTTGCGCTGCTCGAGGTGCGCGAGCTGCAGTTCGACGCGGCCTGAGCGTCATGGCCGAGCTCACCACCACCGAACGCTTGCAACCTTCGCTGCTGGACCGGCTCACCGACGCCGCGCCCAGCCAACGCGAAGAGAGCCGCGACCAACGCGTGATCTCGGCCACACGTCTGCGCGAGTGCGTGATCCGCGATCTGTCGTGGCTGTTGAATGCGGTCAACCTGGAAACCAGCCGGCCGCTGGATGCGCATCCGCAGATCCGTCGCTCGGTGCTCAACTTCGGCATCCCGGATCTGGCCGGCGCGGCCGTTACCGGCATCGACGCAGCCGCGCTGCAGCAGCGCATTCGCGACGCCATCCTGGCCTTCGAACCACGCCTGATCGCCGACACCTTGCGCGTGAGCGTGCACGCCGATGCGGCGCGCATGGACAGACGCTCGCTGCTGTTCACCATTCAATCGGAGATGTGGGCGCAGCCGCTGCCGTTGAACCTGTACCTGAAGACCGCGCTGGATCTGGAAACCGGCCGGCTCGAAGTGATGGAGGGCCACGGCTGATCCCATGGACCCGCGCCTGCTCCCGTACTACACCCGCGAATTGCAGCACGTGCGCGACATGGGCGCCGAGTTTGCACGCGAGTATCCCAAGATCGCCGGGCGGCTGGGGCTGGATGCGTTCGAATGCGCCGACCCGTATGTGGAGCGCCTGCTCGAGGGGTTCGCGTTCCTGGCCGCGCGCGTGCAACTCAAGCTGGACGCGCAGTACCCGGTATTCACCCAGCATCTGCTGGAAATGGTCTACCCGCATTACCTGGCACCGTTGCCGTCGATGGCGGTGGTGCAATTGCAGCCGGATCTGAAAGACAGCGGCCTGAGCGCCGGTGTCAGCGTGCCGCGCCATAGCGCGCTGCGCAGCCTGATCGGTGCCGGTGAGCGCACCGCCTGCGAATTTCGCACCGCGCATGCAGTGACGCTGTGGCCGCTGCAGCTGGCCGAAGCCAAATACCTGGAATCGCCGGCTGCGTTGGCGGCGGCAGGCATCGCGCTACCCGCCGGGCGCAGCGTGCGCGCCGGCATCCGCTTGCGCTTGGAGCTGGTGGGCGGTGCCCAGGTCCAAGGCCTGGCGCTGGACCGCCTGCCGCTGTTCCTGGCCGGTGCCGATGGCCTGCCCAAGCGGCTGTACGAACAACTGCATGCCGACACCAGCGCCGTGTTGGTACGCGGCAGCGATGCGCAGGGCGCGCCGCTGCAAACGCTGCAAGGCGCCGATGCGTTGCAGATGCGCGGCTATGCCGACGAAGACAGCCTGATCCCATATGACGGGCGCTCGTTCAGTGGCTACCGCTTGCTGCAGGAATACTTCGCGTGCCCGGAGCGCTTCCTGTTCGCCGAACTCACTGGCTTGCGCGCTGCGCTGCGTCGCCTGCACGGCAACAGTTTCGAGGTGGTGATTCTGCTGTCGCGCAGCGTGCCCAGCCTGGCCGCCGCAGTGAGCGCCGAACACTTCACCCTGTTCTGCACGCCGGCCATCAACCTGTTCGAGCGCCGCGCCGACCGCATCCATCTGCAGGCTGGCCAGCACGAATACCATGTGCTGGCCGATCGCACCCGGCCGATGGATTTCGAGATCCATCATCTGGGCGACGTGGAGGGCTTCGGCGACCGCCAGGAACCGGAACAACGCTTCACCGCGTTCTATGGCGGCGATGCGCGCACCTGGCATGCGCGGCATGGCGCGTTCTACAGCATGCGCCGCGAGCCACGCTTGTTGTCAGCGCGGCAACGCCGCGATGGTGCGCGCTCCAGTTACGTGGGCAGCGAGGTATTCGTCAGCCTGGTCGATGCCAACGACCAGGCCCATGGCAGCAACCTGCGCCAGCTCGGGCTGCAGCTGTGGTGCAGCAATCGCGACCTGCCGTTGCACATGCCGGTGGGCAAGGGCACGACCGACTTCAGCATGGACAGCGGTGTGCCGGTGCGCAGCGTGCGCTGCGTGGCCGGGCCGACCAAGCCGCGCCCGGCGCTGTCCGACGGGCAGACCGCCTGGCGCCTGCTCAGCCAGTTGCAGCTCAATTACCTGTCGCTGTTCGAAGATGGACCCAACGGCGCCGCTGCGCTACGCGAAATCCTCACCCTGTATTGCGACCCGTTCGATGCCTCGGCGCAGCGGCAGATCGAAGGGGTCAAGCACGTCACCGGCACGCCGATCGTGCGGCGCATTCCGGTGCCCGGCCCGATCACCTTCGGCCGCGGCCTGGAGATCACGCTCACCTGCGAGGACGCTGCTTTCGAAGGCACCGGCGCATTCCTGCTGGCCTCGGTGCTGCGGCACTTTTTTGCGCGCTACGTCTCGGTGAATTCCTTTACCGAAACCGTGTTGCGCACCACCGAACGCAACGAGGTGGCCCGATGGCCAGCCCAGCCCGGCTCCCGACCGCGCCTGTGAGCACCGGTGCTGGCGCGCTTGCACAGGCGCTGCAGGCCCGGATCCAGGACTTCACCCCGTTTGCGGCGTTACGCGCGATCGAGCGCTGCCATCCGCAGCAGCCCCGCCTGGGCGAATCGGCGCGCGCCAGTGACGATGTGCTGCGTTTGCGGCATACGCCATCGCTGGCATTCGCACCGCGCGCGCTTGAGCGCTACGTGCCGGCAACCGCCGATCGACCGGCTGCGTTGTATGGGGTGTTTCTTGGCCTGTTCGGCCCCAACGCGCCGCTGCCGCTGCACCTGACCGAATACGCCATCGAGCGTGCGCAGCAAGCCAAGGATGGCACCTTCGCTGCGTTTGCCGATGTGTTCCACCACCGCATGCTCAGCCTGTTCTATCGCGCCTGGGCGCAGGCGCAGCCCACCGTGCAGGCCGAGCGCGCAGCCAGCGATCAGTTCCGTGCCTGGCTGGATGCACTGGTCGGTATCGCCAGCCCGCACCTGCGCGAGCGCGATGCGCTGCCCGACGATGCGCGCCGCTATCACGCCGGCCGGTTTGGCGCGGCTACGCGCACACCGGAAGGCTTGCGTGCCGTGCTGCAGACACTGTTCGACTGGCCGGTGCAGGTGCAGGAGTTCCTCGCCGAATGGATGCGCCTGCCGGCCGATGCGCACTTGCACCTGGGCCTTGGCCCGCGCACTGCGCGGCTCGGTGTGGACAGCGTGGTGGGCGCACACGTGCGCGGCGCGCAACAGCGCGTACGCATTCGCCTGGGGCCATTGCCACGCATCGCCTTTCAACGCTTCCTGCCCGGCGGCCAGGCGCTACGCCAATTCACCGCCGCGGTGCGTAGCTATCTGGGCGACGAATTCGGCTGGGAACTGCAGCTGCTGCTCAAGGCCGACGAGGTACCCACACCGCAGCTGGCACGCAATAGCCGCTTAGGCCTGGACACCTGGCTTGGCCGCCGCGCCTGGAGCGTTGCCGACGCCGACGAGGTTCTGCTGCGCCCTTCCGGCTGACCGCACCGCTGCCATTGCCGCTCACACGCAACGTACCGACTTCGAAGGACGCATCATGGCCGAGATTTCCCGCAGTGCCCTGTTCGGCAAGCTCAATCCACTCGCCTATCGCGGCATCGAAAGCGCCACCGTGTTCTGCAAGCTGCGCGGCAACCCGTATGTGGAACTGGTGCACTGGCTGCATCAGTTGCTGCAGCTGCAGGATTCGGACCTGCACCGCATCATCAAGCATTTCCAGCTCAACCCGTCCACGTTGGCGCGCGATGTCACCGCCGCACTCGACGGCTTGCCGCGCGGCTCCACTGCGGTGACCGATCTGTCGGCCAATGTGGAAGAAGCGGTGGAGCGCGGCTGGGTGTATGCCTCGCTGAGTTTTGGCGAGGCGCAGGTGCGCACTGGTTATCTGGTGGTCGGTATCCTGAGGGTGCGTGGCCTACGCAACGCGCTGCTGGCGATCTCCAATGAGTTCGACAAGTTCAAGCCTGCGGTCCTCAACGAAAATTTCGCCGAGATCGTGGCCGGCTCGCCGGAAGATGGCCTGCTGCCCAGCGACGGCTTTTCGCTCGGCCAGATCGCCGCACCGGGCGAAGCCAGTGGCGCGCTTGCGCCGGCTGCAATGGGCAAGCAGGAAGCGCTGAAAAAATTCACCACCGATCTCACCGCACAGGCGCGCGAGGGCAAGCTGGACCCGATCATCGGCCGCGACGACGAGATCCGCCGGGTGGTCGACATCCTGATGCGCCGCCGCCAGAACAACCCGATCCTGGTTGGTGAAGCCGGCGTTGGAAAAACCGCGGTGGTGGAAGGCTTCGCACAACGTATCGCGCGCGGCGACGTGCCGCCGGCGTTGAAGGAGGTGCAACTGCGCACGCTGGATGTGGGCCTGCTGCAGGCCGGCGCCAGCATGAAGGGCGAATTCGAACAGCGCCTGCGCGCGGTGATCGACGAAGTGCAGGCGAGCCCCAAGCCGATCATCCTGTTCGTCGACGAAACCCACACCCTGGTCGGCGCCGGTGGCGCGGCCGGCACCGGCGATGCGGCCAACCTGCTCAAGCCGGCGCTTGCGCGCGGCACGTTGCGCACGGTGGGCGCCACCACGTTCGCCGAATACAAGAAGTACATCGAAAAAGACCCCGCATTGACACGGCGCTTCCAGGCCGTGCAGGTGGACGAGCCGGACGAGGCCAAGGCGGTGCGCATGATGCGCGGCGTCGCCTCGATGATGGAGCAGCACCATAGCGTGCAGATCCTGGACGAGGCGCTGGAAGCGGCGGTCAAGCTCAGCCATCGCTACATCCCGGCGCGGCAGCTACCGGACAAATCGGTGAGCCTGCTGGATACCGCCTGCGCACGCGTGGCTGTGAGCCTGCACGCCACCCCGGCCGAAGTGGACGATAGCCGCCGCCGCATCGAATCGCTGGACACCGAGCACGCCATCATCGAGCGCGAACGTGCGATTGGCATCGTGGTGGATGAGCGTGCTGCTGCGTGCGCAGGTTTGCTGGATGGTGAGCGTAGCCGGCTGCATGCGTTAGAGCAGCGCTGGGTCGCCGAGAAAGCATTGGTCGACGAACTGCTGTCGCTGCGTGCGCAACTGCGTAGCGGTAATGCACCGGTGGAAGGAACAGGCAGCGCATTGGAAGCCGAGGCCGATCAGACTGCATCTGGCGACACAGCGGTGCTCGAAGCACCGGTGCAAATAGATCGGGACACCCTGCTGGCGCGGCTGCAACTGGTGCAGGCCGAACTGGCCGCATTGCAAGGCGAATCGCCCTTGATCCTGCCCACGGTCGACTACCAGGCGGTGGCCGCCGTGGTCGCCGACTGGACCGGCATCCCGGTCGGGCGCATGGCACGCAACGAGATCGACACCGTGCTGCGCCTGCCCGAGTTGCTGGCCAAGCGCGTGATCGGCCAGGACCACGCCATGGAGATGATCGCCAAGCGCATCCAGACCAGCCGCGCCGGCCTGGACAACCCGGACAAACCGATTGGCGTGTTCCTGCTTGCCGGCACCTCCGGTGTCGGCAAGACCGAAACCGCGCTCGCCCTGGCCGAGACGCTATACGGCGGCGAACAGAACCTGATCACCATCAACATGAGCGAGTACCAGGAGGCGCACACGGTCTCCTCGCTCAAGGGCGCACCGCCTGGCTATGTCGGCTACGGCGAAGGCGGCGTGCTGACCGAAGCGGTACGCCGCAAACCCTACTCGGTGGTGCTGCTGGATGAGGTGGAAAAAGCCCACCCCGACGTGCACGAACTGTTCTTCCAGGTCTTCGACAAGGGCTGGATGGAAGACGGCGAAGGCCGCCGCATCGACTTCCGCAACACCTTGATCATCCTCACCAGCAACGCCGGTACCGACCTCATCGCCAGCCTGTGCAAGGACCCGGAACTGATACCGGATCCGGAAGGCATGGCCAAGGCCTTGCGCGAACCGTTGTTGAAGGTGTTCCCGCCGGCATTGCTCGGCCGGTTGGTGGCGATTCCGTATTACCCGCTGAGCAACGACATGCTCGGGCAGATCGTGCGGCTGCAGTTGAACCGCATCAAGAAGCGGATCGAAGAGCGCTACAAGATTCCGTTCGAGTATGACGATTCGGTGGTGGAGTTGGTGGTGAGCCGCTGTACAGAGAGCGAGTCGGGCGGACGGATGATTGATGCGATTTTGACTAATTCCATGCTGGCGGAGATTTCGCGAGAGTTTTTGAATCGGATGATCGATGGCCAGCCAATCGATAGGGCTAGGATCGGCGTCTGGAACCATGAATTTCGATACGAAATCGCGAGCGCCGGCCACGTAATGACGATCTGCTCCACTCACGTCACTTGAATCGAAGGAGGATGAGATATGGGACGCATCAAGCGAATCATCAGGAGGAACTTCCACTGTGCCTACAAGCGTCCCGGTAGCGGTTCCATGTTTATACGTGATCGATATGGGCGATGCGAAACTTATACATACGTCGGCCAACGCCTGAAGAAGCACGGCATCGGTGTCACCAAGCTGGCTCCCGTGTATGGCAGGGTGAACTTCTCCAATGGGGTTCGCTTTACCGGTCGCGTGCGTAGCCTGCGCGTGCTGACAGCGGCCATGCAGTCAGCAATAGTGCATTTACGCAGCAACTGGGTCCTGTTGCCGGATGCGATCCAATACAGCCGCCGAATTACTAACCAAGGCATGAGTCCGTGCATGCGCCGCGTGACGGGAGCAGCAATTTCAGCGACACAATACGCGGGCTGGGTCAAGAATCGGTTCCCTAACAGCCCGCTGGATGCGGCGAAGCGGTATGAGTGGTGCCACTTGTTGGCGCATTCCATGGGAGGGAGTGACGATGAAACCAACATCGTGGCTGCGGTGCGCGGAAATAACACGGAGCAGTTGGCGATAGAAAGCGCGCTGCAGATGTATCGCCGCGAGAATGTCTTCGAGATGCGGGTATCAGCCGCGCTTATCGATGGAATCGGCGCACAGCATGTGGCGAACGTCATTTGCTACGAAGTGCGTTGCATCTATGGCGGAGATAATTACATAAGGTACATGGATTGCCTCAACGCGCCAAATCCGTCGCAGATACACTTTTACGGGGTACTTAGCGATTTCGCCATGTGGGCTAACCAGAAACTCCAGCGTATCGCCGACGCGTACAACCCGCTCACGCGAACGATCAGACGCGAGTTGATCGAGATGTTGCCAGACGAAGACGAATAAATAGGATTGGCGATCGTCCTATTAATGCGCCGGATCCGCAAGAAAATAGTGTCAGGGCCAGGTTTAGTTTGGAAGTAAACCTGGCCCCGTTTCGATCCCGTTTCGGGTATTGGAGCTGGTGGCGAGCCGGAGCACGAAGAGCGAATTGGGGGACGAATAATTGATTCGATCTTGATCAATTCACTGTTGCCGAAAATCAGTCGCGAGTTCCTTGGTAAGCCGCCCGTCAGCTGCGAGATCGCTGAGATCTGCATCAGTGAACGTGGTGCGCAGTTGTGCCGTAAATTTCTTAATGCATCTGCAATGGAGATGTCGTCATGCCGTTGAGTCAAATGGAGTTCGCCTTACTGGAAGCCCACATTGGGCGCAAAGCCGAGACCTTCAAGAGTCATACACGGCATTTGCAAAGAGACGTCGACGATCGCCTTGCTGGAAATCCGCATCCCAAGCATGCCGCAGCCCGGCATGGCTACCAGAGCGGTTGGCAGGGCCAATTGATGCGCGTGTGCACGGAGTTCGCGCCAGACCAGGCCTCCACGCCAGATGGGGTCAGTCCGCAGATTGACGAATGGAATCGCGAGACAGGAACTTGGGCATCCTTGCGGGGCTTCATATGCAGCATGTCGCCGATCAAACTTCCCTTCATCGACCCGCCTACGGTACGTACCTATGGGGTCGATGGCCAGCCGGTGACAGTTTCCCAGCTCGAACCTTTGATCGTTCCCGTCGCGGATGCGCGAGTGCCTGGAGCTGCAGCCGGAGGGTTTATCAGCCCTGAAGCGCAGCAAGACGCACTTCAACGCGCCGATTCCATTGCCTACAAGCACTGGCAATGGACTGAGGCCCGCTTCGCCACCGGCGGTGGAGTTTGGAGGCCGTTTAGCAGGATCGCAGTGGTGGTAAAGGGGCGCGCCGGTGGCTACGGCCTTGGGTTCTCCCGGACCGGCGGCTTCGGCGCGGTACCTTGGCGACGCGAAGCAGTTACAAGGGCGATCACGGCGTACGAGCAGCGCTGGAACCATGAGCAGTGGGAGGGAGAGCTAGACTGCTCGCAAGCAGCGCTAAGGTACAAACAGCGTTTCCCACAGCTTGAAGACCTTCTAGCCTATCTAAAGGTCGAGGCGTTATGGCAACGTAACGCGATGGTCATCCTTGACCGTAATCCGATCGTCAAGGGGAAGTGGACCCTGATCACTGCCTATCCGGTGAACTTGATACACGGCTGGGCGCCGGCTGGGCCTGCTGGGAATGCCAAACATTCGATGACTGGCCCTGTATGGCTTGGCGATGTCCGCAAACCGGACGTTAAGGCCCCCGGCGCGTGGCTTCAGGGGCGGTATCCCGTGCCAACAAGGTAAAAGTAGGTTATGGGAAAATTGGGGACAAAGGGCCAAAAGGCCAAAGGGCCAAAGTGATTTACTGGGATAACGGGGTCGGGATAACGGGGGTCAGGTTCACTTAATTAGTCGACAACGGTGATTTGGGGGCCGATGAGCGGGTCTAACCCCCGCAAAAAGTTGCGTCGACAGCCGCTGCGCCTTCGTGCTGGCGTAAAAGCAGGTTGCTCTCGCTTCCGTTGACGGGTGGAGCTGTCTCTGTCGCAATGAAGAGTGCATGCGACATAGGCCGGCGAGCGCTTTGCGTCCGCTTGGGCGCTGCCATCGGTGGTGCGCCTGTGTTGCTGCCGTCCAAGCGGTCGGTAAAAAGCCGCCAGGCGCGCTTCACACATCTTCGCCAGCGAAGAACAGAACGCGAGCTCCTAGAGACAATGCTTCGCTCCCTGCGATCGGTAAACTATGCCGTTCCGGGGAGGGGCAAATGAACAAAAGTCTTGCGATAGTGATGTACATGCTGGCATTGCCGGCAGCGGCGCAGTCTGCCTACAAGTGCAGCGATGCAAAGCTGGGGACTGTTTACCAGTCCACGCCGTGCGCCGACGGCGCCGAGCAGAAGCGTTGGAACAAGCGACCCGCAGCGACCCCGACAGCAACGGCTGCGTCGGCGCAGGCAGACACGAACACGGCGTCTGCCACGGGCCAGGAATCAAACCTGGGCTTACGCCTGATCAGTTACGAGCGCCAGCCGAGTCCGGAGGCGTGTACGCGCGCCACCCATGTGCGTGACAGCGCCCGCGCCGATACTACGATGCGTCGCGATCCGGATTTCATGCAGGCTGTCGAGCGAGCGGTCGTGCAGGCCTGCCGCTAGACAGGGCGTTTCAAGTTGAGTCTCTGCAATCAAGGCATGCCAAGGAAGATCGATGCAAGAGCGTGAGGGAGCGTCTGCTGGATGGGGCGAGTTGTTGATCGTGGTGACGATCGCATTCGGGCTGTCGATCTGGTCCAGCGTTTCGGCGCTGGCGCGCGACGCCGTCGAGCCGGTCTTCTCCGACGCGAGCCTGTGGGGCATGGTGTTCTACGAACTGCTCGTTCTGGCGATCTTGCTGCCAGTGCTGTGGTTCCGCGGATGGAAGCCGCAGTCGCTGGGGCTGCAGTGGCAGCTGCGCGACCTGGCGGCGGGGCTCGGCTTGCTGGCGGTGTGTCTGTTGGTCACCTATCCACTGACGCTGTTGAACTGGAGCTTGGGGAGCAACACGCATCCATTCGATGCGATGGTCGCCGGGCAGCTGTCGATCACGGCTGTGCTGGCGATCTCGCTGATCAATCCGATCTTCGAGGAGGTATTCGTGTGCGGTTACGTGATCCGCGCCCTGGCGCCGCGCCATGGTCGGGCGTTCGCGGTGAATGTGAGCGTGGCGCTCCGCACGTCGTATCACCTCTATCAGGGCCCGATCGGCGCCATCAGCATCCTGGTGATCGGGCTGATCCTGGGGTGGTGGGTGGCCCGACGCGGGCGGCTGTGGCCGGCGATCCTGGCGCATGGCGCGCTCGATCTGCTGGGGTTGATGGTCTACACCTGACTGGCCTGGCGTCGCCGCGATGTCGCACACTTGCGCTTGGTCGAACACAGGACGCGGCGATGGCACGGCGATATGGATGGAGCGGGATACTGGTGTGGCTGGCGGCGTTCGGCGCGGTGGCGGCCGGTCCGGCGCCCGGTCAATACAGCACCAAGCAAGGTTGGGGCAGCCTGCAGGTCAGCGACAAGGGCGGAGTGCGCCAGTTCGAAATTCTCACCGTCGGCGCCAACGGCCACAGCTGTTCGCTATCGGGAACCCTGCAGGGCGACAAGGCGGAAGTGAGCGATGCTGTCGATGCGCCCTGCAAGCTAGCGTTCAAGCCGGTGGCGGGCGGCTTCAGCATCGCCGCGCTGACCCAGGACAGCTGCCGCGATTACTGCGGCATGCGTGCAAGGTTCGAAGGCGACTATCTGCAGTTGCCGGCCGGCTGCACCTCCGCGGCCAGCAGCCGACGACGTGAGGCGTACCTGCGGGACTATCGCGGCAAGCGCTATGCCCAAGCGCTTGCCGGCATGCAGGCATTTGCGGGCGAGTGCGGCGAGTTTCTCACCTGGCTCGATCGCGACCGTTTCGCCAACGACCGTGCGCTCACCCTGCTGCGCCTGAACCGCGCGCAGGATTGTCTGGCGGCGTTGGACAGCACCATGGCGGGCCGCAGCCACGACGAGGACTCGTTCCGGGCGGAGCTGGATCGCAACAGCACGATGTTGCCGCCCAGCGACTGGGACGCCTACCTGCCCATCGCCAAGTGCACCTGGTTCAATCGCAAGCTATGCGAGGCGGCCAGGCGCTGAGCGTGAGGCGGCCTGCGTTGCTGCGCGCAGGTAAGTGTCGGCAGATTGCGTCGCGCCGATGGGCAGTTTCAGGACGTGCGCGCCGCCTCGACGCCGCATGGCAATTGCGTGACCCTGTCGTCTGTCATGTCATTGTCTGGATGCTGTTATCCATCGCGCTGGACGAACACGCGCAGCTTGCAAAGAAAACGCTCAGGAGCGACGTCAAACGCTTCGTATGCTGGGGCGACGTCAGTCATCTGCGCACCGGACGCAACGGCTGCAATGCAGACGGTACGAAGGTGACGGCCATGACGGCAACCTCGTCACAAACGTCGCAGGCCTCGATGCTCGTCTCGGCATGCACCACCACAGTGAAGGTCTACACGGATCCAGAGTCGAGAGGTAATCGCGGGGTGGCTCGCGGATGGCAACAGCTCGCGCTGCACATGCGAAGCGTCGCGTAGTGAGGATGAGAGCAGCGCACGCTCGCTCGCTGTCGTCATCAGCCTCGCATGCGATCACCGCAGGCAACAGCGAAGACGCACGTTGGAGCCGATACCGCGCAACAATACCTGCATGCACAGACTCCTGCTCGCCCTGATCTGCATGCTCGCCTCCCCCGCCGCCACTGCCGGGTCCGCTCCAGAGCGGATGCTGATCTTCAGCAAGACGGCCGGGTTCCGCCATGAGTCGATTCCGACGGCGGTGGCGACGCTACGGCAACTTGCACAAGAGCAGGGCATGGCGGTCGACCATAGCGAGGATGCGGACGTCTTCACTGCCGACAACCTGGCGCGTTACCGCGTGGTGGCGTTCGCCAGCACGACGGGCGAGATTCTGGCGCCGGCGCAACAGCAGGCCTTCGAGGGGTTCATTCGGCAGGGCGGTGGATTGCTGGGTCTCCACTCGGCTGCTGATACCGGCTACCAGTGGCCTTGGTACGGGCGGTTGGTCGGGGCATGGTTCAAGAAACATCCGCCGGGGCTGCAGTCCACCCGTGTGCAGCCTGAGCGCGAAGGGCGGCCGGTGGGCGATGCCTGGCCGATCACCGACGAGATCTACAACTACCGGCACAATCCGCGCGGTCAGGTGCAGGTGGTGGCCACGGTAGACGAGCGTCTGTATGCCGGCGGTACGATGGGTGCGGACCATCCCATTGCCTGGTGCCATGCCTTCGACGGCGGCCGGGCTTGGTACACCGGGTTGGGCCACGATGCGGCGGTGTATGCGAATGCGGATTTTCTGGTCCAGCTGCGGCAGGGGCTGCGCTATGCGGCCGGGCACGTGCCCGACTGCTGAGCGAGTCAGTCACGCCAAACGCGTGCGCTGCAGTCACTGCGGCCCGCATTGGGGTGAGCTCTCTGGGAGGAGCGGGCACCGCAGGGTTCTGACAAAGCCACGCGGCCTGGTTAGATGGCTGTGCGTCAAAGGCACCTCACGCCTTTCGGAAGTCCCGCATCTTTGAGGAATCTTCCCGGGGCTGCAGGCAGCCAATCATCTTCCAACAGTGCATCGATAGGATCCGCTTGCCATTGAATCCAACGACGCGGCCCTGCGGCCTGCGCCGTTGCATCAATCAGCAAATGCGCAAGTCGCCGCCCTATCGATGGTTGGAAACTCCGATGAACCCGATCTCTGTCACAAGCTGTCTTGCGTTTGTCTTTGCGACGTTGAGTGCACCGACATTCGCCGCCGAACCGATCACCGGAAAGTGGTTCACCGATAACCAGCAGGCACTGGTCGATATCCAGCCGTGCGGTACGTCGTTATGCGGCACCATCGTCAAGGTGTTGCGGGCCAAGCCCGGTAGCCGGACAACCGATGCGCTCAATCCGGATCCGGCCAAGCGCCACAACCCGATGGAAGGCACAGTGATCCTCAGCGAGCTGGTGGACGCAGGGGATCTGTGGAAAGGCAAGATCTACAACCCCGAGTCCGGCAAGACCTACGCCGCCAAGATCAAGCGTGGGGTGGACGGCTCCCTGAAGGTGGAAGGCTGCGTGGCCTTCATCTGTCAGGGTCCGACCTGGCAGCCCGCGCCTTGATGGCCGCCTGAGGCGGCATGGCGACCGCGCAACTGTCAGCGCACATGGCCGGTGCTTGGCCGCTGCCGATATCCACTGCAGCAATGTGCGCCACGTGCTGGCCGCTCCACGCCGGGCGGGCGGGTTGCCCAGCCTTCGCCCCGGGTGGACTAAACCGTTACGGATTGAACGATCCACCCAGCCGCCAATGCGGGATACTGCGCTCCCACGCAGGCGAGATGGGCCCCGATGTCCGAGCTGCCGATCACCGAGTTATTGCAGGCCTGGCAGCATGACGCGCCCGGGGCGGGCGATGCATTGGCGCGGCAGGTCTACGAGGTGCTGCGCGCCACCGCACTGCGCGAGCTGCGCCGCGATGCGCGCGCCGGGCTGCAGGCCACCGAGCTGGTGCACGAGGCGTGGATGCGGCTGGAGCAAGGCCAGCAGGCGTTCCGTTCGCGGACGCACTTCTACGCGGTGGCGGCGTTGCAGATGCGCCACCTGCTGGTGGATCTGGCGCGGCAGCAGGCCAGCGCCAAGCGGCTCGGGCAGGCGGTGACCTTGACGATCAGCTTGTCCGACGGCGCGGCGCGGCCGGAGGCGCTGATGGTGGTGGCCGATGCCTTCGACAAGCTGGCGCGGGTGGATGAGCGCAAGGCCCGTGCCTTTGCGTTGACCGAGCTGGTGGGCTTCAGCGTGGCCGAGGCGGCCGAGCAGCTGGAGGTATCGGTGCCCACGCTGGAGCGCGACCTGCGTTTTGCGCGGGTGTGGCTGGCGGCGCAGCTGTGAGCGTGGCGGCCACTGCCTGGCAGCGGCTGGAAGCGCTGTTCCATCAGGCCTGTCAGTTGCCGGTGCACGAGCGCGAGACCTTTGCGCGTGCGCAAGCCGGTGACGATGCGGTGTTGCGCGATGAGTTGCTGGCGATGCTGGCGGTGGAATCGCAGGCCACGCTGCGCGTGCGTGCGCCGCTGAAGCAGGCTGCCGCCGCACTGCGCGCGCCCTTGCCGGAACTGCCGGCCGGTACGCGTTTTGGTGCGTGGGCGATCGACCGCCTGATCGGTGCCGGCGGCATGGGCCAGGTGTATCTGGGCCATCGCGCCGATGGTGCCTACGAGCGCGAAGTGGCGATCAAGCTGGTGGCCGCCGATGCGCTGGATGTGCAGGGCCGTGCGTTGTTCGAGTTCGAATGCCGGCTGCTCGCGCAGATGGTGCACCCGGCCATCGCGCAGATCCACGATGTGGGTACCGACGCCCAGGGCCGGCCCTACCTGGTGATGGAGTACCTGCGCGGCGAGCCCATCACCTGGTGGTGCGATGCGCAGCGGTTGTCGTTGCATGCGCGCGTGCTGCTGATGCTGCGGGTGAGCGAGGCGGTGCAGCACGCGCATCAGAAAGGCGTGATCCATCGCGACCTCAAGCCCAGCAACGTGCTGGTCAGCGAAATCGATGGGCGGCCGATGCCGGGAGTGATCGACTTCGGCATCGCGGTCGATGCCGCCAACCCCGGCGTGACCTCGGCGCATGGGCGCGGCACGCCTGGCTACATGAGCCCGGAGCAGGCGCGCGGCGTGCAGCAGGTGGACGCGCGCAGCGACATCTACGCCTTGGGGGCGATGTTCTACGAACTGAGCTGCGGGCTGGTACCGGTGGCCGGACGCGACGGGCTGCCGCAGCCGCCATCGCAGCGTGTGGCAGCGGTACCGGCGCAGGCCCAGGCGCGCATCTGCGCGGCGCGCGCGACCACCCATGCACGGCTGCAGCAGCAACTGCGCGATGGCCTGGATGCGATCGTGTTGCGCGCCCTGGCGCCGGAACCGGTGGCGCGCTACGCCTCGGTGTCGGCGCTGCTGGACGACCTGCATCGCTGGCTCGATGGCTACCCGCCGCGCGCGCTGCGCGCTGGCCGGTTATTGCGGTTGCGCAAGTTCACCCAGCGCCATCGCAGTGGCGTGCTGGCCGGTGGGTTGGTGGCGATGGCCGTGGTCGCCGGCCTGGGCGCCACGCTGTGGTCGCTGCAGCAGGCCGCACGCGATGCGCAACGTGCGCGCGTCACCGGCGATTTCATGACCTCGGTGCTGTCCAGCGTGGACCCGGCGATTGCCAGGGATCTGGACAAGACCCTGATGCTGCGTGTGCTGGAGCAGGCCTCGCAGCGCGCCGCGCACGAACTGGCCAGCCAGCCCGATGCGCGCACCGATGTGGAAAAGACGCTGGGCAGTACCTTGATCGCGCTGGCCGATTTTCCGCAGGCGGTGCAGCATCTGCGCACCGCGCATGCACTGGCGCAGCAGAGCCTGGGCGCGGGCAGCGAACCGGCGTTGAAGACCGCTTCCATGCTCGGCCAGGCACTGCGTGGTGCAGGCCAGCGCGACGAAGCGGTGCAGGTGCTGCGTCGGGGCATTGCGCAGGCCGAGCGCGGCGATCTGCACCAACAGGCCATCGGCAATGAAATGCGCGCCTGGCTGGGCTGGACGCTGCGCGAGCAGGGCCGCATGGGCGAAGCCATGACCGAGAGCCGGCGCGCCTATGTGGCAGCGTTGGCCAACCCTGCGACCAGCGCAGATCAGCGCATCAATGCGGGCAATGTCTATGCCGGGCTGCTGGCCGATGTCGGCCAGCTGCTCCCGGCCATCGCCTTGCAGCGCAGCCTGCTGCGCGAGCGCATCGCCCTGCACGGGGCCGAGCATCCGCTGGTGCTGTCGATGCGCAACAGCCTGTCGGTGTATCTGCTGATGCAACGCGATTTTGCCGGCGCCGAGGCCGAACTTGCGCCGCTGCTGCAGATCACCCGCAAGCTCTACGGCGACAGCGCCATGGATACCTTGATGGTGGAAGGCAACCTGGCCGGCGCGCTGCGTCAGCAGGGCAAGGTGGCCGAGGCCGGCCCGCATTACCGGGCCGCGTTTGAACGCGCGCGCGCCGCGCTCGGCGAGGACGCGCCCACCACCATCACCATGCGCAGCAATCACGCGTTCTGGTTGCTGGATGCCGGGCAGGCTGCGGCATCGCTGGCCGAACAGCGTGCCGCACTGGCCACCAGCCTGCGCGTGCTGGGCCGCGCGCATCCGCAGACCGCCGAGATCCTGCGCGGCATGTCCGAGGCCGAGCGCTCGCTCGGCCAGACCGCCGCCGCGCGTGAGCATGCGCAGCAGGCGGTGCAGGTGCTCACCGGCATCTTTGGCGATGCCGAAGAGCCGCTGCGTGCGGCACGGCAGACCCTGGCGCTGGCGGAGCCAGCCGCATCCAGCGCGGAGACGACCACGTCGGTGGCGCGGCGCTGAGACGAATCGTCGGGTCAGCCGCATCGCGCGGCGGGATAGTGCCTGTACTGCCAGCGCCGGAGCGCCCCCGTGCAACCTGCCGCACGCCTGACCGATCTGCATGTCTGCCCGATGGTCACCGGGGTGGTGCCGCATGTGGGCGGGCCGATCATCGGGCCTGGCGCACCGACGGTGTTGATCGGTGGCCTGCCAGCCGCACGCATCGGCGATTCGGCGGTGTGCGTGGGCCCGCCGGACAGCATCGTGGCGGGCGCGCCGACCGTGATCATCAGCGGCCAACCGGCGGCCCGCCTGGGCGACAGCACTGCGCATGGCGGGGTGATCACCCTGGGCTGCTTTACCGTGTTGATCGGCTGATGACGCCGCTGGGATGCGCATTGCGATGGGCTTGCACCGGTGACATGGAGCGCGGCGGCGCGCGCGATGGCAGCGACCGTCGATGCATCCGCAGCGCGGCCATCGCGACGACCGGTTGCGTGCGCATGCGATCGAGTGGATGTCATGGTCGGCCTCTGCGCGTGTTCAAAAGCGTTCAACGCTGAGAAGAACAGCTGAGCGTTGCGACCGCAGTGTCCACGCGCAGAGGCATCGCCAGTACCGGCACGCCAGCGTTGCCTGATCCGCCGTCCTTCGACGCATCGCCTGCGTCCTACCCACCAAGGAGATGCCGCATGCAGCCTGCCCGCCACGCCACCGCCCAGACGCACACCGACCTGGACGCCGCGCTGCACAGCGCGCTGCAGGCCCATCGCGCCGGCAAGCTCGACCAGGCCGCGCAGGCGTATGCCCAGCTGCTGGACGTGCAGCCCGGCCATGCGCAGGCGCTGCATTACCAGGGCGTGCTGCTGCATCAGCAGGGCAATAGCGCGGCGGCGGTGGAGGCCATCAGCCAGGCGCTGCAGCTGGCGCCTGCGCAACCGGATGCCTGCAACAACCTGGGCAACGTGCATCGCGAATGCGGCCGCTTGAGCGATGCCGAGCAGTGCTATCGCCGTGCGCTTGCGCTGGAACCGGCGCATGCCGATGCGCTGGCCAATCTGGCCGCCGTGCTGGAAGCGCAGCGCCGCCCGGAGGAAGCCTTCCTGACCTACGCTGCGTTACTGCACACCTATCCCGAATCGGCGCACGGGCACTACCTGCTCGGCTTGTTCCTGCGCAACAACGCGCAAGCCGCCGAGCACCTGCAGCAATCGGTGGAATGCCTGCAGCAGGCCTGCAGCCTGGCGCCGGAGCACCTGCCTGCGCGCGAGGCCCTGGGCACCGGTCTGTACTTGCTGGGCGAACACATCCAGGCGCAGGCGGTCTACCGCGCATGGCTGGCGCGCGACCCGGGCAATGCCGTGGCCACGCACATGCTGGCGGCCTGCGGTGGCGCCGCCGCGCCGCCACGCGCAGGCGACAGCTATGTGCGCGAGCTGTTCGACGGCTTCGCCGACAGCTTCGACGAGCAACTGCTGCACAACCTGGATTACCGTGCACCGCAGCGGCTGGGCGAGGCGCTGGCGGCGTGTCTGCCTGCGCCGCAGGCTGCGCTCGGCATCCTGGATGCCGGCTGCGGCACCGGGCTGTGCGCAGCGTTGCTACGCCCGTATGCGCAGCAGTTGATCGGGGTGGATCTGTCGCCGGGCATGGTGGCCAAGGCACGGCAGCGCGGCGGCTACGACATGCTGGAGGTTGCCGAACTCACCGCCTACCTGCAGGGCCGGCCGACCCACTGGGACGTCATCGCATCGGCAGACACGCTGGTGTACTTCGGTGCGCTGCACCCGGTGCTCGCCGCCGCAGCCGCGGCGCTGCGGCCGGGCGGCGTGCTGGGCTTTACCGTCGAAGCCCTGGAGACCGACGCCGATACGGTGGAACTCGATGCCAGCGGCCGCTATCGGCATAGCCATGCGCATGTGCTGGCCGCGCTGCACAGCGCCGGCCTGCAGCCGATTGCCATCGCCCTGGATGTGCTGCGCAGCGAGCGCGGCCAACCGGTGCATGGCTGGGTCGTGACCGCACGCACAGCTGCACAGTCCTGAGACGAAATGTCGGCTTTGCCGGCCGCACGCGTGTGAGCATGACCCCGGCAGCAGTGGCATGCAGTGGTCCTTGCAGGCCGTTATCCCGCGGCTGCCGGTCAGCGCGTCGTGCGTTGCTCACTCACCTGTGGATGCTTCGATGCCGCGCACCATCACGCTGCACTCCGACCTTGGCGAGCGCCTGCTGCTGCACCGCATGCAGGCCAGCGAAGCGTTGGGGCAGCTGTTCGAGTTCCGCATCGACGCTTTGTGCACGGATGCGCAACCCAACCTGCGCGCGCTGCTGGCCACACCGGTCGCCGTGGAGCTGGCCGACGACAACGGCACGCAGCGCTGGTACCACGGCATCGTGGCAACCTGCGCACAGGCCGGCTTCACCGTGATCGATGCGCTTTCCTATGCCGTGCTCGAGCTGCAGGTGGTCCCGCGGCCATGGTTGCTCACCCAGCGCCGCGATTGCCGCATCTATCAGGACCTGAGCGTTCCGGAGATCGTCACCCGCGTGCTGGGCGAAAGCGGCTACAGCGATATCCAGCAGCAGCTGAGCGCGCACTATCCCAAGCGGGTGTATTGCGTGCAATACCGCGAAGACGACTTCAGCTTCATCAGCCGGCTGCTGGAGCAGGAAGGCATCTATTACTACTTCACGCATACGCGCAGCGCGCACACGCTGGTGCTCTGCGACGCGCTCGGCGCGCATGCGGTACGCAACGGGGTGGACACCCTGCCGTACGTGCCGCCGGAAACGCAACACCGGCGCATCCTGCGCTCGGTGGTGAGCCAGTGGCGCAGCGCCCGCGGGCTGCATTCCACGCGCCACGCGCTCGCCGACTACGACCCGCAGCAGCCGCGTGTCTCACTGGCAGCAGAGGCCGACGCCAGCGGGGACGAGCTGCATCAGGTGGACGCGCTGGATGCGTTCGATTACCCGGGCCCGCATGCACTGCAAGCCGACGGCAGCCGCTATGCGCAAGTGCGTACCGAGGCGCTCAACGTGCAGCGTGCCAGCCACCATGCCATCACCAATGCCTGCGGCCTGATGGTCGGTGCGCTGTTCACCTTGCGCGAGCATCCATGCGCTCCGCTCAACCAGCAATATCTGGTGCTGTCGGCACAGACCACGCTGGCCGCGCCGGAGCACGGCGACGAGGCGCCGTTTTCCAGCACTGTGCAGGTGATGGAAAGCCGGCTGCCCTTCCGTAGCCTGCGGCGCACGCCCACGCCCAGCATCGCCGGCCTGCAGACGGCGGTGGTGACCGGCGATACCGACGAAGACATCGTGGTGGATGCGCATGGTCGTGTGCAGGTGACCTTTCACTGGGCCACAGCCGCGCGCCCGCACGGTGCGCCGTCGTGCTGGGTGCGCGTGGCCTCGATGTGGGCGGGCAAGGGCTGGGGCGCGATGAGCCTGCCGCGGGTCGGGCAGGAAGTGGTGGTGAGCTTCCTGGAAGGCGATCCGGACCGCCCGTTGATCGTAGGCAGCGTCTACAACGCCGATCACGCGGTGCCGTTCGCCTTGCCGGACAACAAGACCCAGAGCGGTATGCGTAGCCGCAGCCTGCTCGGCGGCAGCGCGGACTTCAACGAGTTGCGCTTCGACGACAAGGCCGGCAAGGAAGAAGTCTATCTGCGCGCGCAACGCGATCTGCGCGAAGAAGTGCAGAACGACCACACCGCCACCGTGACCAACGACCAGGTCCTCACGGTCAAGCACGATCGCAGCGCACGCATCGATAACAACGACAGCGTGGACGTTGGCAAGAAGCTGCTGCTCAAGGCCGGCGAAGAGATCGAGCTGGTCACCGGCAGTGCGCGCCTGCTGATGAAGCGCAACGGCGACATCGTGCTCAGCGGCATCAAGATCCTGGTCGATGCGACCTCCGAAGCCAAGACCACCTCGCTGGCGATCAAGTTGATTGCCGATGCGCAGCTGCAGGCCAGCTCGCCGGCGACCGAAGTGGTGGGCGACGGTACGCTCAAGCTGTCGTCCGGCGGCATGCTCAGCGCCGAAGCCGGCGCGTCCGCCACGGTCAAGGGACCGCTGGTCAACATCAAGGCCGATGCGCTGGTGCAGGTTGCCGGCGGCCTGATCATGATCGGATGAGCGCGCCCGCTCTCTCGCTTGTGCAGGCGTGCGCGGACATGCAGGTGTCCGCAGCTGCACGTGCACAGCTGGGCGCACCGATGGCGCCGCAGGCAGCGGTGCGTGCGTTGCTGGCGCAGGGCTATGGCGAGGATGCGATCAAGCTGCTCGCGCGCCTGCTGCCCAAGCGCTACGCGGTGGCCTGGCTGTGCCAGTGCGTGCGCGGCGAAACGCTGGACGAGGAAGACCGCGTCGGCGCCGCGCTGGCCGAGAAGTGGGTGCGCGAGCCCAGCGAAGCGCACCGCCGTGCTGCGCAGGCGTTTGCGCATGCAGGCGGTTACGTGTCATTGGGCGCCTGGTTGGCGGCGGCAGTGGCCTGGTCCGGCGGCAGCCTGGCGCCACCGCAGCAGACCACGCCGGTGCCACCGCCCGAGCACCTGACCGCACGCGCGGTGGCTGCCGCAATCACCTTGCTCGCCGCGCGTGAGCCGGCCCAGTTGCAGACGCGCCGCATGGGGTATGCCGCACACGCGCTGGAGTTGCTGGCCAATGCGCAGGTGCAGTGATGACCAGGCATGGTAAGCAGGCTCCACCCCATGTAGCGGACAGGTGGCGTGCCTGGCGTGGACGTGGGAGGTGCCGCCCGCATCTAGAGCGTGTTATGCACTTTGAAATGAGATGCGTTGGTCGTCAGCGGTGCGGAGCGGATGCTGCGCGGCGCCGGCTTGGCTGGCGC
>NZ_JPLE01000075.1 GCF_001010415.1 Xanthomonas pisi DSM 18956
CCCGCAGGAGAGGGGCTTGAGCTCAGCGCTGGCTTACCCAGCGCCGCGAACGCGGCTGCTACGCGCATGAAAAAGGCCGGCGCCCTACGACAGCGCCGGCCTCTCTCGAGATGCATCACCCTTTACGTAAATCTCATCTTGCACGTACATCTGATCTTGCACGTACACCTGATCTTGCACGTCCGTCCGAGTTGCCGCACGCATCTGCGCTGACAGTACGAGCGAGGCGACGCAATGCCGCCCTCAACCCTCAGCGCGCGACGCGCTTGACGGCCTTTTTGCCCACGGCCTTGCGCGCCGCAGTCGTCTTGGCCACGGCGCGCGTTGCCGGCGTCTTGGTGACCTTGGCTGCCTTCTTCAACGCGGTCTTGGTCACGGCCTTCTTCAGCGGGGCCTTCTTCACTGCCGCCTGCTTGGTCGCTGTCTGCTTGGCGACTGGCGCCTTCTTGGCGATGTCTTTGGCGACCGACTTCTTGAGCGACGCCGATTTGGCTGCGGCCTTCTTCGCGGCCGTGCGCGCGCTCACCGTTGCCACGGCGGTCTTGCGTGCCGCGCTCTTGGCGGCGGTCTTGGCGCTCAGCGCAGCGGCTTCGGCCTTGGCGTTGGCCTTGGCGGTCTCCAGCTTCTGCCTGGTGTTGGCCTTGGTATCGGAGATCTTCTTCTTGGCCGCCGCGCTGGTGCTGCTCAACTTCTGCTTGGCGGCATCCTTGGTCGAGGTCAGCTTGTGCTTGGCCGCATCCTTGGTGGAGAGCAACTTCTGCTTGGCCGCATCCTTGGTGGCCGTCAGCTTGTCCTTGGCAGCGTCCTTGGTCGCGGTCAATGAGCGCTTGGTCTTGGCCACGCTACGCTTGACCGCGGTCGCGGCCTCGCCGGCCTTTGCAACCACGTTCTTCTCCGCCTTGGCCACCGCCTTGCGGGCCTTGGCAACACGCGTCTTGACCTCTGCCACAGCCACGCCTGCGGCTTCCTGCACGTTGGTCACCGCCTCGCTGGTGGTGCTGGCGATGGTGTCGGTCAGCTCGGTTGCAGTGCTCTTTACGCTATCGACGGCGTCGGACAGGGTTGCCGTCACACCATTGCCGTTGCTCATAGACCCTCCTTAGGGGCGTCAGTGCGGGAAACGCGGGCGATGCGCGACGGCATGCATATGCTGAACAGGCATCGGATCAAGCGGACGCTACGCCCGGCTCGGCGGGCTGTCAACGCAATGGCGGCAAGGCATGCGCGGCTCTTTCACCGGCAGTTAAATTGCTGGCTGGCACTCTCGTTCAGCTTGATTTACGCAGCCAGACCCCCTATTCCTCTTCCACCGCGTAACCCGGAATCCGTTCCATGCGACCGCTTCCCACCTTGCTGACGCTTTCCCTGGCCGCCGCCTTCGGCGGTTTTGCCGCCACCGGCATCAACGCGTGGCTGGACAACCGCGCCGACGCCACGCCCACCGGCACCACCAACTTCACCTTGCCGGCAGCTGCCGCGTTACCGGCCGCGGTTGCCGGGCAACCGGTGCCCTCGCTGGCGCCGATGCTGCAGCAGGCGATGCCGGCGGTGGTGAGCGTCAACACCAAGCAGGTGGTGCGCGTGCGCAACCCCTTCTTCAACGACCCCATCCTGCGTCGGCTGTTTCCGGAGATTCCGCAGGACCGCATCAACGAATCGCTGGGCTCGGGCGTGATCATCGATGCGCAAAAAGGCTACGTGCTGACCAACCACCACGTTATCGACAATGCCGACGACGTGCAGGTGACGCTCGGCGACGGACGCACGGTCAAGGCCGACTTCATCGGCTCCGATGCCGACACCGACATCGCACTGATCCGCATCAAGGCCGACAACCTCACCGACATCAAGCTGGCCGACAGCAACGCCTTGCGCGTAGGCGACTTTGTGGTGGCGATCGGCAACCCGTTCGGCTTCACCCAGACCGTGACTTCCGGCATCGTGTCGGCGGTGGGACGCAGCGGTATCCGCGGGCTGGGCTACCAGAACTTCATCCAGACCGATGCCTCGATCAACCCCGGCAATTCCGGCGGTGCGCTGGTCAACCTGCAGGGTCAGCTGGTCGGCATCAACACCGCCAGCTTCAATCCGCAGGGCAGCATGGCCGGCAATATCGGCCTGGGCTTGGCCATTCCCTCCAACCTTGCGCGCAACGTGGTCGAGCAACTGGTGACCAAGGGCGTGGTGGTGCGCGGCACGCTCGGCCTGGAAACCCAGAACCTCACCCAGCAGATGCTGCAGGGCCTGGGGGTGGATTCGCTGCGCGGCGCGCTGGTGACGCGCGTGTTGCCAGGCTCGGCGGCGGCGGTGGCCGGCGTGCAGCCCGGCGACGTCGTGGTGGCCGCCAACGATCAACGCGTGGACAGCGCAGAAGCGCTGCACAACTACGAAGGCCTGCAAGCGGTTGGCAGTGCGGTGACACTGGACATCCGTCGCGACGGCAAGCCGCTCAAGCTCAAGGCCACGTTGAAGGAACAGGACCGCGCAGTCACCGGCGACATGCTCGACCCGCGGCTGGGCGGGGCCACGTTCGTGGACCTGCCAGAGTCGCTGCGTCAGTCCGGCATCACCGGCGTCATGGTCAGCGAGGTCAAACGCGGCGGACGCGCAGCGGCCAACGGCCTGGTGTCCGGCGATGTGATCGTGGCCAGCAGCGTGGGCGAGTTCGCGGACCTGGCCAGCTGGCGCGCCAATTTCCAGCGCAAACCGCAGCAGCTGGTGGTGCGTATCCTGCGTGGCAACGCGCAATACGACGCGCTGATGCGTTGAGGCGCCGTGACCGCACGCCGTTTCCACTAACGCCTCCTACACCCCCCCCGATGCTATTGCTACTGCACGACCGCACGTAAGTGGCGGCTGCCATCAATGACCGAAGGAGATATCGCATGAGCCCCACCAATACCGATCAGCTGAAGGAAAACCTGAGCGAAGCCGGCACCCACCTGAAGTCGGCCGCCAGCGCCGCCGGTGAAGCCGTCAAGGGCGCCACCAGCGCTGCGGGCGACGAGCTCAAACTCGGCCGTGCCAACGTCAAGGCCGAACTGTCCGACACCGCATTGGCTGGCATGGCCGCGGCCGAGTTCGGCGGCGCCGCAGCCAAGGAGCAGATGGACGTGCTGGTCGCCAAGGGCAACGACTTGCTCGACAGCGCCACCGACCTGATCCGCGAGCGTCCGCTGGCCGCATTCGGCGTTGCGTTTGCCGCTGGCTGGGTCATCGCCAAGCTGGCACGTAGCAACGATAACTAAGTCGTGAGCGATCAGGCTTCTACAGCTGCCGGTTCCGGCGCGCCAGAGGCGCGTCCGGAAACGCCGGGCCTGGACGAAAGCGTACGTGCGGTCGGCGCTGCGGGCCGCGCAACGCTGGGCTCGGCCAAGGACACCGGTCGCGCACTGCGCCGTCTGGTGTCGGCCGACTTGCGGCTGGCACGCAGTGCATTCGGGCGTGGCCTGGCATGGGCGTGCGTGGCAGTGGTGTTCGGCGCGTCGTCGTGGCTGTTGCTGGCAGGCGCCATCATCGCCTTGCTGCAACGCGCCGGGTTGTCGTGGTTTCAGGCGATGTTTTTCACCGCATTGGCCAGTCTGCTGGTCACCGGCATCGCCGCATGGCGGGTGTTCTTCTATTTCGATCACACCGGCATGAATGCAACGCGGCGTCAGTTGATCAAGTTGGGCATCTTCGACGATTCCAGCGAGGACGACACCGCCGCCGCACCTGCCAGTGGAGGACATCCATGAAGTTCGGCACCTTGCGTCAACAGGTAGAACGCGCTGAAGTGTTGGTGGAAGGGCGCGCGCAGGAAACGCGTACGCACTGGGGCCAGCTGCGCCAGACCTGGCGTGCAGGCTGGTCGCCGGCACGCATCATGCTGGTCGGCTTCGGGCTGGGCTTTGTCACCGGTCGCAACGAACCGCAGGCCGCGCTGGGCAGTATCGCCAGCAAGCTGGGCGGCATTCCCAAGATTCTGCAGATGATCAGCACGATCTCTGCGTTGTTTACCGCGCACCGTGCGCAGGAAGCCTCCGAGCAGGCCGAGCGTGCAGCCGATAATGCCGAAGAGGTGGCGGCCGAACCGACGGTTACGGTAGTCCAGGTGCCCACCGAGCGCGCCGCCTGAGCGTCGCAGCAGGATGCGGCGCTCTTGCGCCGCTTCCTGGCATGGTCGAGGCCGCCAGCTTTCCATCCTCGCACTGACACCGCACGCACAGGCCCTGTGCGCGCCGTTGACGCATTGTGCCGATAATGGCCCACCGCTGGCAGCACGCCAGTCTGCTGCCAGGGCGCGCATGTCTCTCCCCGTTGACTCTTCGGATACTGCCATTGCCGCAGATTCGCTTCCGCCGCCTCCGGCGCCGCGCCCACGGGCACCTGCTTCGCTGGTGGTGCTGGCAACGCTCGCGGTGGGTTACACACTATGGGCAGCGCAGACGATCATCCTGCCGATCATGCTGGCGGCGTTCTTCGCACTGATCGGCAATCCCATCCTGCGCGGACTGCGCAAGCTCTATATCCCGCGCTTTCTCGGCGCCCTGCTGGTGCTGTGCCTGGGCCTGGCCGGCACGGTGACGTTGGCCGCGCAATTGGCAGGCCCTGCCGCCGAATGGGTGCAACAGGCACCAAGACAGATGCGCCAGATCGCACGCGATGTGCGCGATTTCACCAAGCCGGTGATGCAGGCCAATCAGGCGGCGGAAAACTTTGCACGCGCAGCCGGTGGCGAAGGCCAGCGCGGTGTGCAGATCGTGCGCACGCAAATGGACGACCCGTACAAGGCGCTGGTGCGTACACCAAAGCTGGCCGCCTCGGTGCTTGCCGTGGTGCTGCTGACGTTCTTCTTCATGGTCTATGGCGAAAGCCTGCAACGGCATGCGATTGCGTTGTTGCCCAACCGCCAGCAGCAACGCTTCACCACCGAGATCATGCTCGACATCGAGCGCGAGGTCTCGCGGTATGTGCTCACCATCAGCGTGATCAATACGCTGGTCGGGCTGATCTTTGCCGGCATTTTGTACGTCTTGCAGATTCCGCTGCCCGAAGCCCTGCTTTGGGGCACGGTGGTGGCGCTGCTGAATTTCGCGCCTTATGTCGGTCCGCTGATCGGCGTGATGCTGATGCTGCTGATGGGCTTTGTGGAATTTCGCACCCCGCTGTCGGCGATGCTGCCGGCGATCCTGTATCTGGCGCTGCACACCATCGAGGGCCAGGTGGTCACCCCGATCGTACTGGGCCGGCGCATGGCGATTTCGCCATTGATGCTGATCCTGGCGCTGATGCTGTTCGGCTGGCTGTGGGGCATGGTGGGCCTGCTGCTCGCGGTGCCGCTGCTGGTCTGCATCAAGATGGTGCTGAGCCGGGTGGAAGGCATGCAGCGTTGGGCGCGGTTGTTGGAGTAGCCGGGAATCGGGAGTTGGGAATCGGGAATCGCAAGAGCAGTGGCTGCGCTCTAGCCATTCTCGATTCCCGACTCCCCATTCCCGGCATTACAATCTCGCGATGAGCTTCCACATCAGCGCCATCACCCTCGACCTCGACGATACGTTGTGGCCCTTCGCACCGATCGGTGCGCGTATCGATCAGGTGCTGTACGACTGGATGCGCGAGCACAGCCCGGTCACTGCCGAACGGTTCCCGGTGGAGGCGATGCGCGAGTTGCGCGAGCGCAGTTTTGCCGACAACCCGCAGCTGCATCACGACCTCAGCGCGTTGCGCCGGTTGACGCTGGAAACGGCCCTGCGCGACAGCGGCGGCGATCTGGCACTGCTGGAGCCGGCCTACGAGGTGTTCTATGCCGCGCGCAACCAGGTGGAGTGCTATCCGGATGCGCTCGACGCACTGGCACGCATCGCCGCACATGTGCCGGTGGCCGCGCTCAGCAACGGTAATGCCGATCTGCAGCGCATCGGGCTGATGCACCACTTCGCGTTTCAGCTGGGCTCGCGCGAACACGGCAGCGCCAAGCCGGATGCGAGCATCTTTCTGGCGGCGTGTGCGCGGCTGGAGGTGCCGCCCGCGCAGGTGCTGCATGTGGGCGACCACATCCGCATGGATGTGCTGGGCGCGCTGGATGCCGGCTTGCGTGCCTGCTGGATCAATCGCGACGGCGCGGTGTGGTCGCATCCGACCCAGCAGCCGGACCTGGAGTTCGACAGCATGACCGGGCTGGCCGACTGGCTGGACGCGCAGCAACCGCACCCGGGTGCCGCGCGCGACGGCATCTGCATTCCCGCCTGAGTTCAACCCGACGGCGCCCACCGCCATTGAAGGATGTCCATGTCGCATCTCACCGGTTTCATCGATCCCGCCGCCGCCGCACTGCCGCTGTATGTGCTCGACCGCGAGGGCTTTGCGCGCTGGTGCGCCGAGCAGCCCACCCGGGTGCTGTCGTGGGCGCAGGCGCAGCGGTTCGATGCCGCACCCGGTAGTGTGCTGTTGCTGCCCGGCGACCAGGGCTTGGCCGGCGCGATCGTCGGTGTCGGCGACCGCGCCGATGCATATGCCTATGCGCACGCGCCGATGGCGCTGCCGCCGGCCAGCCGCTGGGCGCTGGCCAACAGCCTGAGCGATGCCGAACTGGCGTTGCTGCATCTGGGGTGGGGGCTGGGCGCCTATCGCTTCGCGCGGTACCGCAAGGTGCCGCGTGCACCGGCCGAATTGGCGGCCACGCCCTCGGCTGCCACGCGCACACTGATCACGGCGTGCCTGCAGGTGCGCGACTGGGTCAATACGCCGACCGAAGACATGGGCCCGCAGCACCTGGAAGACGCCACCCGCGCCGTGGCGCAGGCGCACGGCGCGCAGGTCGAGGCGATCGTGGGGGATGCGTTGCTGGCGCAAAACTTCCCCACCATCCATGCGGTCGGGCGCGCCTCGCACCGGGCGCCGCGGCTGATCCAGCTGCAATGGGGCGATGCGGCGCATCCGCATCTGGTACTGGTCGGCAAGGGTGTGTGCTTCGACACCGGCGGGCTGGACCTCAAGCCGGCCGATGGCATGCGCAACATGAAGAAGGATATGGGCGGCGCGGCGCACGCACTGGCGCTGGCCGGCCTGGTGATGGCACAGCAGTTGCCGGTGCGGCTGACCCTGTTGATTGCCGCGGTGGAAAACGCCGTCGGCCCGGATGCGTTCCGCCCGGGCGAAGTCATCACCACCCGCGCCGGCGTCACGGTGGAAGTGGACAACACCGATGCCGAAGGCCGCCTGGTGCTGTGCGATGCGCTGAGCTACGCCACCGAACAGCACCCGGACCTGATCCTGGATTTCGCCACGCTCACCGGTGCCGCACGCATCGCGCTGGGCCCGGATCTGCCGGCCCTGTTCGCCAACGACGATGCGCTGGCGCAGGCCTGGATCAGCGCCGGCGAACAGACCCGCGACCCGGTCTGGCGCATGCCCCTATGGCGCCCGTACCTGCGCTATCTCAACAGCCACGTGGCCGACATGGCCAACGCCGGCTCGCGCATGGCCGGTGCGGTCACCGCTGCGCTGTATCTGGAGCGCTTTGTGGCCCCGGGCCAGCCCTGGGCGCATCTGGACGTCTACGCCTGGAACGACAGCGACCGCCCCGGCCGCCCGGCCGGCGGCGAGGCGCTGGCGCTGCGCTCGGCCTTTGCGATGCTGCAGCAGCGCTATGGCGGCTGAGCGCCATAGGCCTAGCAATGAAACGTGCCTTTTTCGCACTGCTAATGGCGGCGTCTTCATTTGGCCTGCATGCCGATACGGCTCGTTCAGAGCAGTGGCAAAGAAACCTGCTCCTGCTGGGTGAAAATGGTGGAAGTCGGTCGCGTTTGGTTGAGCTGCTGGGCATTCCTGCTGTCAAGCAACACATCGTTGTCAACGATCCGACTGCTTATCTTAGAGGCGGCCCAGCGCATTGCTTTGCCCTCTCCAAAGGGCAGGAACTTCAAGCTTGGTATTACCCAAGTGACGAAGCAGGCTATTGGGTGATTCTGAAAAACGGCACGATTCAATGCATTGCATTCGAGCCGGCACACACTGCTTTATTGGTGCTTCCTTGATCCAGAGGTCTAGCGGCAAGCCCTGCCTCGGCTGCGATTGAATAAGCGATGTTCGCTGCCGCAGCGCGCGCCTTGGTGTGACTCGCACCAGGTCATCTGCGCTGGCGGATTCGCCGCTCAGCGAGCGTACGAAGCGGCGCAGCGCCAGCAGCACGGCGTGCAGTAGGTCATCGTCCAGAGCATCCATTGGCAGGCTTGGTGGTGGCATCACACAGTAAACGCACTGGAGCGTGGACTATTCCCACGACGCGTGCGCGTGCCACAACGTTCTTGGCGATCGAGGGAATAGCTCGGCGCGCTCTTCGTCTCACTGTATTGACCACTCACAGCATCGACCACCGGAGCCAGCCATGACGTTGCCACCTCCCCCGCCCAAGCGCGCGCGTAGCCCTGTGCTGCCGTTGCTGGGCATCGCCGCGATTGCCGGTGGCATCGCCATCGCGTTTGCCTGGACTGCCGGCTGGATTGGCGGCGACCGGCTCACCGCCGCGCGCATGACCGATACCATCGAATCCAGCGGGCCGCCGCATCCAGGTTTTCGGCGTGCGCATACCAAGGGCGTGTGCGTGAGCGGGCAATTCCAGTCCAGCGGCAAGGCGACCTGGGTGTCGTCGGCGCGCATCTTCAGCCAGGCCAGCACGCCGGTCGTGGGGCGCATGTCGATCGGCGGCGGCGACCCGCATGGCGCCGATGGCGCGGCGCGCGTGCGCAGCATGGCGCTGCTGTTGCGCAGCGACGATGGGCAGGAATGGCGTACGGCAATGAACAGTTTTCCGTTCTTCGTGGTCGCCACGCCAGCCGGCTTCCAGGCCCTGAACGTGGCTTCCAAGCCGGACCCGGCCACGGGTAAACCGGACCCGGAAAAACTGGCCGCCTTCGGCAAGCAGTATCCGGAAGCCGCCAAGTTCCAGCAGTGGGCCAAGACCGCACCATGGTCCGATAGCTGGGCCAATACGCAGTACAACGGCGTCAATGCGTTCCGTGCGATCGCCACCGATGGGCGCGAGCGCTACATCCGTTGGTCGATGCGCCCGCATACGCCGTTCAAGGAACTGAGCGCTGAACAGCGCAAGCAGGCCGATGGCGATTTTTTGGCCACCGACCTGGACGCACGCCTGGCGCAGGGGCCGCTACGTTGGGACATGGTGCTGACCGTGGCCGAGCCGGGCGACCCGGTGGATGACCCTTCACAACCCTGGCCGGCCAGTCGCAAGCAGATCGTGGCCGGCACGCTGTCGCTGGACCGCGCGCAACCGCAGGCCAATGGCCCGTGCCGCGATCTGAACTACGACCCGTTGATTCTGCCCAAGGGCCTTGCCGCCTCCAACGACCCGATTCTGGCGGCGCGCTCGTCGGTGTATTCGCAGTCGTTCAACCGCCGCGAGCGCGAGATCGCCAATGGCAAGGGCAGCGCCGCCACCGCCCAGGGAGCACATCAATGAGCCGCCAGACGCACTTCAACCTGCCCGCGCGCGTGCTGCATTGGCTGATGGCCGCGATGATCCTGACCATGCTGTTCGTCGGCGTGGGCATGGTGGCTTCGGTGACGCAACGGCCATGGTTGATCGATCTGCATCGCCCGTTGGGCATCGCGATCCTGATCCTGGCGGTGCTGCGCCTGATCAATCGCCTGCGCAATCGGCCGCCGGCATTGCCTGCGGATTTGCCTGCCTGGCAGAAGGCCGCCGCCATCGCCTCGCACTGGCTGCTGTATGCGTTGATGCTGGGCATGCCGTTGATTGGCTGGGCGATGCTGTCGGCCGGCGGCTACCCGATCGTGCTGTGGCCGGGCGCGAACCTGCCGGCGATCGCTCCGCACGACCCGGCGCTGTACGCGTGGCTACGCACGGCGCATGGCTGGTTGGCGTATCTGTTGTTCGCCACCGTGCTGGGGCATCTGAGCGCGGCGCTGTTCCATGCGTGGGTGCGCCGCGACGGCGTGTTTTCCAGCATGGCGCGGGGGGAGCGATCAGCGCGTTGATGGATGGGTGTGGGCTCCCTTGCCGGGAGAAGATGCCCCGCAGGGGCGGCGTGCGGGGACGGGCGAAGCATCGGGTTAACCGCCGCCTGGAGCGGCTTTGCCCTGTACCCTCACCCCAACCCCTCTCCCGACGGGAGAGGGGCTTTAAGCGGCAGCTCGACTGTTTGTCCTTTTGTCCTTCTCCCGCCAGGCGGGAGAAGGTGGCGCGCAGCGCCGGATGAGGGTGCGGGCCGAGCCCCGCGCAGGTTGAACCAAACGACACGAAAGCTTGGCCCGCACCTTCTTCCCAACCCAACTGGCAGTTGGCGTCATCAGTTGATCAAGACAGTTGCTCTCCCGACGGGAGAGGGGCTAGCGCTGGCGTTTTGTCTTGGCCGCTGGCGCAGATGCGTCGATGCCCTTGCCGGTGGCGGCCCAGTAGATGCCTCCGTACAGATGCTCCAGATAGCGCGGATCGTTGTAGGCCTCGGCCAAGTGGCCGAGCGCGGTGGCGAACACGCGGCCGCCTTCGAAATGGTGGTACCACGCCACCGGGTGGTGTTTGCCCATGCCCTTGGCGACCTGGCCCGGCCAGATCAGCGTGGGGTCGTAGCTGGTTTCATCCACGGTCAGTAGCGTGACCAGATCGTCGCTGTAGGGCGGGTCGTATTCGTACCACTCGTCGCTCCACACCCAGCGCTTGGGCAGGCCCGCGGTGGCGGGGAAATTGGCGTCCACCACATCCACCATTGCGGTTTGCATGTAGGGATGCGTGCGGAACGAGCGGCCGATCAGATGGTCGTACCATTCCCACTCGCCGCGCTTGATCGCAAACGCCTTGTGCACCGCGACCACGCCGCCTCCATTGCGCACGTATTGCTGGAAGTTTGCCCGCTGGGCCGGACCCAGATCGGTGGCCGGGGTATTGAGCAGCACGATCGCCGCGTATTGCGACAGATCGCCATCGAAGGCTTTGGCATTCCATGCCCACACCAGCTCGACGTAGTGCTTGCGCGCCATCGCTTCGAACTGCGGCTTGGCCACCGGGATGTAATCGTGGTGGTACTGGTTGGGAATGGCCGCCACCAGAATCTTGAATTGTTCGGCCGATGCATTGAATGCGCAGGCCAGCAGCAGGCCCAACAGGCACATGGATTTCATGCGGTGACTCGCGATGACGACGCTCGCTGCGCAGTGTACCTGCGCAGCGATGGCATGCCTTCGCACGCATTTGGAATAGCGGTTGATCGCTGCGCCGCAGATGGCCGAGGCAAGCCGCCGCGTGTGGCAGCGACTGCCAGGCCTGCGCAATGCGCAACGCCGCAGTGCGCTGGCCTGCAAGATGCCGCACGCGTGCGCACGATGGAATGGCTGCAGGACAGCGACCAGTCACGGGCATGCGCTGTGACGCTTGAACGCCCTGGCCGCGTCCGCCCTGCGTTCAACAATGCTCGACTGGCGCAAGCTGCAATGCGTCAGTAGCGATCGCCAGGCGCAACCCCTGCCGGCCCTACAACCAGCCTTTCTGTCGCGCCAGTCGGTACGCTTCGATGCGGTTGGCCACGCCCAACTTGCCGATGCACTCGGAAAGATAATTGCGTACGGTGCCATGCGAGAGCTGCAGCTGCTGTGCGATCTCGCTGGCCGAGCGGCCTTCGCCGGCCAGCCGCAGCACCGTGCGTTCGCGCTCGCTCAGCGGGTCGGCTTCCACCCAGGCATCCATCGCCAGTTGCGGGTCGATCACCCGGCCGCCGCGGTGCACCTGGCGCAGCGCACTGACCAATTGTTCGGCCGGCGCGTCCTTGAGCAGATAGCCGGCCACGCCGGCATCCAGCGCGCGGCGCAAGAATCCTGGCCGGGCAAAGGTAGTGACGATCATCACCCGCACCGGCAGTGCCTGGCGCTGGATGCGCTGCGCCAGTTCCAGGCCGCTCAACCCGGGCATCTCGATATCGGTGACCAGCACATCCGGCCGCAGCCGCTGCAGCTCGCGCCATGCGGCTTCGCCATCGCCGGCGCTGCCGACCACGTCGATGTCCTCTTCCAGTCCCAGCAGGGCCACCAGGGCGCCGCGCAGCAGCGCCTGGTCTTCGGCCAACAACACCCGGATCATCGCGCGTGCTCGTCTGTAGGCAACGGCTGAGCACGATAACAGCGCCGACCCATGACATGCATGGCTGCGCTGCCCAGCCCGAAGCGCTCAGCGCGGCAGCGGCAGCGGCGACGCGGGCAACGGTGGGCTTGCCGGCTCCGACGCGCACTGCGGCAATGGCACGCTGGCGCGCAGGCGCATCCCGCGCGGCAGCGCTTCCACCTCCAACGCACCGCCCAGGCTCTGCACGCGGGCGCGCATGCCGTCCAGGCCATTGCCGGGCACGATCACCCCACCGCGTCCGTCGTCGGTGATTTCCAGCAGTGCCTGTTGGCCGTGGGCGCGCAGGCTCACCCGCACGCGCCGTGCCTGTGCGTGACGCTGCACGTTGGTGGCCGCCTCGCGCACCACCAGCGCCAACGCAGTTTCGTGTTCGGGCGGCAGCGGCAACGGCTCCAACGTGTGCTCCAGCGCGATGCCGTCCATGTCCAGCAGCACCCTGGCCGATGCCAGCTCAGCCACCAGCCCGGCGGCCCGGATGCCGGTGACCGCGCGTCGCACCTGCGCCAGTGCATCGCGCGAGATCTGCGCCACCGCATCGATCTCGCTCCGGGCAGCCTGCGGATCGCGCTCGATCAGGCGCGCGGCCAGGTCGGATTTGAGCGCCACCAGCGACAAGGTGTGGCCCAGCAGGTCGTGCAGGTCGCGACCGATGCGTTCGCGCTCCGCAGTGGCGGCCAGCCGGCGGACTTCGTCCTGCGATAGCCGCAGCAGCGCATCCTTGCGTTCGTTGATGCTGTACACCGCGCCCACCGCAGCCATGCCCAGCACCGACACCGGCAACCACACCAGCGATTGCAGGCGCATCCCCAGCCAATGCGCCCAGCCCAGGTAGAGCGCGTTCATCACCACCAGCATCGCGAAGTGCCGCCACAACGCGTGCCGCGTGGACGGGCGCAGGCTCAGGCAAGCGAAGACGAAATAGCTGATGCCCGAGGGATACACCGGCAGCAACCCGGCACTGAGCAAGCCCATCGCCCAGGCATAGCGGTACAAGGTGCCGCGCGGCGCCAGCAACATGCGCGCGTACAGCAACAGGAAGACCGGATACGACAGCAACGTGCACAGCCACCAGGTGCCATCGTATCCGCGCGCTGAAAACACCGGCACCACAAACACCCATGCCGACCACAGCAGATGCACCGCATCCATCCAGGGCGATTGGCCCTGCGCCAGGCGCGCGGCCACTTGCGAATTTGCGGCCGGACGGAGCCAGGCCGGGAGACTCAGGTGCATCGGAAGGGATCCGTAGGAGTGAGCCGATTCTGCCACTGCCGGGTTCGCCTCGGCGTGCGACGCGACAGGTCGCGTCCGATGAGCGGCCTCATGCATGTCGGTCACCGTCTGTTGCGCAGGCGATGCCCGTGGATACCGCTGCAGCAAACGCATCGAAAAGAAATCGGCACAAGCAGCGCATGCAGGTCCTGACAGTCGGGCAGTGCTGCAAGCGTGCGCGCTCGCGTCGACCACACACAGTCGCGCCTGTCATGGCATGCAGGTGACAGCTGTCACTGGTCGCGGCGGCCGGCCGGTCGCATGCTGCGCAGCACCTTGCAGTGCCCCGCACCCGCTGACCGTTGGTCGCCTCGCTGCAGTTGGTGACTTCCGGCAGCTTGCGGCGCGCCCTGCAGGCGGTCACATTCTGCGCAGCCTCCTGTCCTGGTTATCGATGAACACCTCCGCCGATCTGCTCAAGCAACTCCGCATCGACCGCCAGCGTCCTGCCACGCCACCGCCAGCGCGCCGCACCGGCTGGATCATTGCCGCCATCGTCGTGGTCATCGTGCTGGCGGCGGCCGTCTGGTGGTTCACGCGCACACCCGTGCTGAAGGTGAAGACCGCGCCGGTAGTGGCGATCAGTGCCGGCGGCAGCAGCGCCTCGGTGCTGGATGCCTCGGGCTACGTGGTGGCGCGGCGCATGGCCACGGTGTCGGCGCAGGTGACCGGCAAGGTGCGCGAGGTGATGATCGAAGAAGGCATGCGCGTCGAACAGGGCCAGGTGATGGCCACGCTCGACCCATTGGATGCCGACGCACAGCGCACGCTGTCTGCATCGCAGTTGTCGGCCGCGCGCAGCCAGGTCGACAACATGCAGGCGCAACTGGCCGTGGCCAACGCCGATGCCACACGCCTGCAATCGCTGGTGGGGGCACAACTGGTGTCGCGCTCGCAGTACGAACAGGCCATCGCGCAACGCGACGCATTGCGCGCGCAGTTGCAGAACGCGCAGCGCAACGTGCAGGTGGCATCGGACCAGCTGGCCATTGCCGGCATCCGCTCGGACTTCAACGTGGTGCGCGCGCCGTTTGCCGGGGTGGTCACCGCCAAGGCGGCGCAACCGGGCGAAATCGTCTCGCCGCTATCTGCCGGTGGCGGCTTCACCCGCACCGGCATCGGCACCATCGTGGACATGGAATCGCTGGAAATCGAAGTGGAAGTGGGCGAGTCGTATATCGGCCGGGTGCAGCCGAAGATGCCGGTGGAGACGGTGCTCAACGCGTACCCGGAATGGAAGATTCCTGGCGAGGTGATCGCCATCATCCCCACCGCAGACCGCGGCAAGGCGACGGTGAAGGTGCGCGTGGCGCTCAAGGTCAAGGATCCGCGCATCGTGCCGGAAATGGGCGTGCGGGTGAGCTTTCTGGAGCAGGCCAGGCCGCAGGAAGCCGCCAAGCCGCAAGGCGTGCGCGTACCGGCAGCGGCGCTGGTCGAACGCGATACGCGCACGGTGGCCTTCGTGGTCGGCGAGCGCAACGCGGTCAGCGAGCGCGCCGTCACCACCGGCATGACGATGGGCGAAGACCGCCAGGTGGTGTCCGGATTGCGTGCCGGCGACAGTGTGGTGCTCGACCCGCCAGCGGCATTGAAGGATGGCGACACCGTGGCCGAAGCAGATACCGACGCCGCGCAGTAGCCACTGGCCCGGCAAGCACAGCGCCGGTCCGCGTCATCGCTTGCAGCGCGCGGTATCGGTGTTGCTCCCATCACGCTGCATCGGGATGCGCCTATTGCAATGAAACATCGTCGTCAGAGCGCGCAGTGCGATCCATCCCATCCGCTCCAGGCCGTTCGTTACATGCTGCTTGAAAGCGCCGCAGACAGCATGAAACGCAGGGATCTGCCGGAGCACTGCGCGCAGCGATCCGGTTGACTCGCCTCGCACGCATCGCCCAGTCACACGCTGCCGCTTGATCGCTTCACCGTCGTCGTGCATCGCATCGCCGCTCATGCAGTCGCAGTCGCTCTGCCGCACCGCTTCCCCATCCCATTGCATCGCCAGGAGTCGTCATGACCGCTCTCGTCAGCTTGCGCAACATCACCAAGACCTACCAACGCGGCCCGGAGCAGGTGCAGGTGCTGCACGGCATCGATCTGGACATCGCCGCGGGCGATTTCGTTGCGCTGATGGGCCCGTCCGGTTCGGGCAAGACCACCTTGCTCAACCTGATCGGCGGGCTGGACAACCCCAGCGGAGGCGAGATCGAAATCGAGGGCGAGCGTATCGACCGCATGAGTGGTGGGCAGCTCGCCACCTGGCGCAGTCACCACGTCGGCTTCGTGTTCCAGTTCTACAACCTGATGCCGATGCTCACCGCGCAAAAGAATGTGGAATTGCCGCTGCTGTTGACCTCGCTCAATGCCGGCCAGCGCAAGCGCAATGCGGAGATCGCCCTGACCCTGGTCGGCCTGCAGGAACGCCGCAACCACAAGCCCAGCGAGTTGTCCGGCGGCCAACAGCAGCGCGTGGCGATTGCCCGCGCCATCGTGTCCGACCCGACCTTTCTGATCTGCGACGAGCCCACCGGCGATCTGGACCGCCACAACGCCGAAGAAATCCTGCGCCTGCTGCAGGAACTCAACCGCGAACACGGCAAGACCATCGTCATGGTCACCCACGACCCCAAGGCTGCCGAATACGCCACCCACACCATCCATCTGGACAAGGGCGAGCTGGCCGACGCGCCACTCGCGCTCTAAGGGAGCGCTGCCATGAAGTATTTCTCGCTGGTGTGGGCGCAGTTGTTCCGCAGCAAGACCCGGACCTTGCTGACCTTGTTGTCGGTGGTGGCTGCGTTTTTATTGTTCGGCATGCTGGATTCGGTACGCGTGGCCTTCAACTCCGGCGGCAGCGTCAGCGGCGTCGACCGCCTGGTGGTGGCCTCGCGCCTGTCGATCACCCAGTCGCTACCGATCCGACTGGAAGCGCAGGTGCGCAGCGTGCCGGGCGTACGCGATGTGACCTCGGCGATGTGGTTCGGCGGCATCTATCGCGACCCGAAGAACTTCTTCGCCAACTTTTCGGTGGCGCCGAACTTTTTCGACATCTACAGCGAATACGCATTGCCCAAGGATCAGCTCAAGGCATTCCAGACCACGCGTACGGGCGCTGTGGTCGGCGAAACCCTGGCCAAGGAATTCGGCTGGAAGATCGGCGACACCATCCCGTTGCAGGCCACCATCTTCCCGCGCGGCGGCAGCAACGACTGGCCGTTGCAACTGGTCGGCATCTTTCGTGTGAAAGACCGCACCGTGGCGGCCAATCAGGAACGCCAATTGATGATGAACTGGAAATACTTCGACGAATCCAACGACTACATCAAGAACCAGGTGAGCTGGTTGACGGTGACCCTGAGCAACCCCGACCAGGCCTCGCGCGTGGCGCAGGCGATCGACGCGTTGTCGGCCAACTCGGATCACGAAACCAAATCGCAAACCGAATCGGCGTTTCAGCAGGCCTTCGTCAAGCAGTTCGCCGATATCGGCCTGATCGTCACCTCGATCATGGCCGCGGTGTTCTTCACCTTGCTGCTGCTGACCGGCAACACCATGGCCCAAGCGGTACGCGAACGGATTCCGGAACTGGCCACGCTCAAGACGCTGGGCTTTCAGGATCGCACGGTGCTGAGCCTGGTGATGATCGAATCGGTGTTGTTGATCGGCCTGGGCGGCCTGATCGGCATGGGCCTGGCAGCCTTGGTCATCCCTGCGGTGTCCGCGCGCAGCGGCGGGCTGATGCCCACCCAGACCGTGCCGCTGCAGACCTGGCTGGTGGCGTTCGGGTTGATGGCCGGCATCGGCATCGTGGTGGGTGTGCTGCCGGCGTTACGCGCGCAGCGCTTGAAGATCGTCGATGCCCTCGCCGGCCGCTGACAGGAGCATGCACATGCAACGCAAATGGAAAGATCGTGGCGTCATCGTGTTGTCCATCGTGCTGCTGGCGCTCGGCCTGGGGCTGTGGATCGCGCTGCCGTGGATGTGGTTGCTGCCGATCGCGGTGCTGCTGGCGGTGTGGCTGGCGGTCACGCGCACGGGCCGCCTGTCGCTGGCGGCCGCACGCATCGGTATCGCCAGCCTGCCGCAACGCTGGGGCTCGACGTCGGTGATCGTGGTCGGCATTGCCGGCGTGGTCGGTGTGCTGGTGGCGATGCTGGCGATGGGCCAGGGCTTCCAGGCCACGCTCAACAGCACCGGCGACGACACCACCGCGATTGTGCTGCGTGGCGGCTCGCAGGCGGAGACCAACTCGGTGATCACCCGCGACCTGGTGCCGCTGATCGGCAGCCTGCCCGGCATTGCCGCCGATGCCAATGGGCGCCCGATGGTATCGCCGGAGTTGTCGCAGGTGGTCAATATCGCCTCGCGCTCCGATGGCACCGACGTCAACGCGCAATTGCGTGGCGTGGGCGAGCAGGCGTGGGGCGTGCACGACAAGGTCAAGATCGTGCAGGGCCGCCGCTTCACCACCGGCCTGCGCGAGATGGTGGTCGGCAAGGGCGCGTTGAACCAGTTCCGCGGCCTGGAGCTGGGCAAGACGCTGACCCTGGGCAGCCAGCAATGGACGGTGGTGGGCGTGTTCGCCTCCGGCGATGCGCACGACTCGGAGATGTGGACCGATGCGCAGACGCTGGCCACCACCTACAACCGCCGCGCGTATCAGTCGATCACCGTGCGTACCGCCGGCAAGGCCGGCTTCGATCAGTTCAAGACAGCCATGGCGGCCGACCCGCGGCTCAAGCTGGATGTGGAAACCACCCGCGCGTACTACGGCAAGCAGGGCGGCGGCTTGAACAAGTTGATCAGCATCCTGGGCACGGTGATCGGCGCGATCATGGCGGTGGGCGCGGTGTTCGGCGCGCTCAACACCATGTATGCGGCAGTGGCCACGCGTGCGCGCGAAATCGCCACGATGCGCGCGATCGGGTTCCGCGGCACGCCGGTGATCATGGCACTGATGCTGGAAACCATGTTGCTGGCACTGCTGGGCGGGTTGCTGGGCGGATTGATCGCCTGGGCGGTGTTCAACGGCTATACCGTGTCCACGCTGGGCAACAACTTCAGCCAGGTGGTGTTCCAGTTCAAGGTGTCGCCGGAGCTGCTGTGGAGCGGCTTGAAGTGGGCGCTGGGCATTGGCCTGGTGGGCGGACTGTTCCCGGCACTGCGGGCGGCGCGCTTGCCGATCACCACGGCATTGCGGGAGGTGTAGCGCGGGCCGTGGCCCGCCGGGAATGGGGAATGGGGAGTGGGGAATCGTGACAGCCAAAGCAGGGCACATGCGCTGCTGCTGAATAGATTGCAGGCTGTCATGATTTTGTCACCGCAGTGAGGTAGATGCGCGGGCCGGGCAGGCCGTAGCCTGCCCGGCCGTTTGATCCAACGATGTACTGCCATGACGCGCCTGTTTCTGCTGGCCTGCGCCTGCCTGTGGCTGGCCGGCTGTTCTTCGTCCTCCACCTCGCTCAGCGAGCGCCTGGTCGCGCCCGGTGGCGTGTCGCCGTTGCTGGACGAAGAACGCATCGCCGCCACCATCGCCACGGTACCCAGCCGCAGCGGCCACGTGACCACGCGCGACCAGGTGCCGATCTTCTGGCGTGCGATCGATCCGGGCCAGTACGCCATGCGCTACCGCTACCTGGGCCAGCGCAGCGACCCGGCGCATGCGCTGGATGTGGACTTCAGCTTCAGCGTGCCCCACGTGCCGCCGCCAGCGCCGCGTGGCACCGTGGTGTTGCTGCACGGCTGGATGATGGACGGCGATTCGCTGTTGCCGTGGTCGCTGCAACTGGCACAGGCCGGCTACCGGGTGATCACCATCGATCTGCGCAACCACGGCCATTCCGGCGGCGGGCCGTCGGGCTACGGCACGCGCGAGTCCGACGACGTGATCGATGTCATCAACGCACTGCAACCGCGCGGCGAAATCCGCGGGCCGCTGTATCTGTTCGGCATTTCCTACGGCGCGGCCACCGCGCTGTTCACTGCCGACAAGCTTGGGCCGCGCGTGGCCGGCGTGGTGGCGATGGAATCCTTCGCCAATGCCGGGCGCGGCATCCGCGACATGGTGCCGCATCTGCTGACCAGCCAGCCCAGCGGCTGGCGCGGGCACGCGGTGGCGGCGTATGCGCGCTGGCGGTATGCCGACCAGAATCTCGATGCGGTGATCGCCGCCGCCGACACCCAGCTCAAGCTGGATCTGGACCACGTCGATGTGGCGCAGGCGCTGGCCGACACGCGCAGCTGCGTACTGCTGCTGCATGGCGATGCCGATCAGCACATTCCGGTGGCGCATGGTCGCACCCTGGCGCTGGCCAATGCGCGTGCGCATTACGTGGAGTTGCCCGGCGAAAATCATCTGAGCCTGCCGTTGCGGCTGGACCTGCTCGGCGCACCGATCGACCACTGGCTGGCGCAGGTTCAACAAGGCCCGGGCGCCTGCCCTGCCCCGCAGGCACTGCCGACCTCCACGCTGGCGGTTGCAATGCCGGTACCGGTGCCAAGTAGCTGATCGCCGCACCGGCTTACGTCCTGCACACAGCACGCCGCCTGGCAGGCGCTCAGCGCCCCGCCACCGGCTGCCGCGCGCGCAGCACGCTATCGCCGACGAATAACAGCAGCCCGATCCAGATCGCAGCGAATCCGATCGCACGCCCCTGGTCGAACGGCTCATGGAAGAACCACACGCCCAGCAACAACTGCAGGCTCGGCCCGATGTACTGCAGGATGCCCACCAGCGACAGCGGGATGCGCCGCACGCCGTAGGCAAACCCGATCAGCGGCACAGCGGTCACCACGCCGCCGAAGATCAGCAACAGATCGGTCCGCAACTCCCAGCCGCTGAAGAACGCGCCGCCGTGGCCCTGCTCGCCCCATGCCGCCAGCACCAGTGCCGGCACGAACAGATACACGCTTTCCACGCCCAGGCCGGCCACCGGGTCCACCGCCACCAGCTTGCGCAGCAACCCGTAAAGGCCGAACGAGACCGCCAGCCCCAGCGCGATCCACGGCGGCGCACCGGCATCGATGGTCAGCCACAGCACGCCGATGGCGGCGCACGCCACGGCCAGCCACTGGATGCCGCGCAGGCGCTCTTTCAGCACCAGCACGCCCAGCAAGACGCTCAGCAATGGATTGATGAAGTAGCCCAGGCTGGCTTCGATCACATGCCCGGCGTTGATGGCCCAGATATACAGGCCCCAATTGAAGGCGATCGCCACGCTGCTGGCGGCCAGCATCCACAACGCGCGCGGCTGCGCGGCGATCGTGCGCCACCAACGCAAGCCCGAGGTCGCCACCAGCCATGCCACCACCAGCACCGCGCTCCACACGATGCGGTGCGCAATGATCTGCAGCGACGGCACCACCTTGAGCAGGTGCCAATACAACGGCACCAGGCCCCAGATCACAAAGCTCGCGGCGGTCATCAACAGACCGCGCCGCGCTTCCACCGCCGACACCGGCACAGACACGCTCATCGTCGCGCCCTGGCCAGGGTGACCACCAGCACGCCACCCAGAATCACTGCCATCGCGCCGATGTCGTGCGCGGTGAAACGCTCATGTCCCAGCCACGCCCCCAGCGCCACCGCAATCACCGGATTGACGTAGGCATAGCTGCCCGCCAGCGCCGGGCGCACGTGATGCAGCAGCCACACGTAGGCAGTGAACGCCACGATCGAGCCGAACACGCACAGATACGCCACGGCCATCAGTCCATGCGGCGTTGGCCAGGCATGCGGGCGCTCGCCGATCAGCAGGCCGGTGCTCACCAGCAACACGCCGCCGCACAGCATCTGCCCGGCGGCGGTCATGAAGGGCGACGGCAGATCGCGTCCGCGCGACCACACCGAGCCGAATGCCCAGCCGATCGGCGCGATCAGCAGCAACACCAATCCTCCCGGCGTTGCGGTCAGGCTGCTGCCGGCGTTGAGCCACACCACGCCCACAAATCCGATCACGATGCCCAGCCATTCGCCGCCGCTGGCGTGCTGTCCGCGCAACGCGCCGAATAGCGCCATCCACAGCGGCACCGACGCCACCGCCGTGGCGGCCAGGCCCGAGGACACGCTGCGCTCTGCCAGCACCACCATGCCATTGCCCAGCAGCAGCAACGCGGCGCCCATCAAGGCCACGTTCTTCCATTGCGCACGCGTCGGCGCCGCCACGCCCCGCCAGCGCAGCACGCTGTAGAGCACGCTGCCGGCGATGATGAAGCGCGCGCCGGACACCATCGTCAGCGGCTGCGCGCCGCCTTCCAGGGCAAACCGGATCGCCAGATAGGTCGAGCCCCAGACCACATAGACCAGCAGCAACGCAACAGCGACCAAGCCACTGCGCGCAGGCGCGGCAGCGTCGTGAGAGGAAGACATCGGAACAAAGCCAAGTGCAGCGGAAGCCTGCATTCTAGAGCACCTGCCCAGGCACAACGGCGGCTGACGACACCCGCCAGGCACGCCTCAGGCGCATGCACGATGCGCGGCAGCATCATGGCTGCGGGGGTGTGCCGATGATGCGCAACGGCGGCGTCTGTCTGGACGCGATGCAAGAGCCGGTGCAAGGCGCGGCGTCGAGCATGCACGACAAGCGCAGCCGCCCCTTGGAAGATGCCGATGCAGGGCAGCGACCGCGTCCGTCTGCTGGTCGCACAGTCGTGTGCTGATCGCTCCACATGCCCTTGCCCGCTGCGCGCGCTATGGTGCAGCACACCCCTCGTGCCGGAGCGCAGATGCAGCGTCGCCTTCCCTGGCTGGCCATGGCCGCCCTGACCGTCTTGTCCACCACTGCAGCGGCACGTACGCTCGAGCCGTGGGAGCTCAGTGGACGCAAATTGATCGAGGCCGGGCTGGACGGCTCGCTGGCGCCGGAGATCGACGCGCCGAACCAGCCCGAACTCAAGGTCATGGTGTCGGCCAGTCGCGCCGGCGCCTATGTGCTCGGCGTGGCCAGCACCAGCTATCGCACGCAATGGTGCCTGCCTGCGGGCCAGGCTGAGCTGCCGGACCTGCAGGTGATCTTCGCCGACCTTGTCGCGCTCCCCGATGCGCGCCTGGACGAGGCGGCTCCCGGCCTGATCATCGAGGCACTGCGCAAGCGCTATCCATGTGGCAAACGCAAAACGTAAAACCGCAGCCGATGCACCCCGCCCGGGCCATTGCAGGCGGCGCGCACGGCCAGCGATGACCATGCAATGCCCGGCCGGTAAAACCGCGCCGGGCATTGCACCCGTCAGGCCTTACTTGCGCGCGGCATCGCTCCTGGCGCGGATGGCCTTGAACTCCGAACCATCCTGCCAGCTCGGCCACTGCCGGCCGTTGGCCAGCGCCACGCCCACGTCGTAGACCAGCGTGGTATCGGCCGCATGCCCGGTGGCATCCCACTGCGGAGTCCAGCGGTCGCAGGGCTGGTGGTAGCAGTCGGCAAAGTAGTTATCGCGCAATGCCTTGCCCGCCTTGACGCCGCCCTTGAGCATGTCCAGGCCCGGGCCTGCAGTGATCGCCGGCACGCCCATGCGCGCGAAGGCGAAATGGTCGGCGCGGTAGAAGAAGCCCGCTTCCAGATTCGGGTCCGGCGAATAGCTGCGATCGCGCGCCTTGGCCGCCTGTTCCAGATCGCCTTCCAGCGACACGCGGCCGCGGCCCCACGACGCGATATCGTGCGTCGGGCCATCCGGGCTGAACATCTCCATGTTGAGTACCGCCACGGTCTTGTCCAACGGCGCCAGCGGATGGGCGGCGTAATAGTTGGCCCCGAGCAAACCCTTTTCTTCGGCGGTCAATGCAATGAAGTACAGCGTGCGCTGCGGCTTGGGGCCGGCGGCGAACACCCGCGCCAGTTCCAGCACGCTGGCCACGCCGGTGGCGTTGTCCACCGCACCGCGTCGCACCGTGTCGCCGCTCGCATCGGCCTTGCCGATCCCGAATGCATCCCAGTGTGCGGAGAAGATCACCGTCTCGTCCGGATGCTGGCTGCCGGTGAGCTTGGCCACCACGTTATGCGTCACCACGCGTTCGCGCTTGAGCTTGAAGTCCACCGACAACGTGGCATCGCCCAGCGGCATCGGTACGAAGTCGCGCTGCTGCGCGCGCTGCCTGGCCTGTTCGAAATCCAGCCCGGCCTGCTTGAACAGCGACGTTGCCAGCGTCCGCTGCATCCAGCCGCGCACCGGCACGTGCTGCGCGCGGGCATCGGCATCGCTGCGTTCGATATCGAACAGCGGCGACAGGCCCGAGCTCTGCACCGTGGCCCAGCCATACGCGGCCGGCGCGGTCTCGTGCACGATCAGCACACCGGCGGCGCCGCGGCGCGCGGCTTCTTCGTACTTGTAGGTCCAACGGCCGTAGTAGGTGACCGCCTTGCCGTCGAACGCACCCGGCTGTGCGGTGTCGAAGTCGGCATCGTTGATCAGCACCACGGCGATCTTGCCGCGCAGGTCCACGCCCTTGTAATCGTCCCACTGCCGCTCCGGCGCGCTGATGCCGTAGCCGACGAACACCAGCGGCGCATGCTTCAGCGCCACCTTGTCGATCGGCCGCAGGCTCTGCAAGGTCACATCGGTGCCGTTGACCAACGTCTGCGTCTTGCCGGCGACACGCAACGTGGCATTGACCGGGCCATCCACCTGCGCACGGACCAGCGGCACGGCCTGGGTCCAACCGCCCTGCTCGCCACCCGGCTGCACGCCCGCGGCCTTGAACTGCTCGACCAGATAATCGACGGTGCGCTGCTCGCCGGCGCTGGCCGGCGCACGGCCTTCGAATTCATCCGATGCCAGCAGACGCACGTGCCGCGACAACGCCTCGGCATCGATGCCGCCACCCGGCAGATCGTTGGCGGCCTGCGCCACACCTCCCACGAACAGGCAGGCGGACAACAACAGGATGCGCATCGGGTTCACGGCAAGGCCTTGCAACGGATAGATGACACGTAGTTTACAAGCGCGCGGCCATGACGGAACGCAATGCGGTGGCAAGACGCTCATTCGCTGCGGTTGCCCGATGTCTCGCAGCCCGGGGCCCCGCCTGGCCGTATCGAGCAGGTCGCGCATGCGAGTGCATGGCCGCCTCTTGCGACGCAGATCGCTCAGGCCCGCCTGCATTCTCGTGCCGGAGCAGACCACATCACCATCCAGCCATGCACCCGGCAGGCAGGCACCGTATCGCCAGGCGACGCATGCAACGTGGCCTGCATTGCGCCCGGTGCGTGCGCTGGCCGATCAATCGCGCGCGCATGCCTCGCTCGTCACCCCATCCTCCACGATCGACCCAAAGCACTCAGCGCGACGCACGGTCCAGCCAGCATTCCAACCCTTGCGCATTGAGTTCGATATCGATGGCCAGCAACTGCTCCACCGCCGCATCGTCCAAGCGGCAACCATGTTGACGCGCGCGCTCCAGATACAACTCGGTCAACGCCGCCACCATGCAGCGGTGACGGTCCGCACGTGCTGCGCAGCCCAGCGCAATCTCGGTCATCGCATGGATCTGCTGCGTCAATGCGCGCGCCAGCGGCTCGGGCGCGGTGACCCGGCCGTAATGGGTGAGATACATCGCCTGCGGCGCAGCCTCCATCAAGCGGGCGATCGACTGCAGCATCGCATCCGGCTCGAACTGCACCGGCGAGGACGTCGGCAGGATGAAGGCGCCTTGCGCGCTATCGAGCTGGCGATACGACAGCCCGAACGTGTCGCCGGTGAACCAGCTGCGACTGCGCGCGTCCCACACGCATAGATGATGGCGCGCATGCCCGGGCGTATCGATCGTGCGCAGCGCGCGCTCGCCCAGCAGCACCGATTGACCATCCACCGCCTCCACCACGCGCCCGGCCGGCACCGGCACGATCTCGCCGTAACTGCGCGCCATTTCCGCCTCGCCATACACCGCGGTAGCACCGGCAATCAGGCGTGCGGGGTCGATCAGATGCGGCGCACCGCGTGGATGCACCAGCACGCGCGCGTTGGGCAGATGCTGCAGCAAGGCACCGGCACCGCCGGCGTGATCCAGGTGCACATGGGTCAGAATCAACCACTCCACCTGCGCAGGCGTCAGTCCGGCGCCCTGCACTGCCGCCAACATGTGCGGCACCGACAGCGAGGTCCCGCAATCGACAAACGCTCCGCGTTGCGCCTCGACAATCAGATACGCCGCGTCGAACTGCACGCCGCCAAAGCCGGTGTCGATGGTGTGGATGCTGGAATCGGCCGATGCTGTCATTCCTGCTCCGTGACGATGAAGACAGCCGCAGTGTAGGCGCAAGCAATGCGTGCGCGGTGTGCCGACGGTTCCAGGCAACGATGCGTTAACGCAAGGGATTCAACCACCTGACAGGCGACGTGATCGACCTCGGCGCCGCACGCGGATGCAATCAGCGTGCAAGGCTGCCGCCGTCCCATGCGCGCGCGCCTGGATCACGCGTCGCGCAACACCCGGATCGCCGCAAGAATCGCATCGACAGGCACCTGCGCATGCACGCCCGGCAGCTGCAGATCGCTGGCCTGCGCGGCCTGTTTCAACCGTGCGATCAACTGCCCTGCATCGCGCGGCGAGGCAAAACCGTCGCTCTGCAACAGCAGTGCACCGGCCCCATCGTTCAACTTGAAATAGAACTGGCCATCGTTGTCGCGGTATTGCTTGAACACCGGCAAGGCGATCTTCTCGCCCGCCTGCGCGGCCGCAGGACCGGCCTGATCGGATAGATCGCGCAGACCCACCGCATTGCGCAGCTCGGCCAGCAGTGGCGTGGCATAGCGCGCACGCAGGCGTGCACCGCCGGCGCGCAGAATCGCTTCGATCTTGGCCGGCTCGGCCATCAATGCTTCGTAACGCGTGCGCAGCGGCGCGATCTCCTGGTCGATCCGCTCGAACAGCTGTTGCTTGGCGTCGCCCCAGCCGATGCCGTCGGCGAAGGCCTGCGCAAAGGCCGCCGTTTCCTGCGGCGTGGCAAAGGCCTGGTACAGCTGGAACAATGCCGACCCCTGGGTGTCCTTGGCTTCGCCGGGCGCGCGCGAATCGGTCAGGATGGAGAACACCAGCTTGCGCAGCTCCTCGCGCGGGGCGAACAGCGGAATCGTGTTGCCGTAGCTCTTGCTCATCTTGCGGCCATCCAGGCCCGGCAAGGTGGACACCTGCTCGTCGATCACCGCATCGGGCAAGGTGAAAAAGTCGCGGCCATACACATGATTGAAGCGCTGGGCAAAATCGCGTGCCATCTCGATGTGCTGGATCTGATCGCGCCCCACCGGCACCTTGTGCGCGTTGAAGATCAGGATATCTGCCGCCATCAGCACCGGGTACATGAACAAGCCGGCGCTCACGCCTGCATCGTCGTCCTCGCCGTCGGTGCGATTCTTGTCCACCGCCGCCTTGTAGGCATGGGCGCGATTGAGGATGCCCTTGCCGGCCACGCAGGTGAGCAGCCACATCAACTCGGTGGTCTCGGGCACATCGGACTGGCGATAGAACCAGACCTTGTCCGGGTCCAGGCCGCAGGCCAGCCAGCTGGCGGCGATTTCCAGCGTGGAGCGCTGCGTGCGCGCCGGGTCCTGCGCCTTGATCAGGCTGTGCAGGTCGGCCAGGAAGTAGAAGCTCTCCGCGTCGTCGCCGGCGCTGGCCTGGATGGCCGGGCGGATCGCGCCGACGTAGTTGCCAAGGTGCGGGGTGCCGGAGGTGGTAATACCGGTGAGAACGCGAGTGGTCATCTGCGTAATGCCAGGGAGTCAGCGCGCAAGTTTAACGGTTCCGCGTGCTGCCCATCCCATCATCACCGACGGCCTCCCTGCCAGACGCGCAACGGGCCGCACATGGCGGCCCGCCGCGTGTATCGGGACTGGGCACGCTCGCTCAGCCTTGTGGGAGCGAGAATGCCCGTCGATCAGGTGTCGTCGCGCAGCGACTTTTCGAACGCGCGGACCTCGGTCTGGGCGCGGTCGCGGTCCCAGCCATAGCGCTCCTGCAGCTTGCCCTGCAGGTATTCTGCATTGCCTTCGGCAACCTTGAAATCGTCGTCGGTGAGGTCGCCCCACTTGGCCTGTGCCTTGCCTTTGAGCTGGGTCCACTTGCCGGAAATGATGTCAGTGTTCATTGCGTTGACTCCGCTGATGCGGCCGCGATTGACCGTGCCGACAGGTTGCCCACGCCGGCGTTTGTTGTGCATCAAGAGGTGTCAAGCGGGCGATCACCGCACTGAACAGGCGCGTGAAGTGGCTTTGCTGCATCGGCCGGTACGCGGGGCGTACTGCGGCCCTGCGCTGCACATCGGCCGAAGCGCGCCGATGCCGGACAAAAAAAAACGGGCCTTGCGGCCCGTTTTTTGCTGCATGCGGCGTCAGATCACTTACGCGCTGCGTCTTCCACCTTCTCGCCGGCGCCCTGCACGTCTTTGCCAGCACCTGCGACGGTGTTGCAACCCGACAGCATCGCGACCGAGAACATCGACAGCACCAGCAGCACAATTGCACGCTTCATAGCAAACTCCTTCGTGGGTAAAGCGGCGTGTTGCCGCAGATCAATCACATCAAACACGTGCCACGCGACGGTGACGAATCAGCACTTACCGTCGCTGCATTTTTCGGCCGTCTTTTCGACCTTGTCGCCTGCGCCCTGCATGTCCTTGCCGGCGCCGGCCACGGTGTTGCAGCCAGTCATCACGCCGGCCGAAAACAGGCCCAGCACCATCAGTGTCAGCAGTCGCTTCATCAGCTCTTCCTCGGTCTGCGCCCGGTGCCAACGCACCTCGCTTGGCGCCAAATCTGACTGCGCGGACGTGGATTTGATGTGAACGAGGGCCTGCCGCGTTCAGCGCTGGATCAATCTCGCATCAGGGTCGACTTGCCGAACAGGCTTTCGACCAGATCCACTGCCAGCTCGGCGGTGGCATTGCGGTTGTCCAGTACCGGATTGAGCTCGACGATATCCAGCGAGCCCATTCGCCCGGTGTCGGCAATCATCTCCATCACCAGCTGCGCCTCCCGGTAGTTGGGGCCACCCGGCACCGTGGTGCCCACGCCCGGCGCGATGCTGGGGTCCAGGAAATCCACGTCGAAGCTCACGTGCAGGTGGGTGTCGGCGCTCATGCCCTGCAGCGCGGCTTCCATGGTGCGCTTCATCCCGGCTTCGTCGATGTAACGCATGTCATAGACGTCGATGCGGTGCTGCTTGATCAGGCGTTTTTCTTCCGGGTCCACCGAGCGGATGCCGATCTGCCGGACCTGTTCGGGCAGCAGCGCCGGCGCACTGCCGCCCAGATGCGTCAGCGCCTGCGGGCCCAGCCCGCACAGGCAGGCCACCGGCATGCCGTGCACATTGCCGGACGGGGTCACGTCGCTGGTGTTGAAATCCGAGTGCGCGTCCAGCCATAGCACGCGCAGCGGGCGCCCCTGCTCGCGGCAGTACCTGGCCACCGCGGTGATCGAACCGATGCCCAGGCAGTGGTCGCCGCCCAGCATGATCGGCATGCGTCCGGCCTGCAGCTCGGCGTAGCTGGCGTCCATCAGTGCCTGGTTCCAGGCGACCACCTCGTCCAGATGCCGGTAACCGGCCTGCGGCGCCTGCCAGGGATTGCGCGGACCGTCCAGGTTGCCCAGGTCGCGCACCTCTACGCCACGGCCGATCAAGGCCTCCTGCAAGCCGGCGATGCGCAGCGCCTCCGGCCCCATCCGTGCGCCGCGGTGGCCAGCACCGATGTCGGTGGGAACGCCAATCAGGGAAACCGGCACGTACTGCGTTGCCATGTATTGCTCCAGCATCGATAAAGCCGTGCAGTCTAGTGGCGCGCCCGCGCAGTGACGCGCGGCAGCGCAGCACGGCATGCGGATTGCATCTGTCTGCAGACACAACGAACGGGTTTAGATCTGCCTCGACGCGCCGCTACAGTGACGTGCCACGGCAGTTTGTGGCGCGCTGGACTTTGCACATTCTGCTTGTCTGACCGCCCAGTTAAGCGCCTGAGGCTGGTGTGACTGCGCTCCAATACCTCGATGGTATGGTGCGCCGGCCAGCGCAGGACACACATGACGTACGCGCTCGGGCCATCAGCAACAGGGGAGTTTCATGCCGCATAACGCCGTCAACCAGGTCGTCAAGGCTGCCGTGGGCGAGGTCGCGCGGGCGTCGCATCAGTACGACCTGCACCGGATCGGGCGCGAATTCGCGCAGACCATCGAGCGCGAGCCGGGCATCCGGCTGTTGATGCTGTCTACCGCCGATGGCCGCGCCATCACCGAGCAATCCAGCCTGGGTGTGGACGGGCGCCGCCTGGCCGCGATGGCCAATTCGTTCCTGACCTTGGGCGAGACGCTGGCGCGCGAGTCGAGCCTGAGCGAGGCCGATTACGCCACCATCAGCACGCGTGGCGGGCAGCTGGTGCTGATCCGCATCCGTGCCGACAAACCGCTGACGCTGACCGCCGTGGGCGGCGCCGACCTCAATGCCGCCGCACTGCTGTTCAACGCGCGCGATTGCGCAGGCCGCCTGGCCACTGCACTGGCGCAACCAGCCGGCTGATGCCGTTGGCATTGTTCGTGCTTGCACGAGCGCACCGATTTCTTTCTCACCGTTTGGAAGGGGACCACCGATGTCGAAACTCAATCTGGAACAACTGCATTCACTCGCCGGTTTTGTCGGCGCCGCGCTGGTCGACAGCGACAGCGGCATGGCCCTGGGCATGACCGGCGGTACCGAACTCAACCTGGAGCTGGCTGCGGCCGGCAACACCGAAGTGGTGCGTGCCAAGCGCCGCATCGCCGAGCAGCTCGGTCTGCACGACACGATCGAAGACATCCTGATCACGCTGTCGCGCCAGTATCACCTGCTGCGTCCGCTCGAAAGCAACGGCACGCTGTTTCTGTATGTCGTGCTGGACCGCGCCAAGGCCAATCTGGCCATGGCACGCCACGAGCTCAAGGCATTCGAAAAGACCCTGGATTTCGGTTGATGCCTGACCGGCGGCGCATCCGCGTCGCCGAGCCTGCCTGCCGGTGCGGACCGGCAGGCGTTGCCGTTCTGTTGCGCCCCGACGGCGCCCTCCCATGACCACACTCATTCACGCCATGCGGGTCGCCACGGCCGGCCTGGATCTGCTGCACACCACGCGCCTGAAACTGGCGTGCTCGCTGCTGCTTGCCGAGCGCATCGACGTGCAGCTGGGCGAGTGGCCGCAGCATGCGGCCGACGTGGTGGTGCTGGGCCTGGAAACGGCCGACGGCCTGGCCGCATGGCAGGCATTGCAAGGCCAGCCGGTGCGCGTGTTGGTGGTTTCGCGCACGCCTGTCGCCGGCGCGTGGCTCAAGCACGGTGCCACCGTGCGCGAACTCAACGAGCAGATGCGTCTGCTGCTGTCCTCGCCACATACCGCGCAGGTCGCCGAACCGGCGCTGCTGCTGCGCCATTGCCGCGGCGAGTTCGGCGCAAGCCCGGTGCTGCTGCGGCATGCGCGCCTGCAGGTGCGCGTGGATCCATCCAGTCGCTGCATGCACCTGCCAGCCGGCGTGTCGCTGCCCGAGCTCGTGGCCGCGCTGGACCGGCCCGGTTGGCAGCGCGTGGCCGACGACGCCGATGCCGCACTGACGCAACACCTCTCCTTCGAAGCGCTGTATTTCGCCTTGCCCGAGCACCTGCGCCCCGCGCTGCCGGCAGTGGAACCCAGCCATGCGTTGCAGCTACGGCAGTGGCCGGAGCTCAGCGCAGAGACCAGTTCGCCTGCGCACCTGCTGGCCATTGCCCATCTGCATGCGCGCCCGTGGCGCCCGCAGGCGCTGGCCAATGCTTGCAAGCTGCCGCTGCAGACGGTGGAATGCCTGTTCGCCGCCGCACTTGCCAGCGGCCTTGCCCAGACTGCGGAGATTCCCGTGCCATCAACGCCGCGTCGTCCGGACAGCAGCAATTCCCGGTTCTTTTCCTGGGTCGCACGTCGGTTTGGCCTCTCTCTTTCTCAGGCGCAGTCATGAGTCTTCCAGCCAACAAACTGGTGTTCGTTGGTGGCATGGGCGCCGGCAAGACCACCGCGGTGCGCGCCATTTCCGACGTGGAGCCGGTCAGCACCGAAATGCCGCTCAGCCAGGATGCCTACGGCGACAAGACGTACACCACGGTCGCGCTGGACTACAGCTCCATCGAGCTGGAAGACGGCGAATTGCTGCACGTCTACGGCGTGCCTGGGCAGAAATATCTGGATTTCATGTGGCCGCTGGTCTGCGACGGCGCACTGGGCGTGATCGTGCTGACCAATGCGCGCGACCCGCAGATGCTGCAGGCCACCCTGGCGCTGCTGGGTGAGTTCTCGCAGATCGCACCGGACGCCAGCCTGGCCGTGGGCATCACCATGACCGACGAGGTCGAGGACTTTCTGCTACCACCATTTCGCGATGCGCTGGCAGCCGAAGGCTTTCGTATTCCGGTGATGCGCGTGGATGCGCGCTCTGCCACCCAGATCACCTTCCTGGTGAAATCGCTGCTGTCCTATCGCTATACCTCGGCAAGCTGATCGCCGGGGCGCGGCTGCGGGCTGGCGGTGAAGCGCGCAAGAATAAACAAGGAATCCGGTCACGACGGGCCTGAGCGGGCGTCACGCGGGGGATGCCGCCTCTAGGGTGGCGGCGACGCGTCCTTCTTCCTTGAAGCCAGAAACGCGACTCGGTCGTACTACGAATGAGCGCTGCGTCTGACTTATTCAGTATGCCGAGCGGACAGAGGCCGGGACATCGGGACATTCCCGACATCGCGCAAGACATACCCGTGATACAGCATCGGCAATAGCGACGGCGACGACTGCTGCATGCCAACGGTGTGCCGTCATCGCCGCCGGCCTGCCCAACGTGCGCATGCCTGGTCGAGGTCATCGCGCACCCGCTTGCGGTGCCGTGCTCGCTCCAACGCCCGCCGCAACTGCCTGGTGACCGCCCCTGCCAGATCGCCGGCTACTGCTGCATTGCCACGATCAGATAAAGTAGCGCGATGACAATCGAACTGAAGCCCGGCGGGCTATTGATCGCGATCGAAGGCATCGACGGCGCCGGCAAGACCACGCTTGCGCGCAGCCTGGCGGCCGCCTTGCAGACAGCTGGCGCACGCGTGGTCTCCAGCAAGGAGCCGACCAACGGCCCCTGGGGCACGCAGTTGCGGCAATCCGCCGCCACCGGCCGCCTCAGCGCCGACGAAGAAGCCGAGTTGCTGATCCGCGACCGCCACGAACACGTCGACACCTTGATCGCGCCGGCGCTGGCACGTGGCGAGATCGTGATCCTGGACCGCTACTTCCCGTCGATGGTGGCCTACCAGGGCGCTGCCGGCTTGCCGCTGGACGCGTTGCTGGAGCGCAACGCCTTCGCCCCGCGCCCGGACGTCCTGCTGCTGCTCGACCTGCCGCCGCCCACCGGCCTGGCCCGCATCCGCGCCCGCGGCGACGCGCCCAACCACTTCGAAACCCAGGACAACCTGGAACGCTGCCGCGCGATCTTCAACGGGCTGCAATTGCCCGGCAAACAGGTGGTGGACGCCAGCGCCGACGCCGATAGCGTGCTGCGCCAGGCGCTGACCATCGTCATTGCCGCCCTGGCCGAGCGCCTGAGCAACGACGCGCATGCAGACGCCGGCAAGGCCGCGCTGGACCTGCTGTCGACCGGCCGCCCGGCCTGATCGCCACGCCGGGGAGATGTCGCGTGCTCTGGCGATCCGACCAGACACGCCGACGCAACATCCACGCCTCACATCGATAACGCCCTCCCATGACCGAGCCCCTCTCCCGCCAGGAGCGGGGTTGGGATGAGGGTACGGGCACGCAAGCCACGTCGATGTCACCAGAACGCAACACCGATAACGCCCTCCCATGACCAAGCCCCTCTCCCGCCGGGAGCGGGGTTGGGGTGAGGGCATGGGCACGCAAGCCACGTCGATGTCACCGGAACGCAAGCCGATGTCATGGCGACGTCGCCGCACGCAGATGTCTTGCGAATGGGCCTGGCCGCCGGCGCGCCACGACCTCGTCCGCTCGATACTGCCCTTACGAAAAGTAGCGAAACGCGCGCCGCGTCTGTTCTGGCCGGACTAGATATTGGGTGCGGGAACCGCATGCGACGACATCGACGCCACCGCCAGGCATTCAACGCGAAGGTCGAGCTGCTCACGGGCACGCGCACGCTCCCGCATGAAACAGACACGACGCAGCGAGCGTGCCAGCAGCACCCGCGACCGAAAGCTTGATGGGAGTGTCCAAGATGGTGCCGGCACCCGGATTCGAACTGGGGACCTACCGCTTACAAGGCGGTTGCTCTACCAACTGAGCTATGCCGGCACTGGTGGGCGCATTGCGCGCCGGTGCGCATTCTAGCGCAGCGCGGCGCAATCTAGCGATCGTTGACGCGTTGCACCTGCAGCGCTCTGCAAGGCCGCGGCTGCCGCTGTGCTGCGCACATCGATCCACCAACGCGATTGACCGCTGCCGCTGGGCACCAACTGCGCCGGAAAGCCTGCACTGACCAGACTGGCCTGGCGTCGCTCGGCGCGCTCGCGGCTTTGATACTGCCCCAGCGCAACCGTGTTGTCCTCGCCCTGCGCAATCACGTAGTAGTCGCCGATGCCGGCGGCCGCAATGCGCTTGACCAGGGCCTGCGCCGCGGCGCGGTCGCCCACGTTGGGCAACATCACCCGGAACGTGCTGACCCCGGCGTCGGTATCCTCGCGCACGCCGGCGCGGCTGGCCTGGCCGCGAATACGCGCCAGTGCGGCATCGGCTTCGCTGCGCGCCGCATACGGCCCCACGCTGACGCAGCGCTCCGGGGCGGCCGGCGGTGTCGGCGCTGGAGCCGGCTTGGCGAGGGCGGTGCTTTCGTCAACAGATCTGGTAGCGCCGGTCGCTGCCGCTGCCGCGTCGGCAGCACGCGGGGCGGTCTGTGCCACCGCCGGCGTTGGCACAGGCGCCGGCGCTGCCGTCGCCGCAGCGGCCGGCACAGTGGAATCAGCCGCTGCAGCGGCATCCGGCGTTGCGGCGGTCGCCGCTTCGGGACGCGGCGCCGCTGCTGTCGCCCTGGTCGGCAACATCGGCAGCAGGTCCAATCGGGCAACCCCGGACGGCTGCGGCGGCGCGGCCGGCGGCGCTGGCGGTGGCTGCAACGCCCACCACAGTGCCACCCCGGCATTGAGGATGATCAGGACAACGATGAGCGCGCGTACGTACATGCGCCGAGTTTAGAGCGTGTCATGTGGCTTGGGGCGAGTGCGAAGCGTCCGGTGCCGCGACTGCAGCATGCGCGCAACGCACGCTCGGTGCGCCACTGCCCCCCTTGCGGCGGCCGGCAGCAACGCGCAGCTGTGCGTAGGGCTGCGACGCCGGCGCGCCAAGCAGCCGGCCAGGCCGCCACCGCAGGATATCCATGCGGACCACGGGTGGCCTGTCCAACCTGCACAAGGCAGCGCTTTACGGCGAGGACGAATGCATCGCCCAGGTCGCCAGTCCGTCCAGTACCAAGGCCGCGCGGAAGCTGGCATCGGGCAACAACGGCAGCAGCGGGGGCGCGCCGCCGCCATGCACCAGCAGCCGCACCGGCATGCCCAGGCGACGCTGTGCGTGCTGCAGGCTGCGCTCGATCAGCGCCACCGCCGCGCCATCGCAGCCGGAGGCCAGCGCGTCGTCGGTGTCGTTGGCCAGCTCGACATAGGCTCCGCCGCTGGCCGGCAATTGCACCGCACGCGCATGCAGCGCCTCGCGCATGGTGGTCGGCGAGGCAGCGATCCGCCCGCCATGGTGCTGCCCATCGGCACCGAGCACATCGATGGTCAGGGCGGTGCCCACCCCGGCCACCAGCACCGGCGCATCGCCCCGTGCGCCCAGCAAGGCCAGAAACCGATCCACCCCGAAGCGGCCCGGGTCGGCATAGGCAATGCGGATGCCGGCGCATTCGGCCATGGTCCGCACGATGCGTACCTGCTCGAAGCGCTCCTGCAGGCAGGCGATCATCCGCTGCGTCAATGCGGGCGCCGCCACGCTGGCCACGTGCGCAATGCGCCCGGACGGCAGCGCCGACAGCGCGGCCGCATCCATCGCTTCGGCGCCGTGCGCCCACGCCTGCACATCGCCGGCGCGGCTGCCGCGCAGCGGTGCGTATTTGAAACGCGAATTCCCCAGGTCGAACAACCACTCGCTCATGCAGGTCTCACACTGACTTCTCCGGAGTGGAACAGGCGCACCGTTTCGCCCAGTTGCACCCGCAATGCACCGTCGGCGGCCAGGCCGAGCGCGATACCGTGATGCAGGGTGCCGGCTTCCTCGACCTGCACGGAGCACCCGCTCAGCACATCCAGCGCCGCATACCGGTCCAGAAACGGCGCCAGCCCCTGCGCCTCGAACAGGTCCAGTGCCGGCAACAACGCCGACAACACCGCGGCAACCACCGTATCGCGCGCCACCGCACGGCCCGCCAGGGTATCCAGATCCACCCAGGGCTGGTCGATGCCGGCGGCAGCCGCTGGCGGCATGTGCACGTTCAAGCCCAGCCCGATCACCGCACGCGCGTTGCCGGCCATCTCGCCACCGCCTTCGATCAGCAGCCCGCCCAGCTTGCGTCCGCGCGCCAGCAGGTCGTTGGGCCACTTCAGACCGACATCGGCAAACCCGCACCCGCGCAGGGCTTCGGCCACGGCCACGCCTACCGCCAGGCTCAGCCCGGCGAGCTGGCCCAACCCGCCACCGAAACGGCGCGATGCCGATAGATAAATGTGCGCGGCCAGCGGCGAGGTCCACTGACGACCGCGTCGACCGCGCCCGCCGGTCTGGCGCTCGGCCAGCAACACAGACACCCCGCGCTCGGGTGGCGGGCGTGCCAGCAACGTGGTGTTGGTGGATTCCAGGGTCCAGGCCAGCTCCAGCGCGGCCAGGCCCGCTGCCGCATCGGCCGCCATGGCGGCACGGATACGTACCGCGTCCAGCAGGTCCAACGGCGTGGCCAGGCGGTAGCCATCGCCTGCCCGTCCGTCGATGTCGACACCGGCCGCGCGCAGGTTCTGGATGCGCTTCCACACCGCGGCACGGGTCAACCCGGCATCGCGCGCCAGCGCATCGCCGGACAGCCGGCCGCTTGCAAGTTTGGCCAGCAACGCGCGGTCGTCCACGGCAACGGTTCCCAAATCGATCCGTGAAAGTATGCGCCAAGCCTTCGCAGCCGCCCAGCGCGGCTTGCGTGAGGGAGTGAAAAGCGCGTTATGATCGGCGACTCACGCCGCTTGCCCTGGATGTGGACGATGCGCCGACTCACGGTTTGCCTGCTGTTCTTGTTGGCTCCGCTTGCCGCCCTGGCATCGGACCAGTTGATCGACGGCGATCATGAGAGCTGCGTCAGCACCAACTCGGCCGCACGCGGCAGAACGCCCAATGGCGAACCGGCACCACCGGCACGCGCGCCGCAGCACAAGCCGGCACCGGCAACCGGCGGTGGTGGCAGCGATGGAGATGCCCTGTTCCCGCGCATGCGCATGATGCCGCGCTGGCACAGCTTTCTGCCGGGCATGTTCCGCTGATCCAGTGGTTGACGCGCTGGCTACGCCGGCCGCCGCTCGACGTTCCTGACGCGCTCTGGCAACCGGTGTGTGAGCGCTGCGCCTGGATCGCCGCGCTCGATGCACAGCGCCAGCAACGTCTGCGTGCGCTCACCGCGCAGTTCCTGGATCAAAAGACCATTTCGCCGGTCGCTGGATTGCAGCTGCAGCCGCACGATCATGTCCTGCTGGCTGCCACCTGCTGCCTGCCGTTGCTGGAAATCGGCGCAGCGGGATGGCGCGGCTGGTCGCAGCTGATCGTCTATCCGGACGCCTTCCGAGTGCAGCGCACCCACATGGATGCGGCCGGCGTCGTGCATACCTGGGACGACACCCTGATCGGCGAAGCATGGGAGCAGGGGCCATTGATCGTCAGCTGGGCCGATGTGCAGGAAGACCTGCACGACCCACGCGCCGGCTTCAACGTGATCGTGCACGAGATGGCGCACAAGCTCGATGCGCTGGATGGCGCGCTCGACGGCACGCCGCCGTTGCCACGCCAGGCGCAGCGCCGCTGGGCGCGCGATTTCCAGCAGGCCTACGTTGCGTTCTGTCAGCGCGTGGAGGCAGGCGAAGACACCGAGATCGATCCGTACGCAGCCGAGGCACCGGAAGAGTTCTTCGCGGTGGTCAGCGAATATCACTTCTCGGCGCCGCAGGTGCTGCAGCGATGGATGCCGGAGGTCGCCGTGCATCTGACCAATGTGTACGGGCCGTCGCCGTTCGCGTTGCAGACGCAGACGCAAGGTTGATGGCGCCGCATGATGGTTGCGACCTGCTTTGCACGCAGCCATGTCGATATCTCACGGCGCGAGCGCTGGTTGCTTGACGACGGTCGCGCCAGCCGCGTGCGTGCGCACTGAGCTGGGGCCTTCGGGCCCGCTGCAATGCAAGTGCTTGGCCACAGCTCGCATTTGGTCGTCACGTCCACAGGGGCAATGCAACAAGACTCAGCGCGAGGATGCGCATTGCAGACACCGCGCACCGTTCGATGACGCGATGTGATTGAGCCTGATTACACCAATCCAAGATCACGCGGCGTCGCGCCTGGAAACACGCGCTCCAGCTGTGCAGGCGACAAGCCCCACAGCCGCTGTAATACGCCACCGAACACGCTGCGGTAATTGCTGAGCACCGGGTAGTCGCGGTTCTGCAGCAGATGCGCCTGATCCACCGCAACCTGCTCGCCGGCGATGCGGCCGCCGCGCACGCCACCGCCCAACACCCAGTACGTGGTGCCATGCCCGTGATCGGTGCCCTTGCTGCCATTCTCGCGGAAGGTGCGGCCGAACTCGGAAATCACCACCACCACCGTCTCGTTCCAGGCCGGGCCCAGCGCATCGGCATACGCGGCCAGCCCTTCGCCGAGATTGCGCAAGTTGTTGGCCAGTCCGCCCGCAACACTGCCCTGATTGGCATGCGTGTCCCAACCGCCGACATCCACAAATCCCAGCCGATACCGCTCGCGCATCAAACTCGCCATGCGCCGGGTTTCGTCGGCAAAGGTGCGCGCGCTGGCAGCGCCACGGCCGGCCTGCTCCATCTCTTCGCGTAACTGCGCGGTGACCTGCTGGCGCAACGCAAGTCCTTCGCGCGCTGCCGTCGCCAGCGGCGTGGCGTCGTACATCTGCGACAGGATCTGCGACTGACGCGCATCCAGCCCACCCTTGCCGATGCCGCGCAGCGAGACGTTGGGCAGATCGCCGCCGCCCTGAAAGGTCAACGGCAACGAATCGGTGAAGGCGATGGCCGGCACGCCGCTCAGGACGCCCGACAGCCGCGCCATGAACCCGGAGCGGTAATCGCGATGCTTGCCGGCTTGCCCGGATTCGATGTCGTCCTGGGTTTCGAAGTGGCTGCGCGACACATCGTCGGTGCCGGCAAACGGCACAAACGCCAGTTGATTGCGCTGCCACAACGGCAGCAAGGCATCGCGCATTACCGGGTTGAGCCCCCATTGCGCGTCCAGCGCGATGGCGCTGTCGGGATTGGCCGCATCCGGCCGTGCAATCGCCAACGTGGGCCGCGACTGATAATAGAAATCGCTGCCGTGCGGCACCAACAGATTGTTGCTGTCGTAGCCGCCGCGCAGGAACACCACCAGCATGCGCGCGCTATCGCGTGGCGCGGCAAACAAGCGGCCGGCCCAAGGCAGACTTGTGGCTGCAGCGGCAGAAGCAAGCAGGAATTGACGTCGTTGCATGGTGTACTCCCATGGCGATGACTGCATCGCACTCGGTGAATCAGCGTCGGTGAACCAGCGATAGGAATCAGCGATAGTTGAAGTCCGGCGACGCCAGTAAAAACCCGTTCCATTCCGCCGGCGAGCGCGCCTGCTCCAGCGCCTGCTGCGTGCCTGTCGCCAGCGATGGCGCGATCCAGCGATACGCCGCGCGCGTGTCGATGCGCGTCAGCGGCGGAAGCGGCGTGTCGTTGTCGCCATCGCGCCGGAACAACTGCTTGGGGCCGCTGCCGAGTGCGCGCGCCACCTCGAATCGGCGCGCCAGTTGCCCGGAGCTGGTCCACGCCTGCGATTGCAACGACCACCCATCCGGGGTGATGCGCCCGAACAGGGGCTCGCCGAGTTGCTGCACCCAACTGGCCATCGGCCCGGCATTGATCACGGGCGGGTCTTCATAGGCCAGCCGCATCGCCGACACCACGAAGCGATTGGGGTCCTTGAACTTGCGCGGTTGCGCCTGTGCAAATTCCGCAGAACTCACCATGGCCTGCATGACCTTGCCGATATCGCCATCGCTGCGCTGGAAGACATTGGCCATCCGCGCAACCAGCGCCGGCGGCGGCGTGTCGCTGACGAAGTACTCGGCCATGCGTTGCGAGACGAAGTGCGCACATGCCGGCTGGCGCACCAACACCTGCACGGCACGCTCGATCTCATCCAGGCCACCGCTGGCAATCCGCTGACCGAGCAGCAGCTTGTCGCCGGGCTGATGGCGCGCCGGGTTGAATTCGAACACTCCCTTGCGCACCGCCTGTGGCTGGCCAGGCACGGTCGCCGGCACCGGCGGGGCGCCATCGGCCTTGATCGGCACCAGGCCCGCGCCGGTCAGGATCAACGCGAGTTGCTGCACGTCCTGCTGGGTGTAGCCACCCTGCACGCCCAAGGTGTGCAGCTCCATCAGCTCGCGCGCGTAGTTCTCGTTGACCTTGCCCTTGGCATTCTTGGCGTTGTCCAGATACTCGAGCATCGCCGGGCTTTGCAGCGTGGCCATCACCAGGTCGGCGAACTTGCCGGTGGCATTGGGACGGATCGCGTTTTCCATGTAATCGGCGGCCATCCACTTCACGCGGCCTTTGTCGGCGTACACGCTGAAGTGATTGAGCCAGAACCACACCAGTTGCTCGCGCAGCTGGTCCGGTGCATATACCGCACGCAGCAGTTGCGCCTGACGCGCCTGGGTGAGCATTTGCCCGCCGCGCGCCTGCCAGTCCTTGCGCAAGGCCACTTTCTCATCGCCATCGGGCATGGCCTGCAGCCGGATCTTGTCGGCCTCGTAGCGCCTCAGCAAGGTTTCCAGCGGGGTGTGCAACGCATCGAAGCCCTGCAGCTGTGCGCGCACCGGCGCCGGTAACGCAGCATCGTCGCTGGGCTGGAGCAGCAGCGCGCCATAGCGTTTCGGGCCGAGCCGCTGCAACTGCGCTGCGCCATCGGCATCCACACCGTAGGTGGCACGTTGCAGCCAGCGCGTCTGGGTCGGTGTCAGCGGCGTTTCGGCAGCGTGGCCGGCCGCAGCCAACGCGCAGCCGGCGAGCAGCAACGCACGGCCCCAGGTGCGCGGCCATCGCCGTGGCAAAGGGCGCGTTTGCGCGCAAGAGACGTGTGCAACGCGCTCGATCATGCAGCTCTCCATCGCAGGTGCCTGCAGCCGGACCAGTATGGTCAAGCAAACGTTCGAGGCGTTAAACGGTTGTCGGAGCCGTGCAGGCCATTGCCCACGGGTTCATCCGCACACGCAGGCGCGTCACAACCCCGGGGGCAGGGTCACATCGAAGCGGGCGCCACCCAGTTCCTGGGAGCGCACCACCTGCAGTTCACCGCGGTAGGCCTTGATCAGATCCTGCACGATGGACATGCCGATACCGTGCCCCTGCACGCGCTCATCGCCACGCACGCCTCGTTGCAGGATCTTGGCAACATCCTCCGGCGCAATGCCGGGGCCGTCGTCTTCCACCGACAGGATCAGGCCGGCACGCCGGCTGCCGGTTGTCGGGCCGGGCTGTGCGGTCAGCAGTACCCGGCTGCGCGCCCACTTGAAGCCGTTTTCCAGCAGATTGCCCAGCAGTTCCTGCAGATCGCCCGGCTCGCCATGAAAGCGCGCATCCGGTGCGATATCGAACTCGCACAGCACGCCCTTGATCGAATACACCTTTTCCAGCCCACGCACGATTTCTTCGGCGGACGGCTCGATCTGCAACGGGGCTGCAAACAGTTTGTGGCCGCTGGAAGCCGCACGCGCCAGCTGGTACGACACCAGGTCGTTCATGCGCCGCAGCTGCACGTCCATTTCCTTGTGCAGGTCGCGCTCGGAAGCGCCGCTGTCGAGCTGCGTGCGCAGCACCGCGATCGGGGTCTTCAGGCTGTGCGCCAGATCGGCCAGCGTATTGCGTTGACGCTCGAGGTTGTCGCGCTCGCTCTCGATGAAGGCGTTGATGCTGTCGGTCAGCGGCTCCAGCTCGCGTGGGTGCTGCTCGCTCATGCGCTGGATCTCGCCGCGCTGCACCTTGGTCAACTCGTTGATCACGCGCCGCAGCGGGCGCAGGCTCCATTGCAGGATGAAGGCCTGCAGCACCAGCAGCACCACGCCGGCACTGCCGAGGTAAAACCACACCGCGCCACGGAAGACACGCAGCTGCGCGCCCATCGAGCGCGCGTCTTCCATCACATAGATGGTGTAAGGAATCTCGCCGCCGTGCTCGCGCTCGACGTAGCTGACACCCAGGCCATAGCGATACAACTGGCCCAGGCTGCCATCGATCTGGGTCATCTCCAGCGGGCCGATGAATTCTTCCTGGCGCGGCTCCAGCATGCGGCCATGCGGAATGTTCGGGCCTTCGGCCGACATCGAGGTCCAGCTCTCGTCCGGACGCACGACTTCCACGTACAGACCGCCGCCTGGCACATCGAAGCGCGGGTCGGGCGGTTGCCCGCCGATGTAGATCGAGCCGTCACGCACAAAGTCGATGTTGGCAGCGTAAGCCGAGGCGTAATTCTTCAGCCGCTCACGCAGGTTCTTCTCGGCAGTGTCGGCAAAAGCCACATCCAGGGCGTAACCGGCCAGCGCCAGGAAGGCCACCAGGCTGAGGCTGGCGGCCAGCAGCTGGCGCGCCTGCAAAGAGCGCGGGCGCCAGCGTTTGTACCACTTGGAGCGCATCGGCACCTAAGTCTTCCTGCTTGCCGACGCGCGGACTCAGCCTTCGGTGCGCGGAATGGCGAAGCGATAGCCCCGACCACGCACGGTCTCGATCGGCTTCAACTCACCATCGGGGTCGAGCTTTTTGCGCAGGCGACCGATGAACACTTCCAGCACGTTAGAGTCGCGATCGAAGTCCTGCTGATAGATATGTTCGGTGAGGTCGGCCTTGGAGACCAATTCGCCGGCATGCATCATCAGGTACTCGAGCACCTTGTACTCGTAACTGGTCAGGTCGACGTTGGCGCCGTTGACGCTCACCGTCTGCGCCGCCAGATCCAGTGCCACCGGGCCGCACTCCAGCGTGGGCTTGCTCCAGCCGGCGGCACGGCGCAACAGCGCGTTGACGCGAGCCAACAGCTCTTCGACGTGGAACGGCTTGACCAGGTAATCGTCGGCACCTTGCTTGAGGCCTTCGACCTTGTCCTGCCAGCTCGAACGCGCGGTCAGGATCAGCACCGGGAATTTCTTGCCTTCGTCGCGCAGCGCCTTGATCAGCTCCATACCCGACATCTTGGGCAGGCCCAGATCGATGATGCCGACATCGAACGGCACTTCGCGGCCCATGTACAGGCCTTCTTCGCCGTCCTGTGCAGCGTCGACAGCAAAGCCTTCACGCTTCAGACGCGCGGCAAGGGTCTCGCGCAGCGGAGCTTCGTCTTCGACCAAAAGAATACGCATGCACTCTCCCTAGTAACGTTGTCGGCCCACGGCCGGGGAATTTATGAGACTGAACGCCGAACTATCTACGTTCAGTGGTTATCGTCGCGTGGTGGCGCGTCGGGAGGCGGGAGGCTGCGCGGTGGTGCGGCCTGCGTCTGCTCTGGCTCGTACACCGTGTGGACGCGCCCGTCTTTCATGTACTTGACCCGATTGAGGTTGCCGCCATCGAACGGCACACGCTCTGCCCCCAGGATCTGTCCACCGGTGGACCGCTGCACGTGGCGGATGGTGTCCGACAAGGTGCGGCTATTGCCGCGTGCCGATGCCGGCATGCCCTCGCGACCACCCTGCGCCATCGGGTACCCCTGGCTCCACGCCGACGGCGCTGCCGTGGCTACCCCGAGGGCAACCAGGACGACATAGCAAGCGCGGCTGAGCGAATGGGTCACAACGGGATCCTAGCGGGTTGTTCAGGAACATTCAAAATTCGTGAAACCGGCGATGCATCACAAACGGCCGGGCGACGGAAATTGAGCCAAATTCTTGATTTTTGGGGGTGAATCCGATCTGAACTTTTTAGCTTCGTGTTAACGCCATTCAGTGAAATGAATGTCACTGGGGGGCAGACGCCCTGCCAGCAAGGCTTTCGCTCCGGAGGCCAGGCCGCCAAACCGCAGCCAGCAACAGCCCCGATCTGCCAATTCAGCGAATGCAAGCGCCGGGCCAGTCACGCAACAATGCGCCAGGGCTGGCTGTCGGTCCGCTGCAGCGCCTGCTCCACCAGCTCCCAGCCTGCGCCCGGACGGTGTGCGCCCTCGCTCAGGACCTGGCGAAACGCCCGCCCGCCCGGCTGCCCATGGAACAGGCCAAGCACGTGCCGGGTGATGTGCTTCAGCGCCAGCCCGTGTTCCAGTTGCGCCTCCACGTAGGGGCGCAACGCACGCAGCAACGCCTCGCGCGGCTGTTGCGGGCGCTGGGTCAATGCCGCATCGAGCTGATGCAGGACATACGGGTCGTGGTACGCGGCGCGACCGAGCATCACGCCGTCGGCCTGCTGCAGGTGCGCCAGCGCCGTATCGACGGCGGCGATGCCGCCATTGAGCACCACCGGCAAGCCGGGACGCTCCTGCTTGAGGCGATACGCCCAGTCGTAGCGCAGCGGCGGCACTTCGCGGTTTTCCTTCGGCGACAGGCCCTTGAGCCAGGCGTTGCGGGCATGCACCACCACCATCGCCGCGCCGGCCGCGACCACCTGGTCGACGAAGCTGGCGAACACCGCGTAATCGTCATCGTCATCCACGCCCAGACGGCATTTGACCGTGATCGGCAGGTCGGTGGCCGCACACATGGCAGCGACACACTCGGCCACCAGCGCAGGCTCGCGCATCAGGCAGGCTCCGAAGCGCCCGGCCTGTACGCGGTCGGACGGGCAGCCGCAGTTGAGGTTGATTTCGTCGTAGCCCCATTCCTGCGCAATGCCGGCCGCCTGCGCGAGCAGTGCCGGATCGCTGCCGCCAAGTTGCAGCGCCAGCGGGTGTTCGACCGGATCGAACCCGATCAGCCGCGTGCGATCGCCATGGATCACCGCGTTGGCATGCACCATCTCGGTATACAGGCGTGCGGACGGCGCCAGCAGGCGATGGAACACCCGGCAATGGCGGTCGGTCCAATCCATCATCGGGGCGACGGACAGGCGCAGGGAGGCGGCGTAGCGATCGGCGGAAACGGTCATCGACGGTTGGCCGCAGCGAGCGGCCATTGGAATGCGAAGCAGGATCAACAGCTTACACGGGCATCGATGAATCTGCGGCAGTGCGGCATGGCAGGCGGGGGCTGCGTCGATCGCCAGGCCCGGTTGCACGATCATCTGGTCGCTGCGTGACGTGATCGGCCCCGATCACCTGGCCGAATTCGAACATTCCGTGCGGTTGTGGATCCCGCTAGGGCACTTGGGCGGCCAGCAGCACGGCGACGTGATGCCGTGGGACGGGGCGAACGACATTGCGTTGGCGCGTGTCCCCCGCTCGCCGAGTACGAGCGCTATCGGGTGGCATCGCTACAGGATGCGGAGTGTCTGTCGGCGTTCGCCGCTGCAGAGAACGCGGTGCATCGTCAGTGACGAGCGCAGCGTCCTTCGTCCGGTGCTGGCGTCACGCTGCGCGCGCTGCCGGACGAGGGTGCCATTACGGGTTGCGGAAGCCCACACGCTCTTCGGCGCTCAGCGGCTTGCCGAGGGCGTGATAGGAAGCAGCCAGGGTGATCAGCGACGTGCCCATCACGGCGTAGAAGGTCCACGAGGTGGCCAGCACATGCACCTGGCCGAATACCAGCGCGACGACCGCAGTGGCGGTGCACAGCACCATGGCGAGCAGGGACATCAGAAAAGGGATGGAGGGATCGATCTTCATGGCCGGGGGGTTCCAAGGTGCGATAGCTCCAGCATCGGCGTTCCCGGCCCGTTCTTGAACTGTTTTGCGCGCTTTTTTTGAGCGAATTTCAAGCAAGTCAGCGCGCGCTCAGTTTTATGTCAAAGCCTTGGCGCACAAGGGTTTCGACGTCAGAAATCTCCTGACGGGATGGCGGAAAAATCATCACCGGCGCCAGACTTCCAGCGCAGGCGCGGCGGAAAACCGACGAGATCGACGTCACGGTTTGGCGTGGTCGAAACGAGGCCACAGGGCGCGCGATCGCGGCTGTCGTTGCAGGGAAGGCTCGCGCCGGGCAGACGCCCAAGGTGCGACTACCAACCCGGTCAGCCGCGTGTCCGCCAGGGCGCTTGCCGGAACCGTAAGACACCGTGGCCAGTGGCTTGCGGAGCCATCCGGACGAGGCGGCGCACCGGATTGGATGATCTACCGTCGCCTGTCCACAACTGGCGCGGGGGACGAGGAACGGCCGGCAACAACGTGGCGGGCAGTCACCAGATCGGTGTGGACGGCACACACGCACGGCAAGGTTGTACGAGCGATACATGCGCAGCGACGCCGCGGACGCGCGCCTGGCGGGCGCACAGCTCTTGTGAGAGCTGCCCTGCACCTGCCTGCGTACCCGCCTGCGTTGACCGCGCACCGGCCGCGATCATTGCGCGCTATCGATGCACTGGGACCTGCCGGCACCCGTAGCCGGCAAGGATGGGGTAGATGCGTACGCCCTGGAACCGCCGCCGCGTCTGCGCGGTCAATGCCGAGCCGCACCTGCCTGAGCGCTGCGCGGCAGTGCGACGCGACGGAATCATGTTGGCCGCTGACGCGCGCCAAGCGCGATATCAGCCGGAGCATCAGCACGCGTGACGGCACCAGCCGGCTGGCACGTAGTGCGACGGACCATGGTCCACGCCGCGAGGTGTCACGCACTATCAAGCGCGGCTTGCGCAGACGCGCAACTGACACAGCGCGCAAGGCATGCGGGGCGCTCGACCAGCCCGATCAGCGGGCCGGGGCGGTGGCGAATTCGCCGCGCTGCAGCTTGGTCACGTCGTTGCCCTGCCCGTCCTTGAGGCTGAGGTCTGCGCCCTTGGCGGCGAGGTCCTTGAGCACGTCGGTGCGTTGGAACAGCGCTGCGTACATCGCCGCGGTCTGGCCGGCGTTGTTGCGTTGGTCGGGGGCGCAGTCGGCCTGCATCAGGCGCTTGGCGATACCGAGCTCGCCCTTGAAGATCGCGCCCATCAGCGCAGTGTTGCCGCGCTTGTCCTGCGCGCAAGGGTCAGCGCCGGCACTGAGCAACTGGTCCACCGCCGGGCGTTGGCCGTGGTAGGCGGCCAGGATCAGCGCGGTATAGCCCTTCTCGTCGCGAGTATTGAGGTCGTAATGCGAGCGGATGAACTCGGCCAGCATGTCCTGGCGACCTTCGCGCGCGGCATCGAAGAAGTACTCACGCAGCTGCCGCTTGATCTGCTCTGGGCTTGACGTGGATGAAGTGGGCGCTGCGGGCGTGGCAGACGGCGAGGCAGCGATGGCTGGCGCGCACAGGGCGCTCAGCATGACCAACAGCAGGGTGCGCATATCGCTCTCCCAAAACGGGGACGGCACCGCGGCATGGCCGCGATGCCGTCGGATGGATCAATCCTGCAGGCTGGAGGCCAGCTGCTTGACGCGCGCCAGGTCGCCCTTGGCAACGCGGGTCACGCCAGTGCCGTACTCGGGGTCGGCCTTGTACAGGAACGACAGCACCAGGTGCTTGCTCTCGGTATCGGTGGTGGCCAGCGACTCGCCGAAGCTCTGCACCAGATCGGCACGATCCTTCTTGCTGTAGGAGCGGTACAACTCACCGGCCTGCTTGAAGTTCTGCTCGCGGGTGATCTTGGCCTGCTGCGTGGTGCCCGACAGCGGCAGTTCGCTGTAGCGTGCGGCGGTGTCCTGCGGACGCGGCTCCAGGCGGCTGGGCTCGTAGTTCACGCCACTGGTGGTGTGGCCGTTATTGCCTTCGCCATCCTGGTTGCCGTTGTTGACGGCCACGCGCGGGCGGTTGACCGGCAGGCTCAGCCCGTTGGCCCCGATGCGATACAGCTGCGTGTCGGCGTAGGAGAAGATACGGCCCTGCAACAGACGGTCTTCAGACGGTTCGATGCCCGGCACCAGGTTGGCCGGCGCCATCGCCACCTGTTCGGTTTCCTGGAAGAAGTTGTCGACGTTCTTGTTCAACACCATCTGGCCGACCTTCTGCTCCGGCACGTCCGGCCAGATCTTGGTGGCATCGAGCGGGTCGAAATCGAACTTGGCCAGGTCTTCGGGCTTGAGCACCTGCACGTACAGGTCCCACTTCGGGAAATCGCCCTTCTTGATCGCACCAACCAGATCGTTGGTCAGGTGGCTGTAGTCCTTGGACTGGACCGCGGCAACCTGCTTGGGATCGAGGTTCTTGATGCCCTGCAGCGTCTTCCAATGGAACTTGACGTAATGCACCTCGCCCTGCGCGTTGACCAGCTTGTAGGCATGCACGCCGTTGCCATCCATGAAGCGATAGCCGGCGGGGGTGCCTTCGTTGGAGTACAGCAGCGTCAGCGTGCGCGTGCCTTCGGGCACGTGCGAGAAGAAATCGAAACGACGCGAATCGTCGTCCAGGTTGGTGCGCGGGTCCGGCTTGAACGCGTGGACCATGTCGGGGAACTTGATCGCATCGCGGATGAAGAAGGTGGGGAAGTTGTTGCCGACCAGATCCCAGTTGCCTTCGCTGGTGTAGAACTTGGTGGCGAAGCCATGCGGGTCGCGCAGCGTTTCCGGCGAGTGATTGCCATGCACCACCGAGGAGAAACGCACGAACACCGGAGTCTTCTCGCCGGCGCTGAACACCTTGGCCTTGGTCAGGCTGGACAGATCGGCAGTGGCGGTGAATTCGCCTTTGACGCCGGTACCGCGCGCATGCACCACACGCTCGGGAATGCGCTCGCGATCGAAGCGCTGCAGCTTCTGGATCAGCTGCACGTCCTGCAGCAGGGTCGGGCCGGTGGCACCGGCAGTCTGCGAATTCTGGTTGTCGCCCACCTTGGCGCCGTTGTCGCGGGTCAGCACAGATTGGGCGAAGACCGGTGGAGCGATCAGTGTGGGGGCTAGCAGGGCTAGCACCATGAGGGATCCAGGGCGCATGGCGTCAGCTCGTGTTGAGGGAGCTGAATCATGGCGAGCGGGCCGAAGCGAGAGAAGTCGTTAGTTATGATCGCAGCGATAGGCGAACATGATGATGACTGCGTTGCGTGATATGTATCGCTAAATGCCCAGGCAGTGGGTTGCAGATCGTGGGAGTGGGTCCGCGCGGAGGCCACACGCGCACTTCGTCATGCATGACGAAAGTGCGGATGGGTCTGGCGCAATGCTGCGCTGCAAGGTTGGAACGCCGGGAGCGATTGCCAGAGTACCGTCGTTCCGAGCGCACTCGTGGCGGGCGTAATGAGGTCGCGGACACGCATGCGCTGCGCTGTCCATCTGCCACCGCTGCTGTCGCTGCAGCAATCACCGCCTGCATGACGATGCGCCGATCGGTGTACGAACGCAGGGTGCGATCTCGCTCATGCAACGATGCTGACGCAGCGGCGCCGCTTGCATATCGGCCGATGCCTGCATCGATGCAGGACCTGCATCGATGCGGCACCGACTGATCGATCAACGCCCGATCACCCGCTTGAACGGTGGCAGCGCGTCGATGATGCGTTTTCCGTAGCGACGCGTCAGCAGGCGCGAGTCGAGAATGATGACGCGGCCGTGGTCGCTGGAACTGCGGATCAAACGGCCGGCGAACTGCGTCAGCGTGCGCAGCGCATGCGGAATGGCGATCAGGTTGAACGCATTGTGGCCGCGGCTTTCCAGCCATTCGCTCAAGGTAGAGGTCTGCGGATCGGTCGGCACGGCGAAGGGCACCTGGGTAATGACCACCGTGGTGCAGGCCTCGCCGGGCAGATCCAGGCCTTCGCCGAAGGAATTGAGCCCGAACAACACAGAGCCCTCGCCAGCGGCGATGCGGCGCAGGTGTTCGGTGATCAGCTGCGACTTGTTGCCTTCGCCCTGCACCAGCACGCGGTTGCGTTGCGCCAGCGGCATCAGGTCGGCGACCTTTTCCATCTTCCAGCGCGAGGTGAACAGCACGATGCTGCCCTTGGCGTTCCAGTCCAGTTCGCGCACCAGATACCTGGCCACTTCCTTGGGATGCCCTTCGCGATCGTCCGGGGTGACCGGGAAATTGGGCACGATCAGCTCGGCCTGATTGGGCAGGTCGAACGGCGAGGCCAGCGAGGCCATCTCGGCGTGATCGGGCAGGCCGTTGTCGATGGCGAAGGACTGGAAATCGCCGCCGCCGGTGAGCGTGGCCGAGGTCATCACCACCGAATCCACCTCGTTCCAGATCATCGTTCGCAGCACTTGCGCAGCCGACACCGGCGAGCAGTGGCAGATCAGGTCGCCATCGCGTGACAGGGTGATCCAGCGCGCCATCGGCGGCTGGCCTTCCTTGTCTTCGCGCCGCCAGCCGCTCCACAGATTGTGCTGCTGCTCGGCCATTTCCAGGGCCAGGCCCAGGTTGCGTTGCAGGCGCTCGCGTGCGGCATCGTCCTGTTTTCCCTTGGCAATCGCACTGTGTGCGGCATGCACCCAGTTGAACAGCGCGCGGGTGTCTTCGCCGAGTTCTTCGATGGCCGGGCCCCACTGCGGCGGCAACTTGCCGTTGGCCGCACGCCACAACGGATCGCGCTCGCCGGGCTCGGGCTTCCAGACGCGCTCGACCTCGGCATGGAAGGCCTTGAGCAGTTTGGACACCCGCGCCGCCACGTCGATGGCTTCGTTGGGCAGCAGGTTGCCGATCTTGTCCTTGTCCACTGCGCGGTACGCAGCGGCGACGAGAATCTGCATGCGGCCAGTGCGCTTGGCCATCTCGTCCAGCGGCAGATTGGCCGCACCCTGGTCGATCGCCACGCCGGCGACGTGATGGCCCTCGTCGAGCACCAGCAGCATGTCCGACGGCGGGGCGATCAGCGGCTGGCCGTTTTCGGCATCGCCCAGCGACAGCGAAGACAGCAGCAAGGCGTGGTTGGTGACCACGATCTGCGCTTCGCGCACATCGGTGCGCGCCTTGAGCACCGGGCACTGCGCGGCATAACTGCAGCGTCGCCCCGCACAGCCGGAGGCCGGCGTGGTGATGCGCATGCGCAGCGGCACCGACACCTGCTCGGGCGCATCGTCCAGGTCGCCGTTCCAGGTGCGCGCGGCATAGGCCTTGGTCAGCCGTTTGGCCAGATCCGCATCGACGGGGCTGAGCGGGCGGTCGTACAGCGCCTGCTCGTCTTCGAACATGGCGTTCTGGCTGGTGTCGCCTTCCAGTTCGGCGGCATTGCGCGTGCACAGATAGCGGGTGCGGCCCTTGGCCAGCGCCACGGTCGCTTCCAGGCCGGTGGCCTTGAGGAAGGCCGGGATGTCGCGCTCCACCAACTGCGACTGCAGCGCCACGGTACCGGTGCTGATCACCAGCTTCTTCTTGGTGGCCAGGGCGATCGGCACGCCGGCGGTGAGATAGCCCAGGCTCTTGCCCACGCCGGTGGGCGCCTCGGCAATGCCGATGCCGCCGGAGGTGGCCAGCGCACGCGAGACCAGGCCGATCATCTGGCTCTGCGCACGGCGGGTGGCGAAGCCGGGCGTATTGGCCTGCAGCTTGGCGTAGGCGTCGCGGATGCCGGCCTTGATCGGGTCGGTCAGCACACGCTGGGTGGGAACGGGCGCGGACGGCGCAGCCGGTGGGGCAAGATCACTCATCGCGCTATTTTCGCACGGACCGGCGCAGCGCCTGCGACCGATACGTGCGGCAGCTGAACCTGTTTGTGCGCTGCCGATGCATCGCCTGGGACCCAAGCGCTGAAGAACGGCGGGGTGTCGACGGGTAGAGGCGCAGGCTGCGCTCGACACGTGCCTGCCTGCCGCGCGTGCCGCTGTCGAGCACTCCTGGTCGTTGCGACTGCCGGGCAGCGATACGTGGCCGCGCTGGAAGACCGGCGCCCGGCGCGCACCGCCAGACTGTCAGACCACTGCGATCAAGCGCGTCGCGGCCAGGCGTAACGCGTCCAGACCAGGCCGATCACGGCCATCATCACGCCCACCGCCAGCATGCCGATACCCACCCCGGCCGGACCGAAGCGCTCGTACAGCAGGCCTGCCCGGTTGACGGTCGCCAGGGACTGCGGATGCAGCAATGTCCAACCGCCCTGCCCTGCACAGATCAGCCCGACCAGGGTGAGCGCCAGCGCCTTGAGCGGGATCATGCGCGCGGACCGGCAGCAGGCGGCGGCCGTTGCAGGCTGCGCGCCAGGGTCCACACCAGCACGCCGATGCCCACGCCCTGCACGGCGGTCAGCACGAAGCGACCGACGCCCATCACCAGACCGATCTGGCGCACGTTGCCCTGCTGCATCAACAGCATCGGAATCGCCTGCAGGGCCACCTCGGCCAGCACACAGCCCAGCAGCAGCCACAGCCCGGCCAGCGCGGCACGCCGCAACGGCCCGAACGGGGCGCGCCACAGCAGGACCAGCCCCAGCAACAAGGCGATCAGCATCGGCACCCGCGACAACAGGCTGGTGATCAGGCTGAGCAGGATGTCGGTGGTGGTCATGGTCAACGGCTCAGTCCGCGCTGACCAGCACGGCATCGCGTGCGCGCAGCGCGGTGTAGACCGGGTCGGTATCCGGGCGCACGCCGTGCCACAGCGCGAAACTTTCGGCAGCCTGTTCCACCAGCATGCCCAGGCCGTCGATGGTGTAGCGGCATTGCGCCGCGCGCGCCCAGGCCAGGAACGCGATGGCGGTTTGCCCGTAGTTGAGATCCACCGCGGCAGTGAGGCTGTTGACCAGCCCCAGCGGCAGCGCGAACGCACCGGCGTCGCGGTCGCGCCCGGCGGCGGTGGCGTTGACGATCAACTCGAAGTCGCCGAGGTCGCGCAGGTCTTCGATGTAACGCGACACCACCCGACCGGGTTCGCCGAGCGCATCGCACAACGCATCGGCGCGCTCGGGCGAGCGGTTCACCACCACCATTTCGGTGATGCCCGCTTCCAGCAAGGCCGGCGCGACGCCGCGGGCGGCACCACCGGCGCCGAGCAGCAACACGCGACGACCGCGCAGATCCAGGCCGTGGCGATCGGTGAGATCGCGCACCAAGCCGATGCCGTCGGTGTTATCGCCCTGCCATTGACCGTCGTTGCGCACCAGCGTGTTCACCGCCCCGGCCAGCTGCGCGCGATCGCTCAGGCTGGCGGCCAGCGCGAAGGCGGCCTCTTTCAACGGCAAGGTGACGTTTGCGCCCTTGCCGCCTTCGTCGGCGAAGCGCTGCAGCGTGCTGGCGAACGCTTCCGGCGGCGCATCGATGGCGGTGTAGTCCAGCGCGATGCCGGTCTGCTTGCCGAAGTCGGCATGGATGGTCGGCGACAGCGAATGGGCGACAGGGTGACCGAACACGGCATAACGGGATACGGGCATGAAACGTTCTCTGGTTGACTAGACTGTGCGCGACTTGGAGCAGGAACACCGCATGCAACTTCGATGGACGCCGCTCGCGCTGGCGGCGAGTTTACTCTTCGTCCCGTCCGCGTCGGGACTTGCCGAGTTCGGCATCGAAGGCATGGGCGTGGTGTCCACACCGGCCAACGAGGCGCACGCCACGCTCAGCCCGGATGGGCAACGCATCGTCTGGGCCAGCGACCGCGCCGGAGGCCCCGGGGGCTGGGACCTGTGGCAGGCGCATCTACGCGGCGGGCGCTGGCAGGACGCGCAGCCGCTGCCGCTCAATACCGCCCAGGACGAGATCACGCCGCTGTTCAGTGCCGATGGACGCTGGCTGCTGTTCGCCTCGTCGCGGCCCGGCGGCGCCGGTGGCAGCGACCTGTACCGCGTGCCGGTGGATGCGCAGGGCGGCCTGGGCGCGGTGCAATCGCTGGGCGCGGCGGTCAACAGCCGCGGCAACGAGCGCGCGCCCAGCCTGTCGCTGGACGGCACACGCCTCCTGTTCGCCAGCGATGGCCACGGCGGCGCCGGCGGCCTGGATGTGTGGGTGGCGCGCTGGGACGGGCACGCGTTTACCGCACCCGTGCCCCTGCGCGACATCAATACCGGCGCCGACGAACTGGATGCGGCCTGGCTTGGCGACGGGCGTGGCCTGGTATGGGCGCGCGGTGCAGTCGATGGCCCCAGCCAGTTGCTGCTGGCCGTGTGCACTGACGGGCATTACGCCCAGGGCCAAGCCTTGCCGCTGTCGTTCAACGGGCCGCAGGAGCGCACGTTCGGCGCGGTGGTGGATGCGGCCAAACCGGGCGAACTGCTGGTCACCGGCAGCGCGCGTGCGCCACGCGCGGGGCAGCTGGATATCTACCGGATGAAAGCGCCGGCGCCAGAGGGAGATGCCAGCTGCCGTTGAGGGCGGATGGATGCCGCCACCGCGCCTCCACGAACGGATTCACGGCGTGTGCCGCGAGCAGTGAGGGCGCCGCGCACTCGACCAACCAGGCTTCGACGTGTGGTTAGCCCCTCCAGGGCTACGACGCAGTGGTCATGACTGCGCTCAATACACATCGCGCCGATAACGGCCCGCTGCGGTCAACGACTCCAAGCGCGCCTGGCCCAACATCTCGCGCAGCGCGAGGTCGACTTCGCGCGCCATGCTGTCCAGGCTGCCGCAGACGTAGATCACCGCACCGCGGTCGATCCAGTGCCGTAGCGCGTCGCCTGCATCGCGCAATCGATGCTGCACGTAGCGCTTGTGCGGCTGATCGCGCGAGAACACCCAGTCCAGCTGTTGCAGATGACCGCTTGCCTGCCAGGCCTGCAGTTCATCGGCCAACAGCCGGTCGTGTGCGGCATGCCGTTCGCCGAACAACAGCCAGTGCCCGTGCACGCCAGCCAGCTCGGCCTCGCGCAACAAGGCGCGTAAACCGGCGATACCGGTGCCGTTGCCGATCAATACCATCGGCGCCGCCTCGACGCGATGGAAGCCCGGATTGGTGCGCAGTCGCGCGCGCACCGCCGCACCCGTCGGCGCATGGCAGATCAGCCAGCCCGAGCCCAGTCCGGGACGGCCATCGCTGCGGGTGGTCAGGCGCACCACCGCCGTGGCCACGCCATCGGCCGGCACGCTGGCCAGCGAATAGTCGCGCGTGGGCAGCCAGTCGCAGGCATCCAGCCAGGCCTGTGGGTCCGGAGGCGGCACGGGCGGCGTGGCCGGCGTCGGCGGCAGCACACGCTCGGCGGCGGCCTGATGCAGCGGCAGCAACTGCGCATCGACATGCACCAAGGCATCGGGCAGCATGCCCCACGCCGCCAGACATGCACGCACCTGCGCATCGGCGTGCGCAGGCTGCACCTCGAGGATATCGCCCGCCTGCCAGTGCGCCTGCAGCGATGGCTGCAGGTCGATGCGCCAGATCGGCGCCCCCGCGCTGCCGGGGTTGAGATGCGTGCGCGAGGACAGCGTCCACTGCGTCAGGCGTGGACGCGTCAGCGCGACATCGGCCAACGGCGCACCGGCGATCTGCGCCAGCTGCGCATGCCATTGCGCCAGCGCCTGCGGATCGGCGTTGTCCATTTCCACTGCGGGGAACAACGCGCGTGCGCCCTGCGCGTCCAGCCACTGCTCGATGCGCCGCGAAAACCCGCAAAACTGCGCGTATTGGCGGTCTCCCAGCGCCAGCACCGCGTAAGCCAGCTGCGGCAAGGCCATGCGTTGACGCAGCAGCTCGCGCTCGAATCCGCGCGCCGCATCCGGCGGCTCGCCATCGCCGAAGGTACTGATCACCAGCAAGGCGCGCCGGGCGGCCTGCAGCTGCTGCGCGTCCACCTGCGCCAACGCGCGCACCTGCACCGGCAGGCCGGCCGTCTGCAGGTGCCCGGCCGCCTGCCAGGCCAGCCGTTCGGCAAAGCCGCTCTGGCTGGCGAAGGCAATCAGCCATGGCTCGGCCTGCGACGCCGGCGGCGCGCCCTGCAGCAGCACGCGTGCGGCGCGCAGCTCGCGCTTCTTGCGGCGGCGATCCAGGTACAGCATCCAGCCGCTGATGAAGAACACCGACATGCCGAGGCTCGCCAGCATCACCACGATGCGTCCCGGCAAACCGAAAAAACTGCCCGAATGCAGCGGGAACATGCTCACCAGCCACTGCTGGCCGCGCGGCAACTGCGCGTACTCCTGGCGACGCAGCAACGCGCCGCTGGCGGCGTCGATTTCCAGATTGTCGTAGGCGCGGTCGTGGTCTGGCCGGTCCGGCAAGAACCGCACGCTCATCGGTTGCCCCGCACGGGTGGGGACGCGCAGATCCAACGCGGCGTGATGGGTGCCCGGGATGCCGTCCAGGGTGCGCTGCACACGCGCGAAATCCACCGTCGCCGGCCGATGCCCGCCCCCGTCGCCGCGCATGGCCGGCTCCTTGCCGAGCAAGGCCACCATGCCGTCGCGATACCAGTCGTACGACCAGGTCAGCCCGGTCAGCGCGACCAGCAGGTAGACCAGCAGACACCAGGTGCCGAACACCGCATGCAGGCTCCATAGAAAACTGCGCCCCTGCCGCCGCCATTCCACCACCCACCAGGTCCGCAGGCTCCACCAGCGCCGCGGCCAACGCAGATACAGTCCGGACGCACAGAAAAACAGCAGGACAAATGTGCACGCGCCGGTCACTGCCTGGCCGCGCTTGCCTGCGGTCAGATGGCGGTGCAGGTCTTCGATAAACGCAAATGCCGTGCTCAAGCGCGGTGCGGCAACGCGCGCGCCGGTGTAAGGGTCGAAGTACACGCGCCCGCCGCCCTTGCCCGCCAGACGTGCGGTGGATGGCCGCGCGCCGGTGGGGTCGATCAGCATGCGTGTCACCGCCTGCTGTTTTCCTGCATCGGGCTGCGCCAGGTCGAGCCGCTGCAGCAACACATCCACCGGCAACGCACGCTCGCCGGCGGCATGCCGCACGGCCAGCTGCGCGATGGCCGGGTTGGCCAGCCGCACGATTTCGTTTTCGAAGGACATCAGCGCGCCGGTCACCCCCATCACCGACAGCACCAGACCGGCCGTGATGCCGAGCAGCCAGTGCAGTTGGAACAGAACCGTCTTGAACACGCGCGAACAACCTGAAGCAGCAGGGCTCGCCATTGTAGATGAGAATCGTTATCGCAGTCGGCGCACCTGGATCGATGGCGATTGCGCCGTCCTGCAGCGGCCCTGGCCGGCCACGCTGCTTTCGCATCGCGATCAGGCGCCTCCCTGGTTGCCGGCCTGCGGCTCTAAGACTGCGATGTATCAGGGGGGCAGAAGCAGATCGCGTGGAGTCAGATCAAACCGCTACAGCGCTAACCAGGCCGGCGCTGCCGGTGCGTGCAACAACGCGGAAGAATCGGAGAAGACCAGCGGATGACTCCTCACCGCTTCGGATGCACGTGCAGCGGCATCCATGAAAGATGCCACCACAACACCTCTCGCGCAGCACGTCTGGACGCGCTCAGCCTTCGCGCAGCCAGCGCGCCACTTGCGGCGCGAAATAGGTCAGCACGCCATCGGCGCCTGCGCGCTTGAAGGCCATCAGCGCCTCCAGCACGCAACGGCGTTCGTCCAGCCAGCCGTTGGCCGCCGCCGCCTTGAGCATGGCGTACTCGCCGCTGACCTGGTAGGCAAAGGTGGGCACGCGAAATTCTTCCTTCACCCGGCGCACCACATCCAGGTACGGCATGCCCGGCTTGACCATCACCATGTCCGCGCCCTCTTCCAGGTCCAGCGCGATTTCGCGCATGGCCTCGTCGCTGTTGGCCGGGTCCATCTGATAGGTGGTCTTGTCGGCCTTGCCCAGATTGCCGGCGCTGCCCACCGCATCGCGGAACGGGCCGTAGAACGCCGACGCGTACTTGGCCGAGTAAGCCATGATGCGCACGTTGAGATGATCGTCGGCATCGAGCGCGCGGCGAATCGCGCCGATGCGGCCATCCATCATGTCCGATGGCGAAATGATGTCCACGCCGGCCTGCGCATGCGACAGCGACTGCCTGACCAGCGCCTCGACGGTGATTTCGTTGAGCACATAGCCCTTGGCGTCGATGATGCCGTCCTGGCCGTGGGTGGTGTACGGGTCCAGCGCCACGTCGGTCATGACCCCCAGCTCCGGGAAGCGCGACTTGAGCGCGCGCACCGCACGCTGCGCCAGGCCGTCCGGATTCCAGGCTTCGGCAGCATCCAGGCTCTTGCCGGCCGGATCGATCACCGGGAACAGGTCGATCACCGGAATGCCCAGTTCCAGCGCGCGCTCTGCTTCGCGCAGCAGCTCGTCCAGCGACAGACGCTCCACCCCCGGCATCGAGGCGATGGGCGCACGGCCGGACAACTCATGCACGAACACCGGCCAGATCAGGTCATCGGTGGTCAAGGTGTTTTCGCGCATCAAGCGGCGCGAAAACGCATCGTGGCGCATGCGGCGGGGGCGATAGTGCGGATGGGCCATGACAAGGCTCCTTGTGACAGCCCACAAGTCTACGCCCGCCGCCTTGCTGCGGACGCCGCTGCGACGCACTGTCGCAGCGCTGCAATCGCTAGATCACGCCCCCGCCGATACTCAAGCGGATCACCCCGACCACGATCACCAGGCCGTTGAGCAGCAGGCCGGTCTTGGCGCGGCCACGATGGCCGGCCGAGGTAAACAACAGCGCGATCGCCGCGATCAGCGCACCCACTGCCGCGAACGGAATCAGGAACCAGTTGCCCCAGCCCAGCAGCGGAATGAAGGCCAGCACCATCCACAGCAGCGCCACGATCCCCCATAACAGACTGATCAATCCCACGTGCCACCTCGCATTGAACAAAGCACGAGCTTACCGGCGCCGCCGTCCGCACGGCGTGGGCGGGTGGTCATCATGACCAATGGCGGCTTGGCGGCGGCCTCACACGGGCGTGGCTAGTGTGCGACAGCGTCCGCTGCGATTCAGAGTGCTGACAGGACCATTGAGTCGCCGCCACCGGGTGGCACAGCGGCTTGTCGCGTCGTGTTAGCCAGTCTTCAGTCCGGGCGCCGGATCATCGCCGTCATCACCATCTTTCAGGGGGCCACATCATGAACAGGCATTTCGTCGTCGGCGCTGCACTGGCCCTGCTGCTGGCCGGCTGCGCCAGCAGCTCCAAGGTGATGCTCGGCCAGGCACGCGCCCCGATCGACCCCGCCCAGGTGCAGGTCTATTCGCATGCCCCGGTCGGCTCGGTGGAGATCGCCCAGCTCGAATCCACCAGCGCCGCCGGCTTCGGCACCCAGGGCCAGACCGATGCCGCCGTGCAGCGCCTCAAGCGCGAAGCCGCCAAGCTCGGCGCCAACGGCGTGGTCATCGTCGGCGTTGGCTCGGAGCGCTCCGGCGGCGGCCTGTCGGTCGGCGGCGGCAGCTACGGCGGCCGCGTCGGCGGCGGCCTGGGGATCGGCATCCCGACCACGCAGAAGCGCGCGGCAGGCATGGCGATCTGGGTGCCGGCGGGGGCGCAAACCGGGCCGGGCTCGGACGCTCCGCCGCCAGCGCACTAACCCGCCAACTACTTCAACCAGCGGCATGGGGCGACTGGCGACGGCTGCCTCATACCCATGTTGCGCCCTCTGCTCAGCGCTTTTTCTGCTGCGCCGGGATGAACTGCGTTTCCACTGCCTTGGCCAGCTGATCCGGTGGTAGCAGGCCCTGGTCGAGCAGGAAGTTGTTGAAGGCCAGGCGGTCGAATTTCTTGCCGAGCGCCAGTTCGGTGCGCATGCGCAGTTCGAGGATGCGGGTGTAGCCGTAGAAATAGCTGCCGGCCTGGCCGGGGGCGCGGACGGTGTAGCGGTCCAGTTCCTGGCGGGTCATCGCCGGCGACAGGCCGACGTCGTCTTCCAGTACCTGGCGGGCGCGTTCGCGGTCGATCAGGCCCAGGTTCAGCATGGGGTCGAGCATGGCGCGGGCCGCGCGCAGCAGGCGGAACTGCAGGGCGATCAGCTGCCCGTCGAGCGGCTCGTACGGCACCATTTCGGCTTCGGCGTACAGCGCCCAGCCTTCGACGTTGACCGAGTTGAACGCGAACAGGCTGCGCGCCAGCGACACGCCGCGTTCGACCATGGCGGTGAACTGCAGCTCGTGGCCGGGGCGGCCTTCATGCGCGCTGAGCGTCCAGGCGGCCGAGCCGAAGTTGAAGTCGTCGTACTGCTCCTTCTTGCCGCCCTCGGCGGACGGGTTGCCCAACGGCAGCACGAACTGGCCCTGCTGGCCGGTATTGCCGATCAACGGCGCCGGCAGGAAGTGCGGTGCCGGCTGCGCGGCGCTTTCGGCGGCACTGCCCAGGCGCATCTGCATCGGGCGGTTGGGCACATCGACGATGCGCTGCTGGCGGATGATCGGGTCGATCTGGTCGATCACGCCGCGGTAGTGGGTTTCCAGCTGGTCGTCGGCGATCTTGTTGCCCTTGAGCGCACGGATCACCTGCACATACTCGTTGCCCTGCACGCCCTTGGCCTTGGCCACCAGCGGCGCCAGCTGGCGCATGGCCGAGCGGGTCTCCATGAATTCCAGTTGCGCGCGCTGGATCAGCTGCTGCGGCGCGATATCGATCCCGACCTGCTTGAGCTGGAAGGCGTATAGCGGCTCGGGCAGGCGGGTGTCCTTGCGCGCCTTGGGCAGCACGCTGCTGCGGGTCCAGGCGGCATAGTCCTTGAGCTGCGTGGACATGGCCTTGAGCGCTTCGTCGGCGCCGGCGATCTTGTACTTGGCGAACAGCTCGCCGATGCCTGCGACGTAGGTGTCCACGTTGGCCAGCGCCTGCTCCACTTCGCGCTGGGTGGGCTGCAGCAACGCGGTGTTGCTCAGCTTTTCCTCGTAGCGCTGGCGCGCCAGCGTGGTGGTGGGCGTGCTGCCCGGCACCAGGCCGACGTAACGCTTGAGGCGGTCCAGCGCCTTGGCGCGGCGCTCGGGCACGGTCTGGTCGGACAGCAGACCGTTGAGGCCACTGAAGACCGCCTCGGGTGCGTCGCTCCAGGGCAACAGATAGCGCTCGTTGAGCTCGCTGCCTTCGATGTTCTGCTCGGCCGCGCCGATCATGATCTGCAGGTCCTGGCGCACGTTGGCATCGCGCTCGGTGGTCAGCTTGGTCTGCAACGTGGCGCGTGCCTTGCGCATGGCATCGCGGTAGCGCGCGGCGTTGTCCGGGCCCAGGTCGACGACCTGATCGTCGTAGCCGGGCACACCGAAGAAGCTGGCGTATTCGGGCTGGAACGGCGCCTGCGCGTTGAGCAGGATCTGCGCATACCCGTTGCTGGTCTGCACCCAGGCCGGGCTGGCGGGTTGTGTCGGCGCTGTCTTGCCGGTCTGTGCCTGCAACGGCAACGAGGAACCGAGCGCCAGCGCAACGGCGAGAACGAGTGGCTTCATGAGGCAGATCCGCGAAGTGAGTAGCGCGACCCTACCCATCTGCAACGATCGCGGCAATCTGCCTTAGGTCATGGCAGGCAGGGCTGCGGTGGCGAGACTGTGGCCGGCACCATATCGATCTGGCCGCCATGGGTGCCGGCGAAGGTCAGTGTCTGGTACCTCCAACGGCCATGCCTGCGCGTGGCATCCACCTGCAGGCTACCGTTCCCGCGCGGCCCATGCAGGCCGACGCTGAAATGCGCCTCGCCGATGTCGCCGACGTAACTGATGCTGCCATCGGGCAGGAACGCTTCGGTGATGGGCGTGCCCAGGGTCTGCACGACCTGCGTATCGGCCTTGGCGATGCGCAGCGCGTCGCGGTACACATCGCTGGATTTCACCACTGCGGAAATCACGCAGATCAACGCGCCGATCACCAACGCCAGCAGCACGAACAGCACCACACCGATGCCGGGAACGACCCACTTCCAATGCCGGTTCCAGACATCGACAGCGCGCGGGCGCTGCGGCGATGCAGCGGGGATGGGTGGCGGCAGCGACATGGCACTCCTTGCGCAAATGCAGGGGAAAACGGCAGGCGAGACCTAGAGCGTCTACTGCTGCGACGGCATCAGGCAGCGCTGCAGGAACGCCTCGGCGGTCTTGTAACGGTGCAACGCCGTACTGCCGGACAGGCCGTGCTTTGCGCCTGGATACGTCATCAATTCGAAGGGCGTGCCGCGTTGCTGCAGCGCGCTCATCAGCGCGGTGGAGTTGGTGAACAGCACGTTGTCGTCGGCCATGCCGTGGATCAGCAGCAGCCTGGCGTGCAGGCCATCCAGATGGGTGGCGACGCGCGCGTTGCGATAGCCGGCGGCGTTGCCGGCCGGCAGGTCCATGTAACGCTCGGTGTAGTGGGTGTCGTACAGGCCCCAATCGGTGACCGGTGCGCCGGCCACGCCGCAGGCGTAGGCGTCGCTGTGTTTGGCCAGCAGCATCAGCGTCATGTAGCCGCCGTTGGACCAGCCCTGCACGCCGATGCGGGCCGGGTCCACCCAACGCTGCGCCTTGAGCCAGGCCACGCCTTGCAGCTGGTCGTCCACTTCCACCGTGCCCTGCTTGCCGTACAGCGCGCCACCGAAGTCGCGGCCGCGTCGCGGGGTGCCACGGTTATCCAGCGAAAACACCACGTAGCCACGCTGGGCAAGATATTGATCGAACAGCGCATCGCCACGGCTGGGCCACGCATCGAGCACGGTTTGTGCGGCGGGACCGCCGTAGACATAGACGATGACCGGGTAGCGCTTGGCCGGGTCGAAGTTGTCCGGCTTGGTCAGGCGGTAGTGCAGAGGTGTCTTGCCATCGGCTGCGGTCAGCGTGCCGAAACCGATCGGGCGCTGTGCATCCCGGTACCTGGCATAGGGATGTTGCGGATCGGCCAGGTCGTTCTTCAGCAACGTGGCGATTTTTTCGCCATTGGCGCGGAACAGCTCGATCTGCGGCGGCGTGGTGGTGTTGGACCAGCTGTCGACATACACGCTGGCATTGTTGGCGAAGCTGGCCGCATGCGTGCCGTTGGAGGCCGAGCGTTTTTCGATCGCACCGCCGGCCAGCGGCACCGCGTAGATGTGGGTCTGCGTGGGCGAGTCCTTGCTGCCGGCGAAGTACACCAGGCCGGCCTGCTCGTCGACGGCCAGCAGCGCGTCCACCACCCAGGCGCCGGAGGTCAGCGGCGTGAGCGTGGCGCCGTCTTCGGAGGCGATGTACAGATGTTCGTAACCGCTACGTTCGGAGTTCCAGACAAAGCGGCCGTCCTTGAGAAAACGCAGATCGTTGGTCAGCGGCACCCAGGTCGGCGAAGTTTCGGTGATCAGCGTGCGTTGCTTGCCGCTGGCCAGCGTGGCCTCGATCAGTTCCAGCGTCTTTTGATCGCGCGATTGACGCTGGAAGGTCAGGCGCTGTGCATCGCGCCAATCCACGCGTGCCAGGTAGATATCGGGGTTATTGCCCAGGTCGATCCAGCGCGGCGCGGCGTTGGCGCGCGGTGCGATCACACCCAGTCGCACAGCCACGTTGGGCTGGCCGGCCTGCGGATAGCGCTGGCTGATCACCTCAGTGTGATCGGCATAGACTTCCGGGCGCTTTTGCACCGGCACGCCGGATTCGTCGATGCGCGCGAAGGCGATCGCCGAGTCGTCCGGCGCCCACCAGTAGCCGGTGTGGCGATCCATTTCTTCGTCGGCGACGAACTCGGCCACGCCGTTGCCGACGGTCTGACTGCCGTCGCCGGTGAGCTGCAGCTGCTTGCCGCTGGCCAGGTCGATCACCCACAGGTTGCGCTCGCGCACGAAGCTGACAAAGCCGCCCTTGGGCGAGAGCTTGGCGTCGGTGGCGAAGCCTTCGCCGTGAGTCAGCGGGCGCACTGCGGCGGCGCCGGTCTTGTGCAGGTCGTACAGATACAACTCGCCACCCAGCGGGAACAACAGCGCCTGCGCATCCGGCGCCCACTGGTAATCGACGATGCCGTTGAACGCGGCGATGCGCTGGCGCTCGCGGCGGGCCTTTTCGACATCGCTGAGCGTTTCGGTGCCGGGCAGCACCACCTTGGAATCGACCAGCAGCCGGGTCTGGCCGCTGGCGATGTCGTATTCCCACAGGTCCAGCTGGTTGCGGTCGCTGTCCTTGCCGCGCAGGAAGGTCACGCGCGAACCATCCGGGGCCACCTTGGGCTTGAGCAAGGTCGGACCGGACAGCGGCAGCGGGCCGGTGATGGCCTCCAGGGTGAGTTTTTCGGCGTGGGCCATGGGGACGGTGCTGAGCATGAGGGCAAGGGCGGCGAACAGGGCGCGCATCGAAGATCCTGTCTTGAGACAGCGCACAGGATGCGGGCGCGCGGGGTGTTTGAAAAGCGCGGTGGTGGTGCGTGTGCGATGAGGGGGGCGCATTTCATGCGGCGCAGGTTGCGTGGGGCGGTGGGTGTGGCACCACTTGCGTACCCTCACCCCAACCCC
>NZ_JPLE01000076.1 GCF_001010415.1 Xanthomonas pisi DSM 18956
CCCCTTATCTCTTGGCGATCTGCCAGATTAGGTGTCGAGAGGCGGCGTGGTCGACCGATAACCCCTTGGTCTTGCCGACCGCGGGAGAGCCAGCTCGCCACGCCGCAATCTCCTGGCAAACGCCCGAACAGTTGCTCGAGTAGGCGCTCGTAACGATAAGGCTGGGCTGCACAGGAGAGCTCTCGACCCGTCGAGCATAGCGGAGTTGATCATGAACGAGAGTGTCGGAATCGATGTCTGCAGGCAGTGGTTGGATGTGCATGTGCATGGCCTGCAGCAGGCACGGCGGTTTGCCAATCAGGCCGCGGGGCTGCGTCAGTTGCGTGACTGGCTGGCGCCGCTGACGCTGCACCAGGTGGTGGTGGAAGCAACCGGGGGCGCTGAGCAATTGGCGCTGGATACGCTGCATGCTGCCGGCCTGCCGATGGTGCGGGTCAATCCGCGCCAGGCGCGCGATTTTGCCAAGGCCACCGGTCAGCTGGCCAAGACCGATCGGCTGGATGCGCGTGCGTTGGCGCACATGGCAGCGGTGCTGCCGCTGACACGCTATAAGCCGTTGGAGGACTGGCGCCGGCAACTGCGCGCCTATCAGCAGCGGCGGATGCAGGTGGTGGCCGTGGTGCAGCAGCAGCGCCAGCAGCTGTCTACGCTTACCGATGCCTGGCTCAAGCAACAGGCGCAGATCGGCGTGCGGCAGTTGCAACAGCAGTTAGCGCAGCTGGACGCATGCATCGCCCAGCAGTTGGCCGCACGTGCAGAGTTGCAGGTGCTGCGTCAGGTCAAAGGTGTCGGCCCGGTGCTGTTGGCGAGCCTGGCGGTACAGCTGCCGGAACTGGGCCGGCTGAGCGGCAAGGCCATCGCCAAGCTGGTCGGGGTGGCGCCGCTGGCGCGCGACAGCGGCGCGATGCGCGGGGTGCGGCGCATCTGGGGCGGGCGGGCCGGCATCCGCCAGGTGCTGTACATGGCCACCCTGGTGGCAGTGCGCTTCAACCCGTCGCTGCGCGAGTTTTATCAACGCCTACGTGCCAAGGGCAAGGCCGGCAAGGTGGCTCTGGTGGCGGCCATGCGCAAGTTGCTGGTCATCCTCAACGCCAAGATGCGGGATCAACTGGCGGCTGCCGCTACCAGTTGATCAAGACAGTTGCTCTCCC
>NZ_JPLE01000077.1 GCF_001010415.1 Xanthomonas pisi DSM 18956
CCAGCGCCACGCCTGCCGGGAACAGCCAGATCTGCTGCCAGTCCGGGCCCGCCGCCGTGGTGTAGTGCTCCACCACCGCGCCGGACAGGAACGTGCCGATCAACATCCCCACGCCGTAGGTGGCCAGGGTGATGAAGCCCTGCGCGCTGCTGCGCGCGGCGGGGCCGGCATGCGCGTCGGTGTAGATCTGGCCGGTGACGAAGAAGAAGTCGTAGCAGATGCCATGCAGCACGATGCCGATCACCAGCAAGGAAAAACCGCTGCCCGCATCGCCAAAGGCGAACATCGCGTAGCGCAGCACCCACGCCGCCATGCCCAGCGCCAGCATCGTCTTGACCCCCAGCCGCACGAACAGGAACGGCATGGCCAGCATCAGCAGCACTTCGGACACCTGGCCCAGCGACTGCAGGCCGGCCGCGCCGCGCACGCCCAGATCGTTGAGATACGGGTTGGTGAAGTTGTAGTAGAACGCCAGCGGGATGCAGATGGCGATGGACGCCAGGAAGAACACCAGATACGAGCGCGACTTCAGCAGCCGCAGCGCGTCCAGTCCCAGCATCTGTCCCAGCCCGGCGTCGCGCTGTTGCGCCAGCGGCGGCGTGTGCGGCAGGGTGAAGGCATACAGGCCCAGCGCCAGCGATGCCAGCGCCGCCATCCGGAACGTCAGTTCGAGCCGGTGCGTCTGTTCCCAGCCCAGCCAGCCGATCAGCACGCCCGCCACGATCCAGCCGACGCTGCCGGCCACCCGCACCGGCGGGAACTGTTTTTCAGGCGTTTGCATGTGCCGCATCGCCACGCTGTTGGCCAGTGCCAGCGTCGGCATGAACAGCAGCATGTACACCATGACGCAGGCGGAGAACATGCCGAAGCTCGTTGCCGTGGACGCCAGCCACATAAGCACCGCGCCAGCCAGGTGCAGCACCGCGAGGATGCGTTGCGCCGCGAAGTAGCGGTCCGCGACCAGGCCGACCAGGAATGGCGCCACGATGGCGCCGATGGACTGGCTGAGGAAGGCCGTCGCCACCTGGCTCGCGCTGGCCTGCAGGGGGCCCTGCACCAGGTACGTGCCCAGGGTCACGAACCATGCGCCCCAGATGAAGAACTGCAGAAACATCATCGCGCCCAAGCGCGACATGGTGTGCCTCATGGCTTGCCCTCCCAGGCGGTATTGGCTTAGAGCGTGTTATGTANNGCGTCCTGTGGCGCGTCGAGACAAGGGGTGCGCTGCGGCCCAGGCTGGCCTTGGCGCCAGCCAAGCCTGCGCCACGCAGTACCCGCTCCGCACCGCTGACGTCCAACGCATCTCATCTCAACGTGCATGACACGCTCTATGTCCCCAGCATGCGGCGCAGCGATTCCGGATCGGCGCCGCTGTCGGCAAAGTCGTCGAAGGCGCGTTCGGTGACGCGGATGATGTGCTCGCGGATGAACGCGGCACCCTCCCGTGCGCCGTCTTCCGGATGTTTCAGGCAGCACTCCCACTCCAGTACCGCCCAGCCCGGGAAATCGTATTGCGCGAACTTCGAGAAGATCGCCTTGAAGTCGATCTGGCCGTCGCCGAGCGAACGGAACCGCCCTGGACGATCGATCCAGTCCTGGTAGCCGCCGTAGACGCCGCTGCGCGCACTGGCGCGATACTCGGCGTCCTTGACATGGAAGATGCCGATGCGCGCGTGATACCGGTCGATGAAGCCCAGGTAGTCCATCTGCTGCAGCAGCAGGTGGCTGGGGTCGTACAGGATCTTGGCGCGTGGGTGATGGTCCACGACATCGAGGAAGCGCTCGAAGGTCGCGCCGTCGTGCAGGTCCTCGCCCGGGTGGATCTCGAAGCACAGGTCCACGCCGCAGGCGTCGAAGGCATCCAGGATCGGGCGCCAGCGGCGGCCGAGTTCGGCGAAGGCTGCTTCCACCAGCCCGGGCGGACGTTGCGGCCAGGGGTAGAAGTAAGGCCAGGCCAGCGCGCCGGAGAACGTGGCATGCGCCGTCAGCCCCAGGCGCTGGCTGGCCTTGGCGGCCAGCAGCAGTTGCTGCACCGCCCAGGCCTGGCGGGCGGCGGGATCGCCGCGCTTGTCCGGCGGCGCGAATCCGTCGAACAGCTGGTCGTAGGCGGGGTGGACGGCGACCAGCTGCCCTTGCAGGTGGGTCGACAACTCGGTGACCTGCAGGCCGTGCCCGGCCAGCATGCCGGCGACGTCGTCGCAGTACGCCTGGCTCTGCGCAGCCTGGGCCAGATCGAACAGGTGGGGCGCGCTGGTCGGCACTTGTACGCCAGAATAGCCCAGGCCTGCAGCCCAACCGGCCAGTGTGTCCAAGCGATTGAAGGGAGGTGTGTCGGCGATGAACTGTGCCAGGAACAGCGCCGGACCCTTGAGCGTCTTCAACGTGATTCGCCCTCATGCAATCGATTGAATCATCCTAGCATGGGCCACCCGCAAGACCCGTTGTGCGCTGCACAGCAGAAACAAGAACCGAGGTCATGGCAACAACCATCTACGACATCGCAAAGCACGTCGGCGTCACCGCCGGCACGGTGTCGCGGGCCCTTTCCCGGCCGGACAAGGTCTTGCCGGCCACGCGCGCGCGCATCGAGCAGGCCGCCGCCGCGCTCGGCTATGTCCCCAACACGGTAGCCAGGACGCTCAAGACCCAGCGCAGCGGCAAGCTCCTGGTCACCGTCCCGGACATCGCCAATCCCTTCTTCGCCCAGATCCTGCAGGGCGCGGAGGACGCCGCGCAGGCCGTCGGCTACGCCGTCCTGCTCGGTGATACCCAGCACCAGCCCGATCGCGAGGAGCGCTACGCGCAGATGCTCCGACGTAACGAGGCAGACGGCCTGATCGTGCTGGGGCACGGTCTTCCGCCGACGGCGCGTGAGATCGTCAAGCAGCTGGGCGCCGCCGCGCCGGTGGTCAACGGCTGCGAGTTCGACCCGGCGCTGGGCATCCCCAGCGTCCACATCGACAACGCGGCCGCTGCGCGCGCCATGATGGAACACCTGTATGGACTGGGGCACGAGCGCGTCGCCGTGGTGGGCGGCCCGCCCGACAATCCGCTGCACCAGCAACGCCTGGAAGGCGCGCGGGCCTCCGCCAAGGCGCGCCGCCGCCTGCGCAGCCTGACCGTCGTGCCGGGCGATTTTTCGGTCGAATCCGGCCATGCGGCTGCGATGGCGCTACGGGCCCGTACGCCCGCGCCGACCGCGATCTTCTGCTTCAGCGATCAGATGGCGTTGGGCGCCTTGGCCGCCTGCCGGGACCTGGGCATCCGCGTGCCGGATGAGCTGTCCATTGTCGGTTTCGACGACCTGGCGTCGTCGAGTTACCTCACGCCGCCATTGACGACCATCCGGCAACCCATGCGGGAGATCGGTGTCCGCGCGGTCAGCCTGCTGCTCGCCATCATCGAAAGGGTGGACGTGCCGCTTCAGCAGACGCTGGATTTCAGCTTGATGTTGCGTGGATCCACTGCTGCACCCAAGGGTAGGTGACCGCAGGCGCGGGGCAACCGGGACTGTGGGCGCAGTTCCCGGAAGGGACTCGGCTTCCATCAGCCTTCCTGACCGATTTCCTGCATTCGGTCGATATCCCGGCCGTCGGTGGTTTACGCAACCCTCGGGGTCAAACCATCGAGGCGTTCCAGGCCATGGACTCGGGCGTGTGGCAGATGTGCACAACCGTTCTGATCATCAGCGACGTTGAAATAGATCAACCCCGCTAACGCTGCGCGCCTGCTGGGGTTTCATGTGCAGGCCGTGGCGCCCTTGTGTGCGGGCTCTTCCAGCTGCAGAGACTGTCGACGCTGGACCTCGACGGTCGGGTTTGCCCAGGCAGCGGCGCCGAGACGATGCGGATGCGCAACGCGCACCAGGACGGTGTCGCCTGGTAGAACGTTCGGCAGTGCGGCGCCGCTGGCTGGGCGGTTGGATGCTCTTGTTCTGACTTTAATCGGGCTGGATCCTCAGGTGTTCGAGGATATTTTCAGGTCACTGGGTCGCCCGGCAAAGCATCGAACGTCGGTATTTTCCGCTTCGGTTGCTGAGTCGAATCAAGCGTCGACCCAGGGTTGCAGGACCACCTTGCCAGTCGTCTGGCGGCTTTCCAGCAGCCGATGCGCCTGGGCAGCCTGTGACAACGGCAGCACGGTGTTGACTTGCAATGCAAGTTGCCCGGACAGGATCAAGCCCATGATCTCCGTCAGCGTGGACTGGATCAGCTGCGGAAAGGCCAGGTAGGCCCCCACATAGAAACTTGTCAGCGTGTGGTTGGGAACGATCAACTGCCATGGGTCGATCAGGGCGGTGTTGCCGCTCGATTGGCCGACGAAGATCAGGCGCCCGAACGATGCCAGGGCCTTGAACGCCTCGGCGACGTTGTCGCCGCCAGCGATTTCGACGATGACATCCACACCCTTGCCATCGGTCAGGGCACGCACCTGCTTGGCCCAGTCGGGAGCGGTGTAGTCCACCGCCGCGTCAGCGCCCAACCGGATCGCCATGTCCCGCTTTTCCTGCGTGCTGGCTGCGGCGATGACCTTGCCGGCGCCATAGAGTTTGGCGAGTTGTATCGCCAGAGAGCCCAGCCCTCCGGCTGCACCTTCGATCAGGACGGTTTCGCCTGGCGCCAGCCGCGCGGCATTGCGCAGCACCAGCGCGGCGGTCAACCCGTTGGCCATCACGGCCGCGGCCTGGACCGCCGGCACCCCATCGGGCAGCGGCACCACGATCGCTTCCGGCACACAGATGTACTGCGCGTAGCCGCCGGCGCCCGGTGTTGCCAGTACCGACATGCCGGCTTGCAGCGAAGTCACCGCCTTGCCGACCGCAACGATCGTGCCGGCAACTTCCGCGCCCAGAATGAAGGGAGCTGGCGACGGCTCGGGATAATCGTCCCCCCGGCGTCGCATCACGTCGGCGAAATTGAGGCCGGTTGCCTCGATCCGGATCAGCACCTCGTGGTCCTGCGGCGTCGGATCGGGAACGTCTTCGTAGATCAGCACATCGGCGTCGCCAGTCTGGTGAAATCGAACAGCTTTCATGTCGCATCCTTCATTGAGGGGTTCATGGGCCTGATGCCCGGGAGTTACGCCAGTCCGAACTGCTTGTGCAGCACCTTGTCGAACAACGAGCGGGGCAGGAAGCGACGGGCGAATGCGCCTTGTCTGGCGTCCTTGCCCGACGCGTAGCGCAACTGCGGACGCTGGTCGCGTGCGGCCAGGACGATGGTTTCTGCCACGCTCTCGGCGGTGGCCGCGACGGCGATCGCGCTCTCGTATGCCGCCCGATACTTGGCGCGGAGTGCGTCGTAATCGGCCAGTGGCCGATCCGACCAGGCGGTGCTGGTCTCGAATGCGGTACGGGTCGCGCCTGGCTCGATCACCACCACCCGCACACCGAACCCGCGCACCTCGTGATCGAGGGATTCGGAATATCCCTCCAGCGCATGCTTGGTGGCGGAGTAATAGGCGTTGAAGGGCGCAGGGACCAGACCCAGGCCTGAGCCGACATTGAGGATGCGTCCGCTGCCCTGCTTGCGCATGATGGGCAAGACCGCGTTGGTGACGCGGACCACGCCGTAGAAGTTGGTTTCGAACAGCGAGCGGACTTGTTCGATCGAGCTTTCTTCCGCCGCACCCTGGACGCCGACGCCGGCGTTGTTGACCAGCAGATCCAGACGTCCTTCGCGCCGCTGCAGCTCGGCGATCGCAGCGACGACCGACGCGTCATCGGTCACGTCCAGGGCCAGCAACGGAAACGTTCCCTGGCCCGCTTCTGCGCCGCGCCGGCTGGTGCCATAGACCGCATAGCCGGCCGCAAGGAGTTGCTTGGCAGCCGCTTCGCCGATGCCCGAGGAGGCGCCGGTGACCAGCGCCACAGGTTTATGTGTCTTCATGAAGTGTCCTTGGTGAGGTGAGGCGGCGGAGGGTCGACGGAAGGCGTTCGACCGGGTGAATTTATGATGTCGACCGAACTCAAAAAAGTCAACAACTTTGATTGTGATCGACATCAATGTACATTGACGACTTACCGGCTCCCTGGGACAGAATGAAAATCACCAAAGCGAAATCGCAGGAAAACCGGGCGCGCATCGTCGAAACGGCCTCCGCGTTGTTCCGTGAGCGTGGCTACGACGGTGTGAGCGTGGCCGATCTGATGGCTGCCGCCGGACTCACCCAAGGCGGCTTCTATAAGCATTTCGGATCCAAAGCCGACCTGATCGCCGAGACGGCCCAGCACGGGCTTGGACAGATCTCCAGCCAGGTGGAGGGGTTGGAACTCCGCGACTTCATCAACTTCTACGTTTCAAGAGCGCACCGGGACGGCAGGAGCGATGGCTGCACCATGGCGGCGCTCAGTGGCGACGCGGCACGTCAATCGATGGACATCAAGGCGACGTTCGCAGCCGGAATCGAACGGATGCTGGCGACCGTCGAACGTGAAGGGGTGCTGCCTGACACCGGGTCGCAGGCCAGCGTCCGGTCGAAGACGATCGACTTGTTCGCGCATATGCTGGGTGCGGTCGTACTGTCGCGTGCGTGTCCGGATGACGCACCGCTAGCGGATGAAATTCTGCTCGCCTGTCGGACGCAGCTGCTTGCGTCGCTTGTACCCGCCTCAGGCGAGTCGTCCCTGGCCTGACGCTCAGGGCAACGCCTCCGCGTTTGCATCAGCCGATCGGCCCGCGCATGCAACGTCTCGATGTACGAGCGACCGCCAAGGCTGTTGCCCGGTTAGCCGGCGCAGGCGGACCCAACACCCTCCCGCGTCTGTGACGTCCCAACGCAGGCCCGCTGTGCGGGGCCTTGGATGTAACGGCGTCGGCCCGCGTCCGCCATGGCCGATGCGGCGCTTTCTCCCGCGGCGGCAGGCTAGGTCACGCCGAGGTGCAATCGCGACCGCTCTGCTTGGCCCGATACAGTGCCGAATCGGCGTCGTGCACGATGGCATCGGGCGTGCGCAGTGTCTGGCCCGGTTCGAACGTCGCTGCGCCCACGCTGACGGTGACATGCGCGCAGGTCGGGCTGGACAGGTGCATCAGCCCGAGTCCGGCCACCGCGCTGCGTACCGCATCGGCCAGGCGCAGGGCGCCGGCGGCGTCGGTCTGCGGAAGGATCATGCTGAATTCTTCGCCGCCATAGCGCGCAGCGATGTCAGTGTCGCGCCGCGCGCACCCGGCAATCGCGGCGGCGATCAGGCGCAGGCAGGCATCGCCATTCACATGGCCATAGGTGTCGTTGTAGAGCTTGAAGTGATCGACATCGATCATCAGCACCGACAGCGGCGATTGCAGGCGTACCGCCTCCTGCAGCGCGTTCGACAACCGGTAGTCGAACGCGCGCCGGTTGGCGATGCCGGTCAGCGCATCCACCCACGCCTCGGAGCTGAGTCTGGCCTCGTTGCGGTGCATGCGGCGCAGCTGCAGGTCCAGCCAGATGCCCACGCCCAGCAGCAGGGCGCAGCCAAGCGTGGCGATCACGGCGCGCTGGCCTGCGGCCTGCCGCCAACTGGCCAGCGCGTCGTCCACCGACACGCCGGTCAGCACGGTCAGCGGATACGGCCGTGCCGGGGCGAAGCTGGAGATGCGCTCCACGCCATCGATCGGCGAGCGATACGTCGCCGTGCCATGGCGGCGCGCGCGCATGCTGACGTAGATCGAGGTGCCGGCAATCGAGCTGCCGATCACGCCCTGCTTGTCGGGCCGACGGACCAGCACGATGCCGTCGTCGTTGATCATGCCGATGGTGCCGTGCGGGCCGACTTCGAAAGTGCTGTAGTAGTTCTGGAAATACTTCAGTTGCAGGGTGACCAGCACCACGCCAGCAAACTCTCCGCTGGGCGTATTGAGTCGGCGGCTCAGCGTCAGCACCCAGGAACCATCCGAGCGGCTTTGGACTGGTGGGCCGACCAGCGATAACGCATCGCGATGGTCGCGGTGATACTTGAAGTAGGCGCGGTCGGCGTTGTTATGCGTTCTGGGCGTGCTGTCCAGCGACGAGCTGACCCAGCTGCCATCTGTCGCGTAAATGAAGATGCCATGCAGCCGGTCCGAGCGCCTTGCCTCGCGAACGAGGAACTCGTGCATTGCCGTGCGCGCGCGGGTGTTGCCCTGGTCGTGCTCGACGCGCGCGACCAGGCCCGACAGCACCGCATCGGCGATCGACATGGTGTCGCTGGCATGCTGCGCCAACGAGTTGGCCAGATTCAATGATTGCGCTTCGGCGCTGCGCAGCGCCGACGCACGTTCTTCGTGGATGGACCAGTATTCCGAACCGAGCAGTAGCATGCAGGCCACAGTCAGCACGAAGTGCAACGCAATGCGTTGTGCACGTTGCCGCCGCCGCTTGGTGGGTGATGTCACTGTGGCTACCTGTCCGGACATCTGGGCGATGCAACCGGTGTGCCAGCCTATGCATCGCTGCGGTCGCCATCGTGTGCAAACGCGGTGCCGCACGACATTTCTGTGATTGCCAGCGCCTTGCGATGCGGCAGGTCGGCGCGCCGCAATGCGGCGCAGCATCCTGCTAGCGCGGCTGGCCGTGTCGTTGCGCTACCGACGGCGTGCTGTCGACATCGGTGCTGTCAAGCCGGCTCGACTGCATCTGCCTAACGTCACGCGTGCTATCCCTGGGCCCGAATCATCATCTGAGGAGCCCCCCCATGCGCGCCATTCGTCTCTCGCATCCCGCCGGTCTGAACGCACTGAGGTCGGTCGAATTGCCCGATCCGGGCCAGCCTGCACGCGGGCAGATCCGGGTACGTCTGCATGCCAGTTCGCTCAATTTCCATGATCTGGGCGTCGTGCTCGGGCAAATGCCGACGGCCGATGGACGCATCCCGATGTCCGACGGCGCCGGTGTGGTCGAAGCGATCGGTGCGGAGGTCAGCGAGTTCGCCGTTGGCGACCATGTGGTGTCGACCTTTTTCCCGCAGTGGCTGGATGGCGAACCGCTGCACGCCGGATTTGCGACCACGCCGGGCGATGGCGTCGATGGGTATGCACGCAGTGCGGTTGTGGCCGCTGCGCAGGCATTTACCCATGCGCCAGCCGGCTACAGCCACGCCGAGGCAGCCACCTTGACCACTGCCGGCGTCACCGCCTGGCGCGCGCTGGTTGCCAATGGCGGCCTGAAGGCGGGCGACACCGTGTTGGTGCTGGGTACCGGCGGCGTGTCGATCTTTGCGCTGCAGTTCGCCAAGGCGATGGGCGCGACCGTGATCGCCACGTCCTCGTCGGACGAGAAGTTGGAAAAGGTCCGCGCACTCGGTGCCGATCACCTCATCAACTATCGACAGCACGCCGAGTGGTCGCGGCAGGTGCTGGAGATCACCGACGGGCGCGGCGTGGACCATGTCGTCGAGGTCGGTGGACCCGGCACGCTGGCACAATCGATCCGTGCCGCGCGGGTGGGTGGGCACATCGCCTTGATCGGCGTGCTGACCGGTGCGGCCGGTCCGGTGCCGACCGCCGAGATGATGGGGCGTCAGCAGCGTCTGCAAGGCCTGGTGGTCGGCAGTCGTCGGCATCAACAGCAGCTGGTGCGCGCCTTGGACGGGCTGTCGCTGCGTCCGGTCATCGACCGCAGCTATGCGCTGGACGCCATCGGCGAGGCGTTCGCGTTGCAGAAAGCCGGTGGGCATCTGGGCAAGATCGTGCTGGAGTTCTGATACCCGTGGGCCGGGCACGCCGGCCTCATGACGGTGGCCGGCGCGCCAAGCTTGAGCAGGTCTGCAGGTGTTACTGCCGCAGCGTGTGGATCGCGGCTGCTCCAGGGATGTTGCTCTGCAGCGGCTGGTTTGACTTGCACATCCCGGTCGGCATGTGACCGCGCCCGCAATCGATGCTGCATGCAGCGCGTTATCGCCACGGCCCTCTCCAATGGCGCCGCACAGTGATGAGTACGTTTCATAGACGCATGCGGCCTCCAACGCCAATGCATGCGCAGGCGACAACTAGAATCGGGCAACCACCGATTGCGCCGTTCTCAAGCCCGCACTCACGCGCTTGTGACTGACGGCGCTGCACATTGATAAAGAACTGTATTAGCCAGCATTGTTGGAGATGCCAGCCATGAGAGACATCAAGATGACCCGTCGCGAAGTACTGATCGCTGGCACGGCTTCGGCGGCGAGCGTTGCCGCAACCCAATCGATCGCTGCCACTGCCGTGTCGCAACGGCAGGCGGCGGAGCCGGCCAATGCGTCCAGCCAGGTCGCGTTCGAGGTCAATGGCAAGCCGGTGACGCTGACACTTGATAACCGCACCACCTTGCTGGATGCATTGCGCGAGCACCTGCACTTGACCGGCACCAAGAAGGGTTGCGATCACGGCCAGTGCGGTGCGTGTACGGTCATCGTCGACGGGCATCGCATGAATTCCTGCCTGTCGCTGGCAGTGATGCATCAGGGCGCGAAGGTCACCACCATCGAGGGCCTGGGCACACCGGACAAACTGCATCCGATGCAGGCGGCCTTCGTCAAACACGACGGTTATCAGTGCGGCTACTGCACGCCTGGCCAGATCTGTTCGGCAGTGGCCGTGCTGGATGAAGTCAAACGCGGCATTCCCAGCCACGTCACCGACGATTTGACGGCCAGGACCCGGCTCACCACGCCGGAACTGCAGGAGCGCATGAGCGGCAATATCTGCCGCTGCGGTGCCTATTCCAACATCGTCGAGGCGATCAATGAAGTCGCCGGAGAACGCGCATGAAGGCTTTCAGCTACGAGCGTGCCACCTCGGCGGCAGATGCCGCGGCCAAGGCCGCGCGTCAGCCAGGCGCCAAGTTCATCGCCGGCGGTACCAATCTGCTCGATCTGATGAAATTGCAGATCGAAACGCCATCGCACCTGATCGACGTCAACGGCTTGAGCCTGGACACCATCGACGCAACCCCGGAGGGCGGCTTGCGGATCGGTGCGCTGGTGCGCAATACCGAGCTTGCCGCCGATGCGCGGGTTCGCCGCGATTACGCCGTGCTGTCGCGCGCGCTGCTGGCGGGTGCGTCTGGCCAGCTGCGTAATCGCGCCACGACTGCCGGCAATCTGCTGCAGCGCACGCGCTGCCCGTATTTTTACGACACCAATCAGCCGTGCAACAAGCGCCTGCCCGGCAGTGGCTGCGCGGCGATCGGCGGCTTCAACCGGCAGCTGGCCGTCATCGGTGCCAGCGACGCCTGCATCGCCACCCATCCCAGCGACATGGCCATCGCCATGCGTGTACTGGACGCCACTGTGGAAACAGTGCGGCCCGACGGACAGACGCGCGCGGTACCGCTTGCCGAGTTCTATCGTGCGCCGGGGACCACGCCGCACCTGGAAACGGTGCTGGAACGTGGCGAGCTGATCACTGCAGTAACCCTGCCCAAACCGCTCGGCGGCACGCACGTCTATCGCAAGGTGCGCGACCGCGCGTCGTATGCGTTTGCCTTGGTCTCGGTCGCCGCTGTCGTGCAGCGCGACGGCACCGCGCGCGTCGGCGTCGGCGGTATTGCGCACAAGCCATGGCGCAGCGAGGCGGCCGAAGCGCAATCGCACCAGGGCGCACGCGCCATCGCTTCTGTGCTGCTCGACGGCGCACAGCCTACCGAACACAACGCATTCAAGGTGCCGCTGGTGGAACGCACCTTGACCGCGATCCTGGCCGAGGCGAGAGCCTGATATGAAATTCGACACTCCTGCAGGTTCCAATCCCATCGATCAAGGCAAGGTCGTCGGCAAGCCCGTCGATCGCATCGACGGGCCGCTCAAGACCACCGGCCAAGCGCCGTATGCCTACGAACATCACGATCTGCCGGGCCGCGCGGCCTACGGCCATGTCGTGGGGGCGGGGATCGCCAAGGGCACCATCCGCAGCATCGACCTGAGCGCCGCGCGCAATGCGCCCGGCGTGCTTGGGATCGTCTCTGCGCAGAACGCCGGCAAACTGCACAAGGGCAAGCTCAATACCGCCAAGTTGCTGGGCGGCCCGGAAATCCAGCATTACCATCAAGCCATAGCAGTGGTGATTGCCGAGACCTTTGAGCAGGCGCGCGCAGCGGGGCAGTTGGTCAAGGTCGATTACGGTCGCCATGTCGGCGCATACGATCTGAAGAAAGCGCGCGATGGCGCCAAGGTCACCAAGGAGGGCGGTGCCCCCAATAGCGCCATCGGCGACTTCGATGGCGCCTTCGCAGCGGCGCCGGTGCAACTGGATGCCGAGTACACCACGCCCGATCACTCGCACGCGATGATGGAGCCGCACGCATCGACCGCGATGTGGGATGGCGACAAGCTCAGCGTGTGGACGTCCAACCAGATGATCAACTGGGGCGCGCGCGATCTGGCAGTGACCTTGGGGATTCCGCGCGAAAACGTGCGGATCATGTCGCCGTACGTCGGTGGCGGGTTCGGCAGCAAATTGTTTCTGCGTTCCGATGCGGTACTGGCCGCGCTGGCGGCGCGCGAAGTCAAGCGGCCGGTCAAGGTAATGCTGCCGCGTCCGCTGATCGCCAACAACACCACGCATCGTCCGGCCACCGTGCAGCGCATCCGCATCGGCGCCGAGCGCGATGGCAAGATCACCGCGATCGCACATGAAAGCTGGTCGGGCGACCTGCCCGAGGGCGGTCCGGAAATCGCCGCCGCGCAGACGCAGTTGCTCTATGCCGGCGCCAATCGGCTGATCGCGACCCGGCTGGCCGTGCTCGATCTGCCGGAAGGCAATGCGATGCGCGCGCCCGGCGAAGCGCCCGGTTTGATGGCGCTGGAAGTGGCCATGGACGAAATGGCCGAAAAGCTCGCGATGGATCCGGTCAAGTTCCGTATCGTCAACGATACGCAGGTCGATCCGGAAAACCCGCAGCGCCCGTTCTCGCAGCGCCAGCTGGTCAAGTGTCTGCAAGACGGTGCAGAGCGTTTCCAGTGGTCCAAGCGTCAATCCAAGCCAGCCAGCAACCGCGACGGGCGCTGGCTGGTCGGCATGGGCGTGGCGGCCGCGTTTCGCAACGCGCCGGTGATGACCTCCGGGGCGCGCATGCGTCTGGAGCAGGGTGGTCGCGTGGTGGTGGAAACCGACATGACCGATATCGGCACCGGCTCCTACACCATCATTGCGCAGACTGCCGCCGAGATGCTCGGCGTGCCGTTGAACTGGGTGGACGTGCGCCTGGGCGATTCCAGTTTTCCTGCATCGGCGGGCTCGGGCGGGCAATGGGGCGCAAACAGTTCCACCGCTGGCGTCTACGCAGCGGCGGTGAAGCTGCGCGAAACCGTCGCCAAGCAGCTGGGCCTGGACCCGGCCAAGGCCGAATTTGCCGACGGCCACGTACGTGCCGGCGGCAAGCGCATTCCACTGGCCGATGCTGCGGCCAATGGCGCCCTGGTGGTGGAGGACAAGATCGAGTTCGGCGACCTGTCCAAGACCCATCAGGTGTCGACCTTCGGCGCGCACTTTGTCGAAGTCGGCGTGGATATCACCACGGCCGAGGTACGTATCCGCCGCATGCTCGCGGTGTGCGCGGCCGGGCGCATCCTCAACCCCAAGTCCGCGCGTAGCCAGGTCATCGGCGGAATGACCATGGGCGCGGGTGCGGCGTTGATGGAAGAACTGGCGGTGGACAAGCGCTTCGGGTTCTTCGTCAACCACGACCTGGCCGGTTACGAAGTGCCGGTGCATGCGGATATCCCGCATCAGGAAGTGGTGTTCCTGGAAGAAAGCGACCCGATGTCCTCGCCGATGAAGGCCAAGGGCGTGGGCGAGTTGGGCATTTGTGGCGTGGCGGCGGCGATTGCCAACGCGGTCTACAACGCAACCGGCGTGCGCGTGCGCGACTACCCGGTGACGTTGGAAAAGCTGCTGCCGCATCTGCCCGAGCAATTGCGCGCGTGAGTGCAGTCGTCGCTCCCGCCACGCATGCAGCGCCGGCCCAGCCAGCGTGGCCGGCATGGCCGAGCTACGCATTGCACGACGATCTGCTGCCGGTGCTGACCGCCTGGCAGCGTGCGGGCCAGCGGGTTGCGGTCGCGACCTTGATCGACGTGCAGGGCTCCTCGCCGCGCCCGGTGGGAAGCGAAATGGCGATCGCGGCCGATGGCCGGGTTGCCGGTTATGTTTCCGGCGGTTGCGTCGAAGCGGCCGTTGCGCATGAAGCCATGGGCGCATTGCGCGACAGGCAGCCGCGATGGCTGGACTATGGCGAGGGCAGCGATGTGCTGGACATCCAGCTCAGCTGTGGCGGCCGTATCGGCGTGCTGGTCTGGCCAGTGCCGGATCTGGCCGAGTACCTCGCTCGCTGGCGCAATGCGCGTCAGCACCGCCGCGCGTTTCACGTTGCGCTGGATCGCAGGACCGGGAGCGTGCGCTATCCCGCCAACGTGCACGACGCGCGTGCCGGCGAATTTCTGCGCGTCCATCGCCCGCCCTTGCGGCTGGTGCTGGTGGGTGCAGATCCGGCAGTGCTGGTGCTGGTGGCGTTGGCCAATCAAATGGGGATCGAGATGCGTGTGCTGCGCCCGCACGGCCCCAGCGATCCACCGCCTGGCCTGGCGCCGGAACACTACGATCGCCGCGGCTTGCACGATGCGTTGCGCGATCTGCAGCTGGATGCCGGCACGGCGCTCTACAGCCTGGCGCACGACAGCGAGATCGACCTGCAGGTCGCGTGTCGCGGCCTGGAAACCGACGCGGCATGCATCGGCATCCTGGGCAGCCGCAACAAGCGCGACAGCCGTCTGCAGGCGTTACGAGCGCTGGGGTACGACGATGCTGCGCTTGCGCGTTTGCGCCTGCCGGCGGGTTGGCGGATGGGGCGCTCATCGCCGCATACCATCGCGCTGGGCATCATCGCCGAAGCCACGCAGGCAGTGACGGATCTGCAAATCGGTGCGGCCACCGCTTAGGTCGTTGTGCGTCTGCCGTGTGGTTTGTCGTGTCGCGCCTTTTGGACCTTTGGTGTCACGGCGCAGCAGTGCTTTACGCAGGTCATCCATCCCGGCATGGCGCCGCGCGTGCACGCACTCCACACGAATCCGCATCTCACACGAACCCGCATCTCGCATGGTGCATTACCGCCTGCTACGCATCAGTGCATGGCGCGGGCATCGTATGCAGACGAAGCGTGGCGTAGTCACTCCGCACGCACAGCGCGGCCTCTACGCTGAGGCAGTCTCCATCACGCACGACGTCGCCATGTCCCTTGTTCTCTCGCTTTATGACGCCGTGTTCTGCGACATGCCACTTGCCGAATCGCCACGCGTTGCTGCGTGCATGCATGCACACAGCAACGCAGGCAGCTTGCACGCGGCACGCAGCGACCGCGGTACGTGCGTCGGTTGTCACGCGCCTGGCGGGCCCTGCGCATGAGCAGCGACCATGCCGCATTGATATTGGCGGCAGGCGCGGGGAGCCGGCTCGGCCGCTCCAAGCAGTTGCTGATGCGCGACGGCGAACCATTGCTGCGGCGTGCTGCACGCATCGCATTGCAGACCGCACCACTGCGCTGCGTCGTCGTGCTGGGCGCCGACGCCGACAGGCTGGCCGACGTCCTGCAGGGGCTGGAGGTGGAAGTGCTGCGGCATGCCGACTGGTCTGCCGGGATGGGCTCGAGCCTGTCGGCACTGCGTCGGCATGTGCAGCAAGATCCGACGCTGCGACGCAGCCTGATTCTGGGATGCGACCAACCGGCACTGGAGGCGCCGCACTTGCGCGCCTTGCTGGACGAAGCCGACCGCGCCACCTCGGGGTGTGCGACCAGTGGCTATGCGGGCGTGCGCGGTATTCCCGCAGTGGTGACCCACACCGCCTGGGCAGACGTGGCGCTGCAGGGCGATAGCGGTCTGCGCGCGCTGTTCGCCAGTCTGGATGTGCAGACGCTGGGCTGCGTCAGCGCACCGGCGCTGGCGCTGGACGTGGACACGCCTGCGGATCTTGCGGCAGCGCAACAACGTGGGTGGGTAGACCGGGATTGAGACGCGATGACGGGTATCGGCCACCGATGTCCGGCAGCCTGCTGCGCAATGCGCCGATGCCGATCAGGTCCAAAGCACCAGGGCTTCCCTGACCACCAGAACATAGCCCACCACCATCGCGGTCTTGACCGGAAACTGGAACTTTCTGAGCAGATACATGCCAACCCTCCCCAAGGTCTGGTTCGAGCGCGCCCTGATTCCTGCAAGCCGTCGGCGCTCCTGTGGCGGCTGCTTGTGAAGATTTCTTCACCCCTTGTCGCGGAATGTAGCGCTCAGCGTGAACGGTGTCACGTAAGAATTTTCCTACTCGGATGCCAGTGTCCGCCCGACGGTGTCGCCATGCGTAAGACCGCATGCTCGCTATGCCAAACGCGGAGCCATCGGCCACTCTCCCGCGGCCCCTTGAGTAAGGGCATGTTGGCTCACGTAAGTGGCGTGGCTTGCCCCAATCCCTGGCGTGGTGCGCCCGTCCGGCGCGCCCGCACCTGTGTTTGACCGCTTTACTCACCGGCCGGAGGCCATATGGACCAATCCCGCTACGTCGTACGCATTCGTCCCGAGCAAGGCAGCTGGTGGGTGACCCGCCCGGAATGGTCGCCGCTGCGCTACCTGCGCGAGCAGGGCGCCCTGGAAAATGCCGAGCTGATGGCCAAGCTGCACTGCCTGACCACCGGTCAGCCCAGCGGTGTGGTCCTGGATACCGCCGACGGCGAACGCGTGGTGCGGCGCTACGGTTAAGCGCCGGGCTGGCGTCCGGCGTCGATCGCGATGGCCGCATGGCCGCACTCAGTTTGGGTGCCGCTGCGATTGCGAGGCTGTGTCGGCTTCTGGCGACTGACCGGTCGCGGCAGCAAGCTACCGGTAACGACCAGACGCGTGCTCGACGGAGTGTGCAACCTCGCCCCATCCGCCCGGCATGGACCTGCGGCGCGCCAGCAGATCGGCCGGTTGCGATCGCCACACCCGCCCCCGGTCCGATTGTCCGCAGGGTTTGCGCGACCGCCGCGGTCGGCTAGATTCGTTGCCATCGGCCGCTCCTGGCCCGGTCCGCGTCGGCGGCCCTCTGTCCGGATGACCGCCTGCGGTGAATGCGCCTGCCTCTGCACTGATTCAAAACGATATCGTCGTCTTCGGCCTGATCGCCGCGACCCTGGGGGCGGTGTTCTGGACCTCCGCGCGCGAGCAAGGCCTGTGGCGGCGCTTCTATGCCGTGGTACCGGCCTTGCTGCTGTGCTACCTGCTGCCCGGGATCTACAACACCGTCGGGTTGATCGATGGCGCCAACACGCGCCTGTACAACCCCATCGCCCGCGACGTGCTGCTGCCGGCCGCATTGATCCTGCTCACCCTGAGCATCGATCTGCGCGCGATCCTGGGGCTGGGACCCAAGCTGGTCGCCATGTATCTGGGCGCGTCACTGAGCATCATGCTGGGCGCGGTGGTCGCGTTCTGGGTGATGCGATGGCTGCACCCGGCGACCGTCGCCGGCGACACCTGGGCGGGCATGGCGGCACTGGCGGGCAGCTGGATCGGCGGCGGTGCCAACATGCTGGCGATGCGCGAAGTGTTCAATGTCGATGCGACCACGTTCGGGCAGTTTGCGGTGGTCGATGTCGGCGTCGGCTACGTGTGGATGGCGGCGCTGATCTTCCTGGCCGGACGCGCACGCAAGATCGATGAGCGCAGCGGTGCCGACACCCGGGCGCTGGACGCCTTGCAGGAGCGCATGGCGCGCTTCCAGGCCGAACATGCGCGTATTCCCAGCCTGGCCGATCTGATGGTGATCGTGGCAGTGGCGTTTGGCGGGGTCGGGTTGGCGCATGCGCTGGCCAACCCGTTGGCGGCGTGGTGCAAGGCGCAGCTGAGCTGGGCTGGACAGTTCAGTCTGGATGCGCCCTTCGTGTGGGTGGTGGTGCTGGCGACCAGCCTGGGACTGCTACTGAGCTTCACGCGCGCACGGACCCTGGAAGGCGCGGGCGCCTCCAGGATCGGCGCGTTGCTGCTGTATTTCCTGATCGCCTGCATCGGCATGCAGATGGACCTGCTGGCGCTGCTGGATCGGCCGTGGCTGTTCCTGCTGGGGCTGATCTGGATCGCCGTGCACATCGCCTTGTTGTGGGCGCTGGGACGCTGGCTGCGTGTGCCGTTCTTCTATTTTGCGATCGGCTCGCAATCCAACATCGGCGGCCCGGCGTCTGCGCCCGTCGTTGCCGCGGCCTTCCACCCGGCGTTGGCCCCGGTGGGTGTGCTGCTGGGCACGATGGGCTACGCCACCGGCACCTATCTGGCCTATCTGGTCGGCATCACCCTGCGGGCGATGGCCGGGGCAGGCTAGTGCCGCGTTGCGCCGTGCGGCCGGCGTCATGGGGCTGCTGCCTGGAACAGCTGCATGACCTGTCCGGTCGGTTTAGCGCAGCAAAGCGGTGGTCCATTGCCCCGAGGCTTTCCGCACCGCACGCGTCCATGTGACCAGGACTGCGTGCGGCACGGTCTGCCAGCTCGTCTAGTGCTGGATCACGCGGCGCTGCTCTTCCTGCTGCGGGGCAGGTTGCTGGCCGTGTTGCTGGTTGTGCTGCTGCAACTGGCTGACATTGCCTTGCGCAGGCTCGTTGGCAGCGGATGCGGTCTGCACATGGCTGCGCAGGTGCGCCGGGTCGTCCATGCGGCCTTGCACCGCAATCAGGCTGTCGCCAGCGCGGCTGGGGACCAGGTGATCGATCCGCTGCAGGCCGTCGTTGCCTGCACGCGCGGCCACGCTGGCGGCAGTGTTGAGAAACGCGGTGTCGTCACGCAGCCCCAGCCGCTCGCGTTGGCCATCCAGTTGCACGACCGCATCGTTGAACAACCGGCTGCCGGGCTGCAGGGACGCGCCGCGGCTCTGATCGGCCGATTGCATGTCCTGCGCCTTGATCACCGAGTCCATCCCGTGCAGATCCAGACGGTGCTTGAGCATCATGCCGGGTACCAGTCGCTGCCCGAACGAGAGCGGGTCCGGCTCCGGCAATTCGATCTGGTGACCGGCCGCGTTGGGCATCGTCCATTTCAGCGGAATGCTGTCTTCCTGCAGATGGGTGAGGATTTCGTTCTTGACGTGATAGCCGCGAATCAAGTCATCGCTGGCGTATTGCTTGGCTGCCGACGCATCCAGGCCTTCGCGTTCGAGGGTGCGGTCGTTGACGCCGGCCGCGTTGTACGTCACTGCGGGAATGTCGTTGACCATGGCCGATGCCGACGCCAGACCACCGCCCAGCGAATGGCCGGAGATCACTACCTGGTCGCCAAAGGCTTGTTTGGCCTGGCTGCCGAGCTGGATCGCCGACGCGTATTGCGCATCGGCAAAGCCCAGGCCCTGGCCGATGTTGTGCTTCCAGTCCTTGCCTTCGTCGGTACCGCAAAAACCGAGCACCACCTGGCCTTGATCGTTGCGATAGAACGCGGCATCGAAGCCGCTTTTGGCATCGTGCAGCAGGGCCGGATCGATGCCCGCCTGCTGCAGCGCGCTGTCGTCCATGCGCGACCAGCCGTTGGCCAACGGCGCAAAGGTTTCGGCGCCGCCTTCGCGGCGTTGGTGTGCAGTGGCGTAGAGATCTTGCAACAGCTCCGGAAACTGCTGGTCCTGCGGTTGCGGTTGTTGTCCGCGCATCGACTCTGCGAACGGAGTGGATGCGGCAGTGGAGGAGGTGGAGACTGATGTGGGCATGCGCGGCTCCTTGCGTGCGTCGTACGGAAAGCGCGCTTAGCGGCTGCTTTCCACGGGAATGTCGTGGGCGCTCAACCATGCGCGCACATCCGAACGGACCTGCTGTCCGGTGGCATTGAGCAGGCGGTCCGGCGTGGTGAAGAAATACGCCTGGAAGGTTTTCTGCTGTGCGTTGCGCACCGTGGGGTCCACGCCGGCCTTGAGCAATTGCAGCACTGCCGGGCTGGCGGCGCCGCTCTGCGCGGCCAGGTGCAGCAGGCTGTTACCGGTGTGGTCGACGCGCTGCACGTCGGCGCCGGCATCGAGCAACAGCCCGATCTGCGCATCACGCTTGCTTTGCACCGCGCGGAACAGCGGCGTCCAGCCGGCACGTGCGCTGACCACATCGATCGGCGCCTTGTGCTGCAACAGAATCTTCAGGTACTCCGGGTCCTGCGCCATGGCGGCCATGTGCACGACCGTTTCCTGGTCCATGCCCGGTAACGCGGGGTCGGCGCCCGCGTCGAGCAGGGCGTCCAGGGCGCGTGGTTGTTCGTTCCAGATCGCCCATTCCAGCAAGGTCACGTTCTGATCGCCGTGTGCGGCCAGATCGACGGTGGGGGCGAGCGTTTTGATCCGCGCAACATCGCCGTGCGCGATGGCGTTGGCGATGTCGGTCAGACCGGGGTCGCGGAAAGCGACGGCGTGGTCCTGCAGCGTAGCTGACATGGTGGTTTGCTCCTTGGCACCGGGTGAGGCGGTGCATGAGACCGCGAAAAACGAGGTCGCAAGAACGAGCAGGGCAGGGAATCGCGGTTGCATCGAAATCTCCTTCTCCTGATCGCATTCCTGGTGGCGCTGCGGCAAGTCCTTCCGCAGCGGGGCCGATCCTACCAGCTGTAAAAATCGCAAGCGGTAAGATTTCGTGACATCGGCGCCGAGGGCCAGCGCCTGGTCGGGACTGCTTGATGACGGGCGTTCTGGCCGAACGCGTGCGCGCAGTCGTCACCTGTACTGGCGCCGCGCCACAGCCGACGGTCACGGCCGGGCCGGCATAATGGCGCTTTGCAAGCAGATGGGTGCAATGGCGTACGAGCTACTGATCAGTGACTGCGATGGGGTTCTTGTCGACAGCGAAATACTGGCCGACCGGGTGATGCGCGAGGCGCTGGCAGCGTTCGTGCCGGCCGAGCCGTTGGAACATCTGCTGGAAACCACGTTCGGGCAGACCACGCGCGAGGTCTTGCGGCGGGTGGAGGAACACTTTGCGCTGCCGTTGCCGGAGACCTTGCTGGCGCAGATCCAGGCGCGCAGCGAGGCCTTGATCGCCGCCGAGGTGCAGCCGATTGCGGGTGTGCGCGCGGCGCTGGAGCAGATCCCGCTGCCGCTGGCGGTGGCCTCCAACAGCCGCCGTCACAACGTGATCGCATCGGTGGAGCGGGCCGGGCTCACCGCGCGTGCGGCAGGGCGGATCTTCAGCGCCGACATGGTGGAGCGGCCCAAGCCGGCGCCGGATGTCTACCTGCTGGCCGCCCGCACGGTCGGTGTGGCGCCGGAGCGTTGTGTGGTGATCGAAGACAGCCCCACCGGTGCGACCGCTGCGTTGGCGGCAGGCATGCAGGTGCTGGGATTTACCGGTGCCAGCCATATTCCGCAGGGGCACGGCGACACCCTGCGACGGATCGGCGTGCTGGAGGTGTTCGACGATATGCGCGATTTGCCCGCGTTGTTCGAGCGGCTCGCGCAAAAGCGCGCTGGTTGAGGAGGTCGAGTCGTCGCTTGGTTTAGCTGCAGTCAAATGCATTAGATCAAGAGCCAAGTCAGTCGAGCGCGCGGTGCCCTCACCGCTTGCGGGACACGCCGCAAGTACGTCCAGGTAGGCTCGGTGGCGGCATCCATGCCGCCCCACGGTTCCGCAAGCGGCGAGGACACCGCACCAGAAAGATCGATGGTTGCTTTGAGAAGAGCTACGCGCGCCGATCATCTCGACTGCTCCTTGCGTGCGCAAGTGCTCTGAGAATTTGCCGGCTGGCATTGCGACGCAGTCAACAGCCTGGTTGGTCAAGCGCGCGGTGTCCTCATCGCTAGCGGGACACGCCGTAAACCC
>NZ_JPLE01000078.1 GCF_001010415.1 Xanthomonas pisi DSM 18956
ACAGGCGGGAGAGGGAGCGGATTGCTGGGGGATTTTCCCGCATCCTGCGTGACTTGCCGAATCCCTCCGACTCCCTTCCCCCGCCTGCGGGGGAAGGTGCCCGAAGGGCGGATGGGGGCGCTGTTGGCCTCACCCCAGCCCTCTCCCACAGGCGGGAGAGGGAGCGGGTTGCTGCAGGATTTTCCCGCATCCTGCGTGACTGGCCGAACCCCTCCGAGTCCCTTCCCCCGCCTGCGGGGGAAGGTGCCCCAAGGGCGGATGGGGGACGCTGTTGCCCTCACCCCAGCCCTCTCCCGCAGGCGGGAGAGGGGGCGGATTGCTGCAGGATTTTCCCGCATCCTGCGTGACTGGCCGAATCCCTCCAACTCCCTTCCCCCGCCTGCGGGGGAAGGTGCCCGAAGGGCGGATGGGGGGGCGCTGTTGCCCTCACCCCAGCCCTCTCCCGCAAAGCGGAAGAGGGAAACAGTCTCGGCGTGCACGTAAGCATGGCCGGTTGCCGTTACAGATCCAGCGTCAGCGTCAGCCCCAACGTGCGCGGTGCGGCGATGAACGCGCTATCGCTGCCGTCCACGCCTTCCAGATACCGCTTGTCGGTGAGATTGCTGACATTGAGCGCCAGTTGCAGCCCCTTGAGCTGCGACGACAGCTGCGACAGCTCCACGCCCAGATTGGCATTGAAGGTGGTCACGCCATCGAGCGCGGCGCGGTTGGACGCATCCAGATAGCGCTTGCCCAGATAACGACCGGACACACCGAAGCGCCAGGCCTGCCCGCGCCAGTCGGCCGAGACCACCAGGGTATTGCGCGGCTGGCCGATCACCTGCGCGCCGGGAGTGATGTCCAGGGCGGTGTCGCGCGCGGCATCGCCGCTGCCCAAGTAATCGGCCTTGTTGTAGGTGTAGGCGCCATTGATGCGCCATCCGTTATCCCAGCCGTAGCCAAGGGCTGCTTCGACGCCGCGCGCATGCACGCCGCCGAAGTTTTCGTACACGCCGTCGGTCTCGCCCAGATAGTCGATGCCGCTGACGAAGTTGGCCGGCACATACACGATGCGATTGTCGAAGCGGATGTCGTACAAGGTCACGCTGCCGGTCAACGGCCAGCGGCTGATGCGCAGGCCCAGTTCGATGTTGTCGGCGGTTTCCGGTTGCACGCGGCTGAGTGCGACCGGGTCGGTTTCGCCGAGTACGCCGGAGGGAATCGCAGCGAAGTTCTGCGAGTACCCGGCAAAGGCTTCCAGGCCCTGCACCGGGGTGGTCCAGGTCAGGCCGGCCGACAGCAGCGGGTCCGAGTGCGCATCCGACTCCACATGCTGCGCATCGCCGATGCGACGGTCGCGGGTCTGGTCGAGAAAGAACTGCTTGACGCCCACACGCCAGGCGAAGGCGCCGTAGCGCATTACATCCTCGACGTAATACATCTGTTCGTCGGTCTGGTAGTTGTCCTTGAACTGCACCCAGTACGGTTGATGATCGAAACTGATGTTGGTGCCGACATTGAGCAGGCGATGCCAGTCACGGGTGACGCTGCGGTCATAGCGCTCCAGCCAGGCACCGGCGCGCACGGTGTTGTCGATCGGGCCCAGGTCGTGGCGCCATTCCACATCGGCCATGGCACCGGCGCGGTGGTTGTCGTAGTGGCTATGGCGATACGACTGCACCGGTATCGAACCTGCCGGATAGCAGGCCGGATTGGATTCGGCCGGCACCGCCGCGCTGCCTGCACAACCGGCCAGCGGCGTCGCGGCGGCACCGCCCGGGGTCAGGTAATACAGCTTGCCCAGGTCGCTGCCGGCATACACGGTGTTGCCGCCGCGCGCTTCGGATTCCGGCGCGCCTGCACCATCGTTGGTGACGTCCACCAGATAGGGCGGAATCCAGTCGCCGCGTCCTTGCATGCGGTGCGCGTAGCCGGTGAGCGTGGTCTTGAAGCCATTGCCGCCATCGAAGGCGCCACGCAGGTAACCGAAAGTGTTCTTGCGCAGCGCGCGCGAGCCTGAGCGATAGTTTTGATCCAGATACGGAATGCCGGTGAGCGTGCCGGTCAGCAAGTCGTGTTCCGGATCGCGCGCGAACTGTTCCGGTGTCACGCTGGTGTATTCGGATTCGTCGGCATCGTCGTAGGACGCGTAGCCGCTGAGCGTCCACTTGTTCAACGCACTGACGAACTTGCCGGCGAGGTGGTCGCGGCTGGTGTGGCCGCTGCCGTCGATCCAGTCGTCGTTGCGCGCCGACGAGCCGCTGATCCAGGCGCGCGTATTGCCACCCAGCAGGCCGGTGTCGTAGCGCGCGTAATACTTGCGTGCCTGGTTGTCGCCGATGCCGCCGATCACACGCACGCGCTGTTCTTCCAGCGGCTCGCCGGTGAGGTAATTCAGTGTGCCGCCCAACGCTTCGTTCGAGCGCGAGGCGATATCGGCGGTGCCCTGGCTCACTTCCACCGTTTCCAGATCCGGCATATCGATGAAGCGGTTGGCCTTGGAGCCGCCGCCGTAGGCCGAGCCACCGTTGGGCACGCCATCGACAGTGGTGCCGATCTGCTGGGTATCGCGGTTGCTGACAAATCCACGCATGCTGATCTGCGTGCCCCAATCCGACGAGCCGAACGCATCGGCTTCTGTCACGACGACGCCGGGAAGCTCGTTGAGCGCGTCGTTGACGCTGCCCAGCACGAACTGGCGGTCGAGCATTTCCTTGCTCACGGCCGTCTTGGAATACGTCATCGCCTGCCCGACCACCTGCACCTGATCGAGGGTGGACACCTGCGCGCCACTGGCAAGCAGGTCTGAACTCGGCGCTGCCGACGCGGTGCCATCCGGTGCCTGCTGCGCGTAGGCGGGCAGGGCGAATGGAACCAGCAACAGGGCAAGCCTGGCCGGATGGCGCACGCGCGGGCAGGTGGTCCAATCCATTGCAATCCAACGAGCGGGGAGGTGGCCGCAGACTGCCGTGCTTGCATTGCGTGATGATGACCGCGCTAGAGGTGGGCTGCGATCACCGGGTGGATGTGCACGGCTTCTCTGCCCCTGAAGCGAGTGCGATTTAGCGCTGTGTGGCAATGCGTATGCTGCGTGTTCGGTTGGTCGGGTGTGGGATGTCCTTTCCGCCTGCGATGCAGGGCTGTCTTGAGGGCTGCGCAAGCTGCGTGATCGATTGGTCGAGGGCGTGGCGTCCTCACCGCTTGCGGGACACGCTGCGAATCCATTCATGGACGCTCCGTGGAGGCATTCATGCCGCCACAGGGTCACGCAAGCTATGAGGACACTGCGCTAGAAAGGGGGCTGGTCGCTCTATTGAAAGCCGGACGCACCGAATAACGCGACTGGTCCTTGTCCGCCCACCGTCGCGGGACCTTTGGCTGCATGGATGCCGCCAAAGAGCTTACATGGACGTACTTGCAGCGTGTCCTGCGAGGGTGGGCGGGTAAGGACCCCGCAGCAAAGCCGCAGATCCACCGCTCTGTAATCGAGGCATGCAAACCCAGACAGCCAGGCTCTCGCAGCCTCGAAGCGGTTGAAAATATCGCAAGCCACAGGAAGGGGAGTCGCGCGCGCAGACCCGGTACATGCGCGTGGTAGATTCTAATCAACGCACCAGCCTCGCCCACCTGACATCTGCGACACCGTGTTGTCAGCTTCTCTTGGCGTGTGGTGTTGCTTCGATCTGCTGGGTTTCCGGCATCAGTTCCAGCGCCGATGGTGTGGTGCGCAGCATCGGGCGGAACGCGATGGGATGGGTGCGGCGACGCGCAAACCGCAGCAAGCGCGACAGCGTGAAGCCGGCCAGCGCCAACAACATCACCGCGAAATAGACCGGGAGCGCTGCAGGGCCGAACTTCTGCATCGCCCCGCCTGCCAGCGCGGGGCCGATGGCAGCGCCCACGCCATGCACCAGCAACAGGCTGCTGCAGCCGGATAACAGGTCTTCGCGTGGCAGGTAATCGAGCATATGTGCCACCGCAAACGGGTAAAGCGAAAACGCCAGCCCGCCGTAGACGAAGAACAGCATGAACAGGACGGTTGTCTGCGACTGCACCAGCGGCACTGCCGCAGCAATGGCGATGGCGGCGGCCAGTACGCTTACCGTGACCAGGCCGATGCGTCGGTCGTGACCGTCGCTGATGCGCCCGATCGGCCACTGCAACACTGCGCCTCCCACGATTGCGGTGAGCATGAACATCGCCACGCCATCGGCGTTCAGTCCGATGCGGTTTGCATACACCGGCAGCAGGCCCCAGAACGCACCCATTGCCAGGCCTGACAATCCGGCCCCGACAGTGGCCACCGGCGCCAGCGCATACAGCGTTTTCAGCCGCAGGCGCGACACCTGCGGCACCTCCGGTGGAATCAGGCGCGTGGTGACCACCGGCATGACCGCCGCGCAAATCAGGATGGCGGTCAGCGTGAACATCGCCGGTGCCCGCGCGTCGCCGGCGGTCAACAGAATCTGGCCCAACGCCAGCGCCGATAGATTGATCGCCATGTACACCGAAAACACCCGGCTGCGCCGACGTGCATCCGGCTCGGCGTTGAGCCAGCTTTCGATCACCGTGTACAAGCCCACCAGGGCAGCGCCGGTCACCAGGCGCAATACGCCCCAGCCCCAGGGATCGAGCCAGATCGGATGCAGCAACACGGCAATCGCCGCCAGCGACGCGTAGAACGCGAATGCGCGGATATGCCCGATGCGTCGAATCAACGGCGGCGCAAAGAACGTGCCGAGAAAAAAGCCGGCGAAGTAGCCGGACATGATCAGGCCCAGCGCACGCGCATCGAACCCGGCCTGGCCGCCGCGCACGGCGAGCAAGGTGCCGAGCAGCCCGCTGCCGGTCAGCAACAGGGCAACGCCCAGCAACAGGGCAGTCAGCCGCAGCATGGATGCGACCCTCGTGGGAGAAAAGGCGCGTCGATCACGTCATCGAGTGTAGCAGCCGCGCTGGTGCGACTCGATCGATGGGGCTCGCATAACGCGATCATGGGATGCGCGATGAGCACGTCGGTTGTGGAGCGGAGCCGCGCAACATCGCCATGTGCTGGCGTGGACGTAGATCTCCTTCGATCCGAGTGCCAGCTCTGCGTCGGTGAGGGAGAATCGCCGGAAGTGCAGGTTCAAGACGCCTGCAAAAGCCGCGCTCCATAGTTGCGGAAGCCTTCCAGGCCGCAACTGACGCGCTGGCCGAAGCGTCTTCGTCGACACAGCGCATCCGCTCGGCACGTCCATTCTGCCGCCAGCCGCCAGCCGCCAGCACGCCAGACGCCCCTTTATCCCAAGAGGCCGGACGCATCGCGCGCGCATCGGCAGTGGGTCGGCAACTGCCGAGCACTTTCCGCCTGTCCGGCCCTGTGTCAGTGCGATTCGATCATTGCGCCGACACGCCCGCATCCGTCTAGAATCTGCGCCCTTGCATCGTCTTCAGCGGATCTGTCATGCCCATCTACGCGTTCCAGTGCACCACCTGCGGCCATTCGTTCGACCGCCTGCAGAAGATGGCCGACCCCGATCCGCAGACCTGCCCGTCCTGCGCGGCGGCCACCATCAAGCGCCAGGTCACCGCGCCATCGTTCCGCCTGTCCGGCAGCGGCTGGTACGAGACCGATTTCAAGTCGGCCGGCGAACGGAAGAAGAACCTGACCGAGAGCAGCAGCGCAGGTGGCGATGCCAAGCCAGCTGCCAGCGACAGCAAGCCCGCAGCGGCGCCTGCCGCACCGGCCGCAAAGCCGGCATCCGGCGCGGCGTGACAGTGTGTGCAGGCGTGCCGGTCATACGCTGATCGGCAGGCCCAGGTCGGCAATGCTCAGCGCGCGTCGAACCGTGCGCGGCAGCCATCGTTGACCCAGACCGCGGAGCGGCGCGGGTCGAATCCCCAGGTGCGGCCTTCCTCGCAACGGGTGTCCGACAACTGGCGGGTCAGCACCGGGCGGCCTGCGCGCACGTCCCAATCGCAGGTGCGCAGGCGGCGGTCGTCGCTGCTGCAGGTCACCGAATAGTCGCCGCGCGGGCGATCGTCGCGGCCGCCGTGGCCGTCATCGCGATCCCAGCCACCACCACGGGCCTGCGCAAAGTCGGCGCGGCAGCCGTCATCCACCCAGATCCGGCCATTTTCCTGGTGCCAGTTGCGGCCCTCCACGCAGGGCGTGCCGGAGAGCTGGCGCACGATCGTCGCGCGCCGCCAGCCGGTGTTGCAGATGGCCTGGCGCTGGTCGCGGCTTTCGCAACGCACGGTGCCGGCGGCTGCATTGCCCGGCCGGCCGTCGCCGCCATTCCAGCCACCACCGCCCCAGCCGCCGCGCGCCTCGACAAAGCGGCCACGGCAGCCGTTGTCCACCCAGATCCGGCCGCGGTCGCTGCCCCAGTTGCGGCCTTCGATGCAGCGCGTGCCGGAGATGTTTTCCACCAGGGCGGCGCGTCCACGGAACGGGGTGTCGCACTCGCGGCGGCGGTTGTCGTTGCTGGAGCAGGTGATGCTGGGGCCGTTGAAACCGCGGTCCTGTGCGGCGGCGGGGCGGCTGACCAGCGCGCCCGCGAGGGCGGCAAGACTGAAGCCGGAGATCAGCAGGGCGGTGCGCAGCATCGTGACGTCCTTGGTGACGGGAGGGGCATGGCGCCTATTCAGCCGGGCGCTGACTTAAGCGCCGGTGACCGTCGCCGCATTTGCTCCTGCCGGCCGCCGGCCCCAGAATATCCGGCTTTCCGGCGCTGCCTGCGTCGGGTTTTCAGCGGAGCTTTCGATGCGTACCCACTTCTGCGGCCTGGTCGATGAGACCTTGATCGGCCAAACCGTCACTCTCGCCGGCTGGACCGACGTGGCCCGCAACCTGGGCGGCGTGTGCTTCATCGACCTGCGCGACCACGAGGGCATCGTGCAGGTGACGGTGGAGCCCGAGAATGCGGAGGTGTTCCCGGTGGCCGCCAGCCTGGGCTACGAGGACGTGCTGCAGGTCGAAGGCGTGGTGCGCGCGCGGCATGCGGTCAACGACAAGCTGCGCAGCGGCAAGGTCGAAGTGATCGCCACCCGCATCACCACCCTCAACAAGGCCGCGCCGCTGCCGTTCCATGCGCACGAGAACCCGGGCGAAGAAACCCGCCTGAAGTACCGTTATCTGGACCTGCGCCGTCCGGAAATGCAGCGCATGCAGCGCACCCGCATCAAGCTGGTGCAGGCGCTGCGCCGCCATCTGGACGCGCGCGACTTCCAGGACATCGAAACCCCGATCCTGACCAAGGCCACCCCCGAAGGCGCACGCGACTTCCTGGTGCCGGCGCGCATGCATCCGGGCGAGTTCTACGCCTTGCCGCAGAGCCCGCAGCTGTTCAAGCAGATCCTGATGGTGGCCGGCTTCGACCGCTACTACCAGATCGCGCGCTGCTTCCGCGACGAAGCGCTGCGCGCCGATCGCCAGCTGGAATTCACCCAGCTCGACATGGAATTCGCCTTCGTGCGCGAGCGCGACGTGCAGGACTTCGTCGAAGACATGATCCGCGCCATCTTCGCCGAAGTAGTGGATGTCGAGCTGGCCGCGCAGTTCCCGCGCATGAGCTGGGCCGAGGCGATGCGTCGCTATGGTTCGGACAAGCCGGACCTGCGGATCGCGCTGGAACTGGTCGACGTGGCCGAGCTGGTCAAGACCAGCGAATTCCCGGTGTTCACCGCCGCCGCCAACGATGCCGACGGCCGCGTGGCTGCGCTGCGCATCCCAGGTGGCGCCACGCTGAGCCGCAAGCAGATCGACGAGTACGCTGCGCACGCTGCCAAATACGGCGCCAAGGGTCTGGCCTACATCAAGCTGTCGGAGACCGGCGAAGTCAGCTCGCCGATCGCCAAATTCTTCTCCGAAGAGTCCTTTGCCGCGCTGCTCAAACACGTAGGCGCCGGCAATGGCGACATCGTGTTCTTCGGTGCCGGCGGCTATAACAAGGTGTCCGACTTCATGGGCGCGCTGCGCTTGAAGGCCGGCAAGGACTTCAAGCTGATCGCCGATGGCTGGGCGCCGCTGTGGGTCACCGACTTCCCGATGTTCGAATGGGACGACGAAGCGCAGCGCTACGTCGCCCTGCATCACCCCTTCACCGCGCCGGCGGTGGACGATATCGCCGACCTGCGCGCCAACGCCCGCACCGCGGTGTCGCGTGGTTACGACATGGTGCTCAACGGCAATGAAATTGGCGGCGGCTCGATCCGTATCCACCGCCCGGACATGCAGAGCGCGGTGTTCGAGTTGCTCGGCATCGGCGCGGAAGAAGCGCGCGCCAAGTTCGGCTTCCTGCTGGATGCGCTCAACTACGGCGCGCCGCCGCACGGCGGTATCGCCTTCGGCATCGACCGGATCGCCGCGCTGATGGCCGGCACCGACTCCATCCGCGACGTGATCCCGTTCCCCAAGACCACCGGCGCGCAGGACCTGATGACCGACGCGCCGTCGCCGATCGCCGCCGATCAACTGGCCGAAGTGCACGTGCAGGTGCGCCCCAAGCAGGTCTGACCTGCCTTCGAACACGGCCACGCCCAGCGCGTGGCCGTGTTGTTTATGCGCAGCGAGCAACCTTTTGGGAAAGGCGTTGCTTGGCTGATCTGCGCTGCGCTCAACGCCCGTATCGAAGGCTGCATGGGCAGCGTGGCGCACAGCAGGTGCGTCCCCCAGTCAATCACGCATGACGCTTTCCTAAGAACCTTGGCGGTTGGGTAGGAGCTGCGCGCAGCAACGTGCGATGCAGTCCGCTTTACTTTGCGCGAGCAATACGCCGGCGCGCATGGCGCCAGGGCCTCCTGGTGCTCAGACCGGTAGTTGGGCATGCGCATCAGTGTGCGATAGCCGGATGCTCCCCGATTCCCGATTCCCAATTCCCACTTGCAGCAGCGCCGCCGCATGCGAGAAGCTGCCACGTCCACCCGGCACGAGAGTCCCGCATGACCCGCATCCGCCGCGCCACGCCGGACGATGCCGAAGCGCTGTCGCTTCTGGCCGCGCAGACCTTTACCGAAACCTTCGGGCATCTGTATCCGGAAGAAGACCTGCGTGGCTTTCTGGAAGAGACCTATGCCGTGGAGCGCGCGCGCATCGTGCTGGCGCATCCGGACTACGCGATCTGGCTGCTGGAGCTGGACAACCTGCTGGTCGGCCACGCCGCTGCCGGCCCGTGCGGCCTGCCGCACGCTGAGGTCCGCCCCGGCGACGGGGAACTCAAGCGCCTGTATCTGTTGAAGGACTACCAGAGCAGCGGCTGGGGCAGCCGGCTGTTCGAAACCACACTGGAATGGCTCGAACGCGACGGCCCACGCACCCTGTGGATCGGCGTGTGGTCGGAGAATTTCGGCGCGCAGCGCTTCTACGCCCGTTACGGCTTCGAAAAGGTCGGCGAATACGACTTTCCGGTCGGCAAGATCGTCGACCGCGAGTTCATCCTGCGCCGCAAGCCGATCGTTGCGGCCGACTGAGCGCGGCGCCCGCACCGTGATGCGGCGCTTGCCGCCAGATCGGCGCAGCGCATGCGCGCGATCGGCACCAGCCATGTGTCCGGCAGGTCGTGTGCGGGTCAGACACGCGCCTGACGTCCGCCTCCCATCCCGGTAACCCCGCCTTTGTCCAGTGCATCCTCGGCCATCCCGGTCATTCCCCGGCGCAGTCCGCGCAAGCGCGCGGTCGCCGCCACCGCCGACGTGCTGCTGGTGCACGGCATCTGGAATACCGCGCACTGGCTGTTGCCGCTCGCGCGCCGGATGCGCGCCGCTGGGCTGGCGCCCGCGTTGTTCGGCTATGCCAGCGTGCTCGGCGGGCCGGCGCAGGCCGTGCCGCGCTTGATCGAACGCCTGCGCACCAGCCGCGCGCAATTGCTGGTCTGCCACAGCCTGGGTGGACTGATGGCCTTGCAGGCCTTGTGCGAGGCCCCCGACCTGCCGGTGCGCCGCGTGGTCTGCCTGGGCTCGCCCCTGTGCGGCAGCGCCGCCGCGCGCGGGCTGGCGCGGCGCGGCGGCGTCTGGGCGATGGGTCGCAGTGCCGCCCTGCTGCAGCAAGGGTTTGCGCGCTGGGACGGGCCGGCCGAGATCGGCCAGGTGGCCGGGTGCGTGCCGCGCGGGGTCGGTCGCTGGCTGGCGCCGCTGGCCGAGGGCTCGGACGGCACGGTCGCGTTGGCCGAAACCCGTCTGCCCGGGCTGCACGACCACTGCGTGGTGCAGGCCAGCCACAGCGGGCTGTTGCGCTCGCCCGAGGCCGCCGCCCAGGCGCTGGCCTTCCTGCGCAGCGGCAGGTTCGCGTCTTGAACATCCGCCGGCGGATGGTGCGGCCCCGGTGAGTGCAAGCAATCAGGTAAAATCCGCGCCCTGTCATCCAAGCCAGTCTGGAACCACTCATGGGTAGAGGCCCCTCCATCGAAGGCCGCAAGAACGCCTCCGACGCCAAGCGCGGCAAGATGTTCACCAAGATCATCCGCGAGATCAGCGTTGCCGCGCGCGCCGGCGGTGGCGATCCGTCCAACAACCCGCGCCTGCGCACGGCCATGGACAAGGGTCTGTCGGCGAACATGTCCAAGGACGTGATCGAACGCGCCATCAAGAAGTCCACCGGCGAGCTGGAAGGCGTGGAATACGAAGAAGTCCGCTACGAGGGCTACGCGCCCGGCGGCGTGGCGGTGATCGTGGACTGCCTGACCGACAACCGCGTGCGTACCGTGGCCGACGTGCGCCATGCCTTCAGCAAATGCGGCGGCAACATGGGCACCGAGGGCTCGGTGGCCTTCATGTTCAAGCGCCTGGGCGTGCTCAGCTTTGCCGCCGGTAGCGATGAAGACACCCTCACCGATGCGGCCATCGAAGCCGGTGCCGACGACGTGGTGGTGTACGCGGAAGACGGCGCCATCGACGTGCTGACCGCCCCGGATGCCTTCGCCCAGGTCAAGGACGCCCTGACCGCCGCCGGCCTGGAACCGGCCCACGCCGAGATCACCTTCCGCGCAGACAACGACATCGCCGTCGACAGCGACACCGCCGTGCAGGTCCGCAAGCTGCTCGACATGCTCGAAGACCTGGACGATGTCCAGGACGTGTATTCGAACGTCGATCAAGCGGCGCTCGGCGCCTGATGATGGCTGGGATGGCGGGATTCGTTATTCGGGATTCGCAACAGCAATGCGATCGCCGCACTGCAGGTGCATCACCAATCCCGAATCCCGAATCCCCAATCCCGGCGCTTCGATGACCCGCATCCTGGGCATCGATCCCGGTTCGCAGCGCACCGGGGTCGGCATCATCGACGTCGACGCGGGCGGTCGCAGCCGGCATGTGCATCACGCACCGCTGCTGCTGCTGGGCGAGGGCGATTTTGCGCAGCGGCTCAAGCGTCTGCTGCACGGGCTGGGCGAGTTGATCGAGACCTACCGGCCGGATGAAGTGGCGATCGAAAAAGTCTTCATGGGCAAGAGCGCCGATTCGGCGCTCAAGCTCGGCCATGCGCGCGGCGCGGCGATCTGCGCGGTCGTCATGCGCGATCTGCCGGTGCACGAGTACGCTGCCACCGAAATCAAGCTCGCGCTGGTCGGCAAGGGCGGGGCGGACAAGGTGCAGGTGCAGCACATGGTCGGCATCATGCTCAATCTGAAAGGCAAGCTGCAGGCCGACGCCGCCGATGCACTGGCGGTCGCCATCACCCACGCCCACGTCCGCGCCACCGCGCAGCGTCTGGGCGTCACTACCCAACAGGCCTGGAGCCGCAAGAAATGATGATCGGGATTCGGGAGTCGGGATTGGGGATTTGCAACAGCGAGTCTGCGCGCGCTGTGCTGCTTCGGCGGTGCGCAGCCGTCGTTGACGGCTGCGAGGGATCTTGCCAATCCCCAATCCCCAATGCCCAATCCCGGCACCGCCAAGGCGGTGCCCAATGATCGGCCGTCTGCGCGGGATCCTGGCCTACAAGCAGCCGCCGTGGCTGGTGATCGACGTGGGCGGGGTGGGCTACGAGCTGGAGGCGCCGATGAGCACCTTCTACGACCTGCCCGATGTCGGTCGCGACGTCATCCTGTTCACCCATTACGCGCAGAAGGAAGACAGCGTCGCGCTGTACGGCTTCCTGCGCGAGGGCGAGCGGCGGCTGTTCCGCGACGTGCAAAAAGTCACCGGCATCGGCGCCAAGATCGCGCTGGCGGTGCTGTCCGGGGTCAGCGTGGACGAATTCGCCCGCCTGATCACCAGCGGCGACATCACCGCGCTCACGCGCATTCCGGGTATCGGCAAGAAGACCGCCGAGCGCATGGTGGTGGAGCTGCGCGACCGTGCGGCCGACTTCAGCAGCGGCGCGCCGATCACCGGCCAGTTGGGTCCGGATGCGGTATCCGAAGCCACCGTCGCCTTGCAGCAACTGGGTTACAAGCCGGCCGAGGCCGCGCGCATGGCACGCGAGGCCGGGGCAGAAGGCGACGAAGTCGCCACGGTCATTCGCAAGGCACTCCAGGCCGCGCTGCGTTAAGCGGGCTCGGCCTTTCTCATTCTTCACGTCCTTCGGCGATACCCTGCCCACTCATGTCACAGACCTCCACTCCCGCAGCTGGCCACGGCCACGGCCACGCGCCTGCCAACAGCCATATGGCCTTGGTCGTCGGCGCCATCGGCGTCGTCTTCGGCGATATCGGCACCAGTCCGCTGTACACCCTCAAGGAGGCGTTTTCGCCGCACTATGGGTTGACCAGCGATCACGACACCGTGCTGGGCGTGCTGTCGCTGGCGTTCTGGGCGCTGATGATCACCGTCACGCTCAAGTACGTCACCATCATCATGCGGGCCGACAACGAGGGCGAAGGCGGCATCATGGCGCTGATGGCGCTGACCCAGCGCACCCTCAAGCAGGGCTCGCGCTCGGCATATGTGGTGGGCATCCTCGGCATCTTCGGCGCTTCGCTGTTCTTCGGCGATGGCGTGATCACCCCGGCCATCTCGGTGATGGGCGCGGTGGAAGGCCTGGAAATCGCCGCGCCCAGCCTGCACCCCTTCATCGTGCCGATCACCGTGGTGGTGCTGCTGATCGTGTTCATGGTGCAGCGTTTCGGTACCGAAAAGGTCGGCAAGGTGTTCGGCCCGATCACCTGCCTGTGGTTCCTGTCGCTGGGAGCGATCGGTGCCTGGAACATCGTCGATGCGCCGGAGGTGATGAAGGCCTTCAATCCCTGGTGGGCGATCCGCTTCTTCATCGAACACGGCTGGCACGGGGTGTTCATCCTCGGCGCGGTGGTGCTGGCGGTGACCGGCGGCGAGGCGCTATACGCGGACATGGGCCATTTCGGCGCCAGGCCGATCCGCCATGGCTGGTATTTCTTCGTGCTGCCGATGCTGCTGCTCAATTACCTGGGGCAGGGCGCGCTGGTGCTCAACCACCCGTCCGCACTGAAGAACCCGTTCTTCGAGGCGGTGCCGGGCTGGGCGCTGTATCCGATGATCATCCTGGCCACGCTGGCGGCGGTGATCGCCTCGCAGGCGGTGATCACCGGTGCGTACTCGGTGGCGCGCCAGGCCATGCAGCTGGGCTACATCCCGCGCATGCTGATCAAGCACACCTCGCGTACGACCATCGGCCAGATCTACGTGCCCGGCATCAACTGGCTGTTGATGGTGATGGTGATCGCGCTGGTGCTGATCTTCCGCAGCTCCACCAATCTGGCCGTGGCCTACGGCATTTCGGTCTCGATGACGATGCTGATCGACACCTTGCTGCTGGCCCTGGTGGCGCGCTCGCTGTGGCCGCGCTGGCGCAATTGGGTGCTGCCGTTGTGCGTGGTGTTCTTCATCATCGAGCTGGCGTTCGTGATTGCCAACGGCGCCAAGTTGCTGCAGGGCGCGTGGTTCCCGCTGGCGCTGGGCATCGTGGTGTTCACCCTGATGCGCACCTGGCGCCGTGGCCGCGCGCTGCTGCGCGAAGAGATCCGCAAGGACGGTATCCGCATCGACAGCTTCCTGCCGGGCCTGATGCTGGCACCGCCGGCACGCGTGCCGGGCATGGCGGTGTTCCTGACCGCCGACCCGATGGTCGTGCCGCATGCGTTGATGCACAACCTCAAGCACAACAAGGTGCTGCACGAACGCAACATCTTCCTCAACGTCGATACCTTGCCGATCCCGTACGCGCCGGTGGACAAGCGCCTGCAGATCGAGTCGATCGGCGACGAGTTCTACCGCGTCTACGTGCGCTTCGGCTTCATGGAAACGCCCGACGTCCCGCTGGCGCTTATGCGCTCCTGCGACCAGGGCGGCATCCATTTCGACCCGATGGACACCACCTTCTTCGCCAGCCGCGAAACCATCGTGGCCAGCGCCAACCGCGGCATGCCGATCTGGCGCGACAAGCTGTTCGCGCTGATGCATCGCAACGCCGCCCCGGCCACCGGCTTCTTCCGCATCCCCGGCAACCGCCTGGTCGAGCTGGGCGCGCAAGTGGAGATCTGAGCATGGCCGCGCTCAAGTGGATGATCTACGGTCGTTCGCCGAGCCTGGACACCTTCTGGGACGAAGCGCTCAACCTCGGGCGCGTGCCGGCAACCGAGGCCGCCATCGCAGCGGCGCAGGCGCGGCTCGGTGTACTCCTGCCAGCCTGGCTGTGTGCGTTGTACACACGCTATGACGGCGGCGCGGTACAGATGGCGCGTGCTCCGTCGTTTGAGGAGCCGGATAACTGGCTCAAGGCCGAATGGCTGATCCCGCGTGCACGCCTGCTTGGCAGTGCGGAATTGTTTTCCTTCGCGCAGGTGCGCGCTCGCGAGGACTACCGCGACGACGCATTTGCCGGTCTGGCCGCCGGTGGCGACGATCGCCGCCTGATCGTCATTGCCGCCGACCACCGCTCACCCAGCCGGGCCTTGTGTCTGGATTACTCCGTGCCGGACGCCGAGCCCACCCTGGTCTATGTCGATGCCGGTGGGAACCGTCGGCTGATCGTGTTCGAAGACGTGGACGCTCTGCTGTCGCAGCTGGTCGATGTGGTGTATTGGTCGCCTGCATTACAGGCCAGGCACGATGAGAGCGAGCGCGTGCACTGGCAGCCTCAGCCGCCGGCATTACGCACGTTCTGGAGCGGGCCCGGGCATTGGAACGACACCGCGGCGGCTGCAGGCGCCGATGCGCTGGCCGCTGCCGAAGCGCGCCTGGGCGTGCGCCTGCCGGCGTTGTGCAAGCAGCTCTACAGTGTCCAGGATGGCGGCGATACCCGCTGGTGCTGGGTGCGGCGGACCCGCTTTCCCGCCGATCTTTACGTGGATTGGGAATGCGTGCTGGTGGATCGGTATCTGTCGCCGCTGGCGAAGATCGGCAGCCTGCTGGATCTGGCCGCTGCCTTCGAAGACCCCAACGACTTCAGTGCGGCGGCCTGCCTGCACGCCGGCCTGGATCGGGTGCTGGTGCTGTCGAGCCATAACATCGACTGTCTGTTGTGCCTGGACTATCGCGCGCGCGGCCCGCAGTGCGAGCCGGACGTGGTGTATTTCGATCGCTGGGAGGGCCTGGTCCCAACCTGGCGCGCGCCGAGCTTCGACGCCTTCTTCAGCGTGCTGCGGCAGGCCGATCTTGATTGCTAGATGCTGCGCCGCCCGCACGCGGCATGCGAAGATGGCGGGATGACCGAACAGCGCATCATCGCCAGCAGCGCCACCCGCGAAGACGATGCCGCCGATGCGAGCATCCGCCCCAAGCGCCTGGCCGACTATCTCGGCCAGCAGCCGGTGCGCGAGCAGATGGAGATCTACATCCAGGCCGCCAAGGCGCGCGGCGAGGCGATGGATCACGTGCTGATCTTCGGCCCGCCCGGCCTGGGTAAGACCACGCTCAGCCACGTCATCGCCAACGAGCTGGGCGTCAATCTGCGCTCCACCTCCGGGCCGGTGATCGAAAAGGCCGGCGATCTGGCCGCGCTGCTGACCAACCTGCAACCGCACGATGTGCTGTTCATCGACGAAATCCACCGGCTGTCGCCAGTGGTGGAAGAAGTGCTGTATCCGGCGATGGAAGATTTCCAGATCGACATCATGATCGGCGACGGCCCGGCCGCACGCTCGATCAAGATCGATCTGCCGCCGTTCACGCTGATCGGCGCCACCACCCGTGCCGGCCTGCTGACCGCGCCGCTGCGCGACCGCTTCGGCATCGTGCAGCGGCTGGAGTTCTATTCGCCCGCAGAGCTCACCCGCATCGTGATCCGCTCGGCCGCGATCCTGGGGATCGACTGCACGCCCGAAGGCGCGGCCGAGATCGCGCGTCGCGCACGTGGCACCCCGCGCATCGCCAACCGGCTGCTGCGCCGCGTGCGCGACTTTGCGCAGGTCAAGGCGGCGGGGCACATCGATCTGCCGGTGGCGCAGGCCGCCATGCAGATGCTCAAGGTCGACCCGGAAGGCTTCGATGAGCTGGACCGCCGCATGTTGCGCACCATCGTCGAGCATTTCGATGGCGGCCCGGTGGGCGTGGAATCCTTGGCCGCTTCGCTGTCGGAAGAGCGCGGAACGTTGGAAGACGTGATCGAGCCCTACCTGATCCAGCAGGGTTTTCTGATCCGCACCGCGCGCGGCCGCATGGTCACCACCAAGGCCTACCTGCACCTGGGCCTGAAGCCGCCAAGGGACCGTGCACCAGGCATCGGCGAGCCGGGAGACCTGTTCTGATGCCGCTCCGTCCATCGCTCACCGGGGCCGTCTCGACCGAAAATCCGTGCCCATGACCATCGATTCCCGATTCCCGAATCCCCATTCCCCGCCTGTATTCAGTTGGCCGACACGCGTGTACTGGGAAGATACCGACGCCGGCGGGGTGGTCTACCACGCGCGCTACGTTGCCTTTATGGAACGCGCGCGCACAGAGTGGATGCGCGCGGTCGGTTACGGGCAGGATCTGATGCGCCAGGACCACGGTCTGGTGTTTGCGGTCCGCTCGATGCAACTGGATTTCCTCAAGCCGGCCCGGCTCGACGACGCGCTGTCAGTGTCGGCGGTCCTGCTGAAATGCAGGCGGGCCAGCCTGCTGTTTGCGCAGTCGGTCCGTCGCGAGGGCGAAGTGCTGTTGACTGCCGAGGTGCGCATTGCCGCACTCGGCACCAGCGACTTTCGCCCGCGCGGCATGGACGATGCGCTGTACGACGTGTTGAAAGCTCTAGAAACCCCAGATTCCGATTACTGAGGAACGAACGGATGTCGATTGCATTGCTCCTGGCCCTGCAGGACACGGTAGTGGAAGCACTACCGCAGGAAGTCACCGCGGCCGCGGCGCAAACCGCCACGGCGGCGCACAACAGCAGCATCAACTACGTTGAGCTGATCCTGCGCGCCAGCATCCCGGTCAAGATCATCGTGTTGCTGCTGCTGATCGGCTCGTTCATCAGCTGGGTGATCATTTTCCGCAAGGCACGTGCGTTCAAGCAGGCCAACCGCGAGGCCGACGAGTTCGAGAACCGCTTCTGGTCCGGTGCCGATCTTGCCAAGCTCTACGCCTCGGCAACCGACCGCAACCGCACCGTCGGTGGGCTGGAATCGATGTTCGAAAGCGGGTTCCGCGAGTTTTCGCGGTTGCGCGATCGCCGTCGCCTGGATGCGCGGGTGCAGCTCGAAGGCGCACAGCGCGCCATGCGCACCGCCTTCACCCGTGAGGTCGATCAGCTGGAGCGCAATCTCGAATTGCTGGCCAACATCGGTTCCACCGCGCCGTACGTCGGCCTGGTCGGCACCGTGTTCGGCATCATGGTGACCATGCACGACATGGTCAGCAGCGGCGAGCAGGCCGGTATCGCTGCGGTCGCACCCGGTATCTCCGAAGCGCTGTTCGCCACCGCCATCGGCCTGTTCGTGGCGATCCCGGCCGTGTGGGCCTACAACCGCTTCACCACCCGCGTGGAACGGCTGTCGGTGCGCTACGAAACCTTCGCCGACGAGTTCAGCTCCATCCTGCAGCGCCAGGCTGGCGCGGACGAGTAATGCGCGTCTCTCGCAAGCCCCTGCGGCTGCTCGCCTACAGTGCAGGCACCTGCACGGCGCGGTGTGCGGATCAGTCCGCCGCCATGCCCGCACCGGGGTGCAGGGCTTGCACAGGACAGCCGCCCGCGACAGATCGCACACGTCCGTGCGAGGGATCAATTAGGAACGTTCCGCGATGATTTCCGGTATTTCCCGCCGTAAGAAGCGCAAGCTCAAATCCGACATCAACGTCGTGCCGTATATCGACGTGATGCTGGTGCTGCTGATCATCTTCATGGTGACCGCGCCGCTGTTGACCCTGAGCACCGACGTCAGCCTGCCGAGCTCGCGCGCCAAGGCGCTGGAGAGCAAGCAGGACCCGATCGTGGTGGTGGTCGCGGCCGATGGCCAATTGGCCTTGCAGCTGCCCAAGGGCAAGCCGCAGGCCATGGATGTCGATGCGCTGCAGGCGCAGCTGGCCGCCATCGTGGCGCAGGACAAGGATGCGCGCGTGGTCGTGGCCGGCGATCGCGCCGCGCCGTATCAAAAGATCATGGATGCCATCGACGTGCTCAAGCAGGCCAAGGTCGAAAAGGTCGGCCTGATCTCCGACTCCGGCGGCACTGCAGGCAGCGATGCACGCTGACGCATTCCCCACTCAGACGGCGCGCGAGGATGGCTGGCTGCGGCCGGTCGTGCTGGCCCTGGTCGTGCACGTGCTGGTCGCGCTGGTGTTCATCGCCGGCTGGCTGTGGTCGCCCGAACGCTCGGTCGAGCCGGCCGCGGGCGACCCCAGCATGGAAGCCTCGCTGGATGTCTCCGCCGCCGAGGCGCGAGTCGCCCGTCAGGCGCTGAAGGCGACCCCGGTGGAAGCACCGCCGCCGCCGGCACCGTTGCCCGAGCCCGCCCCGGAAGACAGCGTTCCGCCACCGCAGCCGATCCCCGAGCCGCACCCGCAGGATGCGCCGACGCAGCAGCAGGCACAGGCGCAGGAACGGGTGGCGCAGCCGGACAAGGTCGACCAGGACAAGGTCGATGCGCTGGCCATTTCCGAAGAGAAGGCCAAGCAGGAACAGGAAGCCAAGCGCCGCCAGGAGCAGATCGACCTGACCGAGCGCAAGCGCCAGGAAGAGGCCGAACAGAAGCTGCGCCTGGCAAAGCAGCAGGAAGAAGCCGACGCCAAGAAGAAGCAGGCCGCTGCCGAGCAGGCTGCCGACGCCGAGCGCCAGAAGAAGATCGCCGACATCCGCCGGCAGCGCGAGCAGGCCACCAAGGAAGCCGCGCTGGCCGAGCAGAAGCTGCGCCAGGTCGCCGCCGCGCGCGCCCAGCAGGCTTCTGCCGCTGCGGCGACCAGTGCACAGCCGACTGCGGGGCAGGGCGGCACCAGTACCGACCTGTCGGCCAAGTACGCCGCTGCCATCCAGCAGAAGGTGTTGGGGCAGTGGGTGCGCCCGCCGTCGGTGCCGCCGGGGCAGAAATGCACCATCAATATTCGCCAGTTGCCGGGCGGGCAGGTGATGGAAGCCAAGGTCGCGCCGGGCTGCCCGTACGACGAGGCAGGTCAGCGCTCGATCGAGGCCGCCGTACTGAGCGCGCAGCCGCTGCCGTATCGCGGCTACGAATCGGTGTTCCAGCGCAATCTGACCTTTGTGTTCACTGCGCAGGATCAGTAACGGTTGGTTTGGATGACCTGGCCGGTTGGCCCCAGCGCGGCAGCTTGGTAGCGCCGCACTGTGGCTGAATTCGACCAGTGCGATTGGCGCATCGCGCGCTGCGGTACCGATCGGCCCGACGATCGGTCGGTAGAGCAGGCGCCCGGCACCAGCCACGTCACATCGGTGCCGGGCCGCTTGCAGCCACTCGCTCCACTTTCACGTTGTCTCGTTCACGATTGCGAGTATGTTCACTCGCTGATTGGTATCCCTTGCACACTTTTCCCGCCCGATCCGAGCCGTCCATGAAAAAACCGCTGCGTTGGCTAGCTGCCCTGACCGCCCTGTTGTTGCCGCTGAGCGCACTCGCGCAGCAACAAGGGCTCACCATCGACATCGTGGGCGGTAGCGCTTCGGCGACGCCGATCACCGTTGTCCCCATGCCCTACCAGGGCTCGGGCACCGCACCGCAGACCGATGTGTCTGCCGTCGTCGGCGCCGACCTGGATCGCTCCGGGCAGTTCCGCACGTTGCCGGTCGCGCAGATCGTCGAAAAGCCGACCCGCGGCACCGAGGTGCAGTTCCAGACCTGGCGCACCCTCAAGCAGAACTACATCGTCGTCGGTCGCGTGATGGATGCGGGCGAGGGCGCCTATCGCGTCGAGTACGAATTGTTCGACGTGGCCAAGGGCGAGCGCATGCTCGGTCTGGCGATGACCGCACGTGCCAATGCGATGCGCGATGTCTCGCACCAGATGGCCGATGCGATCTACGAAAAAATCACCGGCGTGCGTGGCGCGTTCTGGACCCGGATTGCCTACGTGACCGCCAGCGGCAAGGGCGGCGCGATGCGTTATGCGCTGATGGTGGCCGACTCCGATGGCTACAACCCGCAGACCATCGTGCGTTCGGCCGAGCCGTTGCTGTCGCCGAACTGGAGCCCGGACGGCAAGAAGCTGGCCTACGTGAGCTTCGAGCGCGGCAATTCCTCGATCTACCTGCAGGACATCGCCACCGGCGCACGTGAGCTGGTGTCCAGCTTCCGCGGCATCAACGGTGCACCGTCGTTCTCGCCGGACGGTCGGCGGCTTGCCCTGGCGCTGTCGCGCAGCGGCAACCCCGAGATCTATGTGATGGATCTGGGCAGCAAGCAGCTGACCCAGCTGACCAACCACTTCGGCATCGACACCGAGCCGACCTGGGCGCCGGATGGCGGCAGCATCTATTTCACCTCCGATCGCGGCGGTCGTCCGCAGATCTACCAGGTGGCTGCCAGCGGCGGCAGCGCCAACCGCGTGACCTTCCAGGGCAACTACAACGCGACCGCCAGTGTCTCGTTCGACGGCAAGAAGATTGCCGTGGCGCAGGGCAGCGGCAACAGCTACCGCATCGCGATGATGGATCGCAGCCTGGGTTCGCCCAGCTGGAGCACGCTCTCGCCGGGTTCGCTGGACGAATCGCCGAGCTTTGCGCCCAACGCCAGCATGGTGTTGTACGCCGCACGTGAGGGTGGCCGGGGCGTGCTTTATGCCGTATCCGCCGACGCTCGGGTCCGCCAGCGTCTGGTTCTGGCCGATGGTGATGTGAGAGAACCCGCTTGGGGGCCTTACCGAACCGCGCATTAATGTTAATATTTCGCTGCGTTAAACCACTCATTGGCCCAGAGCCTCCATAGGTATCCCATGAACAAGTCCACCCGCGTCTTGCTTGTCTCCCTGCTGTCCGTTGCCGTGCTGGCTGGTTGCTCGAAGAAGGTGAAGGAAACTCCGCCTCCCGCAACCGATACCACCGCCGGTTCCTCCGTTCCCACCGGCCCGTCCACCTCTGGCCTGTACGGCCCGGGCGACCTGGATACCGATGCCTGCCTGCGCCAGCGCGTGGTCTACTTCGATCTGGATCAGGACTCCCTGAAGCCGGAATTCCAGGCCATCATGGCTTGCCACGCCAAGTACCTGCGCGACCGTCCGTCCTCGCGCATCACCCTGCAGGGCAATGCTGACGAGCGCGGTTCGCGTGAGTACAACATGGGCCTGGGCGAGCGCCGCGGCAACGCCGTGTCGTCGTCGCTGCAGGCTGCCGGTGGTTCGGCCAGCCAGCTGACCGTCGTCAGCTACGGTGAAGAGCGTCCGGTCTGCACCGAAACCAGCGAAAGCTGCTGGTCGCAGAACCGTCGCGTCGAAATCGTGTACACGGCTCAGTAAGAGACGATGCGCTTTCGAGTGACATCCCTGTTCGTCGCGGCGGCCCTTGTGGTCGCCGCGCCGGCATACGCCCAGCGAGCCAGTCTCGCTGATCGTGTGGCGGTGCTCGAGCAGCAGCAGGCCAACAGTCAGGCCAACAACGATCTCCTCAATCAGCTGCAGCAGGCGCGTTCGGACCTGCAGGCCTTGCGTGCGACCGTCGAACAGCTGCAGCACGACAACGAGCAACTCAAGCAACAGTCCAAGGACCAGTATCTGGACCTGGACGGACGTCTGAATCGGTTGGAAGGTGCAGGTGGCGCAACGCCTCCGCTGCCCTCTGCCACCGGCAGCGTCACCCCAGCCCCGGCTCCGGCCGCGCGGCCTGCAGCGGCGGCCACTTCCGAGAAGCCGCCGTCCGTGCATGGCGATGCAGGTACCCTGGCCATCAGCAACGATGAGCGCACTGCCTACAACGTCGCGTTCGATGCATTGAAGAACGGCAAGTACGACGACGCGTCGCAGCTGTTCCTGAGCTTTCTCGAGCTCTATCCCAATGGTGTCTACACCCCCAATGCGCTGTATTGGCTGGGTGAGAGTTATTACGCCACCCGCAATTTTCAGCTTGCCGAGGCGCAGTTCCGCGATCTCGTCAGCCGCTATCCCACGCATGACAAGGCCGCTGGCGGCCTGTTGAAGCTCGGCCTGTCGCAGTATGGCGAAGGCAAGAACAACGAAGCCCAGCAAACCTTGCAGCAGGTCGTCTCGCAGTATCCCGGCTCCGACGCAGCACGTGTCGCCCAGGAACGCTTGCAGTCCATCCGCCTCGGCCAGCAACTGCGCTGAGCCCGCGCGTCGTCGCCGGTTGGCGCGGCGCATACTTTGCCCATGAACGCCGCCGCCGTCCCCAGCGAGATCGTCCAGTCGCCATTGCCGCGATTGAAGATCACCGAAATCTTCCTGTCCCTGCAGGGCGAGGCTGAGGCGGCTGGCTGGCCAACCGTGTTCGTGCGCCTGACCGGCTGCCCGTTGCGCTGCACCTACTGCGACACCGCCTACGCCTTCCACGGTGGCCAGTGGCATGACATCGACGCGATCGTGGCCGAGGTCGCCAGCCATGGCGTGCGGCATGTCTGCGTGACCGGCGGTGAGCCGCTGGCGCAAAAGCGCTGTCTGGTGCTACTGCAAAAGCTCTGCGATGCGGGCTTCGATGTCTCGCTGGAAACCTCCGGCGCACTGGATGTCTCCGAGGTCGATGCGCGCGTCTCGCGCGTGGTCGACATCAAGACGCCCGCCTCCGGCGAAGCACAGCGCAACCGCTGGGACAACTTGCCTCTGCTGACCGCGCGTGACCAGATCAAGTTCGTCATCTGCAGTCGCGCCGATTACGAGTGGTCGCGCGAGATCGTCGCGACGCATGCGCTCGAGCGTCGTTGCACGGTGTGGTTTTCGCCCAGCAAGGGCGAGGTCACGCCTCGGGAGTTGGCCGACTGGATCGTCGCCGATCGCCTGCCGGTGCGCTTTCAGATGCAGCTGCACAAGATCCTCTGGGACGACGAGCCGGGCCGCTAAGGGCGGCAACTGACCGGCACGTCGCCTTGCCCGATGTGCATGCCGAACGGACCGCGCCGTCGCGGCCTGGCGCCGACCCTGCTAGCCTTTGCGTCTTGATGTTGTCGATGCCTTCCTGAAATGAAAAAAGCTGTCGTTCTGTTGTCCGGAGGTATGGACTCCGCCGCCGTCATTGCGCTCGCGCAGGAGCAGGGCTTTGCCGTGTACGCGTTGAGCGTGCGCTACGGTCAACGTCACACCTCCGAGCTGGATGCCGCCGCACGCGTTGCCGCAGCGCAGGGCGTGGTCGCGCACAAGGTGGTCGATGTTGATCTGCGCAGCATTGGCGGCTCGGCGCTCACCGACGACATCGAGGTGCCGGATGCAGGCGGCGATGGCATTCCGGTCACCTACGTTCCGGCCCGCAACACCATCATGCTGTCGCTGGCGTTGGGCTGGGCCGAAGTGGTCGGCGCCAACGACCTGTTCTGCGGCGTCAATGCGGTGGATTACTCCGGCTATCCTGACTGCCGCCCCGAGTTCGTGCGCGCGTTCGAGGTTCTGGCCAACCTGGCCACCAAGGCCGGCGTGGAGGGCGCCGGCCTGCGCGTCCACGCGCCGCTGCAGTTCCTCAGCAAGGCCGACATCGTGCGCGAAGGCGTGCGACTGGGCGTGGACTTCGGCCTCACCGTCTCCTGCTACCGCGCCGACGCCGATGGGCGCGCCTGCGGCCACTGCGACGCCTGCCGCCTGCGCGCTGCCGGCTTCGCCGACGCCGGCATTCCCGACCCCACCCACTACGCCATTTTGTCTTGACGCCCGCGTAGGGTAGAATGCGCACCCCGACGCAATGTCGGGTCAGTGGGCCGTTAGCTCAGTCGGTAGAGCAGAAGACTTTTAATCTTTTGGTCGATGGTTCGAATCCATCACGGCCCACCATTTGAATCAGCACGACATAAGCACCGCCGGCGCGACGGTGCGCGTCAACAGCGGCAGCGAGCAGGCGTGTCTCTCCGTGCTTGGCGTGCGGTGCGGCGCGCTGCGGCACATTGCTGGCCGCACCGACGAATTGCGGCTCCTGTGCGGTGAACCAGCTGTTGGCATTCCTTACGAACCGACCTCGGTGTTTCTGCGTTGGAGATGGAACAAAGCGGTGGCGGCTTCGGTCAGCACGACCAGTCGCTCATCGAAGGCGTCAGAGGTGGCAAGCCCATCACGCATGAGCGCGGCAACCACAACCGCGCCGAAGCGCTGATCTGTCTCAGGTGCGGCAGTGCGCCCGATGTAGCCGTGCTCGGTCTTCACCAGGCTGTCGTGGATGCGCTCAACGTCTAGGCAAAGCTTCGCCGTGGGCAGCAATGCTGCCCAATCAAGGGTCTTTCGCATTAGGGATGCCTCAGCGGTGAGGAAAGAACGGCTCGCCGCCTACGGGGAGCAGATCCAGCTGGCGGTCGCCTAGCGACTCGCGGTAGGCCTGCAGCGCTTGGGCGCGCTTGGGCGCGCTTATACGCCGGTGTGGGTGGAAGATCGCTGTGTGAGGTCGGCACGCCGCTGGGGCTGGCAATACCGGTCAACTCCGAATGGCCTGTATACGTCGCACCACACTTGGGGTTCTCGCAGAGATAGGAGTCATGCCGCAGGAACTTATGTGCGAGAACGCTGGTGCGTTTGATGAGCCTTGCACTGCATGCCTCGCAACGCCTGCGCTTGACGCAGCAGGAGATGGCGGACGCATGTGGCATCTCGAAGTGGAGGCAGCTGTACTTCGAGAAGGACCAGAACATGCCGGGTGGAGCCTAGCTATTGGCCGCGCATGCTCGCGGCGTAGACATCATGTATGTGCTGTTAGAACAGCGGATGGAATTGGACCCGTCCGAGGCCACGTTGGTGGCTGCGTTTCGTGCTGCATCGCCTGAGGTGCGCACCGCAATGCTGTCCAAATTTGGATGGGCACACGGTTCTGCTGAGAGCGTTGCGCTAGTCGTGACGTTCAACGACGACAGCCACGTATCTCAAATGCTTAATACGGCAGGCGCGATCGATCAGAGATACATGCAGATCAACGTGGGCGGCCGCAAAAAAAAGAAGTCGTGATCAACGTCCAGATAGGACAGCTGGTCCTCGCAAAAGAGAGCGTTATCGGCATCGGCTGGCCGACGTTCAGCAGCTAAAAAAGCAGTTCAGATCGTGTGCAAAAAAAAGCCGCCGGAAGGTCCCGGCGGCTTTAAAGATGTCGGCGCGTAGCTCCTTGCTATCCAGTCGCCACCGTCCTAGCAGTGCGAGATGACCTGATGTCCACGATGCAAATTACGCGAGCCGTATCAGGTCAGCTACCAGTAAATCCCCAAAGATGCTGTAAGGGATATGCCGGTGAAGCAGAGGGTGCGCTACCTTGGAATTCGCAAACTAGTGAAGAAACCACGCTTGGATGCCTTCACGATTCAACAAGTGGGCGATTACGTTCTGACTGAACATGCAGCGACACCCGCGCTATGTTCCGTCCAGAAGCACTGGCCCTGCCTGAATCTTTTATTAAAAAAAATAATAGTTTTTTTATTTAACTAGAAAAATTATCAATTTGTGCTGCTTGGCCGGAGTGAGTGCCGGTGGCTCTTAGCTTCGCTTGATGCGGCGTATCTTCGTTGTTAATTAAATCTAATTAACGAAATGATTTATTATATTGTAAATACCGTCACCCAAAAAATTGCAGAAAAATGATAAATACTCGGCCTGTAAGTCGACAAGCGCAGCAAGAAAAATCCAGGCCCTATAGCTACGCCCTGGTTACCGTAAGCGTATTGACTTTCTTTGCATCTGGATCCGCACTGGCTATTGATCCAGCTCGACTCCATCAGCCTGTTGTCGGTGGCACGGTTTTGACAATGAGCCTTGGTAACGAATGCACCGCCGGCCTTGTGCTTAAGCAAAAGGGATTTCTTGCCAACTTGACCCCATACAGGCGAGCTGTGAGATTCGTCCTGACCGCAGGTCATTGTGGTGATTACAATAGCTCAGTTTCGGTCAGGGGATCGGACCTTGGCTATGTTTCTTGGAAGTCGAATGTTTCAGATCTTGAATTGATTCGTGTGGAGCCGGTTAACCATAGTTATCGGTATTGCTCTGCACCATCAACTGGACTTACCTGCTCAATTGTTTCGAGGTATGAACCGCGTGCATTAGGGAAAGTTCTGCTCTCGCGAGCAGCTCTCTACCGCTCGCGAGATGGGGGGCTTGCTTCGATAGCAGTGAGTGGGCATGCCCCCGCATCCTCAACCGAACGATTCTGCACAAGCGGTAGAACCACTGACGTGATGTGCTACTGGACGGATGCGAGGATTCCTGCAGGTAATCCCATTACTGCCGGACTGCTTGGCGCAACGGCCGACTTTGGCGACCTCATAGGTCCAGGTGATTCCGGTGGCCCAGTGGTTAACACTTCAGGCGTGATGCATGGAATTATAAAAGGTCATGCGTCAAATTTGAATATGATGTTGTACACCTCAACTGCCCAGTTTTTTCATGAGCAGCCCGACTACGAGGTTGCGCCCCCTAACTGATTAGTCAGTCTGGTTTGGTCTAGGCTTGCTCTTAAGTCTGTGACGCTGCCCCCTGTCGACTCCCCGTAATTCA
>NZ_JPLE01000079.1 GCF_001010415.1 Xanthomonas pisi DSM 18956
GAATTACGGGGAGTCGACATAAGTAGGAAGTGAACACGACCCCGTTAGCGTACAGGCTGTGCGTGGTGACCCCCAGGCGCTCGGCGACCTCTATCACCTTGAAGCCACGATCGGTCACTTGCCGGACCGCGTCAACCTTAAACTCAGCTGTATACCGCTTGCTGCTCCTGGATACCTCCGAATTGGCCATGTTCTATGGCCCTGAGATGTCTAGGGAAGCGTGGGCGTATCACATCAGGGTGCCCGTAGAGACAAATTGTCGGGTTTATGCAGACGCTTGTTGGGCATGATGTTCAGACGGAGGGAGCACTCATGCCTGATTTCAAACAACCTAAGATCACCAACTATTTCTACACCAGAATGCCCGGTCGACGTCGGTTGATGAAGCGGACGAATTCTTTTGTTGCAGACGAAGACTGCTATCCAGCAGGCGCTTGGCTTTACGATCTGCAGCTGGATGCAGAAGACGATCACCTTTGGTTTGGCTTACGTTCGCGAGATAATTTCATGCCAGGCCCACTCGAAAGCGGGACGTTTGCTTATCTCGCTATCTATGTCGATAACCAGGGGGGGAAATGGATCAACTATATTCATGTCGCAAAGTTTGCTGAGAGGCGCGGGTTAGGGCGGAGGTTAATAGAGGCAGCTATTGCTCACCATGGACATATTTATGCCTCCAATTCTGCCGAAGATCCAGGCGGGGATGCGGACACACGGCATCTCTTGGAGCCTGGTGCGCGGTTGGTAACTAAGCTGATCAACCTTGGCGTCATGCAAGCTGGATGGCTGAAGCAGCCGGTCATCTAAGAGACTCATCTTTCTGAGGGTAAATAACGGGGTCTAAATAACGGGGTCAGGTTAACTTATCAGTCGGCGGTGTTCGGTTTGGCTGGCCGATGAGCGGGCCTTACGCCCGCAAAGCGGCGGGTCTTGGCTTCAACCATTGCGCGGAATGCGTCGTGGCCCAGGGCTCGCTGCTGCTGTAGATGAAGGCGGATGCTGGTAAGCAGTTCGTCGGGGAGGGCTTCATCGAGTAGAGCACGGTAGGCGTTGGATCGCTCGATCGGGTCGCTGCCAAGCGCAAGCCAACAGGGATGTGGTGTCAGTGCGGAGTGCTTGCGTTGGCCTAGGTTGGCTGGGCAGCTGGACCAGCGATACGTCGCCGGGTTGTCGGTCAGGCGAGCACGCACCGGATTGAGCTCAATGTAGCGATAGCAGCGAAGAACGTAGTCCGCACTGTCCACAAGACATGCTTTGTACCGACCTTCCCATAGCGTACCCGTGCGCCCGTGGCGGCCATTGAACAATGCGACGTAGTTTCGCCCAAGCCGTTGCATCAGTTGTCCGATGCGTCCCGCTGCAGGTGGCGTGACTAGCAAGTGCACATGGTTGTCCATCAAGACGTAAGCGTGCAGCTGGCAGCCTGTGGCGTGCAGGGCCTCATGTATCAGGTGCAGATAGCGCAATCGATCGCCATCATCCAGAAAGCACGGCAAGCGGTTGTTTCCGCGCTGCACGATGTGCTGCGGGATGCCGGGAAGGTCGATGCGTGGAAGTCTGGCCATGGCACAAGACTCGCAGCCAGGCATTGGTGCTGATAGCGAGGAAGCCCTGTCGAAAGTTGAGGCTGTAGCCTGACATTTGGGTAGGAAGTGAACCTGACCCCGTTAGCGCCCGATACCTTGATCGCTGCGTTGCCGGCGTCGACGACATACCTACCAGTCGTCTATCGGGTGGGAGCATGGGGCTGCGGTAAGAATAGGCAAGGGTTGGGGGCGCTATGTAGTAGCTTTGTAGCGGCAAGGCCGGCAGAGATTCCAAGAGCAATCATGAGCACTGCAGCGTACTGGCGACGCGATCCAGGACTCACTGACGCGGGTGCCTCGTTGTGTTGCGTCCTCCTGGTAAGCATGTCGAGCTGTCGGGCTGCACTGTCCCAATCATTGCAATGAACTAAAACCTGATGCACTTCATCGGCGTCATTTATCTGCACTCTGTACAAGCGCTTGCTAGTCTCGTGATCGATTCGAGATTCAGTGAGCATCAAAGTTAGCGAGTCGCAGAGTATCTTGTCCGTACCCGAGTAGAGGATTTCCATGGAGTGAACGCTCCCATTGGGCCGTGCAGAAAAAAACGCTGGCGGCTTGAGTGAATAGTGAGATAGGTAGCTGCATGACCGACTGAATATTGCAGTCACGAATTTTATTGCTAAGACTAACGCGGTCAGGTTGACCTGACCCGCTAGAACAGACTTAAAACTAAGGTGCAAATTTTTCTTCTGTATCCACGTAAACCACCAATACCTCCGTAAGCTCCCCCGATCGGCAGACACCGCATAAGTAGATCTTTCTGGCATTGTTCCCAAGTCAGGAGGTTCCATGCGCACATCGAAGTTCACCGAGACACAGATCATCGCCACGCTCAAGCAGGCTGACGCAGGCGTTCCAGTCAA
>NZ_JPLE01000008.1 GCF_001010415.1 Xanthomonas pisi DSM 18956
CCTCGCCGCTTGCGGGACCCTGTGGCGGCATGGATGCCGCCACAGGGTCCATGGATGGATGCACAGCGCGTCCCGCAAGCGGTGAGCGCACCATGCACTCGACCACGCGACATGACCACTGCGCTGACGCCAAGGGACACCAGACAGGTGCACCACCGAAAAGCCGGCGCGACATCTCACACCCGCCCAATCGGTTCCTGCGCAGCCCTCCACCCTCACCCGACGATTGCGTGGTGGTGTCAGTCGCCCCTGGTCTCTTCCGCAGTCTCTTCGCTGGCCTGCGGCAACGCATTGCGGTTGAGCGACCGGCTCTCCCGTCGCGGCGGCGTAAACGGCGTGGGCCTGGGCACCGTCGGTGTGATGTTACCGAACATCAATCCTGCCCCGGCACGCACATTACCGGCGGCGATTTCCAGCTCCAGCCGCTCCGCATCGCGGCGGCGGATCTCGCGCGCGATCATGCCGGCCTCGTCCTCATCCACGCCCAGCTCGACCAGCGCCACCTGGCCGAAGGTCACTGCCGACTCGAAGGTTTCGCGGATCTGGTAATCCACACCGGCCGCGATCAGCTGCAGCGAATGCTCACGATCGAACGAGCGCACCAGCAGGCGCGCATGCGGGAACTCGCGCGTCGCCAGCTCGACGATGCGGTTGGCCGCTTCGCGATCGTCGATGCACACCGCGATGGCGCGCGCACTGTGCGCGCCCGAGGCATGCAGCACATCCAGCCGGGTGCCATCGCCGTAATAGATCTTGAAACCGAACTCCTCCGCGCTCTGGATCATCTCGATGTCGTTATCGATGATGGTCACGTCCACGTCGCGCGCCAGCAGCGACTGGCTGGCCACTTGACCGAAGCGGCCGAAGCCGATGACCAGCACGCTACCGGTCTGACCGTTGGCCGCTTCCACACCCTCCAGCGACACCTCCGGCGCGGGCGTCAAACGCCGCTGCAACAGGACGAACAACGGCGTCAGCGCCATCGACAGCACCACGATGGCCGTGAGGGTGGCATCGACCTGCGCATCGATCACGCCCGATGCCGAGGCCGCGGCAAACAACACAAAGGCAAACTCGCCGCCCTGCGCCATCAGCACACCACGGTCCAATGCCTGGCGATGATCGCTGCCCATCACCCGCGCCACCGCATAGATGCACACCGCCTTGCCCACCATCAGTGCCAACACGCCGACCAGGATGAGTCGCCAGTCGGCGGCGACCACGCGCAGGTCCAGGCTCATGCCCACACCCAGGAAGAACAGGCCCAGCAAGATGCCGCGAAACGGCTCGATATCCGCTTCGATCTGATGGCGGAAGGTGGATTCGGACAACAGCACCCCGGCGAGGAACGCGCCCATCGCCATCGACAACCCACCTACCTGCATCAGCAGCGCCGCGCCCAGTACCACCAGCAGCGCCGCGGCCGTCATCACCTCGCGCGCCTTGGACGCAGCCAGGATCCGGAACAGCGGATTGAGCAGCCAGCGCCCGGCCACCAGCAGACCGACGATGCAGGCCAGGCCGATGCCGATGTCGTGCCAGCGCTGCGACGCGGCCTGCGGGTCGCCACTGGACCCCATCCAGGCCACGATCGCCAGCAACGGGACGATCAGCAGGTCCTCGAACAACAGGATCGCCACGATCTTCTGCCCCGAGGGCAAGGCCACGTCGCCGCGCTCGGCCAGCAACTGCATCACCACCGCCGTCGAGGTCAGCACGAAACCGGACGCGGCCACGAAGGCCACCGGTGGCGAAAAACCCAGCAACATCCCGATACCGGTCAGCACCAGTGCGCATAGGCAGATCTGCACGGTGCCCAGGCCGAAGATTTCCTTGCGCAGGCTCCACAGATGCGACGGCCGCATCTCCAGCCCGATCACGAACAGGAACATCACCACGCCCAATTCGGCGACATGCAGGATCGCCTGCGGGTCGTCGAACAGGCCCAGTCCGAAGGGCCCGATCGCCAGCCCCGCTGCCAGGTAGCCAAGCACCGAACCCAGGCCCAAGCGTCGGAAGAGCGGGATGGCAACCACCGCAGCGCCCAGCAGAGCGACAACGTTGATCAGTTCACTGGCGTGCGCAGATTGGCTCATGCCTGGATTCTAACGACACGTGCGCACCGACGCCTTGCATCTGCTTGCTTGTTGCGCTGACCAGCCCGGGCGCCAGCGTTTCCACCGGGGCCTCGCCCACCCTTGATCGGTGACGCCCAAACGACGAACGACGCCGGGTGGCGTCGTTCGCGATGAAACATGGGTGGCGCGATCAGCCGCGCGCGTCGGCCTGGGCCAATGCGTTGCGCAGGATTTCCTTCGCCGGCCCACCATGCTTCTCATGCTCGAGCGCGAAGTGGACGGTCGCCTCGATCAAACCGATGTGCGCGCCGCAATCGAAACGACGGCCTTCGAAACGGAACGCGTCGACCTGCTCTTTCTTCAACAACTCGGCAATTGCATCGGTCAGCTGGATCTCGCCGCCGGCGCCTGCACCGGTGGCTTCGAGCAGCTCGAAAATCTTCGGGCTGAGCACATAGCGACCGACCACGGCCAGATTGCTCGGGGCCACTTCCGGCTTGGGCTTTTCGACGATCGCATTGATGCGACCCTTACGGCCGTCGAATGCGTCGGTGGACACGATGCCGTAGCTGGCGGTCTTGTCGTGCGGCACGTCTTCCACGGCAATGACGCTACCACCGGATGCTTCGGCCACATCGGCCATCTGGGTCAGCGCGGCGTCGCCACGGTTCCACATCAGATCGTCGGGCAACAGCACCGCGAACGGCTCATCGCCGACCACGGCCTTGGCACACAACACCGCATGACCCAGGCCCAGCGCCTCGGCCTGCGTCACGAAAATGGCGCGGACCCCTTCGGGCAGCGCATGCCGCACCAGCTCGAGCTGCTCCAGCTTGCCTGCGCGCTCGAGCTTTTGCTCCAGCTCGTAGGCCTTGTCGAAGTAGTCGGCGATCGAGTGCTTGTAGCGGTTGGTCACGAAGATCAACGTATCGCAGCCGGCCTGGATGGCCTCGTCGACGGCGTACTGGATCAATGGTTTGTCGATGATTGGCAGCATTTCCTTCGGCACCGTCTTGGTCGCCGGAAGAAAGCGGGTCCCAAGACCTGCGACGGGGAATACGGCCTTGCGAATACGCTGGCTCATTACAGTCTTCTGACCTCACGTGCGGGGAATGGAACGACCGTATCAGATCGCGCGTCGACTTTCCGTCGAGCAGCCGCAAAATCCGGCATGAGGCTGCCCAGCACAGTCTCCATTGCCTTGACGTCATAGCGGTTAACCGCCTCACGCAGGCGCGTCACCAGCTGCAGTACCTGCTCGTGCGAGAACTCGCGCACGCCGGCTTCCAGAATCTTGGGATGCGCGGTCGGGCGGTAGTCTTCGTCGGAGTAGAACAGGGTCTCGTGCAGCTTCTCGCCCGGACGCAGCCCGGTGTACAGAATCGCCACATCCTTGCCCGGCTGCTTGCCGGCAAGGCGGATCATCTGCTCGGCAAGCAGCCGGATCGGCACCGGCTCGCCCATGTCCAGCGTATAGATCGCGCCATGCGAGGCCGAGGCGGCTGCCTGGATCACCAACTGGCAGGCCTCGGGGATGGTCATGAAGTAGCGCGTCACATCCGGATGCGTCACGGTGACCGGGCCACCCTGGCGGATCTGCTCGCGGAACAACGGCACCACGCTACCGGCCGAATCCAGCACGTTGCCGAAGCGCACGGTGATGAAGCGCGTTGGCGCATCGCGCGCGTCCAGACTCTGGCAGATCATCTCCGCATAGCGCTTGCTTGCGCCCAGCACGTTGACCGGCTCGACCGCCTTGTCGGTGGAGATAAACACGAACGTCTCGATGCGTGCGCGCTGGCAGGCACGCGCCACGTTCTCGGTCGCCAGCACATTGTTGCGCACTGCCTCGCGTAGCTGCTCTTCCAGCAATGGCACCTGCTTGTACGCGGCGGCATGGAACACCGCGTCGGGAGCGGCGGTGTTCAACGCGTGCGCCACCACGGCCGGGTCGCCACAATCGCCGAGCACCCGCACCACTTCGATATCCGGGAACAACCGACGCAGGTCCGAGTCGATGGTCAACAGCGCCAGCTCGTCGATTTCCAGCAGCACGATGCGACGCGCCCCATGGCGCGCGCACTGACGGCAGACCTCCGAGCCGATCGAGCCACCGGCGCCGGTCACCATCACGGTCTTGTTGGTCAGCCAGTCGCGGATCAGGCGCCAGTCCGGCGTCACCGGCTTGCGATTGAGCAGGTCCTCGATGGCGACTTCCTTCAATTCGCCAGGCAGCGAGCGGCCTTCCAGCACATTGATCAGCTTGGGCACCATCCGGAACGGCAGGCCGGTACTCTCGCAGATCGCCACCACGCGCTGCATGCCGGATGCATCGAGCGACGGAATCGCGATCACCAGCAGCTTGGCGGCGGTCTCTTTCGCGATCGACGCGGCCTGATCCAGATTGCCCAGCACGTTGAGGCCCTGAATCTTTGCGCCATGCAGGTTGTTGGCATCGTCCAGAAAGCCGACCGGCACGAAGGTACCGGTGCGGCGAAGGTCGCGCACCAGACCTTCGGCAGCACGCCCGGCCCCGAGGATCAGCACGCGTTGCGCCGCATCACCGGAGTGCGCAATCTGGTAGTCCTTCCAGGCGCGATACAGCAGGCGCGGCGTCCCAAGCAGCGCCGACAGCGCAAACGGATAGACCACCAGCACCGACAACGGCACGCCATCCAGGCGGTCGTACGACAGCGCCAATACGATCGCCACCAGTCCGAGGAAGCTCGACTTGAAGATGTTCCACAGATCGGGCACCGACGCGAAGCGCCAGAGCCCGCGGTACAGCCCCATCTTCCAGAACACCAGGCCCTGCGCCACCAGGACGACGGCGGTGCGCCAGTCCCACAGGGGAAGATCCGGCGCCTCGCGCAACATCGAGTAACGACCCGCATGCAGCAGCTGCCAGCACACCCAGACCATCAGAAGGTCGTGTACCACGACTGCCACTTGCGGCAGCGCCTTGGTCAAACGGTCACGCCAGGAAATCATAGGAATCCATTATTCAAGAATTGCGCAATCCATCGCGCAGAAGATACCAGCTGGCACTCGCGCCCAGGCCCCACACCAATGCTGCCCAGACTTGCTGACCGAACACATCATGACGAAGTAACACATACAAGCAGACGGCAGCGAGGCTGAAAGCGAAATAAATAGCGGTTACCGGAACGTGCGTCCCCAGTCGGCGCGCCAGGCGCTGATAGACGTGCTGGGCGTGGGGTTCCCACCAACGCTGCCCGGCGAGCATGCGAGACAGCAGCGTGAAGCCGGCGTCGACAAGGAATGCCGTCAGTGGTAGCCNNCCCCGCCACGCCCAGCGCAAGCAACCCAGCCAACACGTAGCCAAGCGCACCGCTACCACCGTCGCCGAGGAAGATGCGCGCGCGCGGAAAATTGAACGGAACAAACCCCAGGCACGCCGCCGCCACCGCCAGGCCGGCCAACGACCAACCCGCCGGAACCACCAACGCGAATGCCAGGGCGGCCAGCGCGGCCTGACTGGCGGCCAGCCCGTTGATGCCGTCCATGAAATTCCAGACATTGATCAACACCACCGACGCCACCGCGCTGAGAACACCGTCCACGACGTTGCCCGTGGAATAGGTGACCAGCGACCCAAGCGAAGCTGAGGCGGCCAGATGGATTGCAAACCGCAGCCTGGCCGACAACGGCCGATGGTCGTCCCACCAACCCACGCCCGCCACCAGGATCAAGCCGATCGCGAACCACCCGACCACCACGCGCGCCGCTGGCCACAGCAGGCTGCCCGCCACGCACCCCACCAGAATGGCAGCGACGATCGCCATGCCACCGCCACGCGGGGTGGCGACCACATGGCTGCGTCGCTCACCGGGTTGATCGAGCAGACGACGATGCAATGCATAACGGCGCAGCAGCCACGTTCCAAGCGCCGCAACGCTCACGTGCAAGGCGCACCAGAGCCAGAGGTGAGGCATCAGCGCCGATCACCGCTTGGGAAAGCATGGGCACAGGATTGCCGCATGGTCGACGCAGGCAACGAAAAGGAGCACCGCTGCAAGCCGGCCCGGCCAGGCGTGAGGTCATTGGGCAGACCACGGCATGGCCAGCGCGACCGCATCTGCAGCGCCGCGAATCTGCGGTCGACGGCGCAGTGTGACCGCCACCGACGCAAGCTGCACAGACGCACCAACGCAGGGGCGATCGGACTCGATGCACATTGCCGCAAAACCAAAGACACGCCTCACACCACCGCGTAATTCAACAGCGGCTTGACGGTGCCCCACTCCTTGCAGCTCGGGCATTGCCAATGGTGGGTCTTTGCGCCGAACCCGCAGCGGGTGCAGCGGTAGCTGGGGTTACGCACCAACAGCTGATCGGTGATGTGCTTGAGATCGTTCAAGGTGCCCACCGGATCGCTGCCTTCGGCAAGCGTCAGATCGATCAGCGCCGACTCGCCGCGCACCGATGGGCGGTCCTTGAGCTGACGGCCGAGATAGGCCAGCGCAGGCGCAACCCCGTCCTGCGCTTCCATCAACTGGGTCAGCGCCAGCACCGGCGCGATACCGCGATAGTGCTCGGTCATCTCCGACAGGAAATTACGTGCACCGGCGATGTCGCCGACCCGCCGATAGGCGGCCATCAAGGCAGGAATGATTTCCGGCAGGTACTCCGGGTCGTGGCGTGCGGCACGCTCGAAGGCGCGCACGGCGGCCTCGTCATGGCCGCGCTCGGCTTCGATGCGCCCCTCCAGGATGCCGGCGCGCACGGACGTGCCGTCGGCCTGGTACGCACGCGCGATCGCCTGCAAGGCTTCATCGGCCTTCCCCAGGCCGCGGTAGCGATCGGCCAGCTCGCATTCGAACTGCGAGATCAGCTTGCCCATCGGCTCGCCGGTGACTTCTTCGTAGCGGGTGGCGTTGTCGATCGCCTTTTCCCAGTCACGTTCGGCCTGGTAGATGCCGATCAGGTGACGCAGGGCCTGCGGCGCACGCTGATCCAGCTGCGCAAGCTCGGTAAAGACCGTCTCGGCACGATCCAGCAGACCGGACTTCATATAGTCCTCGCCCAGCGCAAGCAAGGCCTGCACACGCTGCTGGTCGGTCAGGTCGGCGCGCTGTACCAGTCCCTGATGCAGCCGGATGGCACGATCGACCTCGCCGCGGCGGCGGAACAGATGGCCCAGCGCGACCTGTGTCTCGAAGGTTTCCTTATCCAGCTCGGCGATATGCAAAAACAGCTCGATCGCCTTGTCCGGCTGCTCGTTGAGCAGGTAGTTCAGACCACGGAAGTAGGTACTGGACAGTCGGCTGACCTGGGTATCGCCATGACGCTGACCACCGCGGCGGCCGACGATCCAGCCACTGAGCGCCGCCAGCGGTAAAAACAGGAAAAACCAGAACCACTCGGTCAGGAAGTCCATACGTGCTTAGAGTCCATCGAGAGGGCGCGGCTCGACTGCGGCAGGCGTGATGGGCCTTGCATCGGCGCGGCTGACCGCAGCAGCCTTGTTGGCCTGACGCAGCTTGGAATAGAGAGGAATGACCACACTGACCAGCACCATGCCGGCACCGATCAACACACCGACCAGCAGCGCGACAATGATCGCCACCCCGGAACTGGTGTGCACACTGGAAAACAGGAAATCGAGAGTGATGTCCTGGGAATTGACCGCACCGATAATCAGGCCGACCAACAGGAACGCCAGCATCACCAGCAAGCGAAACACCTTCATCGCGCGACTCCGTCGGGAAGGCGCCTAGCTTAACTGAGCCGACATAAACGCAGCGCTAGAGCCGTCGTCACTCGGCGGCATCGGCCAGATCGACCGGGACCACGGAGCTGACACGCTCGCGCAATTCCTTGCCCGGCTTGAAATGCGGAACATGCTTGCCCGGCAGTGCAACCGATTCCCCGGTCTTGGGATTGCGACCCAGACGTGGCGGACGGTAATGCAGCGAAAAACTGCCGAACCCGCGGATTTCGATCCGATCACCATCGGAGAGCGCCTGCCCCATCATTTCCAGCAGTGACTTCACCGCCAGATCCACGTCGTCCGACTTCAGATGCGCTTGGCGTCGCGCCAGGATTTCAATCAATTCGGACTTGGTCATGGGAACTTGCTTTTTTCGACTGACACATCGGAATCGGCCCGGGCAAGCCCGGGCCGATCCATCACGCTCGACAGAGCGCTACGCGCTTACTCGGACTTGTTGCTGTTCAACTGTGCACGCAGCAGCGCGCCCAGCTGAGTCATGCCGCCCGACGCAGCGGAGGACTGGTATTCCTCCAGCGTCTCGCGCATTTCGGCATCGTCCTTGGCCTTGATCGACAGCTGCAGGGTGCGGCCCTTGCGGTCCATGCCCACGAACTTGGCTTCGATCTTGTCGCCGACCTTCAGGTGCTGGGTCGCATCGTCGACGCGCTCGTTGGCGATATCGCGTGCAGCGACGTAGCCTTCGATGCCGTCGGCCAGGTCGATCGTGGCGCCCTTGGCATCCACTTCACGCACAACGCCTTCGACCTTCGAACCCTTCGGGTTGGACGCCATGTACTGACCGAACGGGTCCTGCTCCAGCTGCTTGACGCCCAGGCTGATGCGCTCGCGTTCCGGGTCCACTGCCAGCACGACGGCTTCCAGCGTGTCGCCCTTCTTGTAGTTGCGCACGACGTCTTCGCCGGTGGTGTTCCAGCTGATGTCGGACAGGTGCACCAGGCCGTCGATGCCGCCGTCCAGACCGATGAAGATGCCGAAGTCGGTGATCGACTTGATCTGACCGGACACCTTGTCGTTCTTCTTGTGGGTGGCAGCGAAGGTTTCCCACGGATTGGCTGCAACCTGCTTCATGCCCAGCGAGATGCGGCGACGCTCCTCGTCGACATCCAGCACCATCACTTCGACTTCGTCGCCGACCTGCACAACCTTGGACGGATTGACGTTCTTGTTGGTCCAATCCATCTCGGAAACGTGCACCAGACCTTCGACGCCCGGCTCGATTTCGACGAATGCGCCGTAATCGGTGACGTTGGAGACCTTGCCGAACACGCGGCTGTTGGCCGGGTAACGACGGGCGATGTTGTCCCACGGATCTTCGCCCAGCTGCTTCAGGCCGAGACTGACGCGGTTACGCTCGCGATCGAACTTCAGCACGCGCACGTCCAGCTCGTCGCCGACGTTGACGACTTCGGACGGATGGCGCACGCGCTTCCAGGCCATGTCGGTGATGTGCAGCAGGCCGTCGATACCGCCCAGGTCCACGAATGCGCCGTAATCGGTCAGGTTCTTGACGACACCCTTCAGGATCGCGCCTTCCTGCAGCTTGTCCATCAGCTGCTCGCGCTCTTCCGAGTGCTCGCTCTCGACCACGGCACGACGCGACACCACGACGTTGTTGCGCTTGCGATCCAGCTTGATCAGCTTGAACTCAAGCTCCTTGCCTTCCAGGTAGGCCGGGTCGCGCACCGGGCGCACATCCACCAGCGAACCAGGCAGGAACGCGCGGACATCCTTGATGTCCACGGTGAAACCACCCTTGACCTTGCCGCTGATGCGGCCGGTGATGGTTTCGTTCTTTTCCAACGCTTCTTCCAGCTCGTCCCACACCATCGCGCGCTTGGCTTTCTCGCGCGACAACACGGTCTCGCCAAAGCCGTTTTCGATCGAGTCCAGCGCAACCTTGACCTGGTCGCCCACACCCACATCGATCTCGCCAGCGTCGTTACGGAACTGCTCGATCGGCACGATGCCTTCGGACTTCAGGCCAGCGTTGATCACCACCACGTCGCCGCGCACTTCCACGACGGTACCGGTGACGATGGAGCCCGGCTTCAGCTTCGCCAGATTGGCTTGACTGGCTTCGAACAGTTCAGCAAAAGATTCTGTCATTTGGATTTTACTCAGTTGAACACACGGGCGCCGGTCGTCGGGTTGCGACAGAGACGGACCGCCCAGCCTGTTGGTCGACCCCAACAACGAGTCGGTTTAGAAGTAGTAGAACCGCCACGCAGGATGCGCGACGGAGCTTTGGAACGCCTTACGGTCGGCGGGACCTGCCCGCTTGCGGAACGCTTACGACGACGTGCGGGCGGACAACACCCCGACCACACGCTGGACGACATCCTCGATCCCGATGCCACTGGTATCGATCAGCACGGCGTCTTCGGCCGGCCGCAATGGCGCCACCACCCGCTGCGCATCTCTGGCATCTCGGGCCATGATCTCGCGCAGCAGGTCGTCAAAGATAACCGAAACACCCTTTTCCATCAACTGTTTATGGCGACGGCCCGCACGTTCTTCGGCACTGGCGGTCAGGAAAACCTTAAATGCGGCATCCGGGAAGATCACCGTCCCCATGTCGCGCCCGTCGGCAACCAGGCCGGGAGCGCGCCTGAATGCGCGTTGGCGCTCCTTGAGGGCGCTGCGCACCTCGGGAATCGCCGCAATCGCCGAGGCCAGGGCGCCCGTGGTTTCCAGGCGCAGTTCGCCGGTCGCATCCACGCCATTGACCAGCACCCGCAGCCCCGCCTCGCCCGCGTCGTCGAACTCCACCCTGGTATCGAAGGTGCAACGCACCAGCGCAGCCGGGTCGGACACGTCCAGATCGGCCCAGCTCGCCGCCACGCCCACCGCGCGATACAGCGCGCCCGAATCGAGGTAGTGCCAGCCCAGCCGGGCAGCCACGATGCGGCTGACTGTACCCTTGCCGGCGCCGGAGGGACCATCGATGGTGAGGACGGGCGAAAGGTCGGTCATTCAGGTTTCCGGAAGGTCATCAGGCGGTAGTGTAGCGCCGCTCGCAGCGATTGCGATGCAACCACTTGAAAGCACGACGAAAAGCCGGTTAGAATTGCCGGCTTAATTCCGGGTGCAGCCTCGATCGCGCGCACTCTTCCATCGAATCCAACCGTTTACGCCGAGGTGTGCCATGAAAGTCCTGTCCTCCCTGAAGTCTGCGAAGACCCGTCACCGCGACTGCAAGGTGGTCCGCCGCCGCGGCAAGGTCTTCGTGATCTGCAAGTCGAACCCGCGTTTCAAGGCGCGTCAGCGCTAAGTCGTTGCTGCGCGTGCCAGACCCGAGAAAGCCGCCTCCGGGCGGTTTTTTCTTGGCCGATGCTTGATGCGCCGCCGTCCCTGGCGCGTTGAGACGCGATCTGCGGCCACACGCTGACCCGGCCGCCCGATCGCTATGCACCGCGCCGACGTCTGTTGTGGTTTTTTGCTGTAATCACCGTCCGAATCTTGTCCACTGGGGAGTAGATGACATGCGCAACCGTTTGTTTGTGATGCCGCCGATTGTGCTGACAATCGCACTGATGGGGATCAGTGCCGCCGCGTCTGCCGAAACGCTGCTGGTCGATCGCGTACAGCAAAAGCCCGCCGCCGCCCTGCCCTTGCGCGGCGACAGCATGAGCCAGGTCGAAGGCCGCTACGGTGCGCCGCAGGAAAAGCTCGACCCGCGCGGTGGCCAGAAGCGCCAGTGGCCGACGATCCACCGCTGGGTGTATCCGGCATTCACCGTGTACTTCGAAAAAAGCAAGGTGATCGACGTGGTGGCCAATCAGGCAGACGCCAACGAGATCGGGCCGAAGCCGCCGATCAGGTAGCAGCTGGAGATCACCTCGGCCGGTTTGCAGACATCGCGCTGCAGGTCCGGCCCAACGCTTCGCATCGCAACGTCGCTGGTCCGTCAGCACTTGGACATGCGTTGCTGCGAATCTGCATCAATGCCTGGCGCGGCAACGTGCGCCAGGATCGCAAGAGCCTGCACTCGGGTGCGGGGTATCGATGAACGTCCGGGCCGCTGTCCGGACACCAAGATGAGTATTGCCTGGCATGACCGACCGTCTTCGCTTTCCCGCCGAGTGGGAACCCCAATCCGCCGTGCTGCTTGCGTGGCCGCATGCCGGTACCGATTGGGCCGAGCGCCTGGCCGATGTGGAAGAGACTTACATCGCGCTGGTCACCGCGATCTCCCGCTTCGAGCCGGTGGTCATCTGCGCGGCCGATGACGATCTGCAGATCTATGCCGAAGCGCGGCTGCGTTCGGCGCGGGTGGACATGACGCGCGTGCGGTTTGTGATCGCCGCCTACAACGACACCTGGCTGCGCGATTCCGGCCCGATCACGCTGCGCCAGGATGGCGGCTTCCGCTTGATGGATTTCCGCTTCACCGGGTGGGGCGGCAAGTTCGAGGCCAGCCTGGACGACCAATTGGTGAGCTCGCTGGATGCGGCACAGGTGTTCGTGCCCGCCCCGGTGCAGACGGTGGATTTTGCGCTGGAAGGCGGTGCGATCGAGACCGACGGCGCCGGCACCCTGCTTACCACCTGGACCTGCCTGCACGAGCGTCACCCGCAGCGCACGCGCGAGTCGCTGAGCAGCGATCTTGCTGCATGGCTGTCGCAGGACCGCGTGCTGTGGCTGGATCACGGCTATCTGGAAGGCGACGACACCGATGCGCATATCGACACGCTGGCACGCTTCGCCGGCCCGGATGCGATCGTCTACCAGGGCTGCGATGTGACCAGCGATTCGCATTACACCGAACTGCAGGCGATGGGCAACGAGCTGGCCGCGCTGCGCACCACCGACGGGCAGCCGTACCGCCTGTTCGTCCTGCCGTGGGCCGAGCCGATCCTGGATCAGGGACGTCGCCTGGCCGCCTCGTATGCCAACTTCCTGATCGTCAACGGCGCGGTGCTGATGCCGGCGTATGGCGACAAGGCCGATGCGACCGCGCAGGCCGTGCTGGCCGAAGCGTTTCCGCAGCACGAAATCGTGCCGGTGCCGTGCCGTGCGCTGATCTGGCAGAACGGCAGCCTGCATTGCCTGACCATGCAGTTGCCGGCCGGCCTGCTCGCCGCCTAAACGTTGGGTTCGACGCGGCTGCACATGCTGCGTCGTTTCTTGTTCCGGCCGGCAGGCCGGTGTTATGCCATGGCGCGCTACCTTAGTGCGCACCTTTGCAGGATGAGATGCCATGTCCGGTCACGTTCTTTCTGTCGCGCTGATTCAAGAGCGCAACCACGGCGACGCCGAGGCCAACCTGGCCATCATCGAATCGCGCGTGGCCGAAGCCGCCGCACAGGGCGCCAGGCTGGTGCTGCTGCAGGAGCTGCATAACGGTGCGTATTTCTGTCAGCACGAGTCGGTGGATGAATTCGATCTGGCGGAGCCGATTCCCGGCCCGAGCACCGAGCGCCTGAGTGCGCTGGCCAGGCAGCACGGCGTGGTACTGGTCGCCTCGTTGTTCGAGCGCCGCGCCGCCGGCCTGTATCACAACACCGCGGTGGTGTTCGAAAAGGACGGCCGCCTGCTCGGCAAGTACCGCAAGATGCACATCCCCGACGACCCGGGCTTCTACGAGAAGTTCTACTTCACGCCGGGCGATCTGGGCTTCACGCCGATCGACACCTCGGTGGGCCGTCTCGGCGTGCTGGTGTGCTGGGACCAGTGGTATCCGGAAGCGGCGCGGTTGATGGCGCTGGCTGGTGCGGAACTGCTGCTCTACCCCACCGCGATCGGCTGGGATCCGGACGACCAGCAGCCCGAGCAGGAGCGTCAGCGCGATGCGTGGATCCTGAGCCATCGCGGGCATGCGGTGGCCAATGGCGTACCGGTGCTGTCGTGCAACCGCGTCGGCCATGAGCCCTCGCCGCTGGGCGCGTCCGGCATCCAGTTCTGGGGCAACAGCCACGTGCTGGGACCGCAGGGCGAGTTCATCGCCGAAGCCGGCCAGGACCCGACCGTGCTGATCTGCGATATCGATCTGCAGCGTAGCGAGCATGTGCGGCGCATCTGGCCGTTCCTGCGCGACCGTCGCATCGACGCGTACGGCGACCTGCTCAAGCGTTACATCGACTGATCGCATGCCCGTCGAGCTGCGTGCAGTCCGCGATGCGGACATCCCGGCGATCACCGCGATCTATGCGGAGCAGATCGCCGGGTTCAACACCTACGAATACAGCGCGCCGTCGAGCGCGGAAATGCATGCGCGCATGCGCGCGATCGTGGATGCCGGCTACCCGTATCTGGTGGCGGAACATGCCGGTGCGGTCGTCGGCTATGCCTATGCCAGCGCCTATCGCGCACGTGCGGGCTACCGCTGGACGGTGGAGAATTCGATCTATCTCGCTGCCGACATGCAGGGCCGCGGGATCGGCAAGGCGCTGCTGGGCGAGCTGATCGCGCGCTGCGAGCAGCGCGGCGATCGGCAAATGATTGCGGTGATCGGCGATGCCGGCAACCTGGCATCGCTGCGGCTGCATGAACGTTTTGGATTTCGCACGGTCGGAGTGTTCACCGGTATCGGCCGCAAACAGGGTCGCTGGTTGGACGGCGTGCAGATGCAGCGTCAACTCGGCTCCGGTAACACCGCCCCTCCTTCTGATGAATGACCCCATGACTGAGCAGACCACCCACGTTCTGGACGATGCGCTGTCCGGCCAGCCGCACCGCATCGTCGAACGCGATGGCGTGCGCTACACCTTGCTGGGGACTGCCCACGTCTCGCTGGCGAGCGTCGCCGCGGTACAGCGGGCGATCGGCAGCGGCCGCTACGATGCGGTAGCGGTGGAACTGGACGCGCAACGCCTGCAGGCGCTCAGCGACCCCGATGCGCTGGCCCGCCTGGATCTGGTGCAGGTGATCCGCAAGGGGCGCGTGGCCTTGTTTGCCGCCAACCTGGCGCTGGCGGCCTATCAGCGCCGGCTGGCCAAACAGCTCGGCATCGAGCCGGGCGCTGAATTGAAGGAAGCGGTGAATCTGGCGCGTGCGCAGGGGCTGCCGGTGCACCTGATCGATCGCGAAGTCGGGCTGACCTTCAAGCGTGCGTCCGGACGGTTGGGATTCTTCGGCAAGATGAAACTTGCCGGCGGCCTGCTCGGCGGCCTGTTCGCCGCCGATGAAGTAGGCGAAGAGGAAATCGAAAAGCTCAAGCAAGGCGACATGCTGGAGGCCAGCTTCGGCGATTTCGCCAGCGAAAGCCCGGAGCTTTACGAGACGGTGATTGCCGAGCGCGATCGCTACATGGCCACGCGCCTGCGCGAAGAAGCCGGTAGCGGGCAGCACGAAGTGCTGGCGGTCGTCGGCGCCGGACATCTTGCCGGGCTGGCGCGGCATCTGGAACAGGACACCGATGCGCCCGGCCCGCTACGCGAGTCGCTGGAATACGTGCAGCAGCGCAAGCGCGTTCCCTGGATCACGCTGGGCATCCTGGCAGTGATCATTACCGGCATCGGCATCGGCTTCTGGCGCGGCGGCCTGAGCATGGGCGCCGACCTGTTGCTGCAGTGGGCGATGTACACCGGCGGCCTGGCCGCACTGGGCTGTCTGCTGGCCGGCAGCCACCCGTTGAGCATCCTGACCGCAGCAGTGGTGGCACCGTTCAAACCGTTCCGGTTGAGCGTGCCGACCGGTGCCTTCGCAGCCTTGGTCGAAGTGCATATGCGCAAGCCGGCTTATGGGGATTTCCTGTCGCTGCGCGACGATGCGCAGACCCTGCGCGGCTGGTATCGCAATCGCGTGTCGCGGGTGGTGCTGACGTTCCTGCTGACCAACTTCGGCAGCATGGCCGGGGTGTGGCTGGCCGGCGTGCAGATCTTCAATCGCCTGCATGGGTGATTGAGAAGGCTTTTTCAACGCAATGCGGCATGTAGATGCCTCGTAGGAGCGCACCTGGGCGCGAGGGGCGTTACTGGTCATGCCGTCGCGCCCGGGTGCGCTCCTACATGGTTGGCGTTACGGGGCAGCCGGCTGATCGGGTGCGAGCTGCAAGCGCACCCACACCCCGTAGTGATCCGATGCCCAGCGGCCTTCGGCGTAAGGCGTGTCGAACAGGATGCGGGCCTCGCGGGCGAGCAGGCGGTTCTGCTGGAAGAAGACGTGGTCGATGCGCGCCGGCGTGTCGAAGACATGCAGATTCAAGGTGCTGACCGTGGCATCGCTGTTGCGGTGCACGCTGCCATAGCTGTCGCCATAGCCCTTGCGTAGCGCCTCCAGGTCCAGTGCGTCGGCGGCAGTATTGAAATCCCCGGCGATCACCACCGGCGCCTGCGCGCTGGTGGAGGCGATGAAGTCCAGCAGGTCCCCGACCTGGCGCGTGCGCGTTGCGGTACCGCGCGCATCGGTGCGCTCGTTGAGATGGGTGACGTAGACGTTGACCGGCTGGCCATCCACATCCACCTGCAGGTGCGCGGCAACCCGGTAGTCGTCCAGCGGTTGCAGCAGGCGCTGATGCCGCGCCAGTACCTTGCGCCGGCTCAGTAACGCATTGCCGTAGCGCTTCGGGGCGCCGGCAGGATCGACCGAGGCGAAGATCACCGCGTACCCCAACTTGCGCGCCAGCCAGGCGGCCTGGTTTTCCACGCTGCCGCGACGTTCGATGACCTCCTGCAAGGCGATGACATCCGGCGCCAGTTGCCTGAGCTCCTTGGCGATGTAGCTGCGGCGGGCCGGCCAGTCTTCGCGATCGTGATGCAGGTTGAGCGTGACCAGGGACAATTCGCGCGCAGATGGAACTGAAACTGCCTGCCCTGCCGGTTCGCTGGCTGCCGTAGCGCCGCCCTGCCTGGACTGCACGGCAGCGGATGATGGGCCAGCCTGACGAGGCTGGTCTGCCTGCGCGTGTGCGCAGCACACCGCCAGTGCGACGACCGCGGCACCCAGGACGGCGTGGCGCCTTGGCCCTGCCCATACCGGCCAAGGCGCAGGCGTCATTGCGTGGCGCGCTCGGCCCGCCGCACCGCGCTGGGCACATCGATCTGCACGGTGGCCGGCATCTGCTGGATCCGCAGCTCGCCATTTTGCCAATCCACGGTTTCGCCGTTGACGCTGGCCCTGCCGGGTTCGCCCTGATACGGCCAGACAAACACCACGCCGCCCGGCGGCATCAGCAGGCCGGGTTGCAATTGCAGCGACAGCTGCTTTTCGGTGCGCTGCAAGGTGTAGTTGAGGCGGCCGTACGGGGTGCGCAATTCGGCAATGCCGATGCCCTTGCCTTCGAACCAGCGCGTCGGCGTGCCGGCGGCGATCACGATGCTCTGATCCGATTCGCGCGTGTACGCGAACATGTCCAATACCGAGCGGACGAAATCCGATGCCACCCAGGCATGCGGCAGGTCGCCGACGAAGAACGGCGTGCGCGGCGTGCGAGAGACCACCTCGGCCCACTGATTCCAGGGCTGCGGCGCGCGATCCTTGAAGAAGAATGCAGTCGCATCCCAGGCGCGCTCGCGCCAGCCCAGCCGCACGAATGCGGCGACGTTGCGCCATTCGTAGGGGGTGTAGTCCTTCCACTCGCGCTTGCCGTTGCGGCGGTCGGAGAACTCCTTCCAATAGCGTTCGAAGGTGTTGGTCAGCAGGTCCTGCGGCAGGCGCTGCTGCTCGCCGCCCGGCGTCAGCGCGATGGTGGTCGAGGTCGCATCGAAATCGCCGAGCTCGGCCGAACCGGGCAGGAAATCGATCTTGTGCTCGCGCACTGCCGCACCCAGCGAGGCGATCAGGTCGCCGCTGAATTCGTCGCGTGCAGCGCTGAAACGCGTGACGTCCTCCGGCTTGTCGAGCGCGCCGGCCAGCACGGTGGCGTCCTTGTAACCGCGCAGTGCCCAGAAGTTGTCCCAGTACGAATGCACCGGCTTGGCCGAATAGCCTTCGTGGCTGATCGACACCGGCATCATTCCGTAGAAGGCCGGGTTGCGCATGAAGTTGTCTTCGGTGCGCTCGCTGGCGCGCAGCTTTTCCATGTAGTCGAAGGCGCCGGTGACATGCGGCCACATCTTCTCCAGGAACGGCCTGTCGCCGGTGTAACGGTAGTACTCGGCGATGTTGTAGATCAGCTCGCCATGGCTGTCGTTTTCCGGGACCGGATCGCTGCCGCGGTCGTCCACGCAGCACGGCACCATGCCATCGGCAAACTGATACGGCGCGAACCAGTCCACGTAATCGCGTACCACGTCTTCGCGGCCGAGCCGTAGCAGGCCCTCGGAAATCATCGCGCCGTCGCGGATCCAGCTGCGCGAATACGAGCGCGTGCCCGGCTGCAGGCGCGGTCCGATGCGCGAGATCAGCATGTGCGCCAGCGCGGTACGCAGCGTATCGACCACCGGCTTGCCTTCGGCCGGCACGCTGATGCGCACGCGATCGAGCTTGCCGCGCCATTGCTGGGCCACCTGCTGCTGTGCCTGGTCGGCATCGAAGCCGGCCGGCAGTTGCGCGGTGCCGGTCTGCGGAATCACCAAGGCCACTTCACGTTTCTGGCCGGGTTCCAGCTTCCAGCGATACAGCAGCACGCCCGAGGCCAGGCCGGTTTCGTCCTTGACCTGGGTGACGGTGGGCGGCGTGGCGGCGGTGAGATGGCTGACGTCCATGCCGCTGTCGAAGGCGCTGGCGAAGCCCGCGTCCGGCCGCTGCACGGCGAACACACGCGGCTTGCCGTTGACGCTGACCTGGCTGCCGTCCACCGCCAGTTGTTCGATCCGGCTGACGCCGCCCAGGGTATTGAGGAACTGCGCCGGCGGATTGACCTGGAACGGACGCACCGCCAGGGCCAGGGTGAAATCACGCGCCTGCTTGCCGGTGTTGTGCAGCTGGTAGCGCGCGACCAGTTGCGCCTGATCGGGTGTGCCCTGCACGAACGCGGTGACGCGCAGGTTCATCAGGTCGTGATGCCAGTCGACGCTGGGGATCGGCAGGTAATCGTCCTGCAGGCTTTGCTCGCTGCTGACGTCGGACCAGTGCAGTACCTTGCCGCCGGTGACCACGAACGGCTCGATGCTGAAACCGCCCTTGCCCACTTCTACCGCGCCGTCCTCGCCGATCAGGCCCTGCTCGGTGCCGCCATCCAGGCCCAGGATGGTCCAGTACGGCTGCTCGCCGGAGAAGCCACGCGGGTAACTGCCACGCGGTAGCTGCGCGGCCAGCGACTTGATGAAGTCGTTGGGCGTTGCGGCAAATGCCAGCGGCTGCAACTGGACCTCCTTGATGCCGTAGCGCCAGTTCGGGCCGTCTTTCAGGTCGAAACGCAAATAGCGTGCTTCGGTATCGGGCAAGGCCAGCCAGTCGGTACCACCGGCGCCGGCGGTGACGGTGCGCAGATCGCGCCAGCTGCGGCCATCGGCCGATGCACGCACCGCGTACTGCGAGGCCTGCAGGCCGGGCACCCACTGCACCACCGCGCCACCGAATTCGCGCACCTTGCCCAGATCCAGCGTGACGGTCTGTTGCTTCACCGCGCCACTGAGCCAGAAGGTGTCGGGCTTGCCATCGGCCAGACGCTGTTCCAGTGCCGGCGCAGTGTCGGTGATCGCCTCGGCCTTGAGCGGCGAGGTGTCTTCCGGCGGCAATGGGGTGAGCGTCAGGCGGTCCAAGCACACCGTGCCCTTGCCTCCGACCTTGTTGTAGATGGTGAACTCGACATCCGCGCTGCTGCGCAGCTGCTTGTCCGCACCGGGTCCCCAGGCCTTTTCGATGTTGCGCTTGCGGTAGTTGAAGGTGGTCCAGTTCTTCGGGACATTGAAGCCCGGCCGGTTGACCCACCACACGTTGTCGCCGCTGGCATCGATCAGCTTGAGCTGCAGATCGTTGGACGGGGATTCACCGCGCAGCGAAAACCCGATGCGGTAGTTCTCGGGGTAGTCGAGCGGCAGCGCGCGGCGGATGCCGACGTAGCCTGAAACGCCGTTGAAGTTGTAATCCAGGCACAGCGCATGCCCGCCGGAGGGTGTGGCCACCGGGCGCAGCGAGCCGCTGACCTGGTTGGACACCACCAGGCGCCAGGCGCTCATGTCGTTGAAGCCGTCGAGCACGCGCTCCTGTGCCTGCGCCACGCCCGCAGACGTGACGAGAGCGGCCATGGCACACAGTCGCAGGAACACCGGTTTCACCCCTTCACACTCCCCAGCAGAAGACCTTGGATGTAGTAACGCTGCAGCGCCAGGAACAATAGCAGCACCGGAATCACCGTCACCACCGCGCCGGCCATCATCAGTTCCACGTCCATGATGTGTTCGCGAGACAGCGCCGCCAGCGCCACCGGCAAGGTGTACTGGTCCTGGTCGGTCAGCACGATCAGCGGCCACATGAAGTCGTTCCACGAGCCCATGAAGGTGAAGATGGTCAGGGTGACCAGCACCGGCTTGAGCATCGGCAACACGATCTGGAAGAAGATCCGCATCTCGCTGGCGCCGTCGATGCGGGCGGCTTCGATCAACTCATCGGGAATGCTGCGCGCGTACTGACGCACCAGAAAAATACCGAACACCGTGGCCAGCGCCGGCACCACCACCCCGCCGATGTTGTTGACCAGGTGCAGCTGCTTCATCAACAGGAACAGCGGCAGCATCGCCACCTGCGCCGGAATCACCAACGCGGCCATCAGGATCTTGAAGATGCGCTCGCGGCCGACGAACTGCAGTTTGGCGAAGGCATAGCCGGCCATGGTGTTGATCAGCAGCGAGCCGAGCGTGATCAGCCCGGACACCAGCAGGCTGTTGGCGAAGTTGCGCGCCATGCCGGTGCGCGCGAACAGCTCGTGGTAGTTGGCCAGGGTGAAAGCCGACGGCAGCATCGGCGGCGGAAACCGGCTGGCCTCGCCGGTGGGCATGAACGACACCGACAGCATCCACAGCAGCGGTGCCAGGCTGATCAAGGCCAACACCAGCAAACCGCCGTTGATCAGCACGCCGTTCCAGCGCGATTCGCCGACATCACGACTCATATCAGGTCCTTCTTGCGGCCGAAGCGCAGCATCACGGTGGTCACCGCCAGGATGATCAGGAACAACAGGAACGCCACTGCCGACGCGCGGCCGAGGTTCCACCATTTGAAGCCTTCCTCGAACATGAAATACAGCACGCTGACGGTGCTTTGCAGCGGGTCGCCGCGGGTCATCACGTAGGGCTCGGCAAACAGCTGGAAGTAGCCGGAAATGGTGATCACCCCGACCACCATCAGCACCGGGCCGAGCATCGGCAAGGTGATGTGCAGGAACTGCTTCCAGCGCGAAGCGCCGTCGATGCGCGCGGCCTCGTACAGGTCCTGCGGAATCGCCTGCAACCCGGCCAGGAAGATCACCATGTTGTAGCCGAAGTTCTTCCACACCGCGAACAGCATGATGGTGGGCATCGCCCAGCGCGGGTCGCCCAGCCAGTCGATCGGGGCGATGCCCAGGTGGCTCAGGCCGAAGTTGACCAGGCCATATTTGATATGGAACAGGTAGCGCCAGATCACCGCCACCGCCACCAGGGTGGTGACCACCGGTGCGAACAAGGCCGTGCGGAACAGCGCCTTGAAGCGCGAGGCCTTGGCGTTGAGCAGCAAGGCCGCACCGAGCGACACGCCGATCGACATCGGCACGCCCAGCAGCACGAAGTAGGTGGTGTTCCACAACGACTTCCAGAACAGCGGCGTCTGCAGCAGCTCGATGTAATTGCCCAGGCCGACGAAGCGCAGGTGGCTGCTGTCGGCCAGCGCGTACAGGTCGAAGTCGGTAACGCTGAGCACCAGCGCGGCGAACACCGGCACGCCAAAGAACATGCCCAGCACCATGATCGACGGCGCGGCGAATACCCAGCCGGCGACGGAATTGCGCTTCATCATGGTGCCGCTCCCTTGCCGCTGGATCCAGCCGTTGCTGCGTCCGGCGCGGGCGCACTGTCAGGCATGCCCGACGGGCCTGCCGGGCCGACACGCCCGCCTTCCTGTTCGAAGATCCAGCGGCGCTTGGCCAGGATGTCGTCCACGCGTTTATCCAGTTCCTGCACGGCCGCCTCGTGCGATTGACCGCCACGCACCACGCGCTCGGTCACCAGGCGCATTTCCTGCACGATGCGCTCCCACTCCAGCACCTTTGGCGTGGCCTTGACCCGTTCCAGCTGGTCGCCGAAGGCATGCGCCAGTTCGTCGTTGGCCAGCGATGGCAGCTTCCAGGTACTGCGCCGCGGCGGCAGGTCGCCGATGATGGCGTGGAAGCGCGCCTGCACCGTGGGCTGCGACAGGTATTCGATCAGCTTCCAGCTGGCGTCCTTGTGCTGCGAGGACTTGAAGATCACCAGGCTGGAACCGCCGGCAATGCCCGCACCCAGGCCGTTGGGTCCCGGCAGCGGCGCGGTGCCCCACTTGCCTTCCATGCCCGGCGGCTGGCGCAGCTTGAACTCGCGCACGTTCCACGGGCCGGACAGATAGAACGCGTAATAGCCGTTGAAGAACTCGTACCAGACATTGGAGACCTGGGTTTCGGACACCTTCGGCGCCCAGCCCTTCTGGTACATGCCGTCGTAGAACGCCAGCGCCTTGCGGAAGCCTTGACCACGGAAGTTGCCGTAATTGTCGTGGTCGCGCAGCAGGCGGTCGTCCTGCTGCAGCGCGAACGAGAGCTGCTGCTCGAACTCGTTGAGCGGCATCAGGATGGCGTAACGGTCGGGACCGACCTTGCGCTTGATCGCGGCCATCACCTGTTCCATCTCGGCCCAGGTCTTGGGCATTTCGCTGTAGCCGGCCTCGCGCAGCAGGTCCTTGCGATAGAACAGCAGCCGTGTGTCCACATACCACGGCACCCCGTACAGGGTGCCATCGACCACGTTGGTGTCCCACACGCCGGGGAAGTAGTCGGCCGGGTCGACGATCTTGGAGCGCGCCACGAAGGGCTGCATCGGCTCCAGCGTATCCAGCAGGGCGAATTCCGGCAGCCAGGTGTTGCCTAGCTGGCACACGTCCGGCAAGCCGTCGGCGGCGAAGGCGGTCAGCAGTTTTTCGTGCGCCGCCGTCATCGGGATGTTCTGCACATCGACCTGGATGTCCGGGTTCTGCCTCTCGAAGTCGGCCACCAGCTCGGCCACCACTTCGGCCTCCTTGCCCATGGCCCAGAAGCGCACGGTGGTCTTGGCAGGATCGGAGCGGTCGCATCCCGCCGCACCTGCACACAGGGCGGCGGCCAACATCAACAGTTTCAAAAGGCGCACGGATTACTCGGGTTTTTGGCGTTGCGAGGGGTCTTGCTGGGCCTGGGCGGCGGCGGCACGCGATTCGGCCATGCCCAGCGCGCGCGCGGCGGCCTTCTGCTCATCCTTCTGCGGCAGCGGCTGCGGCTCGCCTTCGGGGGTGAGCCAGCCACCGGTGAAGCCGGCGCGTTCCAGACCGGCGCGGATATAGGGGTTCTTCTTCATCACGTTCCAGACAAATTCGGTCTGGTAGTTGGCGATCATGGTCAGGATCGGACCCTGGTCGATGCCGATGTAATCGCCCGCCACCCAGCCGCGGTTCGGCACCATGCGCCCGGTCTTGAGCGGGATGTCGTAATTGAAGCTGGGGTTGAACGAATCCAGGAAGCCATAGCTGGAGTACAGATAGTCGCCATAGCGCTTGTGCATTTCTTCGGTGGCCGGAATCACCACTTCCGGGGCAAACACGATCGAGGAGATCGCCGCGGTCGGGGCGATGGTGCCGTCGTCGAAGTTCTCGCGCAGGCCGGCGCCGCGCGAGGAGTAGTGGCGGAACTGGCGCTGCTCGCCGCGATATTCCTGACTGGTGTTCTGCGGGCCGTCGCCCGCGGTCAGGCCCCAGACGTTCTCGCCGTAGTCCTTCCACTTCATCGGGTTGTCGATGGCGTAGTCGCGCTGGGCCAGGGTGGCGCGGCGGCTGTTGAGGAAATAGTCGATGCCGCGTTCGCGCATGTACTGGTCCTGGATATCGCGGAAGTCGATCCAGACATGGCTGTACTGGTGGCCGAACAGCGGGCCGAAGGACAGGTATTCCTGGCCCTGGTAGACGCCCCAGTCGTTGTTGTAGGTCCGCGTCCAGCTGGTCCACGCCTCCGGGTCGACGCCGTGGGTAGGCGAGCCGAGCGCGAGGATGTACAGCATCATCGCTTCGTTGTAGCCCATCCAGTCGTGGTCGATGAAGCCGCTCTCCGGGAACCAGCCCATCGAGATCAGCGGTGCGCGCTGCTGCAGCCAGCGCCAGTCCACGCGCTTGTACAGCGTGTCGGCGATCTGGCGGATCTCTTTTTCGCGCGGGTCGTCGCCGTCGTAATACGACTGGGTGAACAAGACGCCCATCATCAGCAGCGCGGTGTCCACGCTCGACAGCTCAACCCAGCTGTCGTAGCGGTTGCCCTGCTGCATATCCAGAAAGTGATAGTAGAAGCCCTTGTAGCCGGCCCTACCGGTCCGCTGCGGCCCCATCGGCGCATCGCGGAAGAATTTCAGTGTGGTCAGGGTGCGGTCGATCGCCTGATTGCGGCTGACCCAGCCGTTCTCGATGCCGATCGGATACGCGGTCAGCGCAAACCCCACCGAGGCGATGCTGGCGAACGGACGCGATGGAAACCGGTCCGGGGCCAATCCATTGAGCTCGTTGGTGGTGTCCCAGAAAAACTGGAAGGTGCGGCGTTCGATGTCCGAAAACAGCGGCGGCAGCGGTGGCTTGACCGGTTTGGGCGGCAACTGCGCCTCGATCAGGATCACTTTCACTGGCGCCTTCTTTTCGGCCACCTTGGGTTCCTCTGCCTGTTTGCAGGACGCCAGTACCAGCGCACCCAGCAAGAGTGGAATCGTCAACCAACGCGACGTGTTGCCCCTGTCCATCCGCCCCCCACTTGTGTAATCGATTACATCCCGCACGCCAACCTACCCTATCCAAGCGCCGAGTTCGACCGCCCTGACCTCATGCCAGGGCGGTCGAGCACCTCACCAGTTCAGGCCAAAGGCCAGACGGAAGGTCCGCATCGGCGACGCCAGCACACCGGTCGGTGTGCCGTAAGCCGTGTTCAAGTCGTCCAGTGTCCCGGTCTCGCCGTTAAAGTTGGCGTAGTTCACCCAATTGAACACGTTGAGGATATCCGCACGCACGTTGAATTTGACACCTGCACCGGTATCCCATTCTTTGTTGGCGGCAATGCTGAACTCCTTGTAGCCCAACGTGCCATCCGGCTTGAACTGGATGATGTCGCACTGGTCGTTGCCGGCAAGGCAATTCTGGCCGTAGCGCGCGGTCTGGCTGGCCAGCGACAGCTTGCCGGACAGCTTGACCTCGTAAGGCAGCTCGTAGATGCCGGTGACCACCAGGCGGTTCTTGGCGATACCGCCGGCTTCACGCCAGCCGTAGTCCTGGACGCGCTCGCGATCCAGCGCGTAGTGCTCGCCGAACTGGCGGTTTTCCTTGGCATCGGAATAGGTGTAGGCCACGGTCAGGCCCCAGCCGGACTCTTCGTCGAAGGGCTTTTCGATCTGCAGCGCGAGCTGGTTGTTGCGGGTTTCCACGCCATTGGTGCCCAGCACGATCGCGCTGTAGCCGTCCGGGCCGTCGGTCGGTGCGCCCGAGGTGGTGCCGGGCTGGAAGAACGACCCGTCGGGCAGGCGGTTGCCGCGCACGAAGGCAAACCCATCATGGCTCTCGATGCGGCTCAGGGTCACGTCGGTGAACCAGTCCTGGCCCCATAGCGGCACCATGTTGCGCATGCCGATGCTGAATTGGTCGGAGTACGGGGTCTTGATGTTGTTGTCGATCAGATAGATTTCACGCCCGCCGCCGCCAGCGCTGGTCGCCGCCAGTGCATCGAGCCCTTCCTGGGTGTTGTAAGCCGGATTCCATGCCGTGCACGGGTCGCCCAGGCAGGCCTGGCCGTTCTGGGCGTTAGGGTTGGTGAAGTAGTAGCTATAGGACTTGAACGAATTGTTGAGCTGTTCGAGCGCCAGGTAATCGAAGATGTTGCGGTCGTAGGCACGCCCGGCACCGCCGTAGATCACGTGGGCCTGATCGCCGAACAGGTCGTACGAGGCACCCAGGCGCGGCTGCCAGGCGTTCTTGAACGCCTTGCGGTTGTTGCCGGTGCTGATGAAGTTGTTGATGTTGTAGTTGGCGTTCTGCAAGTTCGGCCAGTTCTGCAACGCACCGGCCACATCGGACGGCGTGACGAAGTCCAGGAACGCCGGGGTTTCTTCGTAGTCGTAGCGCACGCCCAGGTTCAGGGTCCAGTGCTCGTTGACCTCCCAGTCGTCCTGCAGGTAGATGCCGTACTGCTTGTTCTTTGACACCACCGAGCCGCCGCCTTCGACCAGCGGCGCACCGAAGCGCACCCGGTACGGCGTTCCGAGATCACCGAGGATGTTGTAGTAATACTGCGGGTTGGCGGGGTTGAACTGGGTTGAATCCAGATCGATGCTCTTGAACTTCACGCCCATCTTGACGGTGTGCGCGCCGTGCCACTCCAGGCTGTTCAAGGTCAAATCGTCCTGGAAGGTCCAGCCCTTCTGGCCCTTGCGCTGGAAGCTGCCGCCGGCACCGGCGGAGAGCACTTCGTCCTCGATGCCGCGTACCGGCGCATAACTGAGCACGTACCCGGTGCCGTTGTTGATCGGCGCCTGGTTCCAGAATGCACTTTCGTAGCTGAAGTTGGCTTCGTTGAGGAAGCTTTCACCGCTGTACTGCCAGCGCAGGTTGGCGCGCTTTTCTTCCTGGCCGTTGATGCTGCCGTGCTCGTAGGTCGAGGTGCCGCCGACGTCGTTGAGCTCGTCTTCCTTGCGGTACTTGCCGCTCAGTTCGAACAGGTTGTTGTCGCCGATGGTCCAGTCGATCTTGGCGAAGTACAGATCTTCCTTGAACGGGGTGCTGTAGGTGGCCACCAGCGGCTGCAGCTGCGCCGGCAACTGGTCGACGCGGTCCGAATAGATCGAGCCGGGAATCACCACGTTGGGGGTGGTGTATTCCTTGGCTTCATAGGCGACGAAGAAATGCGCCTTGTCCTTGAGGATCGGGCCGCTGAAGGTGGCGCCGTACTGGGTTTCTTCGAAGTCGTCGCGCACGCCGGCCTTCTTCTCCAGCGGACTTTCTTCGCGCCAGCCGTCGTTGCTGGTATCCCAGAAGAAGCTGCCGTGGAAATCGTTGGTACCGGACTTGGACGAGGCCACGATGGCCGCGCCGCTGACCTGGTCGAACTCGGCCTTGTAGTTGGAGGTGATGACCTTGTACTCGCCGATCGCCGACTGCGGGAACGGATTGCCGCGGCTGGAATCCTGGCCGCTGACGCCGCCGGTCAGCACGTAGTTCTTCTGGCTCACGCCGTCGATGTAGACGTTGGTGCCTTCGGCCGAGGTGGCGCCGGTGCGCACCTTGGTGGTGCCGTTGGCGTCGCGGGTGAACTGGACGTTCGGTACGGTGTCGGCCAGTTCCAGGAAGTTGCGCGTGGCACGCGGCAGGTTCTGGATCTGCACGTTGGAAATGTATGTGGCGTTCTCGGAGGTGCGCGTTTCCACCAGCACCGGCGGCGCCTTGACCTGCACCGCGTCCAGCGTGGTGGCGTTACCAGCTTCGGCCGTGGCCGGCTCGCCGCCGACGCCCAGGTTCAAGGTCGCGGTCTGGCCAACCTGCACCGTCACATTCTGCGAGCTGGTCTGACCATTGGCGGTGACGTCGATGCGGTACGAGCCCGGCGGCAGGCCGCCGACCGAGTAACCGCCGTTGCTGACCTGCACGGTGCGGGTCAGGCCGGTCGCCACGTTGGTGGCCGTCACCTGCGCCTGGGCGGCGGGAGCGGAGTCGACGCTGACCTGGCCGCGGATGGTCGCGGCAGTGCTCTGTGCAAATGCAGGCGCGGCGCCCAGCAGCAGGCAGCTGGCCAGGGCACAGCTGAGCAGCTTGCGCGCCGGGCGGGCGGAATGGGGGTGGTGGTGGCGCATTGGTCCCTCCAGGGATCGGTACAGATTGTTGTTGTGGTGTTGCAAACCAGCAGGAACGACCGCTGCGGGGGAGCAGCGGGAGCGGACAGAACGTCCGCGAAAGTCAGGGACCGGGCTCGCCGGCGCCGCAGGAAGTCCGTATCACCAGCTCGGGCGTGAGCAGTTGGCGGATACCGTCGTCATGGCCGGGCAGTTCCACCAGCCGCATCAATCGGGTCATCGCCTGTTCGCCCAGGCGCGCGATGCTGACCCGCATCGTGGTCAGCGCCGGGTGGACGAAGCGCGCCAGCGGAATGTCGTCGAAGCCGGCCAATGCCACATCGCCAGGTACCGACACCTCGGCCTGCGCAAACGCGTACAGGCAGCCGAGCGCGGTCATGTCGTTGGCGGCAAACACCGCATCGGGCAATGCGTCGGCGGCCAGCATCGCCAGCCCGGCACGATGCCCGGAGGCTTCGTCGAAGTCGCCGGCATACTCGATTCCCTGCGCCTGGTCGCCGAATCCGGCAATCGCGTCGCGGAAACCGCGCAGGCGTTCGCGCGCATCGAAATTGAGCGAGGGCCCGCCGATGAAGGCGATGCGCCGGTGGCCGGCGCCCAACAGATGCTCGGTCATGGCCATGGCGCCGGCATGGTCATCGATGCTCAGCACCGGATAACCGGCGCCGGGCAGATGCGCATTGATCAGCACAGTGGGCAGCGACTGCGGCAGGTTGTCGGTGAGAAATCCCGGCTGCTCGGCGTAGGGAGAGAGCACCAGCAGGCCGTCGACGCGCCCGCGCATCGACCGCAGCGCCCTGCCCTGGGCCTCCGGGTCGCCGTGATAGCTGGACACCAGCAAGTGCTGGCCGGCAGCGCGCGCGGCGCCGTCGATGCCGCGGATCAACTCGGAGAAGAATTCGCCATACAGGTCGGGCAGCACCACGCCCAGGGTCTGCGACCGCCGGCTGCTCAGGCTACGGGCTGCCGCATGCGGGCTGTAGCGCAGCCGCTCGGCCACGTCCATGACCTGCTGACGCACGGGCCCGGCAACGTTGTCGTGACCGTTGAGCGCACGCGACACGGTGGCGACAGAGACCTGTGCTTCCCGAGCGACATCTTTGATGGTGACCGCACCCTTGGCCATTCGTGTCGCCCTCCGCGACCGACTTCCCAAAACTGGCGCGGACTGTAAGCGTTTTCATAAGCGGGCGTAAACCCCTGTCTTCACGCCCGTGAAAACGCTTACAGATCAAGCGTCTGCGAGTGATGAATGCGTGAATGAATGTGCTGCGGCGCAACAAATCCGCGCCCACGTTTCCGCAAACGAAGGTGAACGGCGATCACGGTTGGGGTGGTTGGGCCTGCTGCATCGATTGGGAGCTCAGGCAATGGGACTTGCCCGTCAGGCGGTGGTGCTCGAGTGCGCTATCGGGGGGCGGCAACACCTCACCCGTAGGAGTGCACCCGGGCGCGACGGGCATTACCGAAAAAGCCCGTCGCGCCCGGACGCGCTCCTACGACGGCGGTTTGGTTTCTGGGGTTCGGTTTACCCCGCCTCGCCCGGCGCGATTGCCTCGATCGACAAGGCATGAATGTCGGTCTGCATCATCTCTCCAACCGCGGCATAGACCGCGCGATGGCGCGCCAGCGGCGGCTTGCCGGCGAAGACGGCGCTGACCACGCGCACATTGAAATGGCCGCGGCCGTCGCGGGCACCGGCGTGGCCGGCATGCCGATGGCTGTCGTCCACCACCTCCAGCTCGGTCGGCGCCAATGCCGCCTGCAACGCTTCGCGAATCCGCTCGACCCGGCTCATGGCAACACCCGGCGGAACGGCCGCACGTCCGTGCGCACGTAAACGCCCGCAGCCACATAGGGGTCGGCATCGGCCCAGGCGCGTGCGTCCTGCAAGGCGTCGAACTCGGCAATCACCACACTGCCGCTAAAGCCGGCCGGACCCGGATCTTCGGCGTCGATGGCCGGGCACGGGCCTGCCACCAGCAACCGCCCCGCCGCCGCCAGCGCCTGCAGTCGCGCCAGATGCGCCGGTCGCGCCTGCTGCCGCGCGGCCAGTGCATCGGCCCCGTCATACCCTTCGATTACGTACCACACATGCCACCTCATCCAGGACTTGAAGATCACCGCCGGGATTCTAGCCGCGTCAGCGCTGGACACCGCCCCCGCGCACGCATTACCCTTGACGCTACTGCACACGCAACCGGACGCAGCGGCCCGTCGGCCCAGGCCCCATGCCTCATTCGACGACCGATTCGCTGCCCACCGCCGGCTCGCGTAGACGACCTCCCCGCTATTCCGTCGCCGCCTGCCACGCGGCGCCTGATGATATGCGGACCGGCGGATGTGGATTTGTGGGATCGTGCCGAAGCAGGCACGACATTGATCGCAATAACTCAAGGCAAAGCCCTGCAGGCGCGGCTCAGACCGCGGCCGGCGACCGTAAGACCCGATGTCGACCTGATGAATTCCGAACTCGCGCACGTCGCGACTCCGCCAGCCGCAAGCGCTCATCCACAGCAGCAGGAAATGCCGCTGGCGGTGGTGCATGGGCAACCGGTACTGCAGATCCCCCAGGATCTGTATATCCCGCCGGATGCGCTGGAAGTGATTCTGGATGCGTTCGAAGGTCCGCTCGACCTGTTGCTTTACCTGATCCGCCGCCAGAACCTCGATATCCTGGATATCCCCGTCGCCGAGATCACCCGGCAGTACGTGGACTACATCAATGTGATGCAGGAGCTGCGCTTCGAACTGGCGGCCGAATATCTGGTGATGGCCGCGATCCTGGCCGAGATCAAATCGCGCATGCTGTTGCCGCGCCCACCCAGCCAGGACGGCGAAGAAGAAGACCCGCGCGCAGAGCTGGTGCGCCGTCTGCAGGAATACGAGCGCTTCAAGCAGGCCGCCGAAGACCTGGACACCCTGCCCCGCATGGGCCGCGACAGCGCCCCGGTGCAGGCGCACCTGCCCGAACGCGCAGCGGTCAAGCTGCCGCCACCGGTGGAACTGAAAGAAATGCTGATGGCGCTGTACGACGTGCTCAAGCGCGCCGAGTTGTTCACCGGCCATGCGATCAAACGCGAGGCGCTGAGCGTGCGCCAGCGCATGGGCGATGTGCTGAGTCGCCTGGACGACGGCAAGTTCTACCGTTTCGAATCGCTGTTCACTGCCGAAGAAGGCAAGCTCGGCGTACTGGTCACCTTCCTGGCGCTGCTCGAATTGGCCAAGGAGCAGTTGCTGGACATCGTGCAGGAAGCGCCGCTGGCGCCGATCTACGTGAAGTCGCTGGCGTTGGGCAACACCAATGCGCCGCTGCAATTCTCCAGCGAATTCGATGACAGCGACGCTGCCAACGAACCTATCTGAAGCCGATCACCGAATGGATCAAGCGCTGATCACCCGCATCATCGAAGCCGCCCTGTTGGCGAGCAGCCAGCCGCTGACGCTGGCGCAGCTGCAGGGGCTGTTTCCCGAAGAAGAGCCGGCGCCGCCCGGCAGCGTCGAGCGCGCGCTGGAACTGCTGCGCGAAGGCTGCGCCGAGCGCGGCGTGGAACTGGTCGAGGTGGCCTCGGGCTTCCGCTTCCAGGTCAAGGCCGATGTGCACGGCTGGGTCGCCCGCCTATGGACCGAACGCCGCACCAAGTACACCCGTGCCACGCTGGAGACCCTGGCGCTGATCGCCTACCGCCAGCCGATCACCCGCGGCGAGATCGAACAGGTGCGCGGCGTGGCGGTCAGCAGCAACATCATCCAGGCACTGGAAGAACGTGAATGGATCCGCGTGGTCGGCCATCGCGACGTACCCGGCAAGCCGGCGCTGTTCGGCACCACCAAGGGCTTTCTGGATTACTTCGGGCTCAAGCGATTGGACGAGCTGCCGCCATTGTCTGAGTTGAAGGACATTGCCGAGCTGGAACCGCAGCTGCCGCTGGACCGCGACGGTCAGCTGGATGGCGCGGTGCCGGCATCGGCGGCGATGGAGACAGCAAGCGACGACACTGACTTGGATGCGGATGCGGACACGGGTACACGGACGGACGACGCGGATGGCGCCAACACCGATGCAGCCACGGCTGCCGCGACTGGCCCGGATGCGGATGCGGAGTCGACAGCGGATGTTGGCGCTGGCGCGGATGCCGACCAAGGCGACGACGCGCCGCAACACCGCGACGCCGACGCCTTGCCAGACCCGGGCAGCACGACCGAAGTCACCAGCGACACCGAAAACCAGACGCAGGTTGACCCCGCTACTGAAACCACTGTCGATGCCGATGCCGATGCTGACGATCATGCAGCCAGCACCGCGACCGCATCGAGTGACCAACCAGACCACGACGACGACAAGGCCAATGACCGCGCCGGCGCCGATGATCCGGGTAATGAAGTACCGCAGGACCCGAACACGTTGGACCCAGACGACGCCCGTGAGGGCGACCCCGACACCGCGCCGGGCACGCGCGCGGATGCAGTGAACGAAGACGAAGACAACGCCGTCGCGACGACGACCGTGGCTGTTGACGAAGCCGATTCCGACCCAGAGGCCGACCCAGAGCGCGTCGGCCGGAGCCAGACACATGAGTGACACCCCCCGCAAGCTGTCGTTGAACAAGCTTTCCCTCAAGCGCGACAGCGCGCCCGAAGCGCCGAAGCTGGAAGAGCGCCTGCACAAGGTGCTGGCCCAGGCCGGCCTGGGCTCGCGCCGCGCGCTCGAACAGCGCATCGCCGACGGCCTGATCAAGGTCAATGGCGCCGTCGCGCAGACCGGCATGTCGGTGCGCAGCGGCGACAAGATCGAGCTGGACGGCCGCAGCTTCGTCGCCAGCGCGCTGACCGAACCTTCGCGCGTACTGATCTACAACAAGCCCGAAGGCGAAGTGACCACGCGCGAAGATCCCGAAGGCCGCCCGACCGTGTTCGAGTCACTGCCGGCATTGAAAGGCTCGCGCTGGATCGCCATCGGCCGCCTGGACATCAACACCACCGGTTTGTTGCTGCTGACCACCGACGGTGAGCTGGCCAACGCGATGATGCACCCCTCCTACGAGGTCGAACGCGAATACGTGGTACGCGTGCGCGCCCCGGAAGGCGAAGAAAAGGTTTCCGACGCCATCATCGAGCGCCTGTCGCGCGGTGTGCTGCTGGAGGACGGCGGCGCCAAATTCGACGAGATCGAACGCATCGGCGGCACCGATTCGCACGACTGGTTCCGCGTGGTGGTCAAGGAAGGCCGCAACCGCGAAGTGCGCCGCCTGTGGGAATCGCAGGGCTGCCAGGTCAGTCGCCTCAAGCGCAGCCGCTACGGCAAGATCTCGCTGCCGCGCGAACTGCTGCGTGGGCAGTCGGTGGAAGTGGCGCAGGACAAGGTCGACGCCCTGCGTGCGGAACTCAAGCTGGAAGAAGGCGCGCCGTCTGCACTGACCCTGCAGCCGGTGATCGGCCAGCGTCGCGCTGCCAAGTCCACCGTGCACGTCTCGCGCGATGGCCGCAGCAACGCCTACGTCAATGGCCAGACCTCCGGCGCCGACGAAGGCCGCGAACTGCGTCGCTTCGACAACCTGCGCGAAGATCGTGGCGGCCGCGGTCGCGGCAAGCCCGGCGGCTTCAAGGGCGGCCTCACCGTCAGCGGCGAAGCGGCCGCCAAGCAGTCGCAGCAGCGCCCGTTCAAGCAACGCGGCCCGGCCAAGGGTGACCGCTCGTTGCCGGACGGCAACCCGGCCGCATTCCGTAGCTGGTATGTACCCGATGGCGTGAGCACCGGCCCGAGCGGTCACCGCAATGCCGGCCCCAGCGGCCCCGGCACCGGCCAGGCGCGTCCTTATGCCAAGAAGGGTCCGGGTGGCGCGCGGCCAGGTGCCGGCGGCCCAGGCAATGCACGTCCCGGCGCAGGTGGCCCAGGGCGCGGCGGTGCCGGTGGTGGACAGGGCCAGTCGCAGGGTCAGGGACAGCGCAAACATCCGTATGGACACCCGGGCAATGCACCGAGCTTTCCGTCCGATCACGCCAATCCGGGCTTCAGCCCGTATGGCGCGGCGCGTCCGGCAGGTCGTCCGACCGGCGCACGCGCTGGCGGCCCGGGGGGTAACCGTGGTCCGGGCGGCAATCGCGGTCCCGGTGGCCCGGGCGGCGCACCGCGTGGCGCAGGCGGCCCGGGTGGGCGCCCGCCGGGCGGCGGCAATCGTCGTCCGCCAGGCGGCGGCAATCGCGGTCGCTAAGCTACGGCATGCGCAATAAAAGACGGCCCTGCAAAGGGCCGTTTTTGTTTGTGCACCCAATGGCGCCGCGCATCATGTTCGATTGCAGCGGCAGTGAAAGCGACGATGACCTCGCCCTCCACCCGATGTGGCTCGGACTTGCCAGGCCCATCGCATCGACGCAGGCAGCCGCCGAGCGCAGCGCGCCACTGGCACGATGCGCAAGCGCGTGAACTGGCGCAAGGCACAGCGCCAACCATCGACCATCAGACATGCGCGCCTGGCGCAAAGACCTGCAGAGCAGCTCAGATCCTGCGGAGCCGCCGCGCCCATCCGACACCAGGCGCAGCAGGCTCCCGGCTGCGCTTACTTGCGGCGTTCGATAACGAAGTTACCGACGTTGATGCCCAGATCGACGCCCTCTCCGGTGCCCGCCAGGGCCAGCGAGATATCGCCCTTGGTGACCACCTGCGCGGTGCTGGACTTGACCACGCCGGCATGCGCTTCGGCAGCGGCGTAGGTGCCGAACAGATCGTTCAGGCTGTAGGCGCCTGAGAACGAACCGCGGCCACCGGTGATCTTGGATTTGCCAACCGTCAGGCCGCCACCCTTGCTGGAGATCTTGACCGGAATGACCGCGCCGTTATCGCAGGTGATGGTGCCGGTGCCGCTGGCGGTCTTGTAGAACACCGACCAACCGGACAGGTTGAACTTCAGCTGGCAATCGATATTGCCGGCGGCCTGCGCCTGCGGCGCCAGCGTTGCCGCGCCGAGCAGGGCAAAAAGAGACAGTGACTTGATCATGCGTGCGTAGCCGGTGGTGGACGTGGCGCGAGACTAGCAGCGCCGATGTAGCAGCCGCGACAAGGTCACGACGGCTCTCCAACGCGCGTTCAGCGAATGATTATCCCGGCGCGCGCCTGGCCGCGCGCTGCAGAAGCAGCGCCGGCATGGGATCATTCGTGCATGTCACGCATCGCCTACAGACTGATCTTCGCTGCCCTGCTGCTGCCGTCGCTCGCACATTGCGGCGAGGCGATTCCGACCCGGGGCTATACCGTCGTCAACAGTTATCCGCACGACACCGCCGCCTATACCGAAGGCCTGTTCTATCTCGATGGGTACCTGTACGAGAGCACCGGCGAGCTGGGCCAGTCCAGCGTGCGCAAGGTCGAGCTGGAGACCGGCCGCGTGCTGCAGCAAGCCGACATCCCCGCGCCCTACTACGGCGAAGGCATCGTGGCCTGGGGCGACCGGCTGATCCAGTTGACCTGGCGTAACCAGCAAGGCTTCGTCTACGACCTGGCAACGCTGACACCGCGTTCGCACTTCGCCTATGCCGGCGAAGGCTGGGCGTTGACCAGCGACGGGCGCAACCTGTACATGAGCGATGGCACGGCCAACATCCGCCGGCTGGATCCGCAGAGCTTGAAACAGATCGGCACCATCAAGGTCACCGCCCGCGGCAAGCCATTGGACAATCTCAACGAACTGGAATGGGTCAAGGGCGAGCTGTGGGCCAATGTCTGGCTCACCACCCGCATTGCGCGGATCGACCCGGCCAACGGCAAGGTCATCGCCTGGATCGATTTGAAGGCGCTGGTGCCCGATGCCGACACGCTCACCGATTCCAGCAACGATGTGCTCAACGGCATCGCCTACGACGCCAAGCACGATCGGCTGTTCGTCACCGGCAAGCGTTGGCCGAAGATCTACGAGATCAAGTTGGGTGAGTAGACGGGATTGGGGATTGGGGATTGGGGATTCGCAAAGGCAGGCGAGCGGACAGCTGGGGCTTTCCTGCTTGTACCAATCCCTAATCCCTAATCCCGTATCACAAATCCATCGGCATCCAGCATTGCCGGGAAGCGTGCGCGGTGCTCGGCCAGGGCCGCAGCGCTGATGGTGGTGGTGACCACGTGCGGCCGCTCGCGGATTTCCACCTGCGGCTGGCCGAGGAAATCGATCACGGCGCTGTCGCCGGCGTAGTGCAGCTGATTGCCATCGACGCCGACGCGGTTGACCGCCGCCACAAAGCACAGGTTTTCGATGGCGCGTGCGCGCAGCAGCGTCTTCCAGGCATAGGCGCGCGCCGACGGCCAGTTGGCGACGAACAACTGCAGATCGAAATCCAGCTGGCCGGGCCGCTCGACATCGAAGCGGTTGCGGCAGAACACCGGGAATCGCAGGTCGTAGCAGACCTGCGGATTGATTCGCCAGCCCTTCCATTCCACGCACAGGCGATCGCGCCCGGCCGCATAACGCAGATGCTCGTTGCCGAAGCGGAACAGATGGCGCTTGTCGTAATACTGCAGCGCTCCGTCCGGCGTGGCCCACAGCAGCCGGTTGAAGACGCCTTCGGGCGTGCGCAATTGCACGCTACCGGTGACGGCAGCACCCAGCCGCGCCGCCTGCGCGCGCACCCACTCCACGGTCGGCCCATCCATGCCTTCGGCCTTGTCGATGGCCTCGTTGGAAAACCCGCTGGTGAAGGTCTCCGGCAGGATCACCAGATCGGTCTGCCCGGCCAGCGGCTGCAGCAAGGCACCGTAATAGTCGCGATTGCCGGCCGGATCATGCCAGCGGGTGTCGCCTTGGATCAGGGAGATGCGCAGATCGTGCATTGGAAACTCGGGAGTCGGGAGTGGGGATTGGGGATTCGAACGGCGGGTCTCGGGTGGCTTCCTGTCATCGGCACTCTGCGAACTCGTCAACAAACGACCAACCGCCGTGACGAATCCCCAATCCCGATTCCCGAATCCCAGCGCGTCAGAGCTGCTGCAACCGCGCGATCGCCGCATCCAGCGTCGCATCGTTCTTGGCAAAGCACAGCCGCGCCAGTCGCTGACCGGCTGGTGCCTGCTCGTAGAACGGCGACAGCGGAATCGCGGCCACGCCCTTCTCCACCGTCAGCCACTTCACGAATTCGGTGTCGGGCAGATCGCTGATCGCCGAATAGTCGACCAGCTGGAAATACCCGCCGGGCACCGGCAACGGCGTCAGCCGCGTGGTGAGCAACTGTTCGCGGAAACGGTCGCGCTTGGCCTGATAGAACGCGCCAAGCTGCTCGTCGTGCTCGGGCTCGTCGCGGATCATCGCCGCGAACGCATGCTGGGCCGGGCCGAAGCTGGTAAAGGTGTTGTACTGGTGCACCTTGCGGAACTCGGCGCTCAGTGCCGGCGGCGCGATGGCGTAGCCGATCTTCCAGCCGGTGCAATGATAGGTCTTGCCGAAGCTGGAAATCACGAACGCACGCGCGCGCAATTCCGGCCAGCGCAGCACCGATTCGTGGCGGCGGCCATCGAACACGATGTGCTCGTAGACCTCGTCGGACAGCAGGAAGATGTCGGTGCCGCGCAGCAGCTCGGTCAAGCGCTGCATATCCTCGGCAGACAGCATCGCGCCCGACGGGTTGTGCGGCGAGTTGATCATCAACAGCCGCGTCTTCGGTGTGATCGCCGCGCGCAAGGCCGGCCAGTCGATGGCGAAGGTCTGCGGGTGCAAGGCCACGTGCACCGCGCGCGCGCCGGCCAGGTCGATCGCCGGCTCGTAGCAGTCGTAGGCCGGGTCCAGCACGATGACCTCCTCGCCTGCGCGCACCACCGCGTGGATGGCATTGAAGATCGCTTCGGTGGCACCGCTGGTGACGGTGATCTCGCTATCGGCATCGACCTGCGCGCCGTAGCAGCGCTGCGCCTTGCCGGCGATGGCCTGGCGCAGCGCCGCCACGCCGGTCATCGGCGGGTACTGGTTGTGGCCGGCGCGCATGGCCGCCTCCAGCTCATCGACCAGGCGCTGCGGCACCGCGAAATCGGGAAAGCCCTGCCCCAGGTTGACCGCGCCGTGCTCGGCCGCCAGTTGCGACATGACGGTGAAGATGGTGGTGCCCACCTTGGGCAGCTTGGTCGTGAGGGGCATCGCGCCTGTCCGGTCAGCAATCGGGGACCGCGAGTGTACGCAAAGCGGCCGCGCGGGTGCGCCAGGCCTGGCGCAAAACAGCGTTCCCGGACACATCGCGCCGCTGCGGTGCGCCCGTGCCGCGGCCATCGTCGCTACAATGCGCGCCCTGTCCGTCCTTCCTTATGCCGTCCTGCGACGGGAGCCCGCTGCGCCGATGATCGAACCGCTGCACACTGCGCCGCCGCTGCTGGCGGCGCGCGCGCTGGCTTTCAGCCGCAATGAAGAGCCGGTGTTCGGCCCGCTGGATTTCCATGTCGATGCCGGCGAGGCCCTGCTCGTGCAGGGCGACAACGGCGCCGGCAAGACCACCTTGCTGCGCGTGCTGGCCGGCCTGCTGCATGTGGAACAGGGCCAGATCCAGATCGACGGCAAGACCGCCCGGCGCGGCGACCGCAGCCGCTTCATGGCCTATCTGGGCCATTTGCCGGGGCTGAAGGCCGATCTGAGCACCCTGGAGAACCTGCATTTCCTGTGCGGACTGCATGGCCGGCGTGCCAAGCAGATGCCCGGCAGCGCGCTGGCCATCGTCGGGCTGGCCGGCTACGAAGATGCCCTGGTGCGGCAGTTGTCGGCCGGGCAGCGCAAGCGCCTGGCGCTGGCGCGACTGTGGCTGTCGCCTGCGCCGTTGTGGCTGCTGGACGAGCCCTATGCCAACCTCGACCTGGACGGCATCACCCTGGTCAACCGGATGATCTCCGCGCATCTGCGCGGTGGTGGCGCAGCGCTGGTCACCACCCATGGCGCCTATGCGGCCCCGCCGGTGCGCACCCGCATGCTCACCCTGGAGGCTGCGGCATGAGCGCGCCGTCGCCACAACCCTCGTTGCTGCAGGCCGCGCGCGCGCTGCTGCGCCGCGATCTGCAATTGCTGTGGCGCCGTCGCAGCGATGCCCTGCAGCCGGCATTGTTCGCGTTGCTGATCGTGGTGCTGTTTGCGCTGGGCCTGGGCGGCCGCCCCGACCTGCTGGCGCAGGCGGCACCGGCGGTGCTGTGGCTGTCGGTGCTGCTGGCCGGCCTGTTGTCGCTGGACGCACTGTTCCGCAGCGACGTGGAAGACGGCTCGATGGAACAATGGTTGCTGGCACCGGTACCGCTGGCGTGGCTGATCGCGGTGCGCGTGCTGCTGCATTGGGCGACCAGCGCGCTGCCATTGATCGCAGTGACACCGTTGTTGGGCGAATTGCTGCACCTGCCACATGACCAACTGCCGGTGCTGCTGGCATCGTTGGCGCTGGGCACACCCTTATTGAGTCTGCTCGGCGCCGTGGTTGCGGCACTGACGGTGACGATGAAACGCTCTGGTATTCTCGTGGCGTTGCTCGCATTGCCGCTGTATGTGCCGGTGCTGGTGTTCGGCGCCGGCAGCGTTGCGGCCAGCGGGCAAGGGCAGGATGCGGTGGGTGCGTTGTTGTTGCTGGGCGCCGGATTGGTGATCGGTATCGTGCTGGCGCCATTGGCGGCAGCGGCGGCGATCCGGATTTCGCTCAGCTGATCGCTGTTGCAGATGCGCCGTTGATGGGACACCGTAGGTCGTACGGCGGTGTCGTCCCGAGAGCTGTCTCCATGCAAGAAGCCATCGCCATGCCAAGAGCCATCGCCATCGCATGAATGTCGTCGTCCGCTGGTTCCATCAAGTCGCCTCTCCTCCGATCTTCGACCGATTTACCGCGCGCTGGGCGCCGTGGTGCTACGCGCTGGCCGCAGTGTTGCTGGGCGCAGGGATGTGGCAGGCGCTGTTTGCGGTGCCGGCCGATTACCAGCAGGGCGACAGCTTCCGCATTCTGTACATCCATGTACCGAGCGCGTGGATGAGCTTGTTCGTGTTCGGGTTGATGGCGGTGTACGCGGCGATCGCGCTGATCTGGCGCATCAAGGTGTGCGAGATCCTGGCGATGGCCTGCGCACCGATCGGCGCGGCATTCACCGTGATCACGCTGCTCACCGGCAGCATCTGGGGCAAGCCGATGTGGGGCGCCTGGTGGGACTGGGACCCGCGACTGACCACCGAACTGATCCTGCTGTTTCTGTATCTGGGCGTGATCGGTCTGTATCACGCCATCGACGACCGTCGCCAGGCGGCACGTGCGGCGGCGTTGCTGGCGATCGTCGGGGTGGCGCTGCTGCCGGTGATCCGCTACTCGGTGGTGTGGTGGAACTCGCTGCACCAGGGCCAGAGCATTCGTCTGCTCGGCCCATCCACCATCGATGCCAGCATGCTGCTGCCGCTGTGGTTGATGGTGATCGGCACCAAGTTCTGGTTCGCAGGGTCGCTGCTCACCCGCGCGCGCGCCGACAACCTGCGCCGCGAGGCCGGCAAGGCCTGGATCGTGCGCGACGCCGAGGGCGCGGCATGAGCTATCTGCCTTATGTGATCGCTGCCTACGCGGTGTTCGTGCTGGTGCTGCTGTGGGACCTGATCGCCGGCCGCTGGCAGGTGCGTCGCGCCCTGAAGATCGCGCAGGCGCGCCGCCTGCGCGAGCGCAAGCGCAGCGTGCCCAGCGATGTGGAGCTGACCCGATGAACCCGCAACGCCGCCGCCGGCTGTGGCTGGTGCTGGCATTGGTGCTGGCCGCCGGGCTGGCGACCGCGCTGGTGGCGATGGCCCTGCAGCGCAACGTGGCGTATCTGTACACGCCGTCGGAGGTGCTGCGCGGCGACGCCGGCGACCACGCCCGGTTCCGGCTCGGCGGCATGGTCGAGAAAGGCTCGTTCAAACGCGCTTCCGGCTCGCTGGAAGCCCAGTTCCGCGTCACCGACGGCGATGCGCAGCTACCGGTGCGCTATGACCGCATCCTGCCGGACCTGTTCCGCGAAGGTCAGGCCGTGGTCGCCACCGGTCGCATGCAGCAAGGCGTGTTCGTGGCCGAAGACGTGCTGGCCAAGCACGACGAGACCTACATGCCGAAGGAAGTAGCCGACAAGATGGGCAGCGCGCATCGCAAGCATCAGGTGGCCCCGGGCAAGGTGATGCAGTGACGTTCGGATGCGGTGGCGGCCGACAGGAAGACCGGCAAACGCAGGCAATCGAGCCGCATCGCATCGGCGCGGATCGTGCCCCGGTGCCGGCTTGCCGGCCATTGATGCTCTCGCTCTGCTTGCGCCCGGCAGCACGTCGCTGCATGGGCGCGCAGACCAAAGAACCTGGCACGACGACAGCAGGGGCGGATTCCAACAGCAGGCACGGCGCGACGACTGGCAGCACGTGTTTTGCTATCGCCCCTGTATCCGGCCTTCTCCGGCGCTTGATTGCCGGTTCCCGGCACCGCGCTGCGATGCTCTGCTGCCATTCGCGAGTTCTCCATGCTGCCTGAGCTCGGTACCTTCCTGCTGGTGCTGGCTTTGCTGGTCGCGTTGGTGCAGGCCGCATTGCCGCTGGCCGGCGCGCAGCGCGGGCGCAACAGTTGGATGGCGGTGGCGCGCCCGGCGGCGTTGGTGCAGCTTGGCCTGATCGCTGCGGCCTTCGCGCTGCTGACGCATGCGTTCTTGGTGCAGGATTTTTCGGTGCGCTATGTCGCCGAGAATTCCAACAGCCTGCTGCCGGTGATGTATCGCTACTCGGCGGTGTGGGGTGCGCACGAAGGCTCATTGCTGCTGTGGACGCTGGTGCTGGCGCTGTGGACCGGGGCGGTGGCGCTGTGGTCGCGGCAGTTGCCCGCGCAGGTGGTGGCGCGCGTGCTCGGGGTGATGGCGCTGGTCAGCATCGGCTTCCTGGCGTTTTTGCTGTTCACCTCCAATCCGTTCGCGCGCTTGTTGCCGGTGCCGCTGGAAGGCGCCGATCTGAATCCGCTATTGCAGGACCCGGGGCTGATCATCCATCCGCCGATGCTGTATTGCGGCTATGTCGGCTTTGCGGTGCCGTTCGCCTTCGCCATCGCTGCGTTGCTGGAAGGCCGCATGGATGCGCGCTGGCTGCGCTGGACGCGACCGTGGACCAATGTGGCCTGGGCCATGCTCACCGTCGGCATCGCACTTGGCAGCTGGTGGGCGTACTACGAGCTGGGCTGGGGCGGCTGGTGGTTCTGGGACCCGGTGGAAAACGCCAGTTTCATGCCGTGGCTGGTGGGCACCGCCTTGCTGCATTCGCAGGCGGTCACCGAAAAGCGCGGCAGCTTCGCCAGCTGGACCTTGCTGCTGGCCATTGCCGCCTTTGCGTTGTCGTTGCTGGGAACCTTTCTGGTGCGCTCGGGCGTGCTGACCAGCGTGCATTCGTTTGCCGCCGACCCGTCACGCGGGCTGTTCATCCTGGTGTTCCTGCTGGTGGTGGTCGGCGGCGCATTGCTGCTGTATGCCATCCGCGCGCCGGGCATGTCCGCCAGCAACGACCCGCTCCGCGCATTTGCCGGCAGCTCGCGCGAAACCTTGCTGCTGTTGAACAACCTGCTGCTTACCTGCGCCTGTGCCATGGTGCTGCTGGGCACGCTGTATCCCTTGCTGGCCGATGCACTTGGCCTGGGCAAGCTGTCGGTCGGGCCGCCCTACTTCGGCACCTTGTTCGTGGTGCTGATGGCACCGCTGGTGGCGTTGCTGCCGTTCGGCCCGCTCACGCGCTGGCAGCGCGAACAGGCCTCGCGGCCGCTGGCGTTGCTGGCACCGTGGGCAGGCCTGGCGCTTGCCGCAGGCGCACTGGCCTGGGTCATGGCGCCGCAAGGCCAGCTGAAAGCCGCCATCGGCGTGGCCGGTGCGGCATGGGTGATGCTTGGCACGGCACGCTTCCTGTGGACCCGTCGCGCGGCCAAGGGGCGCAAGTTCACTGCCGAAATGCTGGGCATGGTGCTGGCCCACCTGGGCGTTGCGGTGTTTCTGGCCGGCGCCTTGCTGGTGGAGTCGCTGAGCCTGCAGCGCGAGGTCGCATTGGCGCCGGGCCAGCAGGTGCAGATCGGCCGCTACGCGCTGCATTTCGACACCCTGGAAGAACTGCGCGGGCCCAATTACGTCTCCGACCGCGCCAACCTGCAGGTGTTCAAGGACGATGCGCCGGTGGGCGTGCTGCATGCGGAAAAACGGCGCTATGCCAGCGGCGGACAGACCTTGACCGAGGCGGCGATCCGCCCCGGTCCATTCGACGACCTGTATGTCGCCCTTGGCGAACCGTTGGGCAATCAGGCCTGGGCGGTCCGCGTCCACCTCAAACCGTTCGTGCGCTGGATCTGGCTGGGGGCGCTGCTGATGGCGCTCGGTGGCCTGGTCACTGCGGCCGACCGGCGTTTTCGTCGTTCTCCGGAGATCCAAGATGGTTGAGTCACGTTCGCCCCGCCTGCCCACTGCGGTACTCGTGGGCGCCATCGTGCTGCTGCTAGCGCTGGCAGCGCTGCTGGTCTACGCGGTGGTGCGCTCCGGTCAGGACGATCGCGATGCCCTGCCCTCGGCCCTGATCGGCAAGCCGGCACCGGAGTTCGCGCTGCCGCTGCTGCACGACCCCAGCATCGTGGTGTATGCGCGCGAGCTGCGCGGCGCCCCGTACATCATCAACGTGTGGGGCAGCTGGTGCCCGGCCTGCCGCGAAGAACATCCGGTGCTGAGCCGCTTTGCGCTGACCAAGCGCGTGCGCGTGATCGGCTACAACTGGAAGGACGAGCGCGCCGATGCCTTGCGCTGGCTCGAACAACTGGGCAATCCGTATCTGTTGGTGGTGGCCGATAAAGACGGGCGTACCGCGATCGATTTCGGCATCGCCGCCGCACCGGAAACCTTTCTGGTCGACGGGCGCGGCGTGGTGCGCTGGAAGTACAGCGGCATGCTCACCCAATCCATCATCGACACCCAGCTGATTCCGGTGCTGAGCAAGATCGAGCGCTCGCCCAGCGCCGCCCCGGACCTGCACGCCAACCCATGAAGCGCGCCTGGCTGCTGACGCTGCTGCTCTTGCCCTGGCTGGCCCTGGCCCAACCGGTCGGCGACCCGGCGCCGCTGCAGTACCGCTCGGCGGCCGAAGAAGCGCGCTTCCACACGCTGACCGCCGAGTTGCGTTGCGTGCAGTGCCAGAACCAGTCGCTGGCCGATTCCAACGCGCAGATCGCGCAGGACCTGCGCCGCGAGGTGCTGGCCTTGATGCACCAAGGCCGCAGCGATGCGCAGATCCGGCAGTTCCTGGTCGCCCGCTATGGCGAGTTCGTGCTGTATCGCCCGCAGGTGGAATCGCGCACCTGGCTGCTGTGGTTCGGCCCGCTGCTGGTGTTGCTGCTGGGGGCGGCCGCGGTTGTCCTGGTGGTGCGCCGACGCAGCGCTGCCGCGCCCGCGTTGCCCGCCGATGAGCAGGAGTGGTGATGGTCGGCTTCGTCCTGGCGGTTGCCGTGATCGCGCTGCTCGCCTTCGGCGTGGCGCTGCGCCCGCTGTGGCACCAGACGCGCAGCCTGGCGGCCAGTGTGGCGCTGCTGTTGCTGGCGGCAAGCGCGTCGTTGTACTGGCTGGTCGGCACACCGTCGGCAATCGAGCAGGTGGCCGACCGACCGGTCACGCCACGCACCCTGGACGAGGCCATCGTGCAACTGCGCAGCGCCCTGGCGCGTAACCCCGAGCAGGCCGAAGGCTGGGTGTTGCTGGGGCGCTCGCTGTCCAGCCAGCAGAAATTCGCCGAGGCCAGCGATGCGTTTGCGCGTGCGGTGGCGCTGCGCCCGGACGAGCCGGACGTGCTGGTGGCGGCAGCGCAATCGCGCATGCTCGCCGACGACAGCGGGCGCCCGGACCCGCAGGCCATGCGCCTGCTCGAACACGCGCTGGCGGTGCAGCCGGACCATCAGCGCGCTCGCTGGTTTCTGGGTGTGGTGCAGCGCCAGGCCGGTGAACCGGCCAAGGCCAGCGAAACCTGGGAACCGTTGCTGAGCGTGGTCGATGCCGCCACCCGGCCCGGTCTGCTCGAACAGATCAACGCTGCGCGACAGGAAGCCAAGCTGGAACCGATCCAGGCACCGGCGGCGCCTGCAACCGATGCAGCCAGCGGCAAACGCCTCCAGGTGCGCGTGACGCTGGATGCCGAACTTGCCAAACGCGCCGGCTTGCCTGGCGATACCAGCGTCTTCGTCATCGCCCGCGCAGCAGACACCCCGATGCCGGTAGCGGTGGAAAAACACGCGCTGAGCGAATTGCCGTTGACCATCACCCTGGACGATGGCGACAGCCCGATGCCGACACGCACGCTGTCGTCGCTGGACAAGGTGCAGGTGTTGGCACGCGTGTCGCGCAGCGGCAATGCAATGCGCCAGGCCGATGATGTGGAAAGCGTACCCGTAATGGTGGAACTGCCTGCCGATGCGCCAGTGGAGTTGGTGATCGGGCGCTGAGTGCTCGCCACGTTTCGTTGCGACGCTTGGGCCAATGGACGCAGAGCGGCTACAAAACCTAGCGCGCAGTCGCAGCTGTGGACGCCGCGAAGGAATTGAAGTGTTACGCGCAGCACCGAGTAGCGGCTGCGCCTTCGTTGTGTCGGCCGCTGTCAACGTCATTTGGATGGTTTCAAGCCGCGCAGGTCGAGTGCGCGGTGCCCTCACCGCTCGCGGGACACGCCGTGAACCCGTCACTGGGGACTCGATGGCGGCATCCATGCCGCCCCACGGTCCCCCAATCGGCAAGGACCCCGCACCAGACAGTTGGTCGGCAGCCAACCCAAAGCGGTCACAGCACATGTCGTGTGGGCTTGCTACTACGGCGCTATTGCAGGAAAACAAGGAAAGCAATCGAAGTGTCCGATTGGCAAAGCGGTTCATGCATTGCTTTCACTTGCACACCGACCATTCCGACTGGTCCTTGCGCGCCCACCGTCGCGGGACCTGACGCGGCATGGATGCCGCGTAAGAGCTTACAGGGACGTCCTTGCAGCGTGTCCCGCGATGGTGGGCGCGCAAGGGCACTGCAACCAAGCCGCAGATCCGCCGCTCCGAAGCCCGGCATCAC
>NZ_JPLE01000080.1 GCF_001010415.1 Xanthomonas pisi DSM 18956
TCACATAGTAATATTCTGGCGCAACAGAAGGCGCTGAGGTCGTCGGACGGTTGCCTGGCTCCTCTGGTGATGAGATGCTCCCCTCACTCACAACTGGCTGGATGAACTCCGCACCATAACCAGCTGTCGAAATCAGCGCACTACCATAAGGCTGCCACCCTTCCTTCAGTTTTTGAGTTATTCGTTTCGCAAGGTCTGACGGCGACGCCGCCCTGACAACATCATAGTGTTTAAATGCCATGAATCCTCCCGGCCGGGATAATATTGTGAGTAAAATAAGGAGCGGGCTGAAGTCCGGAAGTTACAGGACAATGGCAGAAGGAAGACTACAGCCCGAAATACGAAAAAGGCCGCGCAGTTGCGCAGCCTTATGAATCCTGGTTAAAATGATTTCGATTATTAAAACGAGTATCTCATGCAATTGCCCGAACCCACTCGGGCTTTTTTACATGTAAAAAGGCCCCTGCTATGAGAGGCCTTGGTATATGCCTAATCTCTGTATACTGCATGGTGCCGGGTGCCTCCCGGTGAGTTCGGCCTGGTACCACCGAACCCGTGTCGATAATGAATCACAAGCAAGGATTTTTCACCAGTCGCCCCTCCACACAGGGGGATTCACCATGCGAAATTTTTTTAACAAATGCTCAGTCTGACAGGCAACTGTCAACTGACTGAATTGTGACACAGATTACACTTGTTACCCACATACCACGAATCAGGTTATGCCTCAGTCATTATTAAACTGCACTTCAGCAAAGCCGGAGCCTGATTCACAGGTACTGGATTTGATGGTGACAGTCATTCCTGTCAACTGAGCACTTTGCAGTAACGGTTGCAGATTCCAGCGACTGGTCCAGTATTCTTTCCCGTCAACCTTCACTGTAAATG
>NZ_JPLE01000081.1 GCF_001010415.1 Xanthomonas pisi DSM 18956
GCCGAGCGCTTCCAGTACGACTTCCGCGTGATGGTCGAAAGCCTCAACAACCTGATGTCCACCGCCGACGGCAACCTGCAGTCGCTTTCGGCACTGCTGCAGTCGATCGCCGCCGGCGACCTCACCGCACGCATGAGCGGCGAGTTCCGCGGCGTGTTCGCGCAGATGCGCGACGACGCTAATGCCACTGCCACGCAGCTGGCCGAGATCGTCACCGGCATCAAGCAGTCGGCCATCTCGATCAAGGGCGCCGCCAGCGAAATCGCTGCCGGCAACCAGGACCTGTCGCAGCGCACCGAACAACAGGCGGCCAACCTGGAGGAAACCGCTGCCTCGATGGAAGAGCTCACCTCCACCGTCAAGCAGAATGCCGAGGGTGCACGCCAGGCCAACCAGCTCGCCATCGGCGCCGCCAGCGTGGCGGTGCAAGGCGGCGAAGTGGTCGGCAAGGTGGTCGACACCATGTCCGGCATCGAAGCCTCGTCCAAGAAGATCGCCGACATCATCTCGGTCATCGACGGCATCGCCTTCCAGACCAATATCCTGGCCTTGAATGCGGCGGTGGAAGCGGCGCGTGCCGGTGAACAGGGCCGCGGCTTTGCGGTGGTGGCCTCGGAAGTGCGCACGTTGGCACAGCGTTCGTCTGCGGCCGCCAAGGAGATCAAGGGCCTGATCGACGATTCGGTCGAGCGTGTCGCCGAAGGCTCCGCGCTGGTGCACAGCGCCGGCAAGACCATGGGTGAGGTGGTGGCCAGCGTGCAGCGCGTGACCGACATCATGGGCGAGATCTCCGCCGCCTCGCAGGAACAGTCGGCCGGCATCGAACAGGTCAACCAGACCATCACCCAGATGGACGAAACCACCCAGCAGAACGCCGCGCTGGTGGAAGAAGCCACCGCCGCCGCACGTGCGCTGGAAGAACAGGCAGTTGGCCTGACCGAGGCGGTGGCGGTGTTCAAGACCGATGCTGCACAGGTGCACGTTTCGGCACGCATCGCCGCACCGCAGGTGGCGATCACCCAGGCCGTCAAGGCCAAGGTGGCAGCCGCTGGCCGCACTGCAGCATCCAAGCCGCGCGCCGTGGTCACCGCGCCCAGCAACGACACCAGCTGGCAGGAGTTCT
>NZ_JPLE01000082.1 GCF_001010415.1 Xanthomonas pisi DSM 18956
GACGCCGGCTGCGTATGCCCAACATCTGGCAAACACCGATATCATCAACCCCGGACTCTAAACCCGACCACTACTCAGGGCGGGGGGACGTCGCAGCCCTCACACGCACTTAGGCACTGCGATGGACAAAAAATATAGCCTCGTATACGCTCGGACTGGGGTGGATCCGAGGCCCGGCCAGCACGAAATGTTAAGCGCAGCCGAGTTCTATCTAGGAATTTCTCACGGAGTAAGAGAATGAAGTTTTCATTGGAATTGAGCGCAACAGCACTTGCCATTGCAACCAGCTTGCTGATGGTCTCCCACGCAGATGCGGTCGAGCAAAAAAGCGACGGAGCCGCTACAACTAGTCTGTCCGCAATTGATCGAAGTGCAATTGAAGGGTCTGTGACAAAGCAACTGCGGTCACAGGCAAGCAGGACCACTAAGTTGCCTGGTCAGCGTAAATTTGACGTCTCAGCTCACATTTCTGCGACAGAGAGCAAACTCACTATTGAGCTTGGCAAAGATGCTGTTCCTGAAACAGCTGGCGCTGACTCGGAAGAACAGTGCAGTAGTTTCGCAACGACAGCCCGATATTTGCTTCGCGGCGAGGTCAGTGTCACCGAATACGAATGCACATACGGTGGAAAGGATATCTTTTTCTACCACCCTGAACCTAAGGCTGAAAAAAAAAAGTGAGCTAGTTCGCCCTGCTGAAGACCCGCTACCCTTGCTTTTGTTATCTGCCGGACATGGCTTGTACATCAAACACGATGGAGCCAAATCCACGTGGAGCTATCAGCGCGACCCCAAGAATGGAATGCTTGAAGACACAACAACTCCGGCATATGCCACAGCAGTAAATAACGCTCTAACTGCAAATGGTTCCCAGATAAATACTGCATTAGTCCGATCTGAGTCCACTGCGATACACACACCGTCAGGAAAACCCTGGTGGGAGGTTTCTGCAAAGTATTACTTGATGGATCTACTGCCGGATCAGCAAAAAATATGGGCGTCAATTCCTAATGACAAGACAAGTGTAGAGCGTGAAAAGAATGAGGATATTCGTTCACGCCCCTTATACGGAAACTATTTAGGCGCAAGCTACGGCCTTCATATTCATACCAATGCAGCCGATAGCAACGCCATCAGAGGGACTACCGGCTTTTATCAAAAAGATCACCCCCTCACTGAAAAGAGTAAAGATCTAACCTCTAAGATCCTCTGCTCCATGAAAGAAATCATCAACGCTGACGCGACCTATGCGCAGTGGAGCGTTGATACTGCTCCACGTGCAGAGAACAAAGGAGAGAATCGAGTAGCCGAATTCCCCTCTACAATCATTGAGGTCGGATTCCACACCAATGCACTTGATGCCGCCGCATTACAGAACGAGAAATTTAGACTGTTAGCCAGCAAGGGCATGGCTAAGGGGCTTAAGTTGTACAACGAAGGGACGGCATGCACCCCTTTTAAAATTGATTCCATTCCTGCCTCATCTGGCCCTCAAGGATCCCAGGTTCCTTACAAGGTTAATTACTCTGGGAATCCGACCTTTCCTATAATTATGTATTTCGAGCCTGTGAAATGTGCTCCTGGCTGGACTTGTCAGACAGGCACCCGAACAACTACGTCTACGTCATCCCCGCTCACCTTTAATTTCAGCTGCGGCACTGGTAGCGCTACAGCGACCAATGTTTTCAAGCGGTGGCTGGTGGATGCAGATGGCGTCAAGACCGAGCCGGTCGAGGTATCTCACACATGCGTCAAGTCAGCTTCCAAATCAACGCTACCGATCGTGAATCGCGCAGCCGAAGCGACACAGCTCTGATGAGTGGGGTTCTTACCTGTAAGTAAGATTTTTTTCCTATGGCAGCCTTTTCGCTGCAGGAAGAAAGTACACAAGGGATGTCTGTGTCAGCCTCCCGTAAAAT
>NZ_JPLE01000083.1 GCF_001010415.1 Xanthomonas pisi DSM 18956
GGACGGAGGGCTGGGCTGGGTCGCGCAGGCGACAAGGCCGAGGGTGAGCAGGCAGGTCAGGGTGCGTCGAATCATCGGCCGAGGGTAACAGACATCAGATGAACTTCTGGCAATAAGGCCATGAAACGAAAGAGCTTTAGCCGAAGTCAAGGCGTGCCGCAGCATTGCTCGATGCGAACGGGTCACTCCCTTGGGCAGACGCGGCAAGAAAACCCCGGGCGCGCGCGGGCGGGACCGCGGGTCAGGGGCCAGGTGTCGAGGGAGCCCGGCAGCCCGCGGGCCGGGCGCAGCGGAATACGTCTGGCGGGCGTGGCGGCGGCAATCGCCGCCGGCGTGGGATCGCAGTCTGCAGGCGCGCTACCAATGGCGCGGCACACGGCGTCGATGCCTCAGGACGGCCCGATCACTCGACCGGTCGGTTCGACCGATCGGTGCCACGGCGGCAGACGCTGCAGCACCTCTCGGCGCTGCAGCGTTGCGGGAAAGAACAGCAGATCGGGCGCAGCGCGAGGAGCGGCCGCGCCCGATCGGTCACAGTGCCGGGAAGCGCGGCGCCGTCGAGCAGGTCGGGATGGCACCACTGACTTGCACAGCGCCGGTGGTGACATTGGTACCGGTCGGCGTCAGATCACTGTTGACCAGCCCGATCTGTGCGTCGCTGGCAGCGACGGCCGTGTTGCCTGTCGCAAGATTGGCCAGCACTAGGTCCAACGGCGTCTGCGCATCGAAGCCCTTCAGGATCCAACCCTTGCCCTTGAGGCCGGCATCGGCGGTGGTACGCAAACCGTTGACGACGATCTCCTTGAAGCTGGGCTTGGTCCCGCCGGTACCGGACGCATAGAACGGGTTGATCACCAGCGGGCTGGTCACACCGAACAGGCAGGTATTGCGGTAGGTGATCAGGCTGACCGGGCCGCCCTTGACGATACTGGTCTTGATGCGCAGCCCGTTGTTGTCGGTACTGCGGTTACCGGCATCGTCGGTGGCGGTGATGACGTTGTTGTCGACCAGCACATTGTTGACCCCGAACATCACTTCGCTGCCGATCGAGATGCCGTGGGTGCCGTAGCAACGATTGTCGCGCACGGTGATGTTGCCGGACTTGGAGGCGATGGTCTTGATCGCCACGCAATCGTCTCCGCCCATCACATCGTTGTCGACCAGACTGGCGTTGGTCACGCTGTCCAGATCCAGGCCATCGGTGTTGGGGCTGGTGGCCGGCGATTTCACCCGTACGCCCCAGATGGTCAGGCCATCGACAATATGCGCGAAGAAATGAAAGTACGCAGCGTTGATCAAGTTGATGTCGTACAGCGTAAACGCCGTGGAATTCTGCACCTTGATCAGGTCCGGGCTGTTCTGTACCTGACCGGCCGCCTTGGCGTTTTCGCCGAACTCCCACCAGGTGGTGCTCTTGCCCAGCATGGTCAGATCGCCGCGGCCATCGATGGTGCCCTGACGCCCGCCGGTGCGGATGCCCATCACGCCCGACTTGGCTCCCTTGACGCTGATCAGCGGCGCGCAGCCGCCGCTCTTGGAACCTGCCACGCCGCAGCCGCTGCCGTAGTCGGCCGGATTGCGTGAGCCGTACAAGGTGACGCCCTGGTCGACCACCAGCGTGACGCCGCTGGGAATGGTCAGCGGGCCGGTCAGAAATGCGTTGCCGCTGCCGCCGGTCAGCAGCACGCTGCCGTTTTTGCAGGCATTGAGCGCGGCCTGGATGGTCTTGGTATCGGGTGGCGAGTGCTCGGTCGCATCGTCGAATTGACGCCCGGTCGGCGTCAGCCCAGCCTTCAAGGACGGCGAACACGTGGCTGGAGGTACGGGTTGCGCGACAGCGCGGGTATCGCCGGTGGCGAAGGTGACGGCACTGGCCTGCGCGGACAGCAGCAGACAGACACCGCCGACGGCGGCGGTTAGCAATTTCATGGAAAGAGGCACCCGAAAGAGGAATGGCGCGCACCTGCACAGGCCACGCGACGCGGCCGCCATCACTGCAGCGGCGTGGCGGACTCTACGGAGCGCGCCCCGCGCGTGCAGAACGCGAGCGAACCAAACGCCGCGCGCGCGAAGTCGGCCTGCATCGCCGTGCCGTCATTGCAATGCAGCGCGCAAAACGCGGGGTTGCCGATGCTTGGCCGGCGCGCTGACATACGCGTGTCGCATCGATCAGGGTTGCACTGCCACGCATGCCGCCGACGCGTTACCTGCGCCGGCGCACGCACCGATGCGACCACGCGAGGCTTCAATATCCATGCACCGGTCGGTGCGTCTTCACTGCCATCACCAGGCCCAATCCGGCCAGCAACGACACCGCCGAGGTGCCGCCGTAACTCATCAACGGCATCGGCACGCCAACCACCGGCAGCAGGCCGGAGATCATGCCGCCGTTGACCAGCACATAGACGAAGAACGCCAGGCCGGTGGCGCCTGCAACCAGGCGCGAATAGGTGTCGCGCGCCTGCGAGGCGATCCACAGGCAGCGGCCGATGACGATGAGATACAGCGTGAGCACGGTGGCTACGCCGATCCAGCCGAATTCTTCGCTGAGCACCGAGAACGCAAAGTCGGTGGTCTGTTCGGGAATGAAGTTCAGATGCGATTGCGAGCCCAGTCCCCAGCCCTTGCCATCCAGCCCGCCGGAGCCAATGGCGATCTTGGACTGGATGATGTTCCAGCCGGCGCCGAGCGCGTCGTTCTCGGGGTTGAGGAACATCATGATGCGGTCCTTCTGGTAGGGCCGCAGCAACCAGAACCAGGCTACCGGCGCGGCCGCCGACACGCCGCCCAGGCCCACCGCCACCCACCACCACGGCAGGCCGGCCAGCAGCAGCACGAACACGCCGCTGGCGGCGATCAGCACGCCGGTGCCGAAGTCCGGCTGCAACATGATCAGCGCGGTGGGCACGCCGATGATCATGCAGGTGACCAACACGGTGGAGATGCGCGGCGGCAGCGGCATGCGGTGCAGATACCAGGCCGCCATCATCGGCAGGCTGATCTTCAGCAGCTCGGCCGGCTGCAGATAGAACACTTTCAGATCCAGCCACTGCCGGCCGTATTTGCCGGTGCCCAGTGCGAACACCGCCAGCAACGGCAGCATCGACAGGCCATACACCCACGGCGTCCAGGCGCGCAGGCGTAGCACCGACATGCGCGAAATGCCCCACATCGCAGCCAGGCCGATGACGAAGCGCACGGCTTGCGCCATCACCAGATGATCGCCGTTGGCAGCGCCGCCGGCGCTCTTGAGCACCGACAGGCCGATCACCATCAGCGCGCCCAGCGCCAGGCACAGCACCCAGTCCAGGCTGCGCGTGAAGCGCGCGGCCATGTCCACCAACCAGCGCGCGATGTCACTCAATGATCGGTCTCCTGCACCGCATCGGGCACATCCGGCACCACCGGCTGCGCGGGCGTGGTGGGATCCAGTGCGACCGCGGTCTGGCCGATCACCACCGGCAATTCTTCCAGCGTGGCGGCTGCCGCATCGCCGGCCGCCCGTGCATCGGTGGCGCCGGCTTCGAACTGGTTGATGCCCACGGCGGTCATGCCGAGCTCGCTGTCCAACGGCAGGATGCCCGCGGGCATCTTGCCCAGCAGCCAGGCGTCGAAGATCTTGCGGGCGATCGGCGCTGCCGAGCTGGTGCCGAAACCACCGCCCTCCACCGCCACCGCCACCGCGATGACCGGGTTGTCGGCCGGTGCGAAGCCGACGAACAGGCCTCGGTGGCGCAGGTGCAGCGGCAGGCTGCGCGGGTCCACGGCGGCCACGCCCTTGCGGCTGACCACCTGCGCGGTGCCGGTCTTGCCGGCCATCTGGTACGGCGCGCCGGGGGTGATGGCATAGCCGGTGCCGCCCGGGCGCATGGTGTCCATCATGCCCTCGCGCACCACCTGCAGGTGCGCCGCGCTCGGGCTGATCGGCTTGCCCGGCGGCTGGATCATCGGCTGCCAGGGGTGGTCGAAGCCGGTGCGCTGCTCCAGCACCAGGTGCGGGCGCAGCAGCAGGCCGCTGGCGATCGCCGACACCCCGCGCACCAGTTGCAGCGGGGTCACCTTCCAGTCGCCCTGGCCGATGGCGATGTTGACGGTGTCGCCGGGATACCAGCGCTCCTTGCGTGTCTTGTACTTGTAGGCCGGCGACGGCAGGATGCCGCCGATTTCGCCCAGCAGGTCCACCCCGGTGGGCGCGCCGAACCCGTACCCGCCCATGTACTGGTCGAAGCGCTCGATGCCCATATCCACCGCCAGGCGGTAGTAGTAGGTGTTGACCGATTGGGCGATGGACTTGCGCAGATCGGTCCAGCCATGGCCGCCGCGATGCGAGTCGCCCCAGCCGCGGCTGACGCCGGGCAGGTAGAACATGCCGGTGGAGAGCACGCGGTCTTCCGGCCGGCGCAGGCCGCTATCGAGCCCCGCCAGGGCGATCAGCGGCTTGAGCGTGGAACCCGGCGCCACGCCACCCAGCACCAGCCGGTTGAACTGCGGCCGCGACGGATTGTCGTTGAGCATGCGGAAATCGGTATGCGAGATGCCGTTGACGAACAGGTTGGGGTCGTAGCTGGGCAGGCTGACCATGCCCAGGATCTCGCCGGTACGCGGGTCCATCGCAATGGCCGCACCTTCGTGTTCGCCGAACGCGGCCACCATCGCACGCTGCAGATCGGCATCCACCGATAGCCGCAGGTCCGCGCCCGACTGCGGCGCGACCCGCCCGACGGTGCGGATCGCGCGGCCCTGCACATTGGTTTCGACCTGTTCGTAACCCACCTGCCCGCGCAGGTCCTGTTCGTAATAGCGCTCCAGCCCGGACTTGCCCATGTGGGTGAGCGCGGCATTGCCCTCGCCCAGCACCGCCAGGTCCTTCTCGTCGATGCGGCCGACGTAGCCGATGATGTGCGCGAACAGCGGCCCGTACGGGTAGCGCCGGGTCAGGTAGGGCTCCAGCTCCACCCCGGGGAAGCGCCAGCGCTCCACCGCAAAGCGCGCCATTTCCTCATCGCTCATGCGCAGCTTGAGGGTGACCGGCAGGAAGCTACGGCGCGCGCGCCGCTCGCGATTGAAGCGCTCCAGATCCTCCGGCGCGATCGGGATCACCTTGCCCAGCGCGGCCAGCATGGCGTCCATGTCGGCGACCTTGTCGGGGGTCACGTCCAGGCGGAAGGCCGGCACGTTCTCGGCCAGCAGCCGGCCGGTGCGGTCGTAGATCATGCCGCGCCCGGGCACCACCGGCTTGGGCTTGATGCGGTTGGCTTCCGAGCGGGTGGCATAGACCTCGTGGTCGAGCACCTGCAGCTTGAAATACCAGCCGCCCAGGCCGACCAGGCAGATCACCACCATCACAAAGCCCAGCACCGCGCGACGGCGGAACTGCTCGGCCTCGGCATGCGGGTTCTTGGGCTGACGCCGACCGTGCATGGGCTACTTCTTGCTCCGCTTGCCCAGCCGCAGCGCATCCAGCAACACGAACAACGGCGGCCACAGCGCCATGCCCAGCAGCGGCGCCCACCAGTAGCTCCACGGCAGGGTCGGCTCGCCCACCGCCAGATGCACGGCCGAGGAGACGATGCGGTCGTTGAGCAGCAGCCCGCCGATCGCCAGCGCCTGCTGCGAGACCGGGAAAAACCGCATCCGCGCACGGAAGCGCTGCAGGATGAAGGTCATGATCACCAGCCGCAGCGCCTGCTCGCCCAGCAGCCCGCCGTACAGCAGGTCGGCCAGCACACCGGCTACGAAAGCCACACCCAGGCCCACCCGATCCGGTTCCTCGATCACCCAGTAGGCCAGCACCAGCGCCACCCAGTACGGACGCAGCGGCTGCACCACCGCCGGCAACGGCAGCAGGCCCAGCACCAGCGCAATGACGATGCTCGCCGGCAGGATCCAGGTGTTGCGCATGCGGGTCATTGGTCCGTCTCCGTTGGAGCCGGACGGGATTGGGGATTGGGGATTGGGGATTGGCTGGAAGCAGCGCCCTGTGGTGGGGACGAACGGGAATCGGGATTCGGGCCGTTGGATGCGGTCGATGAGGGACGGCGGGCGGGCGTGCTGGCCAGGCGGCCGGACGCTGGCGCACTGGACGGCTGCGCGCCGGACGCGGCAGGTGTCGCTGCGGACCGTGCAGGCGGCGCGGTGCCAGTGCCAGTGCCAGTGCCGGATGCCGCGGTGGCCGTGGGGCGGGCGGTATCAGTCGCTGCGTTGGAAACCCCGCCCGCCGGCGTGCGCGGTGTTGCAGTCACCGGCGCGCCGGCCGCCGCCGCGACGCCGTTGCTGTTGCTGTTGCTGTTGCCGTTACCAATCCCAACTCCCGACTCCCCAATCCCGGCCCCAGGCACCACCCGCAGCGGCTTGCCGGCGCGCAGCAGCAGCACATCGCGGCCACGGTCCAGTTTGGCGGCCGGGGTCAGCTCGCCGACCAGGAAGGCGTGGGTGTCGTCGGGATGCAGTTCGGAGACCTTGCCGACCGGGAAGCCGGCCGGGAAGCGGCCGCCCAGGCCGGAGGTGACGATTTCATCGCCCACCTGCACGCCGGCGCTCAGCGGGATGTCGCGCAGCTCCAGGCGGTCGCCGCGGCCATAGACGATCAGGCGCACGCCGTTGCGCGCCACGCTGACCGGCACCGCGTGGTCGGGGTCGGTCAGCAGCAGCACGGTCGAATGCAGCGGGGTCACTTCGATCACCTGGCCCATCAGGCCGCCGGCATCGATCACCGCCTGGCCCATCAGTACGCCATCGCGGCTGCCGGCATCCAGCAGCAGACGCTGACGGGTCGGGTCCAGGTCGATATCCAGGATCGGCGCCAGCTGCACGTCCAGGCCACGACGCTCGGCCACGTTGAGCAGCTCGCGCAGCTGCGCATTATCCAGCGCGGCGGTCTGCAGCCGGGTCAGGCGCGCATTGGCGACCAGCAGCTGATTGCGCAGGTCGCGGGTTTCCTCCACCAGTTGCGCGTGCGTTGCGGCGTTGTCGCGTACCTGCGACCCGATACGCCCCGGCAACCCGGCCACCGCCCAGATCGGCTGGATCAGCAGATTGGCCTGCATCCGCAGCTGGCTCAGCCAGCTGCCGCGGCTATCGAGCGCGATCAACGCGATCGCCAGCACCAGATAGACCAGCAGCCGCAGCGTGGAGGTGACTTCGCCCGGACGGGAGGCGACGGGAGGACCGGCGTAGGAGGGCACTGTCAGGGCCGGGATTGGGGATTCGGAATTGGGGATTCGGGGAGCGGTTGGCTGGCCCCGAGACGAATGCGGCTAACACGTGAATCAGCGGAACTGCGCGGCAATCCCGCCGGGCAGTAGGCAGGAACCGCTTTTGCGAATCCCGAATGCCGACTCCCCAATCCCGAACGCTTCACTCCGGCGCGAAGAACTCATTGCCGTGCATGTCCACCAGCTCCAGCGCACGGCCGCCGCCGCGGGCCACGCAGGTGAGCGGGTCGTCGGCCACCTGCACGTGCAGGCCGGTTTCTTCGGAGATCAGGCGGTCCAGGTCGCGCAGCAGCGCGCCGCCGCCGGTGAGCACGATGCCGCGCTCGGCGACGTCGGCGCACAGTTCCGGCGGGGTCTGCTCCAGCGCCAGCTTCACCGCCGACACGATGCCCGACAGCGGCTCGTGCAGCGCTTCGAGCACTTCGTTGGAGTTGATCTTGATCATCTTCGGCACGCCTTCGGCGAGATTACGGCCGGAGATTTCCATCTCCTGCACCTCGTCCTGCGGGTAGGCGCAACCGATCTGCAACTTGATGCGCTCGGCAGTGGCCTCGCCGATCAACATGCCGTGGTTGCGGCGCACGTAGTTGGTGATGGACTCGTCGAAACGGTCGCCACCCACACGCACCGACTGCGAGTAGACGATGCCGTTGAGCGAGATCACCGCCACTTCGGTGGTGCCGCCGCCGATATCGATGACCATCGAGCCGCGCGCCTCGGTCACCGGCATGCCGGCGCCGATCGCTGCGGCCATGGGTTCTTCGATCAGGTACACATCGCGCGCACCGGCCTCTTCCGCAGATTCCTTGATCGCGCGGCGCTCCACCTGGGTGGAACCGGCCGGCACGCACACCAGCACGCGTGGGCTGGGGCGCAGGAAGCGCGACTTGTGCACCTTCTTGATGAAGTGCTTCAGCATCGCTTCGGTATAGGTGAAGTCGGCGATCACGCCATCCTTCATCGGACGGATGGTGGTGATGTGGCCGGGGGTGCGGCCGAGCATCTGCTTGGCCTCGGCGCCGACGGCGGCCACCGAGCGCGTGCCGCCGATCGCGCGGTCCTGACGCACCGCAACCACCGATGGCTCGTTCAGCACGATGCCCTGTCCGCGCACGTAGATCAGCGTATTGGCCGTGCCCAGATCGATGGACAGGTCGTTGGAGAACATGCCGCGCAGTTTCTTGAACATCGAGGGAGTTGTTCCTGGGGTAAGTCGCGTGCCCGCCGCCAGACTGGCGAAATTTTGGGCAGAAAACGAAGTCCGCTAGCCTAGCAATCCCCCCCGGTGCGGGCAAGGAAAAATCGGTTATCCCGGCCCGGTTTTCATGTGCCGGTCACGCCGGGCATGGCACGCGGTTGTGGCCCTGATCGATCACAGCCGTTACCCTTTGCGCCGCGGCGTTGGCGCCGTCCCGCCGCCATGCCGGCAACTGGCGGGTATTTCCTTACGCAAAGGCCTGACTCGATGTCCGCACTGATCTGTGGTTCCCTCGCCTACGACACCATCATGGTGTTTCCGGACCAGTTCAAGAACCACATCCTGCCGGACAAGGTGCACATCCTGAATGTGTCGTTCCTGGTCCCGCGCATGCGCCGCGAGTTCGGCGGCTGCGCCGGCAACATCGCCTACAACCTGCACCTGCTCGGCGGCGCGCCGATCCCGATGGGTACCGTGGGCCAGGACTTCGGCCCGTATCGCGAACACTTCGAAACCCTGGGCATCGACCTGTCGCGGGTGAAGATCATCGACGACCTGTTCACCCCGCAGGCCTTCATCACCACCGACCACGACAACAACCAGATCACCGCGTTCCATCCGGGCGCGATGATGCGCAGCTACGAAAACCACGTGAAGGACGTGCCGGGCGTGACCCTGGGCCTGGTCGGCCCGGACGGGCGCGAAGGCATGATCCAGAACGCGGAAGAGTTCGCTGCCGGCGGCATTCCCTTCATCTTCGACCCCGGCCAGGCGATGCCGTTGTTCAACGGACCGGAACTGCGCGAATTCATCGAACAAGCCGACTACGTCGTGGTCAACGACTACGAGTCCAACCTGCTGCAGGAACGCACCGGCTGGAACGAGAAGGACATCGTGTCGCGCGTGCAGGCCTATATCACCACGCAGGGCCCCAAGGGCGCGCTGGTGCATACGCCGGAAAAGACCTACGACATTCCGCCGGCGCACGAGCGCCGCGTGGTCGACCCCACCGGCTGCGGCGATGCGTTCCGCGCCGGCCTGATCTACGGCATCCAGCACAACTACGACTGGCTGACCATCGGGCGCATGGGCAACCTGATGGGCGCGCTGAAGGTGGAACACCCCGGCACCCAGAACCAGCGCTTCGACTTCGCCGAGTTCAACGACCAGTTCAAGCAGCAGTTCGGTTACGCGTTGTAAGCGCGGCCCGGAGCGCGCCGAGCGAACAGCCCGGCACCCGCTTGCCGGGCCGCTTGTGTCAGGGATAGGCTCGCGGCATTCGCGTCAGTGGAGGGTGCCGTGGGAAATGCGCTTGTTCCGTCCAGCGGACGCCTGACCTCGGCCAAGAGCGCCGTCCGCCTTTGCCTGGCGCTGTGCATCGCCGCCTTGTGCGGATGCGGCAACTCCGGGCAGGCGGCGCAGCCGCCCCCCCCATCTGCAGCAGCTCCCGTCGATGCCGGCCATGCCACCGCCCCGCCCACCGCTGCCGCCACCGCGCCTGCGGACACCGTGGCGGCGGCGCTTCCTGCGCCCGGCCACTACGCCACCGAGCATGGCTGGGGCCAGCTCACGATAGAACCCGATACGCAAGGCACCTCCGGCTTCTCGCTGGAAACGCTCAATGCCGATGCCAGCTGCAGCTTCAGCGGCAAGCTGCGCGGCACCCAAGCGGCGGTGTACGACGGCGACCAGCCTGGGACCTGCACTCTGGAGATCGCCAAGACCGGCGCCGGTGCCGCGATCCGCGCCGCGACCGGCAGCGAGCACGCCTGCCGGGAGTATTGCGGCGGCAACGGCAGCTTCGAGGGCGATTACCTGCCGCTGGCGGCAGCCTGCGAGCCGAGCGCCGTGCAGCGCACGCGCAAGGCGTTCCAGTCGCTGTACGACCGCAAGGACTACGCGAAAGCCGAGGCGACGCTGGCGCCGCTCTACCGCAGCTGCCTGGCGACCGCCAGCTTCAGCGACGAAGGCGCGATCCGCAACGACTACGCGATCACACAGCACAGGCTCGGCGACGATGCGGGATGCCTGCAGACACTGGCCCCCTATCGCGACGACGCCAACCGCAGCGACGAGGCCATCACCGACGGCATGAGTCCGGCCATCGTCGACGATTACCTGGGGGTGATCCGCGCCGCGCGCACCAACCTCAAACTCTGCGGGCACGGCGCGGCGGGCTAGCGCGCTCTGAGGCGGTGCTGAGCGGCACCGGTGCGACAGCTCGGCTACGCACCGCGCGCTCGCCTCCATCCGTGCACCGCGACCAACTCGCATCGGTGGTGCGGGCACGCGAGAGCCGTCCACCGCACGCTCCCTTCCCCGACGGATGCCGATCCGCGCGACCTCTGATGCGGCCGGCCGGCACATACGCGTCGAAAGGCTCCCTCGCACCAGCCCGCACGCCACCCCAGCCTGCCCTTGCTCCACTGCCGCGCAAGCCAAGCACCTCGGGTCCCCTCGCCTTCTCACACCGCCAAGAGAAGGGCATGTCAGCCGTCCTGGAAACGCCGCGCGGCAGCGGCCGCCACCGCGCCGCAAACGCCCTGGCAGCCAGTCTGAAGAGATTGTCCGGCACGCCGCGCGTCGCAGTTTGCTGCAATGCAGTTTGAGCATAGCTCCGGTTTGTGCCTTTACTGACGTCTCGCGCCCACTGAGGAACGCTGGCCCATGTCCGAGCCAAGCGTTGTCGCCGCTCCCTCCATCACCCTGCCGGAGATCGAACCGGATGTGCTCCGGCAGATCAGACGGCTGCGCGACATTGCGCCATTGGCGGCGCCGCTGTCGCGGTCGTGGCGGCGCTGTCTGGACGACTACGCGCTGCTGCCCGAGGCGATGCCCGAGCCGTTGGTGCACGACGCCCTGCATGTGCGTGAGCGCCAGCAGCGCCTGGGCGAGGTGTTGCGTATCGCCAAGGTGGAAATGGAAAACCTCTACGAGCAGATCGCCGGTAGCGGGTACGCGGTGATCTTTGGCGATGCCGAGGCCACCGTGCTGCACAGCGTGCACGACTCCACCCTGCTGCGCGAGTTTCGCCAGGCAGGGCTGTTCTGCGGCGCCAGCTGGGCCGAATGCCATCAGGGAACCAATGGCCTGGGCACCTGCGCGGCCGAGCGCACCGCCGTCAGCGTGCATCGCGGCGAGCACTACCTGACCCGCCACCTACCGCTGTCGTGCAGCGGCGCGCCGATCCTGGACCCGCACGGCGGGCTGCTGGCGGTGCTGGATGCGTCCAGCCCCAACGCGCAGGACAGCAAGCAGATCCAGCGCCATACCGTGGCACTGGTGAGCATGTCGGCCGCGCAGATTTCGCGCTCGCATTTCCTCAATCAATTCGGCCACGCCTTCATCCTGCGTTTTCATAGCCGCCCGGAATTCGCCGGGCTGTTGCACGAAGCACTGATCGCCATCGATACCGACGGCCGTGTGCTGGCGGTCAACGAGGCGGTGCTGGAGCAACTGGGCAAGGTCGATCGCAGCCAGTTGGTGGGCCGCAATATCTCGCAGGTGATGCAGCTGGATTTCGACACCCTCGAGCACCGCGCCGGCAGCGATGCAGGCACCTTGTGGTCGATCCGCTGCGCCTGCCACGGGCGGCGTTTCTACGCACTGGTGCGCCCGCCGCGTGCACGCCCCGCCCTGCCGGCGGTGGGCGGGCCGGCGCATCTGGCGCCGGATACCGAGCTGCAACCCGGCGAGCATGTGGGCTCGGATCCGCGCATGCGCCACAACCTGGCCAACGCGTTGAAACTGGCGGCGCATCGCGTCTCGATTTTGCTACGCGGTGACACCGGTACCGGCAAGGAAGAATTCGCAAAAGCGGTGCATCGTGGTTCGCCCTGGGCCAGCGGCGCATTCGTGGCGATCAATTGCGCGGCGATTCCAGAAGCGCTCATCGAAAGCGAATTGTTCGGCTATGCGCGCGGCGCTTTCACCGATGCCGCGCGCGAAGGCCGGCATGGCAAATTGCTGCAGGCCAGCGGCGGCACGTTGTTTCTGGACGAAATCGGCGATATGCCGCTGCCCTTGCAGAGCCGCCTGCTGCGCGTCCTGGAAGAACAATGCGTCACCCCGCTGGGTAGCGAACGTGCAGTGCCGCTGGAGCTGCACGTCATCAGCGCAAGCCATCGCGACCTGGCCCAACGCGTGGCCGCGGGCGAGTTTCGCGAGGACCTGTACTACCGGCTCAACGGCGTGGTGTTGCATCTGCCCCCGCTGCGCGAACGCAGCGACAAAGCCGAGTTGATCCGCACCTTGCTGCGCGAGGAAAACGCTGAGCACAGCGTGCGCATCAGCGAAGAGGCGATGCACAAACTGCTCAGCTACGCCTGGCCGGGCAACCTGCGCCAACTCCGCAATGTGCTGCGCACCGCGGCAGTGTTGTGCAGCGACGGCGTGATCCGCCTGCCGAACCTGCCGCAGGAAATCGTCGATGCCGGCAGCGCGCCGTGCCTGGTCGATGGGCGTGCCGTGGCCGCCGACGACATGCCTGGCCGGGTGGCCCTGGATCAGGCCGAACGCCTGGTGTTGCAGCAACAACTCGAGCGCCATCGGTGGAATGTCAGCCGCACCGCCGATGCCCTGGGCATCAGCCGCAACACGCTGTATCGCAAGCTGCGCAAGCATGGGTTGGATACGGGATGATTGAGGGGCGGGGATTTGGGATTTATTGGGGAATTGAGAGGCAGGGATTTGGGATTCGGAATTGGGGATTCGTCAGAGCCAAGGCGGGGTCTCTCAGCGCTGGTACTTGGAGCGATTAGAAAACTCCTTCTCCCTCATCAGCTGGGTGCTGCTGTGGTTTGGTGCGGCATCTAGCATGCGTACATGCCGCGATTGTGGAGCGGATGATTTGGGGCTTGGTTGCAGGGCCCTTGCCCGCCCACCATCGCGGGACACGCCGCAAGTACGTCCTTGCAAGCTCTTACGCGGCATCCATACCACGTAAGGTCCGCGACGGTGGGCGGGCAAGGACCAGTTGAGCTGGTCGGTGTGCACGGTAGGAGCGATTGATGCGCGTTGTTCGATCATGACGTGTCGGCTCAACACCTGATGCGCAACGCGCTACAAGCCGCTTTTCACACGACCACCGATTCACTCTCTGGTGCGGTGGCCTCGCCGATTGCGGGACCGTGTGGCGGCATGGATGCCGCCACACGGTCCCCATGGATGGGTTCACGGCGTGTCCCGCGAGCGGTGAGGACACCCGCGCCCTGCACCAGCGCAGCTCGGCACCATCCAGATGACGCTGCGGGTGACCGGCGCGTGCGCCTTGCACCTTACGAATCCCTAATCTCCAATCCCGAATCCCCGCCTCAGCCTCATAACGCCCAACGCAACCCGATCAGATACTGCCGCGGCACACCTGGTGCGAGGAAACGGGCCGGGCCGGTTTCCACTGGTGCATCTTGCGGGCGCGCCAGTTCGCCATCGGGAAACACGTCTTCGGCTACGGCGGCATAGGTGGCGTAGTGGCGATCGAACACATTGTCGATACGCGCGAAGACCGACACGCGCGTGGTGATGGCCCAACGTGCCTGCAGGTCGACCAGCGCATAGCCGGCGGTGCCGATGTCGATGCGCTCGGGTGCCGGCTCGCCGTCTTCGGTATTGTCGACCTGCCCATCCTCGTTGCCGCTGGCCACGCGTCCGGATACCGCGCGCACGCCGGCACCCAGGGTCAGCGCATCGCGCTGCCACTCCACGCCGAGCTTGAGGTTGTGCCGAGGTAGCGCGGCGATCCGCAGACCGGGCCGCAAGGTAATCACGCGCTCGCCGGACAGCAACTGGCCATCGCTGCGATAGGTCGCGTCCAGATAGCTGTACCCGGCAGACCATTGCCAATCGCCACTGCGCAGGTGCAGCGCGGCGTCGACGCCCTGATAGCGGGTGCGGCCGACGTTATCGAAATAGCCCAGCTGCGTATCCGGCGCACGCAAGAACAGGATGTCGTCGCGATTGTCGGCGCGGTATACCGACACGGTGGCATTGCTGTCGGCCCATGGAGACCAGCGTGCGCCCAGCTCGACGGTCCGCGACACGATCTGCTCCAGGCGCGGGTCGGCCTGCAGGCCGGTCGGCAGCCGGCACGGCTGGGTGGGGTCGGCACACCCCAGCTCGATGGCGGTCGGCGCGCGCGTGTTCTGCGCCACCGAGCCGTAGACGGTGAGGCCGGAGTCCAGCCGATGGGTGAGCCCCAGCGATGGGTTGGCCTTGGCATAGACGAAGCGCTCGCGCGGGCGGTCGCCGTCGTCGGCGGTGGACAGGATGTTGTCGACCACCACCCGGTTCCAGCGCACTGCGGCGGTGAGGTGGGTGGCCGCGTCCAGCTCCCAGGTGTCTGCGACAAACGCGCCCAGCGTCTTGGTGCTGCCGCGCACGCCGGAGAAGAAGGCGCGCTCGGCGTCGGGGTCTGCGAGCACCGACCGGTCCGGCTGCACCCAGCCCTCGCGGGCGAATTGCAGGTAACGCACATGGCCGCGGTCGAAGGTGACCCCGGCGCTGAGCGCATGCGCAGCCCATTGCTTGCTCAGGTTGATCGCAAGCCCCTGCGCTTCCTGGCGCATCTGGGTGGTATTGAGGGCGCCGGTATGCAGCGCATCGGCATCGGCGCGCGCCACCTCGCAATCGGCATCCAGCGCGCTGCCATCGGCCGCGTAGCCGGAGGCGCATTCTTCGACGAATTCTTCGTAGTCTTCGCCGATGTCGCCGTTGACGGTGTCGCGCCGGCCAACCCGCGAGTACGCCAGCGCATGCAGCGCAGTGTCCGCATCGAACCGATGGTCCAGCTGCGCCGTCAGCAGGGTATTGCGATTGCGGGTGAGATCGGGCGAGGTATACACCGCACGGCGGTCGGCACGGTACAAGCCTGGCTCGGGTCCTTCGTCGGTGTAGCGGGTATCGGGCAGCAGCCCATTGCCGATCAGGCGGCTACGCCCGTGCAGCAGCGACAGGCTCCAGTCGGTGTCGTCGCCTTGCCGGCCCAGCTTGCCGAACACCGTGCCCAGGCGTCCTTCGGATGCATCGCGCCAGCCGTTTTCGTCGAAGCCGGTCACTGCGACAAAACCATGCCAGCCATCGCGACCGGCGATGCCGTAACTGGCATCGAGTCGCTTGCGTGCGCCGCTGCCGACGCTCAGTTCGCCCTGCAGTCCCGGGGCAGTGAGGCCGGATGCGGTGGACAGCACCACCGCGCCGCCCAGCGTGTTCGGCCCGAACAACGGGTTGGAACCGGGCATCAAGGTCACTGCGGTGATGGCCGATTCGGGCAGCATGTCCCAGCTGACGATATCGGCGAACGGTTCGTTGACGCGCACGCCATCCAGATAGACCGACACGCCTTGCGAGGCGCCCGGCAATGCCGATGCGCGAAAGCCATGGAAGGTCAGGTCGTTCTGAAATGCGCTGCCCTGCACATCGTTGCCATCCACGCCGACAAAGCGGCGTTGCAGCAGATCGCCGAGGTTGTTGCTGCGCCCGCGCGACAACTCCGCATTGGTCGCCGATTGCACCATGTACGGCAGCTGCGCCGCATCGATGGTGGTGCCGGGGATCGGCGTGGCGGTGACTTCGATGCGATCCAGCCAGGTGACTTGCGGCGTGTCGTCGGCCACTGCAGCGCCGATCGTGCCAGCGCACAGCAGTGCTGCGCATGCGCGGGCGAGCCGATGCGGTTGCAGTGCATCGCGGCCATGGCACGCGGTGCGAAACGGCAGTGTGTTGCGATACTTCGCCAGGTGATACGTCGACCTCATGTCGTCTCCTTCAATACCGCACGATCGATTTGATGCCGCGCGCCGCGCGCAGATCCGCCAGCGCCTGATTGATGTCGTCCAATGCCAGGGTACGGGTGATCAGCGGCGCCAGCTGGATGTCGCCCTGCAGATAGCGCTCCACATAGCCGGGCAACTCGCTGCGCCCCTTCACCCCGCCGAACGCGCTGCCACGCCACACCCGGCCAGTGACCAATTGAAACGGTCGCGTGCTGATCTCCTGCGCATCGTCGGCCACGCCGAGAATGACGCTCTCGCCCCAGCCCTTGTGGCAGCACTCCAGTGCTGCGCGCATCGCGCCAACATCGCCCACGCATTCGAAACTGTGGTCGGCGCCACCGTCGGTGAGGTCCACGATCACCTGCTGGATCGGGGCGCCGTAATCGCGCGGGTCCAGGCAATCGGTGGCTCCCAGCGCGCGCGCCAAGGCGAACTTGCCCGGGTCGATATCCACCGCGATGATGCGCCCGGCATTTGCCAGGACCGCGCCCTGCACGACCGACAGGCCGATCCCGCCCAGCCCGAAGACCGCCACGCAATCGCCCGGCCGCACATGCGTACTGTTGAGCACCGCACCAACGCCGGTGGTGACCGTGCAACCGAGCAGGCAGGCCTGGTCGAGTGGCGCGTCCGGATGGATGCGCGCCACCGCAATCTCCGGCAACACGGTGTATTCGGAGAACGTGCTGGTGCCCATGTGGTGCAGGATCGGCCGCCCGTTCAACGAAAACCGGCTGCTGCCATCGGGCATCAGGCCGCGCTCCTGACTGCTGCGAATCGCCTGGCACAGGTTGGTGCGGCCAGAGCGGCAGAACTTGCAGACGCCGCATTCGGGCATGTACAGCGGAATGACGTGATCGCCGGCACGCACGCTGGTCACGCCAATGCCCACGTCTTCGACAATTCCCGCGCCCTCCTGCCCCAGGATGACCGGAAAGCTGCTCGCATGCCCGTGCGCCAGCGCATGCGCATCGCCGTGGCAGATGCCGGTGGCAACCAGCCGCACCAGCACTTCGCCGGGGCGCGGCGGTTGCAGGTCCACCTCTTCGATGCTCAGCGGTTGATTCGGGCCCCAGGCCACCGCAGCGCGTGTCTTCATCCCGCCTCCCCGGCGCGTCTGGGCATGGCCGCCGCTCAGCGCGCGATGACCACGCCCCACGGCAGTTCGCCGACAGGGATCTGTTTGAGTTCGCGCAAGCTGCCGGTATCGATCACGCTCACCGTGTTGGAGCGTCCATTGGCGACATACAACTTGTCGCCGGCCGGCGTGAGCGCCGGATTCCAGGGCCGTAATCCGACCGGAATCTCGGCCAGGCTGCGCGCGGTGCCGGTATCGATCACGCTGACCGTACCGGCACCGCCGTTGGATGCGTACAACCGCGTGCCGTCGGCCGAGAGCGTCACGCCGGCGGTGCGCACGCCGGCCGGCAGACTGGCACGGCGCGTGCGGGTCTGCAGGTCGATCACATCCACCACGTTGGCGGTTTCCTGCGCGATATAGACGCTGCGGCCGTCCGGTGCGAACGCCATGCCGCGGGGATGGCCGCTGGTGGCGACCACACCGCGCGACTGATGCGTGGCCAGCTCGATCATGTCCATGTCGTTGGAGCCTTCGTTGCTGGTGAGCAGCCACTGCCCATCGGGGGTATACGCGCAATGCTCCGGCGCCTGCCCACGCGTGGCGATGACCTGCTGCACGCGGAACTGCGCCGCGTCGATCAGCATCACCTGATTCTGCCCTTCCACGCACACCGCAAACTGCTTGCCATCCGGCGACAGCGCGATGCCTTCGGCGTTTTCGCCGATGTCCACTTGCCGCAAGACCGCGTCCTTGGCGGTGTCGAGTTCGATCAAACGGTGGTGCTCGGCATCGATCAGATACAGATGCCCCTGCGGGCCGGGCAACACCTGTTGCAGGCGCTTGCCGAGCTGGCCTTGCGCGGTGAGGGTGCGCACCACCGTATCGGTGCCGGTGTCGATCACCGACACCGTGCCGCTGCGCTGGTTGGGCACGTAGGCCAACACCGCCGCTGCTGACGGCGCCGGTGCCGCGCTGCTGGATGCAGCCGCAGATGCGGACGCCGTCGCCGCCGGGGCAGCCGCATCGCGCTGGCAACCGGCGATCAGCAACGCGCCCGATGCAATCACCGCACAGGCGCGCCGCCAGCGACCGGGTGCCGAGCGCAGTGCGCCTTGCTTCATTGCGCCTTGCCCGCGGTCTTGTTGATCGAATGGATGAAGGCCAGCAGCTTTTCGGTGTCGCCCGGCTTGAGCACCGGCGCGAACGGCGGCATCTGCCCCACGACTTTTTCATGCCCGATGCGGGTCTTGCCGTGCGTGATCATGGCCGCGGTGCCTTCGCTGATCAGCGTGCGCAGGGTGTCGTCATCGCTGCCGTAGACCCAGATGTCGTTGGTCAGCGGCGGGCACATGCCACCGCCCCCGGTGCCGCCGTGGCAGGCGTTGCAGCCGGCAGAGAAATAGATCTTCTTGCCTTCGGCGATCAGTTCAGGCGTGACCTTGACCTCCGGCCCCTTCGCAATCGGCGTCACCGTGGCCGGCGGTGCGGCTGGCGTGGCCGGGTCGGGCGCGGGCCCTGCGGCCGGATTGGGCATTGCCGCGGGTGCAGCTGCGGGCGGAGGTGGCGCGGCGGCATCGGCCGCCGGTGCGGGCGCGCTGGCGGCCGGTGGTGGCGCCGCATCGGACGCCGGTGCCGGCGGAGCCTCTTTTCCGCACGCAGCCAGCAGTGCGCTGAGCAACAACGCACAGACCGGCATGCGCATGGAACGATCGATACAACCCACAGTGGACTTGCGCATGAACGAACCTTTCTGATCGGAGGGAACGCCGCGCACCCCGTGCACGCGGCGGATGAAACAGTCAGCGTCTGGAAGGGCGCTTGGCCTCGTTGAGGAGCGCAGCCAACGCAGCATCGCCACGGTCCTGTGCCAATGTCGCAGCGGTCTTGCCATCGCGGTTGCGCGCCGCCGGGTCGGCACCGGCCGCCAGCAGACGCTTGGCGACGTCCTGGCGTCCGGCCGCTGCGGCCAGCATCAGGGCGGTGACACCGGCCTGGTTTGCATGTCCCACGTCGGCGCCTCGCGCGAGCAGCGCATCGAGGATGGCCGGGTCGTCACGCGCCACCGCAAACATCACCGGCGTAAATCCCTTGGCATTGGCGCGCTTGACGTTCGCCCCCGCGGCCAGCAATGCCTGCACCACGCTGGCGTCGGCATACGAGACCGCCAGATCCAATGCGCTCCAGCCATCGCCGGACACCGTATCGACCGGGGCGCGCTTGCCCACCAGCCGGGTCACGCTATCGGCATCATTGGCCCACGCGGCTTTCATCAGCGCAGTCCAGCCACTGGCATCGCGCGCCTCCAGGCGCGCACCGGCGTCCAGCAACAGCCCGACCAGATCCGGTTCCTGATTGCGGATGGCCTGATGCAGTGGCGGCTCACCGAGCAGATTGGGCGTGTTGGCATCGGCGCCATGCCGCAGCAACCACGCCGCACGCACTGCATCGCCGGCGTCCAGCGCATGCGCCAGCTCCTGGTTGGGGTCTGCCCCATCGGCAATGCGCAACTGCAACTGCGCCAGCTCCTGCGACGAGGCAGCCGGACTTGGCGCGGTCGATGCGGAAGCCGGTGTGACGTAAGGCCTATGCGATGGCAGATCGCCAGCCACGACGCAGTCGCTGCAACGCACCAGCGGCACGTGATAGCTGCGCAGGATCTCGGCGATCTTGGCGGTGTTGTCCTGCAGCGCGGTGTTCAATGCATCGCGCAGTGCGGCGTTCTTGCGCGATACCGCCCACGCCATCGAATATTCCAGCACCGCATCGTCGATGGTGTTCAACGGCACCACGCCCAGGCTGCTGCGCGCGGCGTAGTAACCGGCCACCGGGCCCCAGGATTCGGCCGCATCCAGTTCGTTGGCGGCCACACGCTCCACCAGCTTGCCCGGATGTTCTTCCGGGGCGGTGGCCGAGTCGTAGAACAGGTATTGCACCTCACCACTGATGCCGTGCTCGTACAGCGCCTGGCGCGCGGGTGAGCTCTGAAACACGCCCAGCCGCAGTTTTTTCAGCGCCGGATCGTCCAGCGATGTGGGCACCAGATTCAATCCCTTGCGCGTGACCAGCACGTAGGTCGAGCGGTACACCGGGCGCGTAGTCAGGCCCTGCTCGAAATCGCTGTTGAGATCCATCAGCAGATCGCAGCGGCCGGCAGTGATGGTGCTGCGCGCCAGCCCGCGCTGGTAGTAGGTGCGCCATTCGTATTCCAGGCGACGGCCCATGGCATCGGCCACCACCTGCGCAATCTTGTTCTGAAAGCCCTCGCCCGCCTTGTTGGACAACGGCATGTTGCCCGGGTCGGCGCACACGCGCAGCACCGTGGGATCGGGCGCAGGCGGTGGCGCGTTTGCCGGCGTTTGCGCGGCGGCGGGCGCTGCAGTGGATGCAGGCGCCGCTGCGGGCGCTGCATCGGAATCAGAAGCGCGAGCCGTCGGTGAGGACGGCTCGCGTGTGCAACCTGCGGCGACGAGTCCGAGGCTGCAAACCACCAGCACCTTGCGCAGGTGCCAGGTCATGCCGCGCACGCCGGCACGGCTCTGCCGACGTGCGCGTCCAACGCCTTGCGTGGATCTCATCGTGCCGTCTTCGCTGCTGCGTTGGCGGTGCCGCCGCCGGCGGCCGCAGTGGCGGTTGCGGTGGTGGTCACCGTCTTGCCGGCGCCATCCAGACGGAAGGTATGCACCATGCCGCCGAGCGGGATCTTGTCGAAGCCGGCGCCGAACGCCAGCCCGGCAGCACCCAGCGCGCCGTACGGATCGGACGGATCCAGGCCTGCCGCCACCGGCAGACCGATCCAGCCGCCGATGCCCGAGAACACCGCCACGTACTGGTGGCCGTTGGCCTTGTAGGCGATGGGGTTGCCGATGATGCCGGACGGCAGCTTCATCTCCCACAGCTTCTTGCCGGTGTCCTTGTCCACCGCACGGAACCAGCCATCGAGCGTGCCGTAGAACACCAGCCCGCCATCGGTGACCAGGGTGCCGCTCCACACCGGGAACTTCTCCTTGATCTCCCACTTGGACTTGCCTTCCACCACATCGAAGGCCTTGACGATGCCCAGCGCCCCCGGCTCGTTGGGCTTCATCATCACGTTGGCGAACACATACGGCAGGCCCATCATGGTGTTGCCGCGTTCCTGCGGTTCCAGCTCCATGTGCCAGTTATTGGTGCCGCAGAAGAACACCGCCGAATTGGCTGGATCCACCGAGCACGGCTGCTGATCCTTGCCGCCCATCGCCGACGGGAACGCCTGCACCTTCTTGCCGCGTTCCAGCGGCGAATGCGCGGCCACCTTCACCGGCCGGCCGGTCTTCATGTCGATGCGTTCGGCCCAGTTGGCCGGCACGAACTTGTGCGCGCGCAGCAGCGTGCCATCGCGACGATCGAGCACGTAGGCAAAGCCGTTGCGATCGAACTGCACCACCGATGGAACCTGCTTGCCGTCGATGGTCAGATCGACCAGGATCGGCTCGTTGATGCCGTCGTAATCCCACTGGTCGAACGGGGTCTTTTGGTAGCCCCACACCGCTTCGCCGGTATCGATCTTGCGCGCGAACAGCGTCATCGACCACTTGTTGTCGTGCTCGCCGTTGTTGCATTCCTCATGCGAGGTCTTGCCGCAGCGATACGACGGGCTCCACAGGCCGGGATTGCCGGTGCCGTAATAGACCAGCTTCAACTTCGGGTCGTAGCTGTACCAGCCCCAGGCTGCACCACCACCGCGCTTCCATTCGTCGTTGGGGAAGGTCTTGACGCCCAGGTCGCCGAGCTGGCCATGCTGCGGATTGGCCTTGTTGAAATCCGGGCCCAGGCAGATCGCCTTGTCGGTACCGGCGGCATCGCAGGACCATGCCTGCTTGCCATCGGACAGGTTGTAGGCGGCCACGCGACCGAGCACGCCGAACTCGTTGCCGCTGATGCCGGCCACCACTTTGCCGTCGGCAATGATCGGCGCCATGGTGATGGTTTCGCCCTTGTCCGGATGTGCGAGTTTCTGTTTCCACACTTCCTTGCCGGTCTTGGCATCGAGCGCGATCACATCGCCGCTCAGGCTGCCGAACACCAGCTTGCCATCGGCATACGACGCACCGCGGTTGACGGTATCGCAGCAGGCCACCGCCACCGAACGTTCGTCCTGTTGCGGGGTGTATTTCCACAACACCTTGCCGCCGTCGTCCTGTGCCGCCAGATCGATCGCGAACACGTTGTTCGGGTAGGCGCTGACCATGTACATGATGCTGCCGATCACCAGCGGCTGGCCTTCGTGGCCGCGCGTGGCGTCGGTTTTCATTTCCCACGACATCTTCAGGTTCTTGACGTTGTCGCGGTTGATTTCGGCCAGCGGGCTGTGCCGGGTGAGCGCAAAATCCCGACCGACGCCGCCCCAGTTGTCCGCGTTGCTGGCGTTGGCGGTGAATTCGCTATCGGTATCGACCACGGCAGCGGCGGGCGGCGCGGCGGCGGGTGCGGCTGCAGGTGCGGGCGCTGCGGTTTCGGCAGGCGTGTCTTTCTTGCAGCCGGCCAGTACGGCGCTCAGCGCAAGCATCAGCAACGCGCCGCTGCGGACGCTGCGACAGGAAGATTGGTGCATATGCGTCTACCCCTCTCGGTGAACAATCCAATCGAACGAAGAGCCACTGCGTTTGATGCACGCGACGACGGCGCAAACGGGTGGGTACCGCGAGAGGACAGAGCACAGCGCGTGCCAGCGCGCTGTTGCGTCGCAGCACCTTGCGGCGTCAGGGCTTTGTATGGCCGCAGTGAATGCCGCGCGAGCGGTGTATCGGATTTGGCACACTTTGCGCCGGGCTTGCTGTAGCAACGGTGGAACAGGTTGGGCGCGGACGCCTTGGTGGGGAGGCGGAACCGCCTGGTCGACCGGACGACGGAGGTGATCCTGGGGCCTGTGGTATTGGGGAAGGCCGCCAACGAGAGGGCAGCGAAGCTGCCGCGCTTGTTCTGCCATTGGAGGAATGCGCCGGAGCGGAGGGAACGGTGCTCCCACGCCGACGCGTTCGCGGTCGTGCGCTGGGCAAGCGCGATACCAGTGATCTGGTGGACTGCGCTTGATCCGTACCCTCACCCCAACCCCTCTCCCGCAGGGAGAGGGGCTTTAAGCGGCAGCTCGACTGTTTGTCCTTTTGTCCTTCTCCCGCCAGGCGGGAGAAGGTGGCGCGCAGCGCCGGATGAGGGTGCGGGCCAAGCCCCGCGCAGGTTGAACCAAACGACACGAAAGCTTGGCCCGTACCTTCACCCCAACCCAACTGGCAGTTGGCGTCATCAGTTGATCAAGACAGTTGCTCTCCCGCAGGGAGAGGGGCAATTGATGCGTCAACGTGTGCGAGTCGGCGGCGCGTCATGGTTCTCCCGTCGGAGCGATGCGACCGATGCGACGTCAGCCGTCTGCGCGGGACTGCCATTGCTGCAACAGTTCGCTGCAATCGCGCAGGCGCCAATCGGCCAGGCCGGGCCAGGGATCGCCGGGAGTGTTGACCAGCACGGTCGCTGCGCCAGCCGCGCGGCCGCAGGCCAGGTCGTTGTGGTGGTCGCCGATCATGAGCACGGCAGCGGCACTCACCGCCCAACGCTGCTGGAAATACTGCAGTCCGTCGGGCGCAGGTTTGGGCGCGGCCTCGTCGCGGCCGACGATGTCGTCCCAGGCGAAGGCATCGTCCAGGCCGATCGCCTCCAGCGTCACCTTCGCCAGGCTGCGTGCGTTGCGGGTCAGCAAACCGAGACGGCAGCCGTCGGCGTGCAGCGCGCGCACTGCTTCTTGCGCGCCTGGCGCAGGCTGCGCCGCTTCCGCCAAGGCGCGCTCGTGCTCCAGCAACCAGGCGTGCTTGGCCTGCGCCTGATCGGCGGGCAAGGCGGCCAGGTGATGCAGGATGTCGTCTTCGGGCGGAATCTCCAGCGCGCGCCGGATCAACGCGAAATCGTGCACCGGCAGCGTGAGCGTGCCATCCATGTCGAACACCCAATGCCGGTAGGCTGACAGCGGCAGTCGGGCTGCGCTTGCGCCATCCATGGATTACTTCCAGCCCGGCATCTGGGTGGTATCCAGCCCGCCTACCTCGAACTCCGCGGTCCGCGTGCCACCGGCCTTGACCGGGAAGGCAATGCTGATGCGCTTGGCGTTGCGCACCACTTTCCACAACGCCTTGTCGTCGTCGATGAACATGGCGATCGCCTCGTCGGTCTCCGGGCGATGCGCGGCCATCGCACGTGGTGCGCCGCCATCGGCGGAGACCTGCACCTTGCAGCCGCCGTAGCACTTGAAGTCGCCGGCCTTGAGCACGAGATAGCTATGACGCTTCCACTGCGGATGATCCCGGAAGACCAGGCTCACCGGCTTGGGCCCGCTGCCGTCGACATCCACGCGCTGCTTGGCATCGATCATCGCCGAGCGCTGCGTGCCGCCCGTTGCCGGCACCTGCGAGTACTGCCAGAGCGCCTGCATGCGGCGCAGCTCGCGCGCCTGTTCGCCCTTGGCCTTGATGTCGGCATACCCGGGTTCGATGCGCGTGGCGGCGGCCGTGCCGGCATAGCCTTCGAGCAAGGCTGCACCATGCGCGCGCGCCATGTCCCAGTTCTGCGCCTTGACCGCTTCGTCGTATTGCTTGGCGAGCGCATCGGCCTGGGTTTCTTTCGCCTGCGCCTGCGCGGTTTCCTGCGCCTTGCGTTGCGCCTGCCGGTCGGTGCAGGCACTCAGGGCCGCCACGCACAGGACCGCGCTCAACAGATACTTCATCGTCGACTCCGGGACAGATCCAGCGACAACGATACCAGTCTGTCCATGCGCGATAGATCGACAGGGCGACAGGTGCCGCGAGTCGCAATCAGGCAGCAGCAACAACACCCGCCGTAGGAGCGCACCTGGGCGCGACAGGGCTTTACCAGGACTGCCTGATCGCGCCCGAGTGCGCTGCTACGAAGGCGTGTTGCCGCGGCGGGAGGGCGTCCGCAACGCTCTCCACTACCGTCACAGTGGCGCTGGCATGGCTGGCATGGCTTTCGAAGGCCTATCCGGCCAATGCAATGCCGTCCAGAGTCTCGACCGTTCGGCATCGACCTCCCCACGTAGGAGCGCACCCGGGCGCGGCAGGGCTTTACCAGGACTGCCTGATCGCGCCCGGGTGCGCTGCTACGGCTGCGTGTTGCCGCGGCGGGAGGGCGGCGCACCGCCCTCCCCCGGCATCACGGCTGCGCGGGCGGTGCTGCCTTGGCCTTGGCCAGCATCTCGGCCACCGAGGCGGTGGTGATCGGGTGATAGCTGGGCTTGGCTTTTTCGAAGGCCTGTTCGGCGAAGGCAATGCCGTCCGGGGTCTTCAACAGTTCGGCATAGATCGGCAATACCAGCTTGCGACGGCCCACGCGTTCGATGAACTCGCCGGCGGCAGGACGCGCCTCCATGTAGCCGCTGCGGATCGCCAACGGATACCAGCGCATGGCGATCTCGCCGTTCGGGGTGCCGGTGAAGTGATAGGCCTCATCCAGCTGCTTGAGTTGCTCGGGCTTCAAGGTCACGCCCATGCCGCTGAGGAAATGCACCCACTCCTGCGTGCCCCACTCGCTGGTGACCTGCTTGCTCGGCAGGGTGCCGCTACCGCTCCAGGCGATGCGCGCGGTGTCCACGATCGAGAAGCTGCGCGAGCGCGCCTTGGCCGCAAACGCCGGGATGCCCGGCTGCTTCAACCAGGCGTCCACTTCGGCCGCGCTCACGGTGTTGGGATGCTTGGCCAGCAGGTTCTTCTGCAGATAGTCGACGAACTGGTCGGTGGTCGCACTCTGGAACGCGTGATCGTCGAACCAGCCGCGCAGGAACGGGTCGAACACCTCACGGCCGAAACGCTGCTCCAGGAACTGCAGGAACCACGCGCCCTTGACGTAGGCCACCTGGCTCAAGGCTTCGTCCGGGTCGCGCTGCGCCAGCGGCGGCAGTGCCAGCGCCTGGTCGGCCGGCGGCATGTCCTTCACTTCGGCCAGCAGATCGCCCTGGTCGATCTCGCGCTCCATCTCGGCCATTTCCACGCCGTACAGGGCCTCGGTAATGCGGCCCTGCACATAGGTGGTAAAGCCTTCGTTGAGCCAGATGTCCTTCCAGCTGGCGTTGGTCACCAGGTTGCCCGACCAGCTATGCGCCAGTTCGTGGGCGACCAGCGACACCAGCGACTTGTCGCCGACGATCACGGTGGGCGTGGCGAAGGTCAGCCGCGGGTTTTCCATGCCGCCGAACGGGAACGATGGCGGCAGCACCAGCATGTCGTAACGGCCCCAGCGATAGGGGCCATAGAGTTTTTCGGCGGCACCGATCATCTTTTCGGTGTCCTCGAATTCCTTGGCGGCCTTGTCGGCCATCGCCGGCTCTGCCCAGACACCAGAACGTGCGGAGATCGGCTTGAACACCACATCGCCGGCGGCGATCGCCAGCAGATAGGACGGAATCGGCTCAGGCATCTTGAAGCTGTAATCGCCGTCGCGCGCGGCCTTGGGGTCGTTGTCGGCGCTCATCAGCACCATCACGTCCGGGCGCGAAGTCACATGCGCGCTATAGGTGAAGCGCACGCTCGGGGTGTCCTGCAATGGCACCCAGCTGCGCGCGTGGATCGCCTGCGACTGGCTGAACATGAAAGGCAGCTGCTTGCCTTCGGTCATCGACGGTTCCAGCCACTGCAGGCCGGAGGCGGTCGGTGCGGTGTGATAGGTGATCACGACCTTGGCCGGCTGGTTCGGCGTCTCGATGGTGAGCTTGCTGCCGAAGGTCTTGTCGGCCGGCGCCAGTGCGAACTGCAGCGGCGCCAGTGCGCCCTTGCCGTCGTCGGCCTGCACCTGGGCGATGCTGAGCTCGCGCGTATCCAGCACCAGTTGCTTGGCCGACTTGTCCTTCCACTCCAGCGTATAGGTCGCGGTACCGCCGATCTGCTTGCTGTCGAAATCCAGCTTCAGGTCCAGCGCCAGATCCTTGATCACCACCAGCTGCGGCTGAGCGTAGGAGCTTTCGTCGTGGTTGCGGGCGTCTGCTTTCACGGGAGCCTTGGCGGTGGCGGCCGGCGCAGCGGTGGTGGCAGCCGGTGATGTGGATTCGTTGGAACAGCCGGCCAGCGCAATGGACACGGCCAGGGACAGCGACAGGTACGGGAAGCGCATCGATGGCACCGCAGCGAGGGAATTGGGCATTTTAGCGCTCCGCGCCACTGCCTGCCCGTGCAGGCGGTAACGGACGCAGGCCATGGCCTGCATGCTGCCCGCCGACGCGACGGTGCTGCTCAGCTCACCGGATGACTGCGCGGCGTGTCGTGCCCGTCGCGCACCAGGCGCCGGCCGCCGGAGAACTTGGCGCGATACATCGCCGCATCCGCGCGGCGATACAGCTCGGTGGCATCCAGGCCACGCTCGCACACTGCGCTGCCGGCGCTCACATGCAACGGCGCCTCCTCGGCATCTTCGCGTTCGAGCATCGACAGCCATTGGTTGAGCTTGAGGGTGGCCTCGTCTTCGCTGGCATGCACGCCGATCAGGAATTCATCGCCGCCCCAGCGCCCGACCCAGTCCTGCGCGCCCAGCCAGCCATAGGCCGACTCCACCAGCCGCACCAGCACGCGGTCCCCGGCCAGGTGGCCGAAGCGGTCGTTGATCGGCTTGAGGTTGTCCATGTCCAACACGAACAGGACGAACGGCCAGCCTTCGCGTTGAGAGGCGGCGACCGAATCGCGCATCGCCTGTTCGCAGCCGCGCCGGTTCAGCGCTTCGGTCAACGGATCGAACAAGGCGTGCTTCTTGAGATCGCGCATGCCGGCATCGATCCCGCGCAGGCTGCGATTGATGCCGCGTAACAGGCGCCCCAATTCGTCGTCGCCATGCTCGGGCAGGCTGGGCAGGCGTTGGTCGGCGTAATACGTGTCCAGCGCGTCGGCGGCGATACGCAACGGCGCCAGCAGGCGATACAGCGCCGAGAGCGTCAATGCCGTTCCCGCCAGCGTGGCCAGCAGGGCGACGATGATCACCGACCACAACAGGCGCCCTTCCAGCTCGCTCTGCGATGCCAGCCACGCGATCAACAACAGGAGCGGCAGGTGGATCCCGACAAAGGTCACCGCCAGCAACTTGGCGCTGAAGGAACGGGGAAACACGCGCGAGAGCCCGGCGTACAAGCGCATCCAACTCTCCGGCAAAAGAGCGCCTAGTGTCGCCGACCAATGGTGGAGCCAACGCGACGAAAGTCTCAGAAATTCGTTGGCGCGTCCGCCCGCGCGCGGAACCGGGCCACCCCAAGCGAACACAAGCGGCAACCCCGCCATGACACACGGCGCGTGATGCACGCGCCGCGTCGGCAATCAACCGTGGACCGGATTCAGATCTTGTAGCCGGAGTGGATCGCCACGATGCCGCCGGTCAGATTCTTGTAGTGGCAGCGCGCAAATCCGGCCTCGCCCATCATGCCCTTGAGCGAATCCTGCGGCGGATGCTTGCGGATGCTTTCGGCCAGGTACTGGTAACTGTCGGCATCGCGCGCGAACAGCTGGCCCAGCTTGGGCAGGATCTTGAACGAGTGGAAGTCGTAGATCGGCTTGAACCACTCGGCGGTCACTTCGGAGAACTCGAGCACGCGCGCCTGGCCGCCCACCTTCAACACGCGATACATCTCGCGCAGTGCGGCGTCCTTGTCGGTGACGTTGCGCAGGCCGAAGGAGATGGTCACCAGATCGAAGCTCTGGTCCGGAAACGGCAGCGCTTCGGCGTTGCATTGCACGTAGTCGAAGCCCGCCACCAGGCCGCGATTGGTCAGGCGGTCGCGGCCCACCGACAACATGCCGGCGTTGATGTCGCCCAGCACCACGGCACCCTCATCGCCCACGCGCTCCTTGAGCAGCACGGCGATGTCGCCGGTGCCGCCAGCCAGATCCAGCACGCGGTCGCCCGGCTTCACCTGCGCGGTCGCCACGAAGTAGCGTTTCCATGCGCGGTGGACGCCCAGGCTCATCAGATCGTTCATCAGGTCGTAGTTGCGCGCGACCGAGGTGAACACTTCGCCGACCAGCTTCTGCTTGTCCTTGGCAGCGACATCGCGAAAGCCGAAATGGGTAGTACCGGAGGTATAGGGGGATTCGCTCATGCCCGGATTATCGCACTGCTGACGCCACCATGACCGCAACGGGACCACAATCGCGAACTCTTCCGCAACCGGCCCTGCGAGTATTGCGTGCCCGACAAGTACGCCCCACGCGACTGGCAGCCCCACGAAAAGCCGACCCTGCCGGGGTCGGCATCCACGCCGCTGCACCCGACCCGGCGCCGCATTCAGTATGGCCTGGTCGGCCTGGTGGTGGCGCTGACCGGCGGGCTGAGCAACGCATTGGTCACCGCCAACCTGCCGTATCTGCAGGGCAGCCTGGGCGCCTACGCCACCGAAATGGCCTGGCTGCCGGCGGCCTACGTAATGACCAATATGTCGGCCAACCTGTTGCTGGTGAAGTTTCGCCAGCAATTCGGGCTGCGCCGCTTCACCGAGATCTTTCTGGCCTTGTATGCGGCCATCGCGCTGGCGCACCTGTTCGTGCACAGCCTGAGTTCGGCGATCACCGTGCGCGCGGCGCATGGATTGGTCGGCGCGGCGCTCAGCTCGCTGGGGCTGTATTACGTGATCCAGGCATTTCCCGGCAAGTACCGGCTCAAGGCGGTGGTGCTTGGCCTGGGCGTGACCCAGCTGGCGTTGCCGCTGGCGCGGGTGTTCTCCACCGACCTGCTGGAGTTCGGGCAGTGGCAGGGCCTGTACCTGTTCGAGTTCGGGCTGGCGATCTTCGCGCTGGCCTGCGTGCTGGCGCTCAAGCTGCCGCCAAGCGACCGCTACCGGGTGTTCGAGCCGCTGGATTTCGTCACCTTCCCCCTGTTTGCGGCCGGCGCGGCCGGGCTGGCTGCGGTGCTGTCGCTGGGGCGGCTGCTGTGGTGGACCAGCACGCCGTGGCTGGGCGTGGTGCTGGCGACATCCATCGTGCTGCTGTGCATGGCGGCCTGGATCGAACACAACCGCCGCAATCCGATGATCAACACCCGCTGGCTGGCCAGTGCGGACATGCTGCGGCTGGGGCTGGCGATCCTGTTGATCCGGCTGGTGCTGTCCGAACAAAGCACCGGTGCGATCGGCTTCTTCCAGACCCTGGGCCTGGCCAACGATCAGCTGCAGACCCTGTTCGCGCTGATGTTGCTGGGCGCGGTGGTCGGGGTTGCCGCAAGCGCGTGGCTGATCAATCCGGCGCGCGTGGCCGAGCATCTGATCATTGCGGTGGCGGCGATCTGTGTCGGCTGCTTCATGGATGCCGATGCCACCAGCCTCACCCGCCCGGAGCAGATGTACCTCAGCCAGTTCCTGTTGGCCTTCGGCAGCACCTTCTTCATCGGCCCGGCGATGGTGGCCGGGCTGGGCCGGGTGATCGCCCAGCCCGGCAATCTGATCAGCTTCATCGTGCTGTTCGGCATGGCGCAGAACATGGGCGGGCTACTCGGCAGCGCCCTGCTCGGTAGCGTGCAGATCCTGCGCGAGAAATACCATTCCAGCCAGTTGGTCGAGCATCTGGTGTTGACCGACCCGCAGGTGGCCGCGCGCGTGCAGACGTATGCGAGCCTGTATGGCCGCAGCATCGGCGACCCGACGCTGCGCCAGGCGCAGGGCGTGCGTGCGCTCGGCAGCGTGGCCACGCGCGAGGCCAATGTGCTGGCCTATAACGATGTGTTTCTGCTGATCGGCTGTATCGCCATCGCCACAGGGGTGTGGATCCTGTCCGTGCTGGTGTGGCGACGCTATCTGCGGCCTCCCGTGTCACCCTCCCCTTCCGCTTCCACTGCGCGCCCATGAATACGACTGCCGACCCCACTGCCGACTCCGATCGCGCCCGCCGCCGCCGCCGCCGTCGCCGCATCGCCGGTGCGATTGGGTTTGGCGGGCTGGCCCTGATCGGGGTGGCGCTGGTGCTGTACGCATGGCGGCTGCCACCGTTCGTCAGCGCGATCGAGCGCACCGAAAATGCCATGGTGCACGGCCAGATCACCGTCATTGCGCCGCAGGTCAGCGGCTATGTCACGCAGGTCACCGTGCAGGATTTTGCGCATGTCAAACGCGGCCAACTGCTGGCCACCATCGACAACCGCATTTACGCCCAGCAGCTCGAACAGGCCAAGGCGCAAGTGCAGACCGCGCAAGCCAATCTCGCCAACTGGGAGCAGCAACGCCATAGTGCGCAGGCGTCCATCGCCGAACAACGCGCAGCGCTGAGCAGCAATCAGGCCCTGAGCGATCGCACCCGCTCGGCGTATGCGCGTGCGCAACAGCTGGCCGACCAGAAACTGGTGTCCGAACAGGACCGCGACACCGCCTATGCCGCGCGCGCCCAGGCCACTGCGGGCGTCGCGCAGGCGCGTGCGGCGGTGCAGGCCGCCGAAGAGAATGCACGTAGCGTCACCGTCAATCGGGCAGCGCTGGAAGCGGCAGTGGCCAATGCGCAAGCGGCCGTGCAACTGGCGCAGATCAACCTGGACAACACGCGCATCCTGGCCCCGCGCGATGGCCAGCTCGGCCAGCTCGGCGTACGCCAGGGCGCCTACGTCACCAACGGCACGCAGTTGATGTCGCTGGTGCCGGACACGCTGTGGATCGTGGCCAATTTCAAGGAAACCCAGATGGCGAAGATCCGCATCGGGCAACGCGCCAGCTTTACCGTCGATGCCTTGGACAACGCACGCCTGCACGGCCGCGTGCAGGAAATCTCACCGGCCGCCGGCTCGGAATTCAGCGTGCTGCCGGCCGATAACGCCACCGGCAACTTCGTCAAGATTGCCCAGCGTATTCCGCTGCGCATCAGCGTCGACCCCGACCAGCCACTGGCCCCACGGCTGCGGCCAGGCATGTCGGTGGTGGTGGCGGTCGATACAGACAGCAAGGCCGATTGAACGCTGCCGACGCCATGCACAAAGGGGCGGCCAGCGAAACGCGTCCGCAACCTCCCGGCGGGCGCGGCCTGCGCTCGGTGCGGCGGGGCCACTCAGACGCTGCGGTGACAAGTGCGCTGTGCGTACCTAGCGGATGACTGCAGGCTACGTTTTGGGGCTCCACACGATCCGTCCGGCAGACGCGGACATCGACACTGGCACTGTCCGCCTCGGCACTGACGCTCGCATCGTCCTGTGCGCTCGTGCCGCACGTGGCGCGCCTGTCAGCCTGCCGCTCGCAAGCGATGCCGTTATCATGCGCCGATGCCTTCCACATCCACGCATCCCCTGCACTGGCAGCAGCTGCGCTTTACGCAGCTGAGCACAACGCAGTTGTACGCGCTGCTGCGCCTGCGCACGGACGTGTTCGTGGTGGAGCAGCAATGCGCCTACCCGGAACTGGATGGCAAGGACACCGATCCCGGCGTGCTGCATGTACTGGGTACCACCCACACGAGCGCGCTGGCGGCCTACCTGCGCGTGCTGCCGCCGGGCCTGAGTTACGCCGAACCCAGCATCGGCCGCGTGGTCGTCGCTGCCGCGTCTCGCGGCACCGGCTTGGCGCACGCCTTGTTGCGCGAGGGCATCGGCCTGGTGCATAGGCACTGGCCGGGCAGTGCGATCCAGCTCGGTGCACAGGCGCATCTGCAATCGTTCTACGCGGCGCATGGGTTTGCGCCGTCGTCCGCGCCGTATCTGGAAGACGGCATCCCGCATCTCGACATGCTGCGCCCTGCCGGCGCGGCCACGATGGAGTCCACATGATCACTACCCCCGACTACCGCGCATTGCTCGACACCGCCATTGCCGAAGCCCGCCAGGGCCTGGCCGAAGGCGGCATCCCGATCGGTGCGGCGCTGTATCACAACGACGGGCGCCTGCTCGGCTGCGGTCACAACCGCCGCGTGCAGGAGAACGATCCGTCCGTGCATGGCGAGACCGATGCCTTCCGCAAGGCCGGCCGTCAGCGCCGCTACAAGGACACCATCATGGTCACCACGCTGGCGCCGTGCTGGTACTGCAGCGGGCTGGTGCGCCAGTTCAACATCGGCACCGTGGTGGTCGGCGAATCGGTCACTTTCCAGGGCGGCATCGCGTGGCTGCGCGAGCACGGCGTCAACGTCATCGACCTGCAAAGCCAGGACTGCATCGACCTGCTGGGTGGCTATATCTCGGCCAACCCCGACGTGTGGAACGAGGACATCGGCGAGGACTGAGCGGTTTTTTGCAGAGTGGGCGGGTTGGATTTGCGGTGGAGATGACTGCTGACGTGCTGCCTCCATCCACTCTTCGGACGCCCTCCTCGGCACGTGGGGGAAGGAAAGACTGCAACGAGAAGGCCAGCAGTGTGGCGTGATGCTCTTCGCTAGGAGCTGCTGACAGACGACGACTTCAGGCAGTTGTGTTGCAGAGCCGATGATTTGGGGTTATCGCTACAGGCGGCTGATCTGTAGCTCGGCTGCAGCGGTTTGACAGCCAAGCGGCTGATCTGCCGCTTGGCTGCAAGGCCCTTGCCCGCCCACCATCGCAGGACACGCCGCAAG
>NZ_JPLE01000084.1 GCF_001010415.1 Xanthomonas pisi DSM 18956
TGCTTGATCTGCGCATCGCTCCTGCCGGCCTGCAGTTGCGAGAACACCTGATGCCGCAGGTCGCGGGCTAGGCTGGCATTGGAATCGGCCAGGTTCTCGTTCTGGCACACCAGGCAACGCAGCTGTGCGGTCAGCTGCTGAAAGCGCGCCTCTTCGCTGCGGTCCTTGAACGGCAGCGGGTCCACTGCCTGCGCCTGGACGCAGGGCGCGAGCACCAGACCGAGCAGCAGCAGCACCAGCAGCAGGCGCAGCTTGCGTGCCTGCCGACGCCGATGCGCCTGAAACACGCCGTAAGCCCGCATCACGGTGCCCCCTTGGGCAGAGCGGCGATGGCGGGCAGCAACTCCTGGTTGATGACGTCGGGCGTGAGCACGCCGATGTGTTTGTAGCGGATCACGCCTTGCGCATCGATCAGGAAGCTTTCCGGCGCGCCATAGACGCCGAAATCGATGGCGGTCTGGCCGGCCTCGTCGGCGATCACCACGGCGTAGGGATTGCCCAATCGTGCCAGCCAGGCGGTCGCATCGGCCGGCGCGTCCTTGTAGTTGTAGCCGATCAAGGGCACCCCGAGCCGGCTGGCCTGCGCCATCAGCACCGGATGCTCGTGCACGCACTCGGCGCACCAGCTGCCGAACACGTTGAGCACATAGGGCTTGCCCAGCAGTTGCGCACCGGTGAGGTGCTGGTCGGGTGCGTCCAGCCGCGGCAGCGAAAACGCCGGTGCCGGTTTGCCGATCAACGGCGAGGGCACATCGCGCGGATTGTGCTGCATGGTCCAGTAGATGCCGAAACCGAACAGCGCGGCGACCAACAGGAACGCCAGCAACGGCAGCATGCGCTTCACGGGTGCGACTCCTGCGCGATGAGGCGCGCATCGTAGGCGGGCGATGCAGCGGTATTGCCTGCAGACACCGGCGCGCGAAAGCGCCGCGCGCAGGCGCTGACGAAGCCGCCCAGCATCATCAACAGGCCGCCGGCCCAGATCCAGCGGATGAAGGGCTTGTAGTACAGCCGCAAGGTCCAGTCGTGTTCGATGTGCTGATCGTCCAGTGGCTCGCCCAGCGCGACATACAGATCGCGGGTGATGCCGGGATCGATCGCTGATTCGGTCTGGATGCGTTCGCTGCTGTACAGGCGTTTTTGCGGATGCAGTTGCGCAATCACCCTGCCATCGCGACTGACCTGCACGCTGCCTTGTTCGGCCTTCCAGTTCGGCCCGTCGACCAGCTGCACGCCGTCGAAGCGGAACGCGTAGCCGGCGATGTCCGCGCTCTGGCCGGGCGACAGCCGCACGTCGCGTTCGACCGACAGGCTGTCGGACACCAGCACGCCGGCGACGAACACCGCCACGCCGGCATGCGCGATCAACATGCCGGCCATCTCTGCCGGAAAACGCCGCCCGCGCGGCATCTCGCGCCAACGTTTGTGGACGTACAGCGCGGTGCCTGCGGCGACCCATGCCGCCACGCCAATACCGGCAATGGCCTTGGCCTGACCCTCGGCAAACAGGCTGCCGACCAGCGCGCAGGCGATCGCGGCGATGCCGGCGCGCGTGCCCAGCGCCTTCAGCGGTGCGCCGTCGGCCTGGCCCCAGCGCAGGTACGGGCCGAACGGCAGCAACAGCACCACCGGCAACATCAGCAACGGGAACAACAGGCCGAAATACGGCGGCCCCACCGACACCTTGCCCAGGCCGAAGGCATCGGCGATCAGCGGGAACAAGGTGCCCAGCAACACCATCGCCGCAGCCACGGTGAGCAAGAGATTGCCGATCAGGATGGCGGTTTCGCGCGAGGCGGCGGCAAACGGTTTGCCGCTGGCGATCCTGGGTGCGCGCAGCGCGTACAGCAGCAATGAGCCGCCCACCACCGCGACGAGGAAGATCAGGATGTACAGCCCGCGTCGCGGGTCGGCAGCGAAGGCATGCACCGAGGTCAGCACGCCCGAGCGCACCAGGAAGGTGCCCAGCAACGACAGCGAGAACGCCAGGATCGACAGCAGGATGGTCCACGCACGCAGGCTGCCGCGTTTTTCGGTGACTGCCTGGGTGTGGATCAACGCCGTGCCCACCAGCCACGGCATGAAGCTGGCGTTTTCCACCGGGTCCCAGAACCACCAGCCGCCCCAGCCCAGTTCTGCGTACGCCCACCAGCTGCCGGCCACGATGCCGGCGGTGAGGCAGGCCCAGGCCACATTGGTCCACGGCCGCGCCCAGCGTACCCAGGCCTGTTCCAGTTCGCCGCCCAGCAGCGCCGCCACCGCAAACGCGAAGGCCACCGAGAAACCGACATAGCCGGTGTACAGCACCGGCGGATGGAAGGTCATGCCGGGGTCCTGCAACACCGGATTGAGCTCGTTGCCGTCCAGCGGAATCGGCGACAACCGCCCGAACGGATTGGAGGTCAGCAGGATGAAGGCCAGAAAGCCCACCGACACCAGACCCAGTACCGCCAGCACGCGTGCGGCGAATTGCTGCGGCAGATGCCGGCTGAAGGCCGCCAGCAACACGGTCCACGTCGCAAGGATGGCGATCCACAGCAGCAACGAGCCTTCGTGCGCGCCCCATACCGCGGCAAAGCGGTAGTACCAGGGCAGGGCGATGTTGGCGTTGGCAGCGACATAGCCCACCGAAAAATCCAGCGACAGCAGCGACCAGGCGAGCAGGCCGAATGCCATCCAGACGAACACTGCCTGGCCCACCGCTGCCGGCCGCGCAATGCCCATCAGGGCGGTATTGCCGCGCCAGGCACCGATCAGCGGCAACACGCCCTGGGCAAGCGAAAGCAGCAGCGCCAGGATCAGTGCGATCTGGCCGAGTTCAGGCGTCATGGGTACGTCGCAACGTGCGGCAGGAAGAGGTCATCGCGTGAGCGCGGTGCAGCCGATGCCGCATCAACGCGGCGCGGCCAGCGGCGCGGCGGTGGCGGGGATCGGCTTGCCGACATGGCCTTCGGCCATCGCGTCCTTGAGTTCCTTGGGCATGTAGGTTTCGTCGTGTTTGGCCAGTACTTCGTTGGCGACGAAACGCCCGCCCTGCATGCGCCCGTTGGCGATCACCGATTGGTTGTCGCGGAACAGGTCCGGCAGGATGCCGGTGTATTCGACCCGGGTGGCCGCATTCTTGTCGATGACGGTGAAGCTGACTTTCAGCGAGTCGCTGGCGCGCTGGATCGAGCCGGCCTTGACCATGCCGCCGAGACGGAATTGCTGGTAGCTGGCCGCTTCGCCGGCGCGGACCTGGCTGGGCGTGAACAGGTAGCTCATGTTCCGCTGCAGCGCCAGTACGATCAGCGTCACGGCGAGCGCGGCGGCGGCGATCACGCCGAGCACCAGCCACAGGCGTTGTTTGCGCGTGGCATTCATGGTGCGTCGCGCTCCAGCGATGGCGCGGGTTGATCGCGCAGGCGCCGCGGGGTTTGCCGCTGCAACTGGCCACGCAGTTCGCGCGGCAGACGCCGGCGTCGCAACCACGGCGCTGCCAGGTCGGCCAGGAGCACCAGCACGAACAACGCATACGACGTCCACACGTACTGGCCGTAGCCGCCCATCGCCAAAAAGGTGCTCATGCCGTGCGTTCCGTCAACACGATGCGGCGGGCCCAGTCCTTGCCGCTTTCCAGCGCCAGCAGGTCCACGCGCACGCGGCCGAACAGGCTGGCGATGTAGTAGCACTTGGTGGCGAGCATCATGGTCAGCAGCGGCCACAGCATGTCCGCGCCCATCTTGGACGGGCCGAGCAGACGCACGGTGGAGCCCTGGTGCAGCGTGTTCCACCAGACCACCGAGTAATGCACGATGGGCAGATTCACCAGGCCGACCAGCGCAAGCAGGCCGGCCGCACGCATCGCCTGACGGCGGTCTTCCACCGCGTGGTACAGGCCCAGCACGCCCAGATACAGAAACAGCAGCAGCAGCTCCGAGGTCAGCCGCGCGTCCCAGGTCCACCAGGTGCCCCACATCGGCTTGCCCCACAGCGAGCCGGTGCACAAGGTGATGAAGGTAAACGCCGCACCGATCGGTGCCGAGGCCATGGTCACCACTTCGGCGAGCTTGATCCGCCACACCAGCGCGATGAACGCGGACACGCCCATCGCTGCGTAGATGAAAAGGCTCATCCAGGCGCTGGGCACGTGGATGAAGATGATGCGGTAGGCATCGTGCTGCTGGTAATCCGGCGGCGCCAGCACCAGCCCGCCGTAAGCGGCGACTGCGCCGAGCAGCAGCGCCAGCGCCAGCGCCCACGGGCGCACCGCACCGGCAAAGCGGTAGAACATCGGCGGCGAGCTGAGCTTGTGCAGCCACAACGGGATCCACTTGGCCATGCCGGTGTCGTCAGTTGGAATGTTTGGAAGGCGACAGCGCATCGACTGCAGCGCCGGCGTTGACCTGCAACTGGCCGTCGGAGACCTTGCTGGTGCGCTGCAGGAGCTCGCGCAACGCCGCGGCGTCCATCGACGGCGACAGCGACAGCAGCAGCGCGGCCATGCCGCTGACATGCGCGGTGGCCATCGACGAGCCGGAGGTGAAGTCGTAACGCCCGTTCGGCTGGGTGGTCAGGATGTCCTTGCCCGGCGCGCTGAGCACGCCCGGCATGGCCGCGCTGGCGCTGCTGCTGCGTACCACCAGCACGCCCGGCACATCGTTGGGAAAGCCGTCCAGTCGCCCATTCGGCGGCATCGCCGCCACCACGATGCGGCCCTGCTGCACCAGATGGGTGAGCATCTTGCTCAGCAGCGGGTCGGCCGGGCCGCCCAGGCTCAGGTTGACCACGCGTGCGGAGCTGTTGTTGATCGCCGCCAGCGCCTTGGCCAGGGTAAAGGTGTTGCAGCGTGCGGTGGCGCCAACCGTGGGCGCGTACCAGCACGCCTTGTAGACGCTCAGCATGGCCTTGGGCGCCATGCCGACGATGCCTTGATGGTTGTTGCTGCCGGCGGCGATGATCCCGGCCACCTCGGTGCCGTGCGAATCGCTGCTGGTCATGCCCGGCTTGTCGTCGACCAGGTCGTGTACCTCGCGGATGCGCGCCTTCAGATCGGGGTGGGCGATGTCCACGCCGGTATCGACCACCGCCACCACCACACCGCGGCCCTGGGTGACGGCCTGGGCGCTGGCGGCATCGGTGTCGATGAAACCGCGTTGCATGTCCACGTACGGGTCGTTGTAGCCGGACAACGGCGTGGTCTTCTCCGCCGCATCGGCCGAAAACACCGCAAAATCCTGCACCGGCTGCACCAGCTCCACGCCTTCGTCGTTGGCCAGTTCGGTAACCAGCTCATCGCGCGATACACCTGGTGGCGGCTGCAGCACGGCGCAATACAGGCCCAGCGAGGTGATCGGCCAGCCGGAGACTTCGCGCAGCTTGTACCGCTGCTTGATGGCTTCCATGCGCACCGCTGCCTTCTGGCCGGCCCCGTAGTAGCTGGACGCGTAGCCGATCAGGCTGGAGCCGGCACGTGCCGGCGGTGCGCTGAGCGGATTGGCGACCGCCAGCAGGATGTCGCGGCTGCTGTCGGGTGTGTGCGCATCGGCGGGCGCAGGAACGGTACCGGCGTCCTGCGCCTGCACGTTGCCGTGCAGGCCCGGTCCGGTCAGTGCGAGCAGCAGGCCGATGGCGAGGAAACGGCTCATGGGGCGGAGATGACCTCGGCCAGCCGGATGCCCGGATTGGCGCGCAGTTGCTGCACGGTCCGCTGCGGCTGAGCCGGCGGCTGCGGCGCGGCAGGTACCACGGTGTAGGCACCCATGTCGTTGGGCCCGCCGATCACCTGCAGCTGCTGCGCATGCAGCAGGCGGTCCCAGTCGGCCACGGTCATGCTGGCGTTTGGCACCACGCGGATGGCGCCTTGCGGCACCGGCAGCGCGGTGGCGCTGCTGAGCGTGCGGTAGTCGTGCGACTGCGCCGGCGCCGGCGAAGCCAGCTTGATGCCCATGACACCCAGGCCGATGGCCTGAACCAACGCGGCAGCGGCCAGTGCACGGACGGTCCAGCTACCGGAGCGACGTGCGGCCGGCGCCGGTGCGACGCGGACCTCGGGCGCGTCCAGGCGGCCGAGCAGGCGTTGCAGGCCGGCGTTGGCGTCCAGCGTGACCGCACACGGCAGCGCCAGCGCCTGGCGCAGGCGGGTTTGCTGGGCGAACTCGGCGCTGCACGAGGCGCATTTGGCCACGTGCGCGATCAGCCAGGCGTTTTCTTCTTCGGTGGCGCTGTCCAGTAGCACCGCCGGCATCAGTTCCCAGGCGTGCGAGCATTCCTTGCCAGGCGCGATGAAAAACGTCTTCATTGCAGGGTCTCCGTGTAAGGGGTGTTGCCGGCCAGGCCGGGCAGCACATTGCGTAATTTGACCCGCGCATGAAACAGCCGGGCTTTGATCGTGCCCACCGGGCACTGCATGATTTCGGCGACTTCTTCCAGCTTGTGGCCGACGCCGTAGACCAGTTCGATGACCAGGCGCTGATCCGGCGACAGCCGTTCCATGCCCTTGTCCAGCCAGTCGCGCAGTTCGCGGTCGTCGTTGTCGTCGGCGCTGGGGGCGTGGTCTTCCACCACCGCGGTGTCGTCGATCGCTTCGCCGTCGTGCTGGCGCAGGCATTTGAGCCCGCAGCGGTAGGCGATGCCCATGATCCAGGTCGACACCTGCGAGTCGCCGCGGAAGTCGCCGGCCTTTTGCCAGGCGATCCAGAAGCAGTCGTTGATGGCTTCTTCGATGATGTCCGGGCGGCGCGTCAGGCGCGACAGGAACCGACACAGGCGGCCGTGGTAGCTGTGGTACATGGTCGCCAGGGCGTCGCGATCGCCCGCTGCCATGCGGCGTAACAGCATGCGGTCGGTGGCATCGCCAAGGGTATCGGAGTCATTCATCAAAGCAGACATGGCGTTAGACACCTCTAGGTGCCCGCAGGCGGAGAAAAGGTTGCGTTTGGATCAGAAACTGCGGGAAACCATGCCCACCCACTGCAATTCGCCGGGGCCGCCCTGCGCCCGGGGGGTATTGCTGCTTGTCAGTACCCGGTCCAGCTTCACGCTCCATGCCGCGCGGCTCCACTTCAGGCCCAGTTGCCCATACCGATAGCGGCCGGAACTCTCAGCGCCGTAGGTCATCGCCGGGAACTCGGAGATGCCGGCGCCGGCCGACAGGCTGAAATCCCCGGTCAGCGGCACGTTGGCGGTGACGTCGATCGCCATGTTCCACGGCGAGCGTTGCGCGCGGGGGAAATTGAACCTGGAGAGCGAGAAGGTGAGCGTGTCGCGATAGGACCAGGCCAGGCTGGCTTCCTGGCGGTCGAAGGTGCGCGACTGGCGGTCGGCCGGATAGGCGTAATACAGCAGGCTGGCCTGCATCTGCCAGCGATCGCCCAGCATCCAGCCCCGCGCGCCCTGCAACGTGAGCGCCACCGGCTTGCTGAAGGAGGGCGATTGCAGCGCCGCGGAGGCCGACACCGACCAGCCGGGCGCGGGCAGCCAATAGCCGGCCGCCTGCAAGGTGGCGCGATTGGGTGCGATGGAGATGCCGCGGTCGATCAGGGTGGACGCCACCGCCACTGCGCCGCCGACGTTGTCTGCCAATGCGCTCGCGCTGGTGCCCATGACCAGCGCGAGCAGTAATGCGCGACGTATCGCCAGGCGGCGCTGCAGGACCCGCCGACAGTGTCGGCAGCGGCGGGACAGGCAGTGCGACCCCGGCAAGCGGGGCGGGCGCGGCTGTCCTGCCGAGCCGCCCGCAGGCCACGGCTGCCCGTCGCAGACGCCATGGCGTCGCGGTCGGGAAGGGGGCTGCTGGGCGGACGAAGCGTTCAACAAGGGCGGGGCGTGGACCGTGGCGGTGCGCGATGGTGACCCATCACGCTGGGCGAGACCGCCCCATGTGTGGCGGTTCCGTCCGTATACGCGAAGGGTTCGTGTCAGGCAACGCGGGACCGTGCACCTGTGCAGGTGCAGCGGTGACCTGGCTGCAGGCCGCGGACACTGCGGCCGGCGTGATGTACCGGGCTTGAAGCGATCCTCACAATGGCGCGGGTTTCGTTCAGGCCGGCGCAGGCGATTCCTGCGTCCGGCCCGCACCCGGTCCGCTCGCACCCTGCGTGCCGTCCCGGCCGGTGCCGCCAGCGCGTGCCGGCCAGTCCTCAATGCAGGGTATTGAGGTAAGCGATCAGCGCGTCCAGTTCCTTTTCGTCTTCGAGCCCTTCGTACTTCATCTTCGTATTCGGCAAGGTGGCCTTGGAATCCTTCTTGAGGAAGTCCTTGAGGCTGGCGGTATCCCAGGTGCGCTTGCCGGCCTTGAGCTCGGCCGAGTAGCCGCTGAAGTCGGCTACGGTCCCGGCGGGACGGTTGACGATGCCGAACAGGGAGGGGCCTTTCTTGTTCTTGCCTTGCGTCGCGCTGTGGCACTCGGCGCATTCGCTGATGAACACGCTCTTGCCATCGGCGGCACGTGCCGAGCCGGGCAGCAGTGCGCCGGCCAGCAACAGGCCGGCCAGCTGCGTGCATAACAGTGTGGTGTGGAATGACTTCATGGGGGTCCTTACGCGTGGGGAATCAGAACGTCAGATTGACCGACATGGTGAAGCTGTCCAGATCGCGCGGGTTGGTGATCGGCGGGCCGCGGAACACGTTGGACGTGCTGCCGTTGAACTTGTCGAACCGGAACCAGCCGGCCGACAGGCGCAGGTTGGCGATCGAGGTATAGGTGCCTTCCTTGCCGAACGGGGTCCAGTACAGAAGGATCAGGTTGCTGGTGGTGTCCGGAATGCCCACCGGCGAGTAACGCGCCGCATCGAACGAGCCGGTGTTGATCATGTGCGCGGCCAGCACGCCATAGGTCTGCTTGTAGGCGTAGTTCACGCTGAAGGTCTGATCGCGCACGCTGCCACGGTCCAGCGCGGGCATGGTCGGGTCGGAAGGAATCAGCGGGCTGCCGTACTTGCGGCGTTCGTAGATGTTGACGTAGGCCAGCGACGCCACGTGTTCGCGCGTGCCCAGGAACTGATAGGTCAGGTCGTAGCCGAAGTCGGTGAGGTCGTCGCTGGGTCCGTTGCGCGGACGCTGGCGGCGCGTGTTGAGCGCGGTCAGGCCGACCGAGAAGAACTGCCGCTTCATGTCCTTCATATAGGCAAGACGCGCATAGCTGGTGTCGCTGAGCTTGCCCGGGTCGCCGTTGATCGGCCAGCCGAGGCGATCCTGCGCAGACGGCGACAACGCGCTGTAGCTGCCCACTTCGCCGTACCAGTTGCGGTTGTACAGCCCGTACACGCTGGCACCGATGACGCGGTTGGACAGCGACGAGGAGCTGAGCATGGTGGACGCGCCGCCGTTGGAGGCCGGCGTCAGCGTGGAGGCATTGGGCAACACATGGATCGGGTCGGAGATGCCCGGGTTGTTGTTGACGCTGACGCCGATCATGGTGTCCTTGCCGGCCATCTGGAACGGCTTGCTGACAAAGCGCAGATCCACATCGTCCAGGCGGGTGTCGAAGGTGGCGTTGCCGCTGTTGTTGGAGCGGATCTTGGAATAGCCGCCGATGTTGTCGTTGACCCGGCCGGCCAGATACAGGTCGGCCTGGGTCAGCCGCGCGGTGCTGTCGCCGCGGCTGGGGTTGCTGCGCGCCCAGGTGAGCTGGCCGGACACCGGAATCTTGGTGCCCTCGCCATTGGTATCGGTGAAGCCGCCCAGCTTGAAGCGCATGCCGTAGGGCGTGAGCGAGGGACCGTAGGAGCCGATATGGCAGTCCGCGCACGAAGAACCGGTCTGGCGGGCGAACGAGGGAATCGCCTGTGCCTGCGTACTGGCCAGCAGCAGCAACGGGCCGGACACGCATAACAAGGACGTCAGGGAGGCGGTGCGCGATGCGTTGACACGGCGCGAAGCAGGCTGGGAGAGATGCATGGAAAGTCCTTGTTCGACGGTGCGGGGTTCAACGGAGAAAGAGCGGACCAGGGCGAGGGAGGTACGAGGACTCATGCGCGCTTGCCCGGCAGTACGCGGTACAGCAGGCCATCGCGCAGCACCAGGTGATGCCACAGCGCGGCGCCGATATGCAGCAGCACCAGGGCCAGCAGCGCCCAGGCGGCATTCAAGTGCCACACGCCCAGGGTGTCGCCCAGATCCGGATCTGCCTCGATGAGGTTCGGCAGCGCCACACCGAACAGGTAGACCGTCTTGCCGAACGCGTTGCTCAGCGACCAGCCGATCAACGGCAAGGCAAGCATCAGCCCGTACATCGCCAGATGGGTGCCGCCTGCAGCCAGGCGAGTGATCAAAGATGCGGGCGGGCCGGGTGGCAGCCTGCGCAGCCGTAGCCGCAGGCCGACGCGCAACACGAACAGCAGCAACACCATCAGGCCGAAATGGCGATGGCCCTCGAGCAGCCATTGGCGCAATGCGCGGCCATCGAGCTCGGCGCGCAGCAGAATGAGGCTGGCCGCCATCACCAGGCACAGCACGGTGAGCCAGTGCAGCACGCGCATCGGCTTGGGCAAGGGCGTGACCCGTGCGGCGGGCGCCGCGGGCGTGGCGGGGGGCAGCGTTGTGGCGCTGCCGGTGGCTGCCGTGTCGGGCGCCTGGGGGGATGAATGCATCTGGGTGGTGTCCTCACCGGTGGTGGTCGTTGGTTCCGGCAGCGCGTGCTGCGCTGCCGGGCCTGGCTCCCCACGCCGGCCGGAACTGCGGCCAGGTGAACGTGCACCGATATGTGCGGCGCTACCGCTGAAAGGTTGCATGGCCACAACGAATTTTTATCGTGCCGGAGCGCGCTCGGCGTGCGATTGCGCTTGTGCGCACGTCACTTCGCAGTGCAGTGACCTGGCGCAACCTTTCGCGCATCCCGGCGCACTCAGGCATGTCGCACTACGTGCAGTCAGCGGTTACGCCCCGGAACCATGGCCTTCGAACCCATCCAGTTGCATACCCACGGCGACGATCGCGGCCTGCTCATTTCGTTGGAGCAGGAGCGCAACGTGCCATTCGAGATACGCCGCGTGTATTACCTGTTCGGTACCCGCAGCGGCGTGCACCGTGGTCAGCACGCGCACCGCCGGCTCAATCAGCTTGCGGTGGCCCTGCATGGCTCGGTGACGATCCTGCTGGACGAAGGCAAGGGCGATGGTCCGACCGAAGTGACCTTGAACGATCCCTCGCAAGGCCTGCTGCTGGGCCGCATGGTCTGGCGCGACCTGCACCAATTCAGCCCCGACTGCGTGCTGATGGTGCTGGCCGACCAGTTCTACGACCCAGGCGATTACATCCTCGATTACGACCAGTTCCTGGGCGAAGTGCGTGGGGACCATCGCCTGGATGCATGCAGGCTGGAGGCATGAGCTTGCGCAAACCTTTGGTGATCGTCGGGGCGGGCGAGTTTGCGCAGATCGCTTGCGAATACTTTCAGCACGATAGCGACTACGACGTGGTCGCCTTCAGTGTGGAGCGCGATTTCCTGCTGCGGCCCACCCTGGCCGAACTGCCGGTGGTGGCCTACGAGGAGCTCGAGCAACGCTATCCGCCCGCGCAGTACGCGGTATTCGTCGCGATTCCGGCGACGCAATTGAACCGCTTGCGCATGCGCTTCTACGAAGACGTAGTGCGCCGCGGCTACCGCTGCGCCACGTATGTCAGCTCGCGTGCGTTCGTCTGGCGCAATGCACAGATCGGCGCCAACAGTTTCATCTTCGAAGGCAATGTCATCCAGCCGTTTACCCGTATCGGCGACAACTGCATCTTGTGGAGCGGCAACCATATCGGCCATCGCACCGTGGTGCAGGACCACGTGTTCATCGCCTCGCACGCGGTCATTTCCGGCTATTGCGAGATCGGCAGCGGCAGCTTCGTCGGCGTCAACGCCACATTGAGCGACAAGGTGCGTATTGCCGCGGACAACATCATCGGTGCCGGTGCATTGGTGACGCGACATACCGAGGCCGGGCGTGTGTACGTTGGTTCGCCCGCGCGCGCGGTGGCCGGCAGGTCCAGCTTCGACGTGGAGCTCTGAGGCCGTGTTTACCTGGACCAAGCGCGGGCTGGTATTCGATGTCGCGCGCGATGGCGTGGGCGGCTGGATGCAGCACGCGGCGCTGACGCCGACGCCGTACCGCTTGTCCGCGCAGGTGTTGCGCGTGTATGCCGGCTTTCGCGACAGCCAGGGCGTGAGCCGGATCGGCTATGTGGATGTGCGCGCCGATGCGCCCACACAGATCGTCGGTGTGAGCAAGCTGCCGGTGCTGGACATCGGGCGCGATGGCTGCTTCGACGACAACGGCATGATCCTGGGCGACGTGGTCGCCGGCCCGGACGGCTTGTACATGTTCTATGTGGGCTTCCAGCTGGTGGCCAAGGCGAAGTTTCTGGCGTTCACGGGCCTGGCGATCTCGCGCGATGGTGGCGAGACGTTTCAGCGGACTCGGCAAACCCCGCTATTGGACCGCGCCCCTGGCCGCAGCACGATCGCGGCGGTGCATTCGGCACGTTACGAAGATGGACGCTGGCGTCTGTGGTACGCAGTGGGCGACGATTGGGAAGACATCGGTGGTCGCCCGTATCCGCGTTACCACATCCGCTATGTGGAAACCGACGACCTGCGCTGCATTCCGCTTGCCGACAGCGTGTGCCTGCGTCCGCGCGATGACGAATACCGCATCGGACGCCCGCGCGTGTACCGGCTGGACGAGCGCTACCTGATGTACTTCACCCGCGGCGACACCCGTGGCGGCTACTTTCCCGGTGTCGCGTTCAGCCGCGATGGCGTGCACTGGGAGCGCAACGATGCTGCGCTGGGCCTGCAGTTGTCAGCCGAGGGGTGGGACGCGCAGACGCTGTGCTACCCCGCATTGATCCAGCAGGGCGAGTGTGTGCTGATGTTCTACAACGGCAACGCGATGGGCCAGGCCGGCTTCGGACTGGCCGATGCCGCGTTGCCGGTGGAGCTGCAGGGCTGTCATGTATTCGGTTAGGCCCTACGTTGCCGGCGATACGCTCGCCTGGGATGCGTTGGTGGCGTGTTCGCGCAATGGCAACCTGTTGCATCGGCGCGGCTACATGGACTATCACGCCGACCGCTTCGTGGATGCCTCGTTGTTGGTGGAACGTGGCGGCGAGGTGCTCGCAGTGTTTCCTGCCAGCGTGCAAGGCGATTGCGTCAGCAGCCATGCCGGGCTCACCTACGCCGGGCTGGTGTCGTCGATGGCCATGCGGGCCAGTGCCACCCTGCAGGTGTTGCAACAGATCGCGGTGCATTACCGCGCAGGCGGCATACGCGAGCTCGTCTACAAGCCGGTGCCGCATGTGTTTCATGCCTACCCGGCGGAAGAAGAGCTGTATGCGTTGCATCGGGTGGGCGCGCAGCTGTATCGACGCGATCTGTCGTCGGTGATTGCCTTGCGCCAGCCGTTTGCCTTCAGCGCCGAGCGGCGACGCTCGATCGCCAAGGCGCGCAAGGCCGGCGTGCACATCCAGACCGGCACCACGCTGGACGCATTTCATGCACTGCTGAGCGAGGTGCTGCAGCGGCATGGCGTGGCGCCCACGCATCGGCTGGACGAACTGCAGTTGCTGCAGGGCCGGTTTCCGCACCACATCGTGCTGCACGAGGCACGCGCCGATGGACAGCTGGTGGCCGCCGCGCTGGTCTACGACTTCGGCCGCAGCGTGCACACCCAGTATCTGGCGGTGTCCGAGCGCGGGCGCCAGCTGGATGCGCTGAGCCTGCTGCTGGCCGAACTGATCACCCAGGTGTATGCGGCGCGTGACTACTTCAGTTTCGGCATTTCCACCGAGCATGGCGGGCAAGTGCTCAATGAAGGCTTGGTCGAACAAAAGGAGCGCTTCGGCGCACGTGCGGTTGTGCAGGACTTCTATCGATGGACCTTGTAATGGATGTGCCGTTCCTGGATTTGCGCGCGGTCAACGCACGCTACGCCGATGAACTCAAAACCGCGGCCGCGCGGGTGATCGATGCCGGCTGGTATGTACTCGGCCAGGAGCTGGCCGCATTCGAAGAAGAATTCGCCAGTTACTGCGGCGCGGCGCATGCGGTCGGCGTCGGCAACGGGCTGGACGCGTTGTCGCTGATCCTGCGCGGCTACCGCGAACTGGGCGTATTGCGCGAGGGCGATGAGATCATCGTGCCGGCCAATACCTTTATCGCGACCTTTCTGGCAATCAGCCAGAACCATCTGGTGCTGGTGCCGGTGGAGCCGGACCCGGCCACCTTCAACATGGACCCGGCGAGCGTGGAAAAAGCGATCGGGCCGCGCACCCGCGCCATCATGGCGGTGCATCTATACGGCCAGCTGGCCGACATGGCGGCACTGCAGACGCTGGCGCACCGCTACGGCTTGCTGCTGATCGAAGATGCCGCACAGGCGCACGGTGCAACGGCGCAATCCCGGCGCGCGGGGGCCTTCGGCGATGCTGCTGCGTTCAGCTTTTTTCCGACCAAGAACCTGGGCGCCTTGGGCGATGGCGGCGCAGTCGTCACCTCCGATGCGCGGTTGGCCGAGCGCATCCGCGCGCTGCGCAACTATGGTTCGGAGGTGAAGTACCACCATCTCTACCAGGGGGTGAACTCGCGCCTGGACGAGCTGCAGGCCGCCTTGTTGCGCGTCAAGCTGGGCTACCTGGACCAGGAGATCGCATTGCGGCGCGCGGTGGCACGACGTTATCTGCAAGGCATCGACAACCCCTTGATCGTCTTGCCGACGGTGGTCTGCGACGAGCAACATGTGTGGCATCTGTTCGTGGTGCGCAGCCCGCAGCGCGATGCGCTGCAGGCGCATCTGTTGCGCCATGGCATCCACACCCAGATTCATTACCCGGTGCCGCCGCATCGGCAGCCGGCCTACGCGACACTGGGCGATACCTGCCTGCCGATCAGCGAGCGCCTGCATGCCGAGGTATTGAGTCTGCCGATGGGCCCGGCACTGGATGCGGCATCGGTGGAGCGCGTGATCGCCGCCTGCCAATCGTTCGGCGCCGGCGCATGAATCTGGTGCGCAGCAGCGCCTACACCGGCGTCGCGACGCTGGCGAAATTGCTCGCTGCGCTGGTGGTGGTCAAGCTGGTGGCCGTGTATGCCGGGCCGCAGGGGGTGGGGCGGCTGGGCCAGTTTCTCAATCTGATGTCGGTGCTGGCAGTGCTGGCGGGCGGCGGCATCAGCGCCGGTATCGTCAAGTACGTCGCCGACTATCGTAACGACCCGCAGGCGCAGGCGCGGCTGCTCGGCGCGGCGCTGTGGTATGCGTGTTGTGCGTCCTGCGTGCTGGCGGTGCTGGCGGTGGTGTTCAGCGGCGTGCTTGCCGAGCGGCTGCTGGGCGATGTCGGCTACCGCCCGTTGATCTGCGTGCTGGCAGTGGCCCAATTGGGCATCGCGGTGGTCAACTACATTCTTGCGGTGATCAACGGTTTCATGGATGTGCGCCGCCTGGCCATCGTGCAGGTGAGCGGCGCGGCGATGAGCGTTGCGCTGGTGGCATGGCTGTCGGGCATGGCGCAGTTGCAGGGGGCATTGCTCGCACTGGTGCTTGGGCAGGTGATATGGCTGTTGGCGGGGGTGCCGGCCCTGCGACACAGCCCGTATTTTCGCCGCGAGATGTTGCGCCCGCGCTTCGATGCGGTGATGACGCGTCGGCTGGCGGCCTTTTCGGTGATGACGCTCACCTCCACCCTGGTGCCGCAGCTGGTGATCATTCTGGTGCGCGACCATCTTGTCGCCGGGTTCGGGTGGGAACAGGTGGGCTACTGGCAGGCGGTGAGCCGGGTGTCGGATGCCTACCTGCTGTTCTTCACCACCGCCATCAACGTGTATTACCTGCCCAAGCTGGCCTCGCTGGATACGCGTGCCGACCTGGGTCGCGAACTGCGCGCTGCATATCGTTACGTGATGCCGGCGGTGATCGTGATGGCATTGGGCGTGTATGTCTGCCGCGATTGGGTGACCTGGCTGCTGTTCGACCCGCAGTTTGCTGCGGCCGGGGCGCTCTATGGCCCACAGCTGGTGGGCGATGTGGTCAAGATCGCGGCCTTCGTGCTGTCGTATGTGATGTTGGCCAAGGCCATGACGCGCCTGTTCGTGGTATCCGAGTGTGTGTTTGCCGCCAGCTATCTGGGCTTGGTGTACCTGCTTACCGCGCACTTCGGGCTGATCGGTGCGATGTACGCCTTCGTTGCCAACTACGTGCTGTATCTGCTGTTCAATCTCGTGGTGGTGCGGCGCTATCTGGTGCAGCCGGCATGAACGAGCGGACGCAACCGGCAGGACGCGCGCGCTGGCCGTTGGTGTCGGTGCTGATCCCCGCGTTCAACCATGAGCGCTTCGTCCAGCGCTGCCTGGACAGCGTGTTGGAGGACCCGTACCCGTGCAAGGAGATCGTCATCATCGACGACGGCTCCAGCGATGCCACCGGCGAACGGATTGCGCAGTGGATCGCCGTCCACGGGCATCGGCTGCCGGTGCAGTTCGTACAGCGGGCCAATCGCGGCGTTGCGGCCACGCTCAACGAACTGGCGTTGCGTGCCAATGGCGAGTTTCTGCGTCTGGGTGCCAGCGACGACTATCTATTGCCCGGCGGGCTGGATGCGCAGGTGCGCTATCTGCGCGCGCATCCGCAGACGCTTGCGGTGATCGGCGATGCATGCGTGGTGGATCAACATGGCCGGCTGCTGCACGACAGCGCGATGCGCGACCTGCATGGGGTGGATGTCGATCTGTATCGCTCCGAGCAAGGCATCCGCCGCGCGGTGATCCGGCAATGGGCCGTCAGTGGTGCCGTCGCCTTGTTGCGCCGCGGTGCCTTCGATGCACGCAGTGGCTGGGACGAGGCACTGCGTATCGAAGACTGGGACTTCTTCCTGCGCCTGGCTGCGCGCAACGCGCTGGGATTCATCGATATGCAGGTCTGTGCGTATCGCTTGCACGGCAACAACCTCAGCAAGACGGCGGACGTGCCGGCACGTATCGCCAATCTGAGCGAGTCGCGACAGGTGGCACTGCGCTGCGCGGGCTTGTTCGATGAACCCGATCGCACGCTGTTGTATGCGCAATCGCGCTATATCGCCGCCAAGGTGGCGTTCTTGCAGCGTAGGCCACATGCGGTGATCGCTCACTTGCTGGCCTATGCGTGGTTGTGGCTGCCGGCCGCATGGCGGCCCAAGCCGGCGCGCAGTGCGACGGAGCCGGCATGAGCGCGTTGCTGCGACGGCCCGCAACCTACCTGGCATTGCCGATGCTGCTCAGCTGCGCATTGACGCTGCTGACCTATACGCTGCCCGACGGCTACGTCGATGGCATCGTGTTGCTGGCGATTGCGGCGACGGCGACCTTCGCACTCGATGCTGCGCTGCGCACCCGGTTGCCCGCAGTAGAGGAGTTCCGCCGTTACCGCTACGTCGGTACACGCGATGCGTTCGTGGCCATGACGTTGGCAGCGGTGGTGACGGTGTTCTGCATTGTCGACGTGGTGCTGTTTCCGATTCCGTTGTTCAGCGATCCATCGTCGTATGCCACCTTGAGCCCGTTGCGCTCGCATGTGCGGCATATCTCCAACATGTGCTGGATCCTGCCGCCGATTGCGTTGCTGTGTGTGCGCCATCGCGGCCTGCGTGCAGCAATGGTGGCGTTCGGGTTTGTATTCCCGATTGTGGTGATCGACCGCAACCGCATCTTTGCCGGGCTGTTTTCGTTCGTGCTGGTGATGCTGCTGCGCCGCGACCCGACGCGCGCGCTGCCGTGGAAGACCATCGGCGTGCTGGTACTGGCAGGCGCTGGCGTGTTCTCGGTACTCGGTGCGGTGCGTTCCGGCTCGCTGGCGACCGTGACATTGCCGTTCAGCGCGTTCTACCGTGCCATGCCGCAAGGCGTGCAATGGCTGCTGCTGTACATCAGTGCCGGGCCTTACAACTTTGGCGCCATCCTGGCCAAGGGGTACGAAAACGCCAGTTTTCTGGGCAACCAGCTGGTGCCGTTCAGTGGTTCGATCGCCACCGCCGGTACCGGCATTCCGTTGGATGCGCCCAACATCAATGTGGGCACCGAGTTCTTTCCGTTCCTGATGGCCTGGGGCGCACCGGGTGCATCGCTGGCGGTGTTGACGCTGTATGCAAGCCTGGTGTGGAGCGTGCGCCGGCTCAAGGGCTCGCTCTCGATTTTCCATGTACTGATCTTCCTGCGCATCGCCTACGCCTGCCTGATGTCGCCCTTCGCGCCCCAGGCGTTCACCTGGACCAACCTCGGCTTCATTGCGCTCTGCCTGGCGCTGCACGCCTGCACCGTGTTGTTGCCCACCCGACATCCAGCGCATCCGTCTGTCGCATAAGTGCGGCAACCCACTGTCACGTTCCAGAGCCTGCGTACCATGAATCAACACGACGAAATCTACCTGATCGACCTGTGGCGCATCCTGCGGCGCGAGTGGCGCTGGGCGCTGGCCGCGTTGGTGGTGGTGCTGGGCCTGACGTTTGTCTTCCTGCGCGTGGCCAAGCCGCAATGGGAAGCCACTGCCTGGATCCAGGTGGGCGAAATCGGCCCCACGCCTGCCGGACGCGACCCCAAGGTCGAGCCGTTCCAGCGGGTGATCGATCGCATGAAGACGCGGCTGTTCCAGGACGCGGTCCTGCACCGGGCCGGGGTGCCGCTCAGGAGCCGTGCCGCGCAGCTGTATCGCGGCAGCCTGAAGCCGGATCCGGACCCGTATGCCAATCTCATCGGTGTGACCATCCGTGCCGAATCCGTGCAGCAGGCGCGCACCCTGGCGCTGGCCACCGTCGCCGCATTGCAGGGCTTGCATGGCGACACCAATGCTGCAGCGCTCGCGCTTGCACGGACGCGCCTGCAGGGGCTTGACGAAGATCTGCGCGTTGCCACGCTCACGCGCGCGCAACTGCAACAGCAACTGCAATCCGGGTCCGTAGCAAGCCCGGACCAGGTGCTGGCCGGGGTGTTGCTGACCGAAAACACCACCACCATCCGTGCGATCAAGAGCGAACGTGACGATCTGATTGCGCGCCTGACCGCGCGTTACACCTATCAAACCTCGTTGGCGTGGCCGTTGTATGTGCCCGAGCAGCGGGCGTTTCCGAATGCGCTGATGATCTGGGCGGTCGGTCTGCTTGGTGGAGCGGGGATGGGGGTACTGGCGGCAGTGGTCCGCAATGCCTGGCGTCGCCGTCGGGTTGAAGGTGACGCTGCCATCGCTTGAGAGCTGATGCAAGCGACTGTGCAGCCTTGCGGGCGCTGCGGCCGCACAGTGTGGCATGGCCCATGCGTCCATCCCGGTCCTGGCTGTCCCGTCCATCCCCATCTGGCGACCGCTCGCCATGGTCTGTCAGTCGCTGCGGGACGCGCGGTCATCGCCGTCGACTGCGGCGTGTCAGGCGACAGGGCAGTTTGCACGCGCAAGCGCGGCGCCTAGTGAGCGAGGCACAGCCCTGCTGACCAGGTGTTTCACCGCCGAATCTGTAGCCGATCATGCCGGGCAATCCCCGCGCGAACGGCACGACTGCAACCAAACCGGTGCAGGCCGGCACTCACCGGTCTATCAAGCGATACCGCGTTGGCGGTACCGCGTCTGGAGAGTGCCGTGAGATCAGCAGGACGGGTGGGGGAGGCGATGCATGTCAGTGCTCAGTGAGCATGCCGCGCGCGGCGGGACGGTCGCGCCCGAGCAGTTGCTGGAGACGCAACGCGCGTTCGACAGCGTCGCCCCCGATTACGATGGCCCACGCGGCAACAATGCGCTGATCCAGCGCATGCGCACCACATTGTGGGACACGGTGGCCGCAGAGTTGCCGGTCGGCGCGCGGCTGGTGGATCTGGGCTGCGGTACCGGTCTGGATGCGGGTGAGTTCGCGCGTCGCGGCTACCGTGTGCTGGCCACCGATTGGTCGCCGGCCATGATCGAACGCACGCGCCACCGCGCCGCCGCGCAGGGGCTGGAAGAGCGCCTGACAGCTGCACATGTCGGCATCCAGCAGCTCGATCAGCTGGAGGGCACCTTCGACGGTATGTACTCCAACTTCGGCCCGCTTAATTGCGCGCCGGATCTGCCGGCGGTGGCCGCCGAATGCGCGCGTCTGCTGCGCGCCGATGGTTGCCTGGTGTTTTCGGTGATCGGACGCATCTGCCCGTGGGAAGTTGGCCATTACGCGCTACGCGGGCGTTTCAAGCGCGCGGCGGTGCGTGCGGCCAAGGGCGCAACCGCCGTGGGCATGAACGGCCACACCATCTGGACCTGGTACCACCTGCCACGCGAGTTCTATCGCGCGTTCGAGAAGCACTTCGTTCTGGACAGCTACCGTGCCCTGAGCCTGTTCCTGCCGCCACCGTATCTGGTCGATTTTTGCGAGCGGCATCCGCGTGTCTCCGAGCGCCTGGGTGGGCTGGATGACCGCTTCGGTGGGTGGCCGCTGTTGCGCGACATGGGCGATCACTTCCTGATCGTGATGCGCAAGCGCTGAGTGGAGATGCCGATGTCCATGGCCGATGTCTGCCTGCAAGGCGCGCGATCGATCACGCTGGCGGGCCCGTCGCGCGCAGCGGTGAACATGCGCGCCGGCCGCTTCGGCGGCACGCTCGGCACCGGCACCTTGCGCCTTGACCTGCAGGGCCATGTGCTGGCGCCTGGGCTGATCAACGCGCACGAGCACTTGCAGGTCAACTGCGTGCCGCCGCTGCCCCAGGGCGCGCCGTTCGCCAACAGCTATGCATGGATCGAGGCGTTTCAATCACACTTTCAGCATCCGTCCGTGGCCGCGGCATTGCGCGTGCCCAAGGCGGTGCGCCTGCGCCATGGCGGTTTGAAGAATCTGCTCGCCGGGGTGACCTGCGTGGCGCAGCACGACCCCTGGCACGCCACGTTGGACGAGGCCGACTTTCCGGTCAGCGTCCTGCGCGAATTCGGCTGGAGTTACGCGCTGGGCTGGACCGGCTACGGCCCGCCGGTACAGGGCAGCTTTGCGGCAACGCCGGCGGCGCACCCATGGATGATCCACCTGGCCGAAGGCACCGACGCGGTGGCGCGTGCCGAACTCGACGCGCTGGATCGGCTCGGGTGTCTTGCCTCCAACACGGTCTTGATCCATGGCGTGGGCATGGGCGAGCAGGATATCGAGCGGGTGATTGCGCGCGGCGCGGCGGTGGTGTGGTGCCCGTCGAGCAACCTTGCGCTGCTCGGGCGCACGCTCGATCCATGGCAGCTGTGCATGGCCGGGCGGCTGGCGCTGGGCAGCGATTCGCGCGTCAGTGGCGCGCGCGATCTGCTCGAAGAATTGCGCATCGCCGCCGGCAGCGGATTGGCGCCGGATTTGCTGTTGGGTCTGGCCACCGATCAATCCGCGCGTATCTTGCGCATGGCAACGCGCGGACGGATCGCACCGGGCGCAGTGGCGGACCTGGTGATCGTGCGCGACCGCGGCGGCGAGCCCGCCAGCAGCCTGATCGGCTGCGAACGCAGCGCATTGCGCGCCGTGATCCGCGAAGGCAAGCCACGCATCGCCGATCCGGATTTTGCCCCCTGGTTCGAGGCCGCCGGCGTCCAGACCATCCCGGTGGTGCTGGATGGACGCCCCAAGTTGCTGGACGCCAGTCTGGCGGAGCCGGCCGTGCTCGCGCTCGAACCCGGATTGCAACAGGTGCAAAGCGTCCAGCAATCGTCGAACGCGCTTGCATCGATCGGTGTCGCGTCGTGAGCGCGGTCCCGGTGCTCGAGCCTGACGCGGCGTATGCGCTCTGGGCGCAGGCGTATCCGCCGCATGCGCACAATCCGGTGATGCAGGCAGAAGAGCGCGCAATGCTCGGTTTGATGCCCTCCACACTGCAGAACCTGCATGTGGTGGATGCCGGCTGCGGCAGCGGTCGCTACATGCTGCATGCGCTGCGCCGTGGCGCGCGACATGTCACCGGTGTCGATCTGTCGCCGCAGATGCTTGAGCGCGCCAAGGCGGAGCTCTCACAGCATTGGCTGCCGGCACGCGTGCAGTTGCAGCAGGGCAGCCTGGACCAGTTGCCGCTTGACGATGCGGTTGCCGACCTCAGCGTATGCGGTCTGGTGGTCGGGCATCTGCAGCTGCTATGGCCAGCGCTGGAAGAACTGCATCGGGTCACCCGTGTCGGTGGCCTGGTGCTGTGCAGCGACGTGCATCCGATCGGCCATGCGCTGGGCTGGCGCCGCGACTTCAAGGCCGATGGCCTGCGCTATGCGGTGCGCCACACCCAGCATCTGTACAGCCACTGGCATTGCGCATGCACGGCGTTGGGGTTTGCGATCGAAGCGGTGGCCGAGCCGATGCTGGACCCGGCCGATATCCCTGCCGGCGCGCGTTTCGACCAGACGGCGCTGCAGGTGCCGGTGGCACTGGTACTGCGGCTGCGGCGCCTCGCGTGAGCATCGCGCTGACACGTTGCCCGCGCAACCCGGGCGGTGCGGGCAACCGGCATGACCGGGCGTCGCGTCGCGCGGCGCGTGGCTGCGCCGGCCCTGCACATCACCTCGGCCCATCGGCAAGCGCACCGTGACACTGCATGTTGCACAGCTCAATCTGTTGCCAACGCCGGTCGGTTTGAGCGCCGGGCAGGTGTTTGCGCAATGGCCCTCGCTTGCCGACATTGCCGAGGCGGTGGCCAGCGCGCAGGTGCGCGTGTCGGTGATCCAGGCCTCCGCGTTGAACCTGCAGATCGCGCGGCAGGGCGTGGACTATCGCTTCGTCGCGCTGGGCCCACGAGGAAGCGCCACGCGCGCGGTGACGTTGTCCTCGCTGGTGCGTGACATCGGCGCCGATATCGTCCATGTGCACGGCCTGGAATTTGCCGGCGATGCGCGCAGGCTTGCGCGCCTGCTGCCGCACATACCCATCCTGTTGCAGGATCATGCCAATCGCCCGCCACGCTGGTGGAGCAGGGCGGTGTGGCGGGCGCGCTATGGCGCCGCTGCCGGCATCGCGTTTACCTCGCTGGAGATGGCGCAACCGTTTGTGCGTGCGCGCCTGTTTCCACGCCGTACGCAGCTGTTTGCGATTCCCGAATCCAGCAGCCGCTTCGTGCCCGGCGATCGCCTGCTGGCGCGCGAACAGAGCCAACTGCGTGGCGACCCATGCGTGCTGTGGATTGGCCATCTGAGTGCGGCCAAGGATCCGCTGTGCGTGCTCGATGCGGTGTCCATCGCGGCGCGCCTGTTGCCGGGCCTGCGGCTGTGGTGCGTGTTCGACCAGGCGCCCCTGCTGAAAGAAGTGCAGCAGCGGCTGCGAGACGATGCGAATCTGGCGAGGTGCGTGCAGTTGTTGGGCAAGGTCGAGCATGCACGCGTGCAGACGCTGTTGCAGGCGAGCGATGTCTTCGTGTCCGCCAGCCACGCCGAGAGCTGCGGCTATGCCGCGCTGGAAGCCTATGCTTGCGGCGCCCTGCCGTTGTTGACCGATATTCCGGCCTTTCGCGCACTCAGCGACGATGGCGCGGTCGGCGAACTGTGGCCGGTGGGCGATGCCAGCGCATTGGCGGAACTGTTGCTGCGGGTGGCGCGACAGCGTCCCAGCCGCGCGCAGGTGCGCGCGCATTTCGATGCACGGCTGTCGTTTGCTGCAGTGGGGCGGCGCTGGGCGCAGGCATACGCCAGCCTGCCGACACCGATACGAGCGCAGGCCCAATGAAATTGGCGTTGGTGGTGCCGGGGGGCGTGGATCGCAGCGGCGATGTTCGCGTGATTCCGGTGTTCCTGACCTTGATCGAATGGCTGGCACGCAGCCACGAGGTGCACGTGTTCGTGCTGCATCAGGAGCCCTTGCCCGATACCTGGATGCTGCGGGGCGCCAAGGTGCACAACATCGGCGCGCGACGTACGCGTCTGCGTGCGATCGGCGCCATTGTCGAAGAACACCGGCGCGCCCCGTTCGCGGTGATCCAGGCGATCTTTTCCGGTTACTGCAGCCTGATCGCAGTCAGTGCAGCGAAGCTGCTGCGGCGTCCAAGCGTGGTGCATATCGCCGGCGGTGAACTGGTGGCGCTGCATGCCATCGGCTACGGCGGCCGCCGCAAGTGGCGCGGGCGCCTGCGCGAAGCGGTGATCCTGCGCCTGGCCGATCGTGTCACCGCTGCCAGCGCGCCCATCGTCGCGTCGCTGCAAGCGCTTGGCATCGGCGCGCAGCGCGTGCCGCTGGGAGTGGATCTGCGTGCCTGGCAGCCGGTTCCACCGCGCGCCCGCCAGGGCGCAGTTGCACGTCTGCTGCACGTGGCTAGCCTGAATCCGGTCAAGGACCAACCGACCTTGCTGCGCGCGATGGCCGCGCTCAAGCGGGCCGGCGTGACCTTTACGCTGGACATGGTCGGTGTCGATACGTTGGACGGTGCGATGCAGCGCCTGGTACAGCAGCTGGATCTGCAGGAGCAGGTGCGCTTTCTCGGCTTCAAGACCCAGCGCCAGTTGCGCCCGATCATGCTGGCCGCCGACGTGTTGCTGATGTCGTCCCTGCACGAAGCCGGACCGATGGTGTTGCTGGAAGCGGCCGTGGCCGGTGTTCCCACCGTCGGCACGGCCGTCGGGCACCTGGTCGAATGGGCGCCGGTCTCTGCGCTGGCGGTGCCGCCGGGCGATTGGGCGGGCCTGGCCGAGGCGGTCCGGCAGGTGCTTGGCGATGACGAACTGCGCCTGCGTCTGGCATGGGCGGCGCAATGCCGCGCGGTGCGCGAAGACGCGGCCATGACCACACGCCTGTTCGAACAGATCTACCGTCAGTTATGCGAGCGCCGGCCGCTTGGTCCGACGCATTAGAACGAACGAGAACCTGCTGCGTCGCTGCCAGGCGGACGCAGCAGGTGCGGCGCGTGCCCTGCATCGACACCTGACGACTGCTCGCCATGGAGTGATGGTGGTGCGTGAGTCACACGGATCAGATCACATTGTGCGCGGCCAGCACGCACGACGCAGTTCCGGTGCGCATCTGGCGTGCCACGCACGCAGCGCCGGCTGATTGCCGCTTTCTTCAGGCATCGTAACCGCGGCGATCACCGCAGCATGCAAGGCCGCGGTGCCGACACGCGTTCCGCGCCGACGCTGGCAGCACACGCCAACACATGATTGCGCAGGACACCGACGCAGGCTTACGCAGGCTGCAGATACCCATCGAGCGCGGCACGCACCACATACAACATGTCGGTGCGCGGGACGGGACGGGTCAGCCGGGTCATCAGGCGGCGCGCCTGGGTCTGGCGCACCCACGGTTGGTCCTGCAGCCACAACTGGGTCTGCAGCATGTCGGCCCGCTCCTTGCGGCTCTCCGCCGACGGCACCACGCGTTGCTGCAGGTACTGGCGCGCCTCACGCAGCGAACCCGACCACTCGATCCCCGGTAGCGCAGACAACCACAGGTTCGAGCACGAGGCGGTGGTCAGCGACTGCCGGGCGGCTCGCATGCGCAGCAGTCGCGGACACTGCGCATGCAGGCGCGCCATCACCGTCGCTGGCACCACTGCGCGGTAATAGCGCTGCAGCAGCAACAACGGCGGCAACGCCCACCACGGCGAGACGGCCGGGTCTTCCCACAGCTCCTCCCAGTCGCGCGGCCCCATGCGCGTGGCCAGCAAGGCCAGATCGTGCAGATGCATCAGGCGGATGCTGCGATGGCAGATGCCGCCGGCCGCATGCAGCAGCAGGTGGCACATCAACGCGCCGATGGTGGGGTACGGATTGAGCCCGGAGTGCGGGCGCTCCGGCCAGATCCGCGCGGTGATCTCCACGCTGCGCACAGGCAGACGCTCCTGGATGCGCGTATGCAGCTCGATGTTGATCGGCGCGTCGCGATGCTCGCCCAAGCCGGCAACGGCGTCGCCTTGCAGCGGTTTGAACGCCTGGTGCTTCCATTGTTCGAACGACGCCACATAGCCAAGCCCGCACAACAGCGCCGCCGCCGCAGGCGCGTCATTCGGCTGCACCAGCAGATCGATGTCGGCCATTGGACGATCGCCGGGCAGATACACGCCCAGCCGATGCAAGGCGCTGCCCTTCAGACCCACCAGCGCGATGCCCGCGCTGCGTGCGGCCGCATCGATCTGCGTCAACAGCAGCGCAATCCGCCGGTGCCGGTCTTCGACATGGCTGCGCTGCTCGCTCAGAAAGGCCGTCCATTCGGCGTTCTGCCACAACGAGCGTCGCTGCAGTAGCGGCGAGACGCCATGCGCCGCCGCCGCCGCTGCGGCCAGCTGCCACTGCAATCGGTCCCACTGCGGCGAAGTGTCGCCAGGCTGTGCCAGCTCGTGCGCCAACTGCTCGGTGGCGGTGTGCAGGCCGTGTCTGATGCTACGAAGCGAAGGCTGCATGCGGGTGATCCGGAAAGTCGAAAGGGTGGGTCAATGGAATGTCGATGCTGGATGCTGATCACTCGGCTGGCTTGAGCGCGACGCACGGTGACTCCCGCGCAGGCCACCGCCTGACGATCACCCGTCCGCTTGCTGCCACGTTCGATCAGCCCACCAGTACCGTCTCCAGTTGCCGTGGCTGGCGTGCCGCCAGGGTGGCGAGCGGCTCGGTGCGGTGGAGCCGTTCCGAGGCGATCAATGCGGTCCAACGCGCTTCCAGCTGCTCGGCCGCTTGCGAAAAGGCATCGGCCGTCATCGTCGCGCGTGCCTGCTGCAGGTCGACCTGGGTATGCAGCAGATTGCGCACGCTGCGGTAGAACTCCGAGTCGTAGGCACCATGGAACATCATCGCCAGGTCGTCGCTGTCCTGCCAATGGGTCTTGCCGCCCAGCTGATTCTTCACTTCTTCGTAGAACTTGGTGCCGGGCAGGGGATAGGACACGCTGACGCCGATGATGTCCGGGTTGGCCTGTGTCACCAAGGCGCGCGTGGCCAGAATGTCGTCGAGTTCTTCGCCCAGATACCCCAGCTGGATGAAGAAGCCCACGCGGATGCCGTGTGCGCCCAGCCGTTGGCGTGCAGCGATCACCTCGCCCACCTGCGTGCCCTTGGTCATCTTGTCGAGGATGCGCTGGCTGCCGCTTTCCGCACCGATCCAGGCTTCCGCACAACCGGCACGCGCCAGCGCGGCGGCCATGCGATCGCTGGCCAGATCGGCGCGGGTCTGGATGGTGAACGGGATGGCGCCGTCGTCTTCGCTCAAGCGTTGCGCGAACGTCTCGACCCAATCGATATGGAAGCCGAAGATATCGTCGGCCATCCACAGGTGGTCGGGTTGGAAATGACGTTTGAGATGAGTCATCTCCGCGGCCACGTCTTCGGCACCGCGGCGTTTGTAATGGTTGCCCCAGATCGGCTTGGCGCACCAGTTGCAACGGAACGGGCAGCCGCGCGAGGCGGCCATGTTCAAGCTGAAATAGCCATGCCGCTGCTGCCAGAACTGCCGATAGCGCGGCATGTCGACCAGGTCCCAGGCAGGCAGCCCGCTCAGGCGTGCGTCCGGTGGCTGCGCGCCGGGGTGCGCGCGCGCCGCGACAGGGTCGCTGGTGGCAATGCGCGCCACGCCCGCCAACCAGGCCTGGTCATCGAGTTGCGGGGCGGTTTCCACGCGCTCGATCAGCTCGATCAACGGCGCGATGCCTTCGCCGATCAGGACCGCATGTGCGCCGGCGGCCAGAAAGACATCGGGGTTGTCGGAGGCGTCCGAGCCCGCCACCAGCACCCGGCAACCGGCCGCGCGTGCCTGCCCGATCATGCGGCAGGCTGCCTCGCGCATCCGGCTCAGGCACATCTTGGTGAGAAAGTTGAAGTTGTCCTCGTAGAACACCACCAGGTCCGGCTGCGCCTCATGCAGCGCGCCGGCATAGTCCTCCACGTCGTCGGCGAGCATGGCGTCGAACAGGCTCAGCGCATGCCCGCGCTCGCGCAGCAACGCGGCAATCTGCAGGGTGGCCAGCGGCGGATACGGCTTGCCGCGTTCCCATTGTTTCGGGTCGTAACGCAAGAAGTACGAATGACTGACCTGGATCTTTAGCATCTGCACAAGGCTCTCGTTCTGTTGCCAGATGACGCGCAGCGGTCGCGTGCGCAGACACCGGCATTCGGCTCGGCAGTAGGTGCGCACGCAGGCACCTTTGGTTGCGCCATCGCGCTGCGCTCCAGCGTCGATGTGTTGCGGCAGTTCAGCGCCTGCGTCGATGCAACCTTTCGCCATGCAAGGCGCACACACCGGTTGATCAACGCAATGGATGACAGGCATGCCGCAGTCGGCTGCGTGGGCGCAACACATGCCGGTGAGCGAACGCGCAGGCGTGGTTGCGCCGAGTACGCCCGCACCGGAGACGGGCGCGGCAGACCCGTTCGGCGAGCAGCATGCGCGGCGCTTCAGCGTGCAGCGGCAGATCCTGGGTGCACTTTTCCACTTTCATAGCGACAGCCAGGCGTTACTGGCGCTGGTCGATGCCGCTTACGCGGGCCTGCCGGCGCATTGTCTGCCGGCCGCGCCGCAGTTCCATCTCACGCTGGACCTGGTGCCACGCGCGCCGGGCGCAGCGGTCGGTGTGCCGCCGGTACGCACGCATGCGGTTGGCGGGCTGGTCTGCGGCGTCATGGATGCCTGCAATTACCTGATGCTCTCGGTGCCCGAGCGTCGCGCGATGCTGGTGGTGTCCGAGGACATGCTGGCGCACGCGTATCACGTGCGCTACGAACTCATCGAATTTGCGGTGTTCCTGCTTGCCGCGCGCGGCATCGGGCTGGTGCCCCTGCATGGCGCCTGCGTTGGCCGTCACGGTCGCTGCGTGCTGTTGCTGGGCGCCAGCGGCGCGGGAAAATCCACGCTGGCGCTGCACAGCCTGCTGCACGGCCTGGAATTCATTGCCGAAGACGGCGTGTTCGTGGCAGCGGAGAGTCTGCTGACCACCGGTGTGGCCAACTTTCTGCATCTGCGGCCGGAATCGCTCGGGCTGCTCGATGCGCGGACGCGTGCATGGATCAGTGCTTCTCCCACCATTGCTCGCCGCAGCGGCGTGCACAAGTACGAGGTCGACATTCGCCACGGCCATGCCACGCTTGCGCCCACACCGTTGCAGTTGAGTGCAGTGCTGATGCTGTCCAGCCAGCCTGCCGATGCCTCCGCGCCCGTCTTGGCGCCAGTGCCGGTCACGCAGATTGCCGAGTGCCTGGCGCGGGACCAGCCGTATGCAGCCGGTCAGCCCGGCTGGCAGCGGTTTGTCGCGCAGGTGCAGCGCGTGGGCATGTTCACCCTGCGCCGCGGCGCGCACCCGCATGCCTCGGTGGAGGCCGTGCTGCAGGTGTTGCGGTGACAGGTTGCGCGATTGCGCACGCGTGGCGCCTGCCGCGTGCCGCGGATCCAACGGCGCATCAGGCATGCGGTGCAGCAGATGCATAAGCCCGCACATGGCGGCCGGATGCGAGCGGCGCTGCGCAGCTTTGCCGACACGCTGCTGCCCGCAGACCTGCCGGCTGTGGCACTGTACGTCGCGCTGTCGCTGGCTGCCGCGTGCGTAGGCAGCATCGTCGCGGTGTGCCTGGTGCCGCTGGTGCAACCGGGCCACAGCGTGCAGTTGGCCGGCTACCGACTCGCATTGCCGGGTGGCCTGCCGATACAGGCGAGCCTGTTCGTGATGGTGAGCCTGTTGTTCGCCGTCCTGCGCTGGTGGGGCGCACGCCTGGCCGCACGCCTGACCAGCCGCTATGCCGTGGGTCTGCGTGGGCGAGTGCATGCCGCATTGATCGATGCGCCGTTGCCGGCGCTGGCAAGTGCCAGTTCGGCCGAAATCGCCAACGTGCTCACCTACAATATCGAGATCGCCACCCAAGGCTTCAGCGCCGTGCTGCAGTTGCTGGTGGCAGGGATGACCGCAGTGGTCAGCCTATGCATTGCCGTGCTGATCGCACCTGCGCTGCTGTTTGCCACCCCCCTGTTGTTGGTCCTGGCCTGGCTGGGTGTGCGCCTGTCCGGTAGCGATGCCCAGGCACGCATCAGCCGCGACTATGTGGCCGACATGACGCAGCTGTTCTGGTTGAGCGAAGATTTTCCGCGTCGCCTGCGCCACGTGCGTTCGTTTCAGCGCGAAGAGGTCGAAACACGGCATTACGAACGCATTTCGACGCGATTGGGGCAGGGCTACGCACAGCAGCAGGAGCTGGTGGCCAGCAGCCGGCTGGTCCTGGAACTCACCGCCGTGGCCGCAATCGCCGGCATTCTGGTGCTGGCCAACCTGTGGCAGGGCGCCGACCGCGCCGCGCTGATCACGGTCAGCCTGCTGCTCGGCCGGTTGTTGCCGTATCTGGTCACCACGCGGCAGAGCGTGCAGCAATTGCGTTCTGCCTGGCCGGCGCTGCAGCTATGGCGGCGCCATGTGGATCTGCGCTCGACGCGCATGCAGGCATCGGCCGAGGCCGCGCCGCCGCTGCCGGCTGCGTTGCATGTCGAACGCGTCGAACTGGCGGCACCGCTGCCTGCGCTGGATATCGGCCCGCTGCTGCTGGTGCCCGGAGAGATGAGCTTGATCGTCGGGCCCTCCGGTGTCGGCAAGAGCAGCTTGATGGACGTGCTCTCCGGTCAGACGCCGCCCGCCGCGTTCGATGCGCACATGGGGGGGGCGTCGGCTGGATTTCGCCGCTTACCGGCAGCTGATCCGGCACAGCGCCTACATCGGCCAGGGCGTGCGGCCCTGGCAGCGCACGGTGCGCGATTGCCTGGAGTGGGCGTTGCCAGGGACCACCGAGCCGCGCATGTGGCAGGTACTGGCCGACGTCGGGCTGCACGCGCGTCTGCAGCGCGACGGCCATGGCCTGCTGACCGCCATCAACGGCCCGGAAAGCCGCCTGTCCGGTGGCGAGCTGCAACGTCTGCTGTTGGCGCAGGTGCTGCTGCGCGCGCCGACCCTGGCGGTGCTGGACGAGGCGACCAGCGCACTCGATGCGCAAGCCGAACATCAGCTGCTGTGCACGGTGCGGAAGCGTCTGCCGCATACCGTGCTGGTGGTGGTCTCCCATCGCACCAGCCTGGCCTCGGTGGCCGATCGCACCGTCGCGCTTGGACAGACACCGCTCCCGCAGCCGCAGGGCAGGCGCGCGGCCCCGACGACGCGCCTGGGCGCGTGAGTCGCGTGCATCGCCGGCCTGTCACCGCAACGCAACGGCGCTAGCCGGCAATCTCCTCCAGCGCACGATTGCGCGTGCGCGGCCCGAACACGGCGATCACGCCCGCGACGATCGACATGCTGATCACGATGAACATCAGCACGCCATGGCTGCCGACCTGCGCAAGCAGCCAGCCGATCAATACGCTGCTCACTGCCGTCGCCAGACGGCTGAACGAGTAGCAGAATCCCACCGCCCGCGCACGCAAGCCGGTGGGGAACAACTCGGCCTGATAGCCGTGGTAGGCAAAACTCATCCAGGCATTGCAAAACGCGATCATCGCCCCGCACAGCACCATGCCGATGGCCTGATGCTGCAGCGAAAACAGCACGCCAAACACCACCGCGCCCAGCGCCGAGGCGGTGATCTGCCATTTGTTTTCCCAGCGTTGCGCAAAGCGCAGCAACAGCAGCGGCGCAAGCGGGTAGGCCAGCGAGATCGCAAACGAATACCCCAGGCTCTTGGTCACCCCGGTGCCTTGCGCGGCAATCAGCGCCGGCAACCAGTTACCGAAGCCGAAGAAACCGATGGCCTGAAACACATGGAACACCACCAGCATGCCGATGCGCCTGCGATAGGGTGCCCGCCACAAGGCCGACACCCGCGCCTGGGCGGCAGGCGTTGCGACAGCCAGTTGCGGCGCGGGCAAGGGCGCGCCGATATCGCGCACGCAGCGCGCTTCCAGTTGCCCCAGCACCGCATCGGCTTCGGCATGGCGGCCCTGCGCTGCGAGCCAGCGTGCCGATTCCGGCAAGCGGCTGCGCAGCCACCAGATCGCCAATGCAAACACGCCGCTCAGCAATACCACCCAGCGCCAACCGCTCACCCCCAGCGGCGCATGCGGCACCAGCAGCCAGGCGGTCAGGGCGACGGTAGGCACCGCCAGAAACTGCACGAAGAAGGCGAACGCAAACGCTGCACTGCGCATGTGCCGCGGCACCAGTTCGGACAGGTAGGTGTCGATGGTCACCAGCTCGATGCCCAGCCCGATACCCACCACAAAGCGCAGCACGATGACCCCGGTCGCGGTGCTCTGCAGACCCATCGCCACCGTTGCTGCGGTGTACCAGACTAGGGCGAAGGTGAACACCAGGCGGCGACCGAAGCGATCGGCGAACGGGCTCAACAGTGCGGCGCCGACGAACAGGCCGACAAACGTGGCCGCGGCGAAGGCCGCCTGGTCCGACATGCCAAACACCCCATCGGCACCCTGGGCAAAAATGCCGTCGGCAATCAGCCCGGGGCTGATGTAGGCGGTCTGGAACAGGTCGTACAGCTCGAAGAACCCGCCCAGCGCCAGCAGCCCGACCAACCGCCACAGCGTGGCACTGGCCGGCAGTCGATCGATGCGCGCGGCGATCTGTGCGGCACTGGAGTCAGGGGCGGCCGGGGCGCTCGTCGCCATCGTCGTCTCGCGTTGCCAAGTCAGCCTGCATCATAGCCAGCGGCCTGATCCGCCAGCGCCGGTCCTTCGTGGCACCGTCGACGTGTTCGCGCCTTGGTCGGTGCATCTGTTGCGGCGCCGCGGCCAGCCGAGCCTGGAGCAGTCAACGGAACGACGCGACAGCTGCCAGGTAGGCGCAGCCGATGCTCGGTGCGGCATCAACCGCGCGTGCACGCCGGCTCTTGCGCCGTCCCAGCCGCCCGACGGCTGCTCGCGCTAGGGTTGCCAGCCGCGCTTGACGACCCAGCTCCGGCCCGCAGCCGGTGTTCGGCTGCTGGAATGCTGTAATCCTCTCAGTGTCAGGCAGGCGGCTGGCAATGCGCCGCGGGCAGCCCCATCTCTTGCCCATCACTTAGTTCCGGAGCCGTCCGATGACGCCCATTTCCGTGCTCGACCTGGCGCCCGTCTGCGAAGGCAGCGACACCAGCCACGCCTTCGCCAACATGCTCGATCTGGCGCAACACGCCGAGCGCTGGGGCTATCACCGGTATTGGTTGGCCGAGCACCACAACATGCCCGGCATTGCCAGCGCGGCCACGGCGGTGTTGATCGGACACGTCGCCGGCGGCACCAGGACCATCCGCGTCGGTTCCGGCGGCATCATGCTGCCCAACCACGCACCCCTGCAGGTGGCCGAGCAGTTCGGCACGCTGGCGTCGTTGTATCCGCAGCGCATCGATCTGGGCCTGGGCCGCGCGCCCGGGACCGACCAACCGACGGCGCGCGCATTGCGCCGCTATTTCGACAGCGCGGACCAGTTTCCGCAGGACGTGGCCGAGTTGCTGCGTTACTTCGCCCCTGCCGTGCCGGGGCAGCTGGTGCAGGCCGTGCCCGGTGCCGGACTCGATGTGCCGGTGTGGCTGCTCGGGTCCAGCCTGTTCAGTGCGCGCCTGGCTGCCGCGATGGGCTTGTCGTTTGCGTTCGCCTCGCATTTCGCGCCCGATGCGATGGACGAGGCGGTGACGATCTATCGCCGCGAATTCCGCCCGTCCGCGCAACTGGCCAAGCCGCACGTCATGCTTGCCCTCAATGTGGTGGCGGCCGAAACGCAAGCCCAGGCGCGTCGTCTGTTCACTACCCAGCAGCAGAGTTTCGTCAATTTGCGTCGCGGCAAGCCCGGCAAGATTCCGCCGCCCATCGACGACATCGACAGTTTCTGGCAGCCGCATGAGCGTGTCGGCGTGGAGCGCGCCCTGGCGTGCACCGTGCTCGGCGATGTCGACCAGATCGCGCAGGGCGTGGCCGCCTTCATCGAGCGCCACGCGCCGGACGAGCTGTTGTTCACCGCCAACATCTACGACCATGCCGCGCGCCTGCGTTCGTTCGAGATCGCAGCCGAAGCGGTGCGCGAGCTGGACGTGACCATCGCGTGATTCACGTCGCTTTGCGCGGCAATCCGCTCAGATGCGTGCATCTCCATCGGGAACATACGCATGCAACTTCAGGAACGTAGCGAGAGCATCAAGCAGTTGGCAGAATTGATTCGCGGCGTGGACATTGCGATGTTCACGACCGTCTCGGCGGACGGCAAGTTGGTGAGCCGCCCGCTGGGCACGCAGGAAGTCGAATTCGATGGCGACCTGTGGTTCGCCACCGCTGCCGACAGCCCGAAGGTGGCGGAGATCGCCGCCGACCCGCGCGTCAACGTGGCCTACGCCTCGGCATCCAGGAACACCTATGTGTCGGTCGCAGGCACCGCCCGCGTGGTGCACGACCGCGCCAAGATCGATGTGTTGTGGTCGCCGGCAATGAAGGTGTTTTTCCCCGGCGGCAAGGACGACCCCAACCTGCGCCTGATTCACGTACGCGCCGAGTCGGCAGAGTATTGGGACGGCCCCAGCGGCCTGCTCGGCAAGGCGCTGTACTTCGTCATGGCTGCCGTCACCGACGACACTGCCAGCCTCTCGGACAACCGCGTGGTCGATCTGAAGTAAGCAAGACCTGGCGTAAGCGCCAAGCCCTGATCCGAGCGCCAGGACCTGACGTCAGTGACACATCCCGATCCAGTCACCAAGGCCTGGCTTTAGTGCGACGGTCGGGCGTTCTACACGAGCGGTCCGTTCGAATGCGGCGAAAACTCGTCGCCGCAAGCTTCGCTTGTTCGCGTGTGGCGCACTGTGTCGCCCACAACGCAACGCAGTCCGCACGGGGCGTACCACGACACCACTGCAACCCAGGATCGCTCAACTGCGCGCCAAGCACGTTAGCCCCTCTCCGGCGGGAGAGGGGTTGGGGTGAGGGTACGTCCGCCAGCAACCTCGACGTTTGACTGACATTGCCAACCGGCTTTGGCCAGCGGAAAAGTTTCACCCACGTTCCAGCGTGAAGCGTGATCAGTCGGCGCCAACAGGCGCAATCAGGCGCGCACGCAAGGTTGAAACTCAACGCCAAGCGACCGGCCACCACCCGCGAATCAGATCCACCAACTGATCCGACGTGATGCCGAACACTGCGATCGATGCCAGTGCCGCCGCCCAGCCAGCCAGCATCAAGGCGCCATCGCGCTCCAGCAAGGCCAGCGCGAACAGCAACAGGATCAGGCCGAACAGGTAGTTGGTAAACGGGATCGGCAGCGTCAGCAAGATACCGACCAGCACCAGCAGCAGCCCGGTGAACACCTGTGCCGGTATCCGATCGAGCATGCCGTGCAGACGCGGCTTGAGCAGGCGATCCAGGCGCTGCAGCGTCGGTGCCAGCTTCGCCACGAAGCGCTGGCTGGTGCGTCGCCGCGGCCCGCGTTCGCCGATAAAGGCTGGCACCCACGGCTTGCGCAGGCAGCACATCATCTGCACGCCGATCAGCACCGTCAGCGGACCGCTGATGCCGCCGGCCACCCCCGGGATCGGAATGAACGAAGGCAGGATCGCCAGGAACAAGAACACCCCGAACGCGCTTTGCTGCAGGTCGGCGAGGATGTCGCGCACCCGCAGCACGTGCTCCGGGTCGCCGTCGCTGAAGGCCGCCAGCAAGCTGCGGATGCCTTCGTTGCGGTAGCGCATCTGCTCGCCGCCGGACGCGTCGGATGGCGGGACGCCGTTATCCGACGATGTCATCGCTGTCCTCGTCGCCGATGCGGCTCAACAGCAGCTTGTCCACACGCGCGCCATCCAGATCCACGATTTCGATGCGCCAACCGGCCCAATCGAAGAATTCGCCGGCCTGCGGAATGCGGCCGAAGTAGTAGATGCACAGCCCGGCCAGCGTGTGGTAATCGCCTTCGTCGGCTTCCGGCAGTTCGGCGCCCAGCACTTCGCGCAATTCTTCCACCGGCAGCGAACCGTCGATCAGCAGCGAGCCGTCGGCGCGGGTCACCACCAACGCGTCTTCGTCGGTGTTTTCCACCGCCTGCAAACGTCCGACCACCGCGCCCATCAGGTCGCTGATGGTCACCAGCCCGCGGATTTCGCCGTATTCGTCCACCACCAGCGCCATCGACTGCTGTTCTTCGCGGAAGATCTCCAGCAGCTTCATCGCATGCGTGGATTCGGAGACGAACAAGGTATCGCGCAGTGCCTGGAACAGGTTCTCGCCGTGCCCGCCCAGGCGCGTGACCAGCGATTTGACTTCCAGCACGCCGGCAATGTCCTGATCGCTGCCGCGGTACACCGGGTAACGCGAGAACTCGTGCTCGCGCATCACCAGCAGATTGCGTTCCGGCTCGGCATTGGCATCCAGCCAGGCGATGCGGTTGCGCGGGGTCATCAGGCTGTCGGCCGTGCGATCGCCCAGCCGCATCACCCGGTTCATCATGTCGCGCTCGTGCGCATCGATCACGCCGGCCTCGTGGCTTTCGGCCACCAGCATGCGGATCTCTTCTTCGGTGATCGATGCCGATTCGTCCTTGCCCATGCCCAGCAGGCGCAGCACCAGCCGGGTGGAGCGCGCCAGCACCCACACCCCCGGCGCGGCGATCTTGGCCAGCCAGGTCATCGGCACCGCGACAAAGCCGGCGATGTCCTCGGAATTGCGCAGTGCCAGCCGCTTGGGCACCAGCTCGCCGAAGATCAGCGTCAGAAAGGTGATCAGGGCCACTGCCAGGGTGCTGCCGATCACCGCCGAATACGGTTTGGGCTCGCCAACCAGCGAGAAGGTGGCCGACAGCGCAGGGAAGGCCAGCTGCAGCCGTTCGCCGATCGCCTCGCCGATGGCTTCGCCGCCGAACAGGCCGGTCAGGATGCCGATCGAGGTGATGCCGATCTGGACCGTGGACAGGAAGTTCTCGGGGCTCTCGGCCAATGCCAGGGCCCGCGCGGCGCGCTTGCTGGAGCCGGCCATCTGCTTCAGGCGGCTCTTGCGCGAGGTCATCAGCGACATCTCCGACATGGCGAAGAAGCCGTTCAGCACGATCAGTGCGATGACGATCAGAAACTCAACCACGGGCGTCTTCCCCGGTCAGTGAAGGGGAGGGCGGGCAAGCACGGGGTTGGCCGGCGCGCGCGAGGGCGGGGCGGCAACGGGGAAATATAG
>NZ_JPLE01000085.1 GCF_001010415.1 Xanthomonas pisi DSM 18956
GCATCGGCGGAATAGCCCATCTGATTGAGCAGATAGTCCGAGCCAAGCCAGCTGCGGTAGTCGGCGAACTGCGGGTCGGTTTCGACCAGATAGCTGCCGCTGGCGGGCCGCAGCGTGAACAGGCTGCCGGTGGGCGCGCGCGTGTCGGGCGTGCCCATGGCGATGCGGTCCGGCGAGCCGCCGGCGGCATCGACCACCCGTGCGCCCGTCACCGGGCCGCTGCTCCCGACGCCACCGACGCTGCCGGCACCGCTCTGTCCTGCGGTCTGCGTTGCCGCAGCCAGCGCACGGTCGGCGGCGTTGGTCGCCACGCCACCCGGGCCGGCGATGCCGCCCATGCCGGTGCCGGTGGGCGCTGTTTGCGACCCGCGGATGTTGAGGTTGGCAACCGCAGCGCCATCGCGCACGTTTGGTGCGTCGCGCCCCTGGTTGAGGTTGCTCACATCGCCGACATCGATGCTCAGCGTGCCGCCACTGGTGAGCTGGCTCCCGATCTGGCCGATCTGCTCGGAGATGGATGGATTGCTCCAGCTCCGGGTGGTGCCGTTGTAGGCGGTAGTGACGTTGTTGAAGCTATGCGTGCGGAACAGGGTGTAGGCGAGATTGGTGATACTGGCTGTACGCGTCAGCCCGGTGATCGCCAGATCGCCGCGAGCGGCAATACGTGCGTACTCGTTGCGCAACGCATCGGTGCCGATGCGCATCGCACCGCCGGCCTGGATGACCGCCTCTGGTCCGGCACCCGGCTGCAGGACATCTTCGACCACGGTGCGGGTCGCCATGCGATAGCGCTCGTTGTCGTTGAGCCTGCCGCCGCCGGTGCCCTGCGGATTCATCAGGATGTGATCGGGATCGGTATAGGCGAACTGTGCCCACAGCTGCACGCAGTTGGTGGTGCAGGTGCCGTACGCGCTGGAGTAACTCAACGTGTCGCTTGCGTAACGGAACGCGGGGGAGCCGGGCTGGATCTGCGACAGCTCGCGGAAAGGGTCGTCGGCACCGGAGGCGACCTGATCCGGGTTGACCTGGTTGTCCTGGCGGCCGGTGTAGTAGATGGTCAGCGTGCCCGATTGCGAATTCAGGCGTGATCGCTCGCCCGTGGCTTGATACATGCCGCCGCGTGCGAAGAAATAGGCGCTGGTCTGTGGCGTGACGCGGATGACCGCGCGCCGCACCTGGTAGCCATCCGGGGTGATGTAGGGAGTGTCCTCCAGGATGTCCTGGGGATTGAGGTAGTACACCTCGGAGGCGGCGTAGTTGCTGGTGGAGCGGATATTGGAAGTATCGTTTTCACCGTTGTTGCGCCAGGTCGGCTGATCCAGGCGCACCGGAGCCAGGGTGGTGGTGGTTTGAGTGACCACCACGTTCTGGCGGATATTGTTGATGGTGGTCGCTTGCAGATCGAGATCGCCGGCCACGTCGATGACCGAGCCCAGGTTGTCGATCTGGCGTGCGACGCCGGTGGCCAGTCGATTGCCATCCAGTCCACCGCCGATGGCGGCATCGCCATCGCTGTAGATCAGGCCGCGATCGGTATTGGTCAGTTGACCGACACCCAGGTCCAGGCGCTCGCGTGCGGCCACGGTGGCCACCCGGGTGACGCCGGCAATGGTTTCGGCTCGGTTCTGCAAGGTGCCTGCGGCGATCGCGACATGATCGCCATACACGCGTCCGGTGCCGACGTTGTCCAGCGTTGCCGCCTGCAGATGGGTGACCGCGCCGTCGATCAGGCCGCGGTTGACCAGCTGGCTGCCGGTGGCGATGTGGGTGATGCCCTGGCTGGTGATCTGCCCGTTGACGGTGTTGTCCACATTGCGTGCGGTCAGGTCCAGGTTGCCGGCACGCAGGATGCCCTGGTTGGAAAGGTCGCCCTCGGTCTGGATGGCCAGGGTGCCGTTGGCGATCATCTCGCCGGTGTTGGTCAGGCCCTCGCGCAAGGTGAGGGTGAGATTGCTCTGCGACTGCACCTGGCCATCGCCGCCGAGGTTGCGTGCGGTCACGCTCTGGTTGCCGTCGGACCGCAGCAGGCCTGCGCTGTTGGCGACTGCATCGGCCCGCATGTCCAGACTGCCGCCAGAAGAAATCTGGCCGCCTGCATTGTTGAGCGATGACGTCAGTTGCAGGTTGCCTGCCGCGTCGGTGATGACTTGCCCTTGGCGGTTGTCCAGCGATTGCGCCTGCAGCTGCAACTGTCCGGCCTGCAGACCCAGTGTGGCCCCGCTGCGTGTGTTGCGGTTATCCACGGTCGACGCATTCAGGGTCAGCGCGCCGCCTGCAGCGACCAGACCCGACTGGTTGTCGAGCGCACCGCTCAAGGTCAGGTCGACGTTCTGCCCCGCCTGCAGTCGGCCGCCAACGTTATTCATGGTGGTGCCGGTGAGCGCGAAATTGCCTGCGCCGCTCAAGGCGCCGGCGGCGCTGTTATCGACGCTGGCGACCGTCAGGCGTGCATCACCTTGCGCAAACACCGCACCGCCACGGTTATCCAACGTACCGCCATCCACTTGCAGGCGGCCGCTGGCGAGAATGCCGCCATTGCTGCCAGAGCCGGTGTTGGTAATCGTTTGGCCATTGGTCTGCAGCAACAAGGCTGCCTGCGACTGCAGTCGCCCACCGGCGTTGTTGAGCGCGCCGCTGCGGATATCCAGCATGCCGATCTGGCTGCCGATGGTGCCACCGGCGTTGTCCAGCAGTTGCGCCCGCGTGTCGACCAGCGCGCTGCCGCCAATGATGTTGCCGGCGCGGTTGGAAAGACCGGCCGATTCCAGGTGCAGTGCGTTGGTCGCCTGGATGGCTCCGCCGTTGTTGCCGATGGCGTTGGCGGTGACGAGCGTGAGGTCGGTGCCGGCGATGACGTTGCCGGCCGCGTTGTCGAGGGTGGCGGCATCCACGGCGAGCGCCCCTGCGCTGGACAGCACGCCCTGCGTGCGATTGTCGAGCAGACCATCGACGTCCACCTGCAACAGGCTGCCTGCCGCGTGCACGGTACCGGCCTGGTTATCGATGCTTGCAGCGGCGACGTGCCCGTCACCAGCCAGCAGGATCTTGCCCCGCTGGTTGTGCACGGCCTGGTCGATGTTCAGCGTGGACTGCCCCGTACCTGCCGCCTGCAGTGTCCCCTGCGTATTGATAAGCGTCTGTGCGCCAAGCGCCAGCACACCGTTGCCGCCGATCGTGCCGCCGGTGTTGTCCAGCGTGTTGCCAACGCTCAGCCGCAGCTGCTGGTCGCCGCTCGCCGACAGTTGGCCGCCTGCGGTGGTGAGGTTGCCGGTATCCACCGCAATGGTGCGTGCAGCGGTGGTGGCATTGCGCAGATCGGTGCTCTGGCCGGTGACACGCAAGGTGCCGTTACTGATCAGCTTGCCCGCGTTGCCGGCGAGTGTCTGTGCATCGATCTGCAGTTGGCCGGTGCCTGCGTGCTGGATCGTGCCTTGCGTGTTGTCCAGCAGATCGCTGGTCAGCGACAGGTCGCCATTGCCTGCAACGGTGCCGCCGGCATTGTTCAGTACAGTGGCATGGAGGGCGCTCGCAGTACTGCCACTGGCGACGATGCGTCCGCCGCGGTTGTCCAGCGTTTGTGCCTGCAGCTGCACGCTGTCTGCGCCGATGGCCGCGTCACGGTGATCGATCGTGGTTGCTGCCACCGACAGCGCGCCGACGGTCACGATGGTGCCCTTGCTGCCGTCCAGGCGTGTGACGGCGATCTCCAGGCCACCGCTGCCCGAGTGGCTGAGCGTTCCGTCCTGATTGATCAGCCGGTTTGCAACCAGGTGCAGGGTGCTGCCGTTGCTGGCAATGCGGCCGTTTGCATTGTCCAGTTGCCCGCTGATGTCCACACGGCCACCGGCGTTGCCCGCGGCGACCAGGGTTCCGCCGTGGTTGGACAGGGCCGCGGCCTGCACGGCGAACGCGCCATTGCTGGCGATGGTGCCGCCATCGTTGTTGAGCGCACCGGTGAGGGTCACGCGCAACGCATCGGTGCCGGTCGCACTCAGCTGCCCGCCTGCGGTGACGAGGTTGTCGGCATCGACAACAATACGCTCGCCCTGGGTGCTGCTGCCGACGCCCAGATCGATGTCACCGCCGTCCAGCTGCAGCGTTCCCAGGCTGAGCAACTTGCCGCCTGCGCCCTGGAGCGTAGTAGCGTCCACGTTCAAGGTGCCGGTACCGGCATGTTCGATCGCGCCGGCACGGTTATCCAGCGTGGCCGCATGTGCGGTGAGGTTGCCGCTGGCGGCGAGGCGGCCGCCCTGGCTGTTGTCCAGCAGGTTGCTTGCGTCGACCTGCAATGCAGCGCCATTGGCGGCAACGACCGTGCCGCCGCGATTGATCACGCTGCCGGCTTGCAGCTGCACCGCGCCATTGCCGGAAATGGTTCCGGCGCTGTTGTCCAATGCGCCACCCACCAGCAGCGTGACGGCTTCGCTGCCTGCCGCCAGGAGCGCGCCACGCTGGTTTTCGACAACACCTGCAGCGATGTCGATGCCTGCATTGCTGGCAAGATTGCCATCGCGGTTGTCCAGGGTGTCGCGCACGGTCAGGCGTAGCGCCTGGTCGCCCAGCGATGTCACACGGCCGCCCGCGGTACTGAGTGCGCCCGCATCGATGCCGATCTGCTGGGCGGACGTGACGCCCTGCGCAAGATCGATGCGCCCGCCATCGATTGCCAGCGCACCATTGCTGATCAGGCGCCCTGCGCGACCCTCCAGTGCAGTGGTATCGATGGCCAGCATGCCATTGCCGGCCTGCTGAATCTGGCCGCCCGCATTGCCCAGCGTGCCAGCGCGAATGCCTAGATCGCCATTGCTGGCGATGGTGCCGTCATCGCCGTTGTCCAGCCGCTCGCGCACCTGCAAGGTCGCCCGCTGGTTGCCGGTCGAGAGCAGCGCACCGCCGCGGTTATCGACGCTGGTCGCCTGCAAGTCAAGCTGTGTGGTGCTCACCGTGGCATTGCGATGATCCACCGCACCTGCGCGCCAGGTGAGCGCGCCCGGTGTGGCGATGCTGCCGCCGGCACCGGACCAGTCCTGCGCCGACAACGTCAGACCTTGTGTCCCGGCATGTTCGATGCGGCCCTGCGCATTGACCACTGCCTGCGCGCTGAGTTGCAGCGCTGCGGCATTGCTGGAGATCACGCCGTCCTGGTTATCCAGCAGCCCGCGCACCTGCCAGGCTGCCGCGCCACCACCGGCATGGCGCAGCTCACCGCCGCGGTTGCTCAGCGACTGTGCATCCAGGCCCAGCGTATTGGCCACCGTAAAGCGACCCTGGTCATTGGCCAGCGCGCCAAGCTGCAGATCCGCATCCCCATAGATGGCGAGCGTGCCGGCGCGGTTGCTCAGATCGCCGCGCGCGCTGAGTGCGGACACGCCCAAGCGCCCGCCGCTGTTGTCCAGCCCATTTGCAACCGACATCGACACCGAGCCACCGCCATTGATGCGGCCACCATCGTTGTCCATCAGACCCGAGACAGTCAGCGCGCCTGCGGCGAGCGGCGCGATGCCGGGCGCCGGCCCGCTGACCGGAGGCGTCGTGTCGCCGTTTCCACCATCGGTGCCGCCGGTGTTCTGATTGCCGTTGCCGCCGTTGCCGCCGTTGCCGCCACCGGTGCCGGGCGTTGCGCCGTCGCTTGGCGCGAACGCGGCGATTGCGCCGATGCTGCCATCGGCACGGTTACGCACACTGCCGGCATTCAATGCCAGTGCCTGCACGCCGGTCTGCTCGATCGTGCCGTTCTGGTTGCGCAATGCCGCTGCATCGATCTGCAGCCGTTGCGCATTGAGTACGCCGCCGCTGTTGTCCAGGTCGGCCGTTGTAGCGACGCGCAATTCGCGCGTGGCGCTCAACGTACCTGCATTGGCGATACCGCCAGTGGCGGCGATGCGGGTGTCTTGCCGCGATTGCAATGCACCGGTGTTTTCCAGCCGTCCGTCTACCGTGACGACCAGTTCGCCGGCCTGCGCGCCGATGTTGCCGGCATTGCGCACACCGACGCCTTGCTCATTGCCCACCAGCCAGATCTTGTTGGCAAACATGCCGCCCAGCGCGCCGACGTCCAGTGCGAAGGTTGGCGCCTGACCGGAGGTGGCCTGCGGCGCGACACGCGCTTGATCGGCGCTGACCACATTGTTGCCCAGGCTGGCCTGCAACTGATTGGCCCAGATGCCGGCATTGACCTGCAGCGAGCGGGTGATCAGATCGGTGTAATCCGCGCCGCTGGTATCCAGGCCGGCGCCGCCCACCTGGATGGCGCCGCCGCTCACGCGGTAGCCCTCCAGCGCCCCGCCGGAGAGGATGGGCGTGCCGGTGGTCAGCGTCACCCGGCTGGCGTTGAGGAACCCGCCGCCGTCGACCTGGATGCCGGACGGATTGGCAATGATCACTTCCGCGCGGGGTCCGGCGACTTCCACGTACCCGTTGAGCCGGCTCGCCGGCCCGTTGACCTCATTGAGAATCACCCTGGCGCTGCCGGTGGCCAACCACGGGTTGCCCTGTACCCAGCCGCCCAGTTGGGTCTGGGTCTGTCCACGCGCATTGTTGAGGATGGCGCCTTCGCGGCCGACGTCGAACTGCGAGTAGCGGTTACGCGAGACGCCCGCTGCCGACGGCGTGGTGATGTTGACCATCGGCACGCCATTGGGGGCGGTCAGCACCGTCGGGCGTTCGCCGCCTGGCGCAGCCGGATCGGCCACGATACGGCCAGCCGACTGCGCCTGAGCGAGGTCGACCACACTCACCAGGCCAAGGGCGCACAACAGCGCAAACTGCAGCGGCTCCATGGTCAGCCTGTGCGCGCGCACAGTGGCGCCACCGGTGCTGCCACCGGGGGCACGTACCAATTCGGATGCCACTTGCCACACGCGCAGGGCGCGGTTGAAGACCAAGCGATAGACGCGATTCATGTCACTAATCCTTGTGGAATATTCAGTAGCGCCAGGACAGGCTGAAGCCGAAGGTGGTGTAGTCGGTCGGGAAATTTGCGGGTTTTTCCAGCGCTGATCCGACAAACCCGTCCAGGGAGAGGTGTTGCCATCCTCCGCGCAGGCCCAGGCTCATGCCGGCCAGATGGTCGCCGCTCTGAAAGCGCGCGGACTGCCCGCCGATGTGCCCGTAATCGGCGCCCAGATACGCTTCGAGCCCGCCGCCGAGCGCCAGGCTGAGGTCATTGCGCAGCGACCAGCCACGGTCGCCGCTGAGCGTCAACTCGCCATCGAACCCGCGCACGGTAAAGCGCCCACCGATCGCAAAACGGTCCTGCGGTGCCAGTGGGGTGCGGTTCCACTGCGCGCGCCAGGAGGCGCTGTAGCGCAGACGTTGCGCACCAAGCTGGAACGGCACCGCCAGCTGGGCATCGGCGACGATGAGTTTCATGCGCGAGGTGCCTTCGAGCGGAATCGACGGATCGAAGGCGTTGGCGAGTTCTTCCGGCGCGCGCAATGCATCGAACGCACCGGTACCGCGCCGATAGGCGACGCTCGCATCCAGGGTGACCTTGCCGAGGAACTGGCGGTGGTTCAGGCCAAATTCCCAGCCGGCGGTGCGCCGCCGTTGCACCTGGATCTCGGTGTCGTCGATGGCGCTGGTGGACTGCCGCCACCAGCCACGCCCATATGCCCCGAGCTTGATCGTGGCATTGCGAAACAGCAGGCGATCGATGCGTGCTTCGGCATTGCGACTGCGTCCGCTGTAATCGTAGGTCTCGATCGCGCCGGCGACTGCCTGGCTGTAGTCGTATGCGCTGGCGGTGACGCCGAACAGCCAGTAGTCGTAGGGAACGTCGTAGTGCACCGTCCAGCTATCGGTGTCCTTGCCGGCACCGTTGAACACGCCCTTGCCGAGGCTGACGTAGAACAACTCGTTGAGGCCGAGGGGATTGTCGAGCGACAGCGTGCCGTTGGCCTGGAGTTTGCCGGTGGCATCGCTACCGGCATCGTCCAGGCTCAGGTTGGCGCGTACCCGTGACCGCTGCTGCCACGCGATGGCCAGATCGCTCTCTCCCGGGCCGGTTCCCTGGCCTTGGGCAGGGGCGATCTGAATGTCGGCGACCACCGTCGGCACACGCTGGAAGTTCTCAAGGCCCTGCTCGATGTCGCGCAGGTTCAACAGATCGCCACTGCGTGCAGGCACGGCATTGGCGATGGCTGCGCGTGCGGACGCCGGGTCGCTGAAGCGAGCGGCATGCACGCGTCCGGGAACCAGCGACAACGTCAGGGTGCCGCCGGTGAGATCCTGCGGCGCGGCAAGCACACGGGTGGTCACATAGCCGCGTGCGATGACCGCGTTCTGCACGCGCTTCATCACCAGGTTGATGCCATTGGTGCCCAGGCAACGGCCGGTGGCGGGATCTTGCCGGGGATCGGTGGCTTTCAGCGACCAACGAAATGCATCCGCATCCTGCCCATCGAGCACGATGCGCTCGATCCGGAAGCAGGGCGACTCATTGGTGGGAAGCCGCTCCACGCCATCGTCCGGGGTGCGTTCCAGGCGCACATCCGGCCGCGCCTCCTGCTGCTCGCGGAGCACACGCTCGCGCTCCTGCTGTCGCAACAACTCCTGTGCGGCGGGATCGGCGATCTGTTGCGCAGAAACCTGGGCTACCGTGCCCGCAAAAAACGCAATGCACCACGTGGCACGCATGCGTGCCCTTCCTTTTGTGCCTGAATCCATGTGCAGATAACCGCCCGACTCGATAACGACCTACCGACGCTTTCGCATCGCCCCTAACGATATTTTAATGCAAGCGGAAGAGCTTGCCTGTAGGAAAAATCCTGACCTTCTATCGCGGGACGTTATACGAGCACCAATAATTCCATTATTGAAATGAAAGCGAGGGCCTCGTTACGGTGCACCCTTGCTCGCAAGAAATACGGGTGTGAGGATCCATATTTGGTTTATCGGAATCTCCTGTTTAAATAAAAGCGCTGGGTCGAGTTGTTTTTACTTCTGTACGCCAGCGGTCATTTGACACCCGGATTAAATCGTTTGAATTTCTGGCTGCGATGCCTGGAATGTTTGTTGATTTGCGTTGCGTTCGACCTGTTCCGGACCGTGATCACGTCGGCAGTGATGGCGCCCCACCGCACTGAAATATCTGGCCAGGGTCTCCGGCAAGGTCAGCACGACAGCCGCAGGGCATCGACGTGGTTCGAACGCCGTGCTGACGGTGTCGCGCACGTGACACGACCCGTCATGTCCTACGACATGTCCTGCGCCACGTTCTGTAACGTACCCGACCTCGGCCACTGCTCGCTCTTGCGCCCGCATCGCTTCACCGCTGCGCTTGTTTGATTTTCGTCAACTCCACCGACACACGGTATTCGCAACGAAGGTGCTTGACTGCATGGGTCAAGAATCGTTGCGGAGTTGCGCATGAGTGCAGTCACAGGTAGCAGGGTCGGTCGGGTGTCGCGCCGGCAAGAGTCGGGGCGGCAAGGCGTGATCCGGGCGGGTGTTGGAGCGGCGCTGCGTCAGCGCGCCGCTGCAATGTGGCGACACGACGCGTGCGGCATGGCTTCCATCGTCACGGTGCGTTCGCGCGCCGCCGTCTGCTGAGGGGGCGCCATGCGGATCTGTGTTCTCAACCATACAACGAAGACCTCTAGCGGGCTGGAGCAGCGCTGTGCTGCGGCCCGCGAGGCGGGCTGCGACTACGTGGTGATGGCGGCGCCGTTCGCGCGCGATGCGCAGGGGCGGCTGGTCGAGCTGGCGGCCGGTGCCGACGCGCAAGACGGCCGTCTGCGCGAGGCGGCACAGGCGGCGCAGCGTGCAGGTGTGACGCTGCTGCTCGATGTGCGCCTGGATGAAATCGGCGGCGCCAGCGCGGTGGTACGCGATAACCCGCAGTGGTTTCGTGCGCGCGGCACCGCAGTCCCCGACCCGCGCCAGCCGCGCGCCACGCCGGAGGTCGCCGAGGCACGTTTTACCTACGCACAGGAAGGTGCGGCGTTGGTGGAATGGTGGAGCGCGCGCCTGCTGGAGTGGGTGGGGCAGGGCGTGGGCGGCTTTCGGTTGCTGCAGCCGCACCAGGTGCCGGCACAGCGCTGGCGCGAGCTGATCGCACGGGTGCATGTGCAGGCACCGGAGGTGGTGTTCGCTGCGTGGACGCCGGGCCTGGGCCTGGATGCCTTGCATCAGTTGTCCGGTGCCGGTTTCGATGCGGCGTTTTCGTCGCTGGCGTGGTGGGACGGGCGCGGCAGCTGGTTCTTCGATGAAGACACCGCGCTGCGTGCGCTGGCGTCGCAGGTCGTTGCGGTGCTCGATGCGCCCGATGGCAAGCGTGCGTCCTCACCCGAGCAGCACTGGCAATTGGCGCGTGCCCTGGGTGGGGCGTGGTTGCTCGACGAGGCGCATCTTGAGGCTTTGCCGCCGCCGATCCGCACGGCCGACCGCCTGCCGACCAGCCATGCCGGCCTGCGGCTGCGTCCGCTGCTGCGCGAATCCACCGGCCTGACCGCCGTTGCGGTGGAGCCACTGGGCGGTCTGCCCTCCTTGCTATTGATCAATGGCGACACGCGGCATGTCGTGCCGGTTCCGGCATCGGACCTGTTGCGACTGCTGGGCGATGCCGAGGCGCTGCTGGCCGAGGATGGCCGCAGCTTGTCCGGCGCAACGCTCGACGCACTGGAGCCTGGCGAAGTGCGGGTGTACCGCAGCGTGCCGGCGCGGCATGTGCTGGCGGTGCCGCGGATGCGCCCGCGTGCGCAGACCGCGGCCACCTGGCCGCGGGTGTGCATTGAATCGGTGACGCCGTCGGTCGATAACGGCCGCTTCCCGGTCAAGCGCACGGTGGGCGACCGCATCTGTGTGGAAGCCGATGCCTTCTGCGACGGGCACGACCGCATCGCGGTGGCGGTGCTGTGGCGGCCGGCCGATGCCAAGACCTGGTCCAGCGCGCCGATGCGTGCGCTGGGCAACGATCGCTGGCGCGCGGAGTTTCCGCTCGAGCGCATCGGCACCTACGAATTCCGGGTGGAAGGCTGGCGCGATGTGTTCGCTACCTTGCATGCCGATCTGGAAAAAAAGCGTGCAGCCGATACGGTGTTGCCGGTGGATGTGCAGGAGGCGGTGGCCGTGGTGCAGGCCGCGCATGCACGCAGCAGCGGGGATTTGGGCGAGCGGTTGCAGGCCATCCTCACCCGCATCGGTGCGCAGCGCGAGCCCTTGCAGCAGCTGGCCATCGTGCTGGAGCCGGACACCGCGCAGGCGATGGCCCTGGCCGACGACAAGCCGTTCCGCTCCGAGACACCGGTGACCTACCGGGTGGAATCCGAGCGCCGCGCGGCGCACTTTGCCAGCTGGTACGAGCTGTTCCCGCGCTCGCAAAGCGGCGATGTGGCGCGGCACGGCACCTTCGACGATGTGATCGGGCGGCTGGCGCATATCCGTGCGATGAACTTCGATGTGCTGTACATGCCGCCGATCCATCCGATCGGTGCGAAAAATCGCAAGGGCCGCAACAACTCGGTCACCGCGGTCGATGGCGAACCGGGCAGCCCGTATGCGATCGGTGCCACCGATGGCGGCCACACCGAGGTGCATGCCGAGCTCGGTGGGCTGGACGGTTTCCGTCGCCTGATCCAGGCCGCGCGTGCGCATGGCCTGGAAGTGGCGCTGGATTTTGCCATCCAGTGCGCGCCGGATCATCCGTGGTTGAAGGACCACAAGGACTGGTTCACCTGGCGCGCGGATGGCTCGATTCCATACGCGGAAAATCCGCCGAAGAAGTACCAGGACATCGTCAACGTCGATTTCTACGCCAGCGGCGCGGTTCCGGACCTGTGGAACACGCTGCGCGATGCGGTGCTGTTCTGGGTCAATGAAGGCATCACCCTGTTCCGTGTGGACAACCCGCATACCAAGCCGTTCCCGTTCTGGGAGTGGCTGATTGCCGACATCCGCGGGCGCCGTCCGGATGTGGTGTTCCTGTCGGAGGCCTTCACCCGGCCCAAGATGATGTACCGCCTGGCCAAGTGCGGTTTCTCGCAGTCGTATACCTACTTCACCTGGCGCAACCACAAGCACGAGCTGCAGGCGTATGTGGAAGAGTTGAACCAGGGCGTGCCGCGCGAGTGCTTCCGCCCGCACTTCTTCGTCAATACGCCGGACATCAATCCGCTGTTCCTGCAGACCAGCGGGCGCAACGGGCACCTGATCCGCGCCGCGCTGGCGACCACGCTGTCAGGCTTGTGGGGCATGTATCAGGGCTTCGAGCTGTGCGAGGCCACGCCGCTGGCGCCGGGCAAGGAAGAGTACCTGGATTCGGAGAAGTTCCAGCTGCGCGCCTGGTCCGAACGTGCGCCCGGCGACATCGTCGACGAGATCACCCGCTTCAACCAGCTGCGCCGCATGCACCCGGAGCTGCAGTCGCATCTGGGCACGCGTTTCTATCAGGCGCACAACGATCAGGTGCTGTACTTCGGCAAGTTCCTGGATGCCGGGTATCTGTCGCGCAGCCGCAGCATGGTGTTGGTGGCGATCAACCTGGACCCGCATGCCGGCCAGGATGCGGATATCGAAATCCCGTTGTGGGAACTGGGCCTGCCCGATCACGTCACCGTTGCCGTGGAAGATCTGTGGGACGGGCACCGGTTCGAATGGCAAGGCAAGTACCAGCACATCCGTGTAGAGGCAGCGCGACCGTTCGCGTTATGGCGCATCCGCGCAGGAGAGGTCGCATGAATGCAGTTCCCGCTTTACAAGCCGACGCAGAACAGTCGGCGGTCGTCGCCGACCAGCTCTGGTACAAGGACGCGATCATCTACCAGGTGCACGTCAAGTCGTTCTTCGACTCCAACGACGACGGCATCGGCGATTTTCCGGGGTTGATCTCCAAGCTGGACTACATCGCCGAACTGGGCGTGGACACCATCTGGCTGTTGCCGTTCTATCCCAGCCCGCGCCGCGACGACGGTTACGACATCGCCGAATACATGGCGGTGCATCCGGACTACGGCAGCATCGAAGACTTCGAGCAGCTGGTGGCGCAGGCGCATGCGCGCGGCATCCGCATCGTGACCGAGCTGGTGATCAACCACACCTCCGATCAGCATCCGTGGTTTCAGCGCGCACGTAACGCGCCGGCCGGCTCGCCGGAGCGCGACTTCTACGTGTGGTCCGATACCGACCAGGAATACGAAGGCACGCGGATCATTTTCTGCGACACCGAAAAGTCCAACTGGACCTGGGACCCGGTGGCCGGGCAGTACTTCTGGCACCGTTTCTATTCGCACCAGCCGGACCTGAATTTCGACAACCCCGCCGTGCTGGAGGCGGTGCTGGAAGTGATGCGCTTCTGGCTGGACCGCGGCGTGGATGGCTTGCGTCTGGATGCGGTGCCGTACCTCATCGAGCGTTCGGGCACTTCCAACGAGAACCTGCCGGAGACCCACGCCATCCTGCGCAAGATCCGCGCCACGCTGGATGCCGAGTACCCGGACCGCATGCTGCTGGCCGAGGCCAACATGTGGCCGGAAGATACGCAGCAATACTTCGGCCAGAACGCCGACGAATGCCATATGGCGTTCCACTTCCCGCTGATGCCGCGCATGTACATGGCGATCGCGCGCGAAGACCGCTTCCCGATCACCGATATCATGCGGCAGACCCCGGAGATTCCGGAGAGCTGCCAGTGGGCGATCTTCCTGCGTAACCACGACGAGTTGACGCTGGAAATGGTCACCGACTCGGAACGCGATTATCTCTGGCAGACCTATGCCGCCGATCGCCGCGCGCGCATCAATCTGGGCATCCGGCGCCGGTTGGCGCCGCTGCTGGAGCGCGACCGCCGCCGTATCGAGCTGATGACGTCCCTGCTGCTGACCATGCCCGGCACGCCGGTGCTGTATTACGGCGACGAGATCGGCATGGGCGACAACATCCATCTGGGCGACCGCGATGGCGTGCGCACGCCGATGCAGTGGTCGATCGACCGCAACGGCGGTTTCTCGCGCGCCGATCCCGCGCAACTGGTGCTGCCGCCGGTGATGGATCCGCTGTACGGCTTCCAGGCAGTCAATGTGGAAGCGCAGATCCGCGACCAGCATTCGCTGCTGACCTGGACCCGCCGCGTGCTCAGCGTGCGCAAGCGCTACCGGGCGTTCGGCCGCGGCACGCTGCGCTTTTTGTACCCGGGCAATCGCCGCATGCTGGCGTACCTGCGCTGCCATCAGGACGAAACCGTGCTGTGCGTGGCCAACCTGTCGCATACGCTGCAGGCGGTGGAGCTGGACCTGTCCGAGTTCGAAGGCCGCGTGCCGGTGGACATCATCGGCGGCGGCAGCTTCCCGCCGATCGGCCGGCTGACCTACCTGCTCACGGTGCCGCCGTTCGGCTTCTACGCGTTCCAGCTGGTCAGCGAAGGCACGCTGCCGGACTGGCACGTGCCCAGCCCGGTACCGCTGCCGGACTACCGCACGCTGGTGCTGCGCAGCGACACCGACGAAAGCAGCGCGCTGCTGCTGCATCTGCCCACCCTGGAAGGCGAAATCCTGCCGGCGTGGCTGTCGGCGCGGCGCTGGTTCTCGGCCAAGGACCAGGCGCTACGCAGCGTGCGCATCTCGCGCCGCACGCCGCTGCCGGGCGATGAGCCGATGAGCTTGCTGGAGCTGGACGTGGAGCTGGAAGATGGCCACCACGCCTCGTACATGCTGCCGATCGGCATCGTGTGGGAGCGCGACCAGCCCAGCACCCTGGCCGAACAGCTGGCCCTGGCACGCGTGCGGCAAGGGCGCGAGGTGGGCTATCTCACCGATGCGTTTGCGCTCAAGCCGATGGTGCGCGGGGTGATCGATGCCTTGCGGACCAATGCGATGCTGGACTTCTGCGATGGCGACGATCCGTCGCAGCAAGGCCAGGTGCGATTCGAAGCCACGCCCGCGCTGGCCAGGCTGGAGATCCCGGCCGATCCGGATATCCGCTGGTTGTCTGCCGAGCAGAGCAACAGCTCGCTGGTGGTCGCCGACAAGGCGGTGTTCAAGCTGCTGCGGCATGTGGCGATCGGCGCGAACCCGGAAATCGAGATCGGCCGCCGCCTGACCGAGCTGGGTTACGCCAATGCGGCGCCGCTGCTGGGCAGCGTCAGCCGCGTCGATGGGCAGGGCACCATCACCACCATTGCGCTGTTGCAGGGCTTCATCCGCAACCAGGGCGATGCCTGGCGTTGGACGCTGGACCATCTGGCGCGCAGTTTCGACGAATACGCCACCGCGCAAACCGACGAGTCGCGCGCCGAAGCCATTGCCGGCTACGACGCGTTTGCGGCGGTGGTCGGCAAGCGCCTGGCGGAGTTGCACGAAGCGCTGTCGCGGCAGACGGACGACGCAGACTTCGCACCGCAGCGGATCGATCTGCCCACCGCCAACGATGTGGTGGCCGGCGTGGCGCGGCAGGTCGAAGAGATGTGGGAAATGGTCAACGCGCGCTTGTCCGGCAGCGAAGAACCGGCCGAGCGCGAGGCGCTGGAGGCCGTGCTCGCCGAGCGTCCGCAGCTGGACAGCCTGCTGGCCAGGGCGCCGAGCGTGCTGGCCGATTCGCTGCTGACCCGCGTGCATGGCGACTTCCACCTGGGCCAGATCCTGGTGGCCTTCGACGATGTGGTGTTGATCGACTTCGAAGGCGAGCCGGCCAAGCCGCTGGCCGAGCGTCGCGCCAAGGCCAGCCCGCTGCGCGATGTGGCCGGGTTCCTGCGCTCGCTCGATTACGCCAGCGAAGTGTCGGCACGCGGCGAAGAAGGTACCGCCGCACGCGCGGGCGTCGGTGTGGACACGCATCTGGATGAATTTCTGGTGCAGTTCCGCCGCCGCTCCACACAGGCCTTCCTGGACGCTTACCATGCCGTGCTCGACGCCAGCGCCCATCCGTGGATTGCGCCGGCCGCGTTCAACGCGGCCACCTTGCTGTTCCTGGTGGAGAAGGCCTGTTACGAAGTGCGTTACGAAGCGGCCAATCGCCCGGGCTGGTTGATGGTGCCGATCGAAGGCTTGCGACGCATCCTGCAACGCGCACGCGCCGGTGCAGGAGACACATGATGAGTGGAGTGATGACAGCAGTGACCAATCGATGGGACTCCGGCGTGGTACGCGCCCTGGCCGAAGCACGCCATGGCGACGCCTTCGCCGTACTGGGCGCGCACCCGACCGACGCAGGGCGGGTGCTGCGCACCTACCTGCCGGGCGCCGAGCGGGTGAGCGCGGTTCTGGATGACGGGCAGACGATCGCCCTGGAGGCCGGCCCGGAAGCCGGCCTGTTTGCCGGTGAGTTGCCGGCGCAGGGCGCGTATCGGCTGCGGATCGGCTGGCCCGGCGGCGAGCAGGACACTGCCGACCCGTATGCGTTCGGGCCGCAGCTCAGCGACTTCGACCTGCACCTGATCAGCGAAGGCCACCACCTGCAGCTGGCCGACGCGCTGGGCGCCAACGTGGTGGAGGTGGACGGCGTGCGCGGTACGCGCTTTGCGGTGTGGGCACCCAATGCCTCGCGCGTGGCGGTGGTGGGCGACTTCAATAGTTGGGATGCACGCCGCCACCCGATGCGGCTGCGGCACCAGTCCGGCGTGTGGGAGCTGTTCGTGCCCGATGTCGGCCCTGGCGCGCATTACAAGTACCAGCTGCGCGGCCCGCATGGGCATGAGCTGCCGGCCAAGGCGGATCCGGTCGCGCGTCGCGCCGAGCTTGCGCCGGGCACGGCCTCGATCGTGGCCGATCCCACGCCGCACCAGTGGAGCGACGACGGCTGGATGGCCACGCGTGCACGCCGCCAGGCGCACGACGCACCGATGAGCATCTATGAGATTCATGCCGGTTCCTGGTTGCGCGAAGAAGGCGTGGACCTGGACTGGGATGGTCTGGCCGACCGCCTGATCCCGTACGTGGCCGACATGGGCTTCACCCACGTCGAGCTGATGCCGGTCACCGAGCATCCGTTCGGCGGCTCGTGGGGCTATCAACCCCTGGGCCTGTTCGCGCCGACCGCGCGCTTCGGCTCGCCGGATGGCTTTGCCCGCTTCGTCGATCGCTGCCACCGCGAAGGCATCGGCGTGATCGTCGACTGGGTACCGGCGCATTTCCCCACCGACGCGCACGGCCTGGCGCATTTCGACGGCACCGCGCTGTACGAACATGCCGACCCGCGCGAAGGCTTCCACCGCGACTGGAATACGCTGATCTACAACCACGGGCGGCGCGAGGTGTCCGGGTTCCTGATCGCTAGTGCGCTGGAGTTCCTGCAGCGTTTCCACGTCGACGGCTTGCGCGTGGATGCGGTGGCCTCGATGCTCTATCGCGACTACAGCCGCAATGCCGGCGAGTGGGTGCCCAACATCCACGGCGGGCGCGAGAACTACGAGACCATCGCCTTCCTGCGCCGGCTCAACGAGGTAGTGCGTGAGCACACCCCGGGTGCGGTGATGATTGCCGAGGAATCCACGGCGTTTCCCGGTGTCACTGCCGATGTGGCGCACGGTGGCCTCGGCTTCCACTACAAGTGGAACATGGGCTGGATGCACGACACCCTGCATTACGCCGGGCTGGACCCGATCTACCGCCGCTACCACCACGGCGAGCTGACCTTCAGCATGGTCTATGCGTATTCGGAGCGCTTCGTGCTGCCGATCTCGCACGACGAAGTGGTGCACGGCAAGGGCTCGTTGCTGGGCCGCATGCCGGGCGACGATTGGCAGCGCTTTGCCAATCTGCGCGCGTACCTGGGCTTCATGTTTACCCACCCGGGGCGCAAGTTGCTGTTCATGGGCTGCGAGTTCGGCCAACCCACCGAATGGAATCACGACGGCGGCATCCCCTGGCATCTGCTCGACGACCCGCGCCACCGCGGTGTGCAAACACTGGTGCGCGATCTGAACCGGATGTACGCCGAATATCCCGCATTGCACGCGCAGGACGACGATCCGGCCGGTTTCGCCTGGGTGGTTGGCGACGACGCGGCCAATAGCGTGGTGGCGTTCCTGCGCAAGGGCAAACGCGGTGACGCACCGGTCCTGGTGGTGATCAACTTCACCCCGGTGGTGCAGCACGGCTATCGCATTGGCGTGCCGCAGGGTGGCCAATGGCGCGAAGTGTTCAACAGCGATGCCGGCATCTACGGCGGCGCCAATCTGGGCAACGGCGGTGTGGTGACCGCCGAGCATCAATCCATGCATGGGCACGCGCAGTCGTTGCCGCTGCTGTTGCCGCCGCTGGGCGTCATCGTGCTCACGCCGCACGGCTGATGCACCGCACACAGCGCCGGACCGCTGGTCCGGCGCTGTGGCACCTGCTAGATTGCGCGCCGTAGAGCGGCCAACACCTTGCTGCGTGCCCACTGGGCGGCACGGCAGGGTTGTCACCCGCGAATCAGGCGGCCCGGGGAGGGCCGCCGGGCACAGCCGCCGCCATGCCTTCCGTCGACCGCTTGTACGGGAGTGTTGTGCGTGGGCGTTTTGATTGCTGTGGTTGCTTCTTCGATGGTTGAGGCCGGTATCCGTGCTGTACGCGTCGATGGCTGCGCGCAGGCCGATGTGTGGATGGCACAGTGGCTGCGTGCACGCGCTCGCTGCGACTACAAGCGTTTTGCCCAGCGCGGTGGAGCGCCTTCGTTCGTTTTTGGGCAGGCGCACGCATGACCAGCCTGATGACGTTGTTCTATTTACTCGCCGCTGCTGCGTCGGCTTTTTCGTTCTATCTGGCAACCATGCATCAACGCCTGCTGCTGCAGCGCCGATTGTCCACGCGTTTGCTGCGCATCGGTGGCTGCGTGTTGTTGGTGCTGTCGCTGGCCTGTGCCATCCGCGCGTTGGGTGTGTGGGCGGGGGTCTTCGCCGCACTGACTGCGCTGATGCTGGTGGCGGTGGCGTTGCCGTACCTGGATGTCTGGCAGCAGGCGCGTGCGCAACGCAGGCAGGTGCGCCATGTGGGCTAGATGGCTGGCTGCCGTGGTACTGGGCTTGCCGCTCGCGGTCGGTGTGGTCGGCCTGTGCGCCTTGTTACTGCCGGGGCCGCAACAGAGCCATACGCTGGCGTGGTTACTGCTGATGTTTCCGGTGTGGATCGGTGCCATGGCATTGCCGTTCGTGTTTGGCAGCGCATTACGCGCCTGGGTATCTCTCGGCGGGCTGACGCTGCTGTGCTACATCGCACTCGCCGGCATCAAGGCATTGGGCTGGACGGAGCTGAGCGCATGAAAGCATCGACCTTGCGCGCGTTTCTGTCGGTGCACAGCTGGATGGGCTTGTTGGCCGGCATGGCATTGTTTATCGCCTTCTATGCCGGCGCCATCAACGTCTTTACGCACGAGTTGAGCGATTGGCAGGCCACGCCACATGCCAGGGAGAATGCACCGGCCGATCCGGTCGCCGCCGCGCAATCTTTGCTGGACGCGGTAATCGCCCGGCATCCGCAGGTGGCTGAATCGTTTCTAGTGCTGCTGCCCGGCGAACATGGGCCGATTCCGCGGCTGTATTGGTATGGCCCGCAAGCCGATGCCAGCGGCGGCATGCGCCAGTATCAACAGGCTGCCGACGGCGCGCTGCAGGAGCTGCCGCAGCGTGTGGGCTTTGCCGATTTCCTCTACGACCTGCACTTCACCGCCGGCCTGCCGCGCGTATTCGGCACCTATCTGTTCGGCGTGGTGAGCGTGCTGTACGGGCTGGCCCTGGTCAGCGGCGTGGTGTTGTACGCGCCGGTGTTCATCAAGGATCTGTTCGCGTTGCGGATCGGTGCCAACCTCAAGCGCTTGTGGCAGGACGCACATAACGTGGTCGGTATGCTGTCGCTGCCGTTCCATGTGATTTTCGCCTGGTCCGGCGCGGTGCTCTGCCTGGGCGTATTGCTGCTGGCGCCGTTCCAGTTCCTGGTGTTCGACGGCAAGCTGATGCAGATCCTGGAGCCGGATTTCGAGCTCGCACCGCATGTGGCGCCGGCCAAACGCGCTGCACCGTTGCTGCCGATTGCCACCCTGCTCGACGCCTCGCGCGCGGCCAGCCCGGGCTTGGTGCCGGAGAGTCTGGCCTTCCACGATGCCGGCGACGCCAACGCGCGGGTGGAGATCTATGGCCATCACGACCAGCGCCGGCTCAACACGCTGGGCGGTGTGGCGCTGAACGCCACTACGGGCAAGCTGCTGCGCGTGCTGGCACCGGCCACCATGTCGCCCGGCACCGCTGCGTTACGCGGCTTGCAGGCGTTGCACTTCGGCAACTTCGGGCATGTGCCGGTGCGCTGGCTGTACTTCCTGCTGGGGCTGGGCGGCGCGTTCCTGTTTTACAGCGGCAACCTGTTGTGGATCGAAACCCGCCGCAAACGCCGCACCATCGCGCAGCCGCGTCGCACACATGCGATGGCACGGCTGACCGTCGGTGTCTGTCTGGGTAGTGTGGCCGGTATCTCGGCGTTGTTTATCGCCGCGCGCATGTTGCCGGCGGGACAGGAACGTTATGCGTATTACGCGGTGTTCGCGGCAACGTTGTTGTGGGCCCTGATACGTCCCACCGCACGCGGCGCGTATGAGGTATTGCTGGTGTGCGCTGCGTTGACAGCGCTGATTCCGCTGGCCAGCTGCGTTGGCGCACACGACGCGACCGCGCCGTGGCAGAGCGCGACGGTGCTCGGCGTCGATCTGATTGCACTACTCATGGCCTGGACGTATTGGCGCATGGCAGTTGCGAGCAAGCGTCGCGGCATGCAAGGCGATCCCAATAGCGTGTGGGCCTTGCCGGCACGCGGCACCGGTTGAGTTGCGTGTGATTGCTGGTGGGCGCATGCAGCGGTGAACGCTGTAATGCCTGCACGGGGAGCTGCGGCATGCCGGCATCCGCACAGAATGGCCTCACGTCCGGCCGACCTGCGGTGCGTAGCATGCGCATCTTCTGTCTGCGCGAGATGATCCAATGCCCGCCCGCACACGCATCGGCCTGATCTCCGACACTCACGGGCTAATGCGGCCCGAGGCGCTCGCCGCGCTCACGGGATGCGCGCAGATTATCCACGCTGGCGATGTGGGCAAGCCAGAGATCCTCGAAGCGTTGCGGGCACTGGCTCCGCTGCATGTCATCGCCGGCAATATCGATGACAAGCCCTGGGCGGTGGGTTTGCCGCAGACGCTGGATCTACTGATCGATGGCGTGCGCATCCATGTGTTGCACGATCTGAAAACGCTGGCGCCGGGTGCTGCAGCGGACGTCGTCATGAGTGGTCATTCGCACAAGTCTTCCGTGCAGTGCCGCGATGGAGTGTTGTACGTCAATCCGGGTAGCGCAGGCCCGCGTCGCTTCAGTCTGCCGATCAGTGTGGCAAGCCTGTGGTTGGGCGATGGACCACCGCGTGCAACAGTGCAGACGCTTGAACTGCGTTGATTTTGCCGGCGTCCGGGTCAAGCGACGGACTGGCCTGCCATGGCAGCGCGAGCGCGCCTCATCAAGCTGCTGCTGTGCGATGCGACTGTATTGAACGGACGCACTGCAAAGCTGTCCACGACGCCGGCACAACTGCGTGGGGCAGTGGTGGCGCCGTCAAAGGTATCGGCCGCTGACGTGGCCGTCGCTGCCATGCGATGGTAATGCCACTGGCCATCTCCCACCGAGGCGATCGATGCGCAGTCTGGTCAAGCTGTTAAAGATTTTTGTACCGGTGCTGGGGATCGCCTTGGGGCCGGTGACGACGATCCATATCGCGTTCACGATGCTGTGGTCTTTTTCCGCTATATCTCCAATAGAAGAACAACTTCAGCGCGCCGGGCTTAGCCAGGTCACCTCTGTGCGCGGGATGCCGGAATTCTGTACGGAAAGCGGATTTCTCGACGGGTATTACTACTCCTACGCCGTAGATGTGGCGAGGATTCCGGACGCATTCTGGGACAGCAGTGCGGCGCGGACCCACTGGCACCGCGGTCCGTTCGATGACACGCAGGCGAACGTGCTGGAGTCGCTGAGACCGGGCTATCTAGAGGGATGCCCCGACGTTCCGGGCATGAACTCTGCGCATTTTGTTGTCACATTCTTCTTCAATCCACAGGGTGATCTTGGTTCTTACGATCCAGCCACAGCCAACGGACGAGGCGTGGTAGCCTACGATACCCGCGCGTCCAGGATTTACTGGATCTACGAGAATAACTAACGCGCAGTGGTAGTGCACGTTTTGCATACAGACCACTCGACATTGCGACAACCGGTGGATTGGCGCGTGTTGCGGCACAAGCACGCCTTAATTAGAGCGCCTACCAGAACGTAGCGAGCAGTCGTCAGGTGGGCGTGGACGGTGCGGAGGAAACGCAGTGTAAGAGAGCAGTACATGGGGGTTCCGAGCACCGGCCGTGCCCGCCTGGCGGCTATGTCGTCGTCTTATCAGCTGCTCTTGCTGTGCGCGGTGTAGGATCCGAAGATAGTGAGCGTACGCAGGCGCAGGGAATGGTCTGCGACGCAAGCGCAAATTTGTCAGGCAAATCGATGCCGCTCGAAGCCCTGTCCACTAGGCCGGCGGTTGCCGCCATGCGATGGTGATATCAGTGACTACCTTCTCCCCCAGGTGATCGATGCACGGCCTCGTCAAACTATTGAAGCGTCTTGTGCTGATATGCCTGATCGTCGTAGCGGCGGGCGTGAATTTTTGGATGGTATTAGGATTACAGCAACGCTTTGGTGCCATCGTCAGCATGCACGAACAGCTGCAGCGCAGTGGACTCGGACAGGTCACGTCCTTGCGCGGGATACCGCAAGTCTGCGGGAAAACCGATTACTTTTTCGGAGACATGTACTACTTGTACGCTGTCGATGTGGCGAGTGTTCCAGACACGTTCTGGCAAAGTCGCGTGGCGCGCGGGATTTGGCACCGAGGTCCTGACACGTATGATGAATTCCATGTATTTAAATTCGAAATGCCGCCAGATGACCTGCAGGGATGTCCGAAACCTCTTGAAGTCAATTCCTCACGCTTTTTTTTCGCCCTGGTATCGGACCCAGCGGATTATGTTGGTCCGAACTTGCCATCTTCTTTGAATGCAATTAACGTTATGGCCTACGACACCGAGACATCAAGGCTTTACTGGGTGTACCAGCGTTTCTCCGGTTTTCCGTAGCGCCGCAGGTGTGCGGGTCCATTCCCTGGCCGGAGAGGATTGACGGCGAAGATGGATCTTTCGAAGAAAAATCATCGGTTCCCCACATGAAACCCTGGTAGGCGCCGCGATCAGGAACCTCTGCCATTGACTTGCTGACAAACCAACACTGTGCTTGATGGAGATTGTTTCGGTTGTCGGTTGTCGGTTGAAAGCTCACGGGGGCTTCGCTCAGATCCTTCCTGGAGCGTGTGATGACTGTCGAAAGAGCGTTGCTGCATTTCCCAGCATGGGTATCCTGAAGACACCGGCGTGCAAGCCAACCAAGGTTGCAGGTAGTCGCGTAGCAGCCGTCTGAAACGACCGACCCATCCCAGGCGGTGCTCGACAACCCCAGAGGCGCGGTAGCAAGAAAACGCCTTTCTTGCTTGGCTTCTTGCCGCGTTGTCACATGCAATGGGATGCCATCGTCCTTTGCCGCCTGCGCCGGCTCCTGGCCGGTATAGCCCTGATCTACAAAAGCAATCTTGATCGCTTCGCCGGTCGCATGTGGGACGTCCTGGGTTAACGAACGGACCTGCGCACGTTCCTGCCCTATGGCAGGCGTCACCTGGACGGCGAGCAGATGTTTTCGTGTATCGATCGCCATGTGCACCTGCTCTGCTTCTTGCTTGTGCAGCACGTCGGGGGCATCGATACTCCACGGCAGAGTCCGCCATCGCGGCGGGCGCGATGATCGACCTTTAGGACACGCGCTACATGGATCGCACGCAAGCCGATGCCATCGCCGAAGCCCTCATGCTGCCGGAGCCGCTGGCGCAGCTACAGCGCGAACGCATGCGTGCCGCGCAGGCGCGCAGCCTTGCGCAGCGCCGCTGGGTGGCGGGGATCTCGCTGCCGTGCATGGCGATCGGTGCGCTGGTGGCTCATTTCAGCGGCCAGCGTTTCGCGCATGGCATCCTGGTGGGAGGCTTGATCGGCGGGGCGCTAGGCTCGGTGTGGTTCTGGCTTCGCGAACGGCGTACCGGCTGAGCGCCACGCCGGCTCGAGCATCGGTGTGCACATGCGGGTTTGCTCTGGCTGGTTTGAGGCCTAGGGAATCAGCAACGGCCGTAGCGCAGGCAGCTGCTGCGCCAGTTCGTCGGCCACGATCGCGGCAAACAGGTCCGCTCCGTCCGGGCCGAGATGCGTGTAGTCGAACGCGAGCTTGGCCTGGCCCATCGGCTCGGCGCTGGCGTTGTCCTGCGCGGTGGCAGCGGCGTTGGTGGGGGATGCGTTCTTCGACGGCGAGGTGGACGCGGGCGATGGCGCGACCGTCTGCGCCGGCGTCTTGCCGATGGTGGTACCCGCTTGCGCGGCAGCGATCTGCGCCGGCTCGGCCGGGCGCTGCGCCAGCCGCATCGCCAGCACCGGGCCCATGCCCTGCACCAGGGCGCGACTGCGCGCATGCAGGTCCACCAGCGGCACCTGCAGTTCGCGCGCCACCGCACGCGTGGCTTGGGCCCAGGGGCCCAGGTCGTCCACCAATTGGCCGGCCTCGAACTGCCGCCGCGTCAACGGCGTCACCAGCACCGGCACGGCACCGGCAGCACGCGCCTCGGCCACGTAGCGGCGCAGATTGGCCGGGAATTCGGTCGCCAGGTCCGTCGAACGCCCCGGTTTGCCCGGTTGATCGTTGTGACCGAACTGGATCAACACCACCACCTGTCGATAACCGCCGCTGCGCAGTTCCTTGAGCGCGATGTCCCACGACCCTTCGGCGCGATAGTTCGAGGTGCTGCGCCCCCCGCGCGCCAGGTTGAGGCAGCTCAGGAACGAGGTCACATGCTGCGCGCAGAAGCTTGGCCCCCAGCCGCCTTGCACCGCCGTGGTGGAGTCGCCCACCAGCACGATCTTGCTGGCGGTAAACGTAGCTGTCGCGGCCGGCGCGTTGCTGCTGGAGCTGCTGGTGGTAGCTGCACCGGAGACCAGCGGCGAGCCTGCCAGCGCGGCAGCGGCGGCGTCGGCGAACGGAAGGCATGCCACTGCCAGCGCAGTCAGCAGCAGCGATGGGGCAAGGGAGTCACGACGCATGGATCACCTCAAGATCGAATCGGTACTGCCGGGCGACTGCGGTTGGAGCGTGGCAGGCGTACGAGTACGCATGTATCGCTGCGGCCCTGCGATTGAGCGCGCCGTCCGCACGCGGATGGCGCCCGCCCTTCCCGTTGTTGGCTCGACACGACAAGCGCTCAGAACGTGCCGCGTTGAATGAATGGCGCTTGCTGATACAGCCGGCGTTCGCCACCGCGCGGGTCGTTCGCCATCCGGCTAGGCACATCGAACAGCAACGTCTCGCGGCGTTGCAACGAGTACTGCCGCCAGCGTGGGGCACCGCGATGATTGGGGTCGCCATGCCGCGCAAGCGCGATCAAGGCAGCGCTCATCTGGTCGGCCATGCGCTGCGCATCGGCGCTGTCGCCGGTGCGCGAGCCGGGCTGGCCGATGGTGTCGAACACCAGCGGAATATCCAGCGTGTGGAAGGCGCCGAACTTGCCGCCCTCCAGCGGCGAGGCCCAGTCCAGCTGATACACCCAGGTGGGTGCGCCCTGGCGCGCACGCGCCTGGGCTTCTTCCACTGCGCCACGCCACGAGCGCCCGGCGGTGGTGGCGGCGAAGAACACCTCCGATGGCGAATAGTGCGGATACAGGCGGCGGTATTCGGCAATCACCACCTGCGGCAATAGATCCACGTATTGCTGCGCTTCCAGCCTGGCGGGCAAGGTGTCCCAGGTCAGCGCGAAGTTGGCCGCATCGTTGCCGAGAAAGGCGCGCGTCTCGTCGCGCGTGTTGCCGATCACCATCGGAATCGTCGCCGACTGCAGCGGTGCCTCGGGCCAGAACGGATGCACCGGCAGGTTGCGCGCATCCAGCACCGGGCCGAAATACAACGCGCTGTTTTCCACCCGCGACGGGTCGCGCACCTGCGCGGCAGCCAACAGCTGCGCCACCGGCACGCTGCGCAGGCGTGCCAGATCGGCCGGCGCAATCTTCAATGCATCCAGCAGCAGCTGCGCGCGCTGGGTGGCGGCGCGCGGTCCTGCCGCAGTGACCTGCTGCCCGCTCATGGTCCAGGCGCGATGGAACAGGCCGCGTGCTGCGGGCATGGCCATCAGCGTGGCGATCTTGGCGCCGCCGCCGGACTGGCCGAACACGGTGACATTGCCGGCATCGCCACCGAATTCGGCCGCGTGCTGGCGCACCCAGTGCAGTGCCTGGATCAGGTCCAGCTGCCCGGCATTGCCGGAGTCGGCAACGCTGGCATCGCCCAGCTGCGCCAGCGACAGATAACCGAACAGGTTGAGCCGGTGATTGACGGTGACCACCACCACGTCGCCGCGCCGGCACAGGCGCACGCCATCGTAGAGCGGGTCGCTGCCGGAGCCGGTGGTGTAGCCGCCACCGTGGATATAGAACAGGATCGGACGCTTGCCGCCATCGCGCAGGCCGGGTGTCCACACGTTGAGGAACAGGCAGTCCTCGCTGGTGGGTTCGCTGGCCTTGGGTTGCGGCGCAGCGGCGCCGAAGCTGGCGGCATCGCGCACGCCGGTCCACGCGGCTTCCGGCACCGGCGCCTGAAAGCGCCGCGCGGCGGTGTCGCCGCCGTAGGGAATGCCCTTGAACACGCAGATGCCCTGCTCGCGATAGCCGCGCAATGCACCGCTACGCACCTGGGCCAGCGGAGCGCTGTCGTCGCGCGGCGGTGGTGGCACGGCACCGGCGAAACCCGGTAGCGCGGCGGCGGCACTGGCGAGCAATCCACCGCGCAGCAGCGTGCGTCGGCGCACGTCGGGCGTGGATGGCGCGGTCATCGTGCCGCGTCCTGCGCGGCAGCCGGTGCCTTGCCGAGATGCGCCATCCACGCCTGTGCCAGCTGCGGCCACGCAGCCACGGTCAAGCCGCTGGTGGCCGCCGTGCCGAAGCCGTGCCCGCCCTGCGGAAAGACATGCAGTTCGCTGGGGACGCCGGCGCGCAGCAGCGCGTCGTGCAGCAGCAGGCTGTTGCGCACCGACACCACGGTGTCGTCCTGCGCATGCAGCAAGAACGTCGGCGGTGTCCGCGCATCCACGTGCAGTTGCGGCGAATACGCGCCGACCTGCGCAGCGCTGGGCGCCTTGCCGAGCAGGCGCTCGCGCGAACCCAGATGCGCATTGGCGCTGTCCATGTCGATCACCGGGTAGATCAGCAGCGCGAAGTCCGGCCGCGCGCTCAATGCATCGGCGGCGTCCTGCGCCGGATACACCTGCGCGGCATAACGCGTCTCCAGGCTGGCGGCGACGTGGCCGCCAGCCGAAAAGCCCATGATCCCGACCCGCTGCGTATCGATGCCGTAGCGGCCCGCATTGGCGCGGATCAGCCGCAGCGCGCGCTGCGCATCGGCCAGCGGCGCGTCGGCGCCATTCGGGTGGCCTTCGCCGGGCAGCCGGTAGCGCAGCACGAACAAGGTGATGCCGGCCTGGTCGACGAAGCTTGGCACCAGCGCGCTGCCTTCGTTGTCCAGCACGATGCGTTGGTAGCCGCCGCCGGGCGTGACCAGCAACGCGGTGCCGTTGGGCCGCTTGGGGCGGTAGACCACCAGATAGGGTTGGCTGATGTTCTGGATGTAGCGGTCGGGCAGGGCGTCATCGCTGCTGCGGTCCACGATGCGCTGCGGTTGCGGCAATGGGGTGTCCCCCGGTGCCATCGCCTGCGGCCACAGCGCGATCCGGCTGGCCTGCTCGGCGGCGGTATCGGCGCTGGCGCGCTCTGCGGACCAGGCCGGCCCGTTGGCCATTGCCAGCGCGGCCAGGGTCGCGGCCAGGCAGCGGCGCAGGGCCCGCACCGCCTGGTTTCCAAGGTGTTTTTGGCGTGTCTGCTGCATCTACCCCTCCCAGGGCCACTTCGGTATCGCGGTCACAATGTCGCACTGCACATTGCCAATGACACCGGTTTACCATATACAGCACACCGTGCCGCTGTCGATTGGCAGTGCAACAAAACACCTATCAGGGAGACACCCTTGAGCAACGACGCCGCCACCCCGCCAACGTCCACATCCACGCTGTCCGACATCGCCCAGCGCTTTGTGGAGGCACGCCGTGCAGGGGCCTCGCTTCCGGACTTTCCCGGGCAAATCCCTGGCGATCTGGTCACTGCCTACCAGGTGCAGGACATCGCCATCAGCCAGTGGCACGACCACGTGGTTGGCTGGAAGGTGGGGTACATCGCCGCCGAGCGCCGCGATGCCTCCGGCGACGAGCGTCTGCTCGGCCCGATCTTCTCTCAGAAGCTGTGGAATGCTACCGGTGGAACAACCGAGTTTCCGATCTATGTCGGCGGCTTCGGCGCAGTGGAGGCGGAGTATGTGCTTCGGCTGGAGGCCGATGCGCCGGGCGACAAGATCGACTACACGCCAGACGAGGCCGCTGCGTTGCCGGCTACGCTGTTCATCGGCGTGGAGATCGCCAGCAGCCCGCTGGCGACCATCAACAAGCTGGGCCCGCGTGTAGTGATTTCCGATTTCGGTAACAACAACGGGCTGATCCTGGGGCCGGAAGTGACCGATTGGCTGGGTCGCGACGAAGCCGCGCTGGGCGCCGAAACGCTGATCGACGATCAGGTGGTGGGTACCGGCGGCGCCACCACGCTGCCGGGCGGTTTGCGCGCGGCCTACGCATTTGCGCTCAGCCGTTCGGCCCGGCGCGGGCGCCCGCTCAAGCGCGGTGATCTCATTGCCACGGGCAATGCCACCGGTATCCATGACATTGAAGTGGGACAGCGTGCCCTGATTCGCTTCGCCGGCATCGGCGACATTTCCTGTACGGCTGTGTCCGCCAAATAACGGCGGACCCGGTGACCAGACGCTTGGGAGGGCGCCAATGATCACACGCAGACATTTCCTCGGTGCCGGGCTCGGCGCCGCCGCCGCCGCGCCCTGGCTGGGTGCCGGCGCCACCACGCCGATCCCCGGCGGGCAGTTGCTCACCGCCACCGATGTGCACGTCGGCGACTACCCCACCGTGGAGGCGGTGCGGTGGTTCGGCAAACAGCTCGAAGCGCGCACCAACGGCCGGCTCAAACTGCGCCAGTACCACTCCGGCCAGCTGGGTCGCGAGTCGGAGGCGATCGACATGGCGCGCTTTGGCGCCATCGACATCACCCGCGTGTACTCGGGTGCGTTGAACAACACCTTTCCGCTCACCCAGGCGCTGTGCCTGCCGTACGTGTTCGACTCGGTGCCGCATCTGCGCCGCGTCATCGACGGCCATGTCGGCGACAGCATCCTGCGCAGCTTCGAACAGCGCGACCTGGTGGGCCTGGCGATCTACGATTCGGGCGCGCGTTGCTTCTACAACACCAAGCATCCGCTGCACCGCCCGGAAGATCTCAAGGGCCTGAAACTTCGCGTGGCCTCGTCGGACATCTTCCTCAAGCTGATGCGCATGCTGGGTGCCAATCCCACCCCGATGTCGCTGGGCGAGACGTTTTCGGCGATGGAAACGCACATGATCGACGGTGCGGAAAACAATATGCGCAGCTTCCAGTCCAGCCGTCATTTCGAGGCGGCGCACTACTGGTCGCAGAGCGAGCATTCCTACGCACCGGACATCCTGGTGATCTCGCGCAAGAGTTTTCAATCGCTGAGCCCGGCCGATCGCGGCCTGGTGGTGGAATTGGCGCGTGCGTCGGTGCCGGTGATGCGCCAGTTGTGGGATGCGTCGGAAACGGTCGCGCGCAAGCAGGTGATCGACTACGGCGTGAAGCTCAACCAGGTCGACATGCCGGCGTTCCGCGCCGCCGCCGCCCCGCTGCTGGCCGAGTACCGCAAGCAGCCGGAGATCGAAGCGCTGTACCGCCGCATCCGCGATTTCGCATAGAGGTATCCCGATGACCGAACCCGAGACCGTCGCCGTCCCGGTCGCGCCGTTGCAGCGCGCGCTGGACCGCGTTTCCGATATTGCCATTGGCGTGGCGTCGCTGGCGCTGCTGGGCCTGGTGGTCGTGCAGGGCTGGCAGGTGTTCACCCGCTACGTGCTCAACGACTCGCCCAGCTGGACCGAGCCGGTGACGCTGTTGCTGCTGAGCACCGCGCTGAGCCTGGGCGCCGCCGCCGGTGTGCACACCAACCGCCACTTCGGCTTTTACCTGCTGGGCGAACACGTGCCGCCGCTGGTGCGCAAACTCTTCGAAGTGATTCGCCCGCTGATGATCCTGTCCATCGGTGCGGTGCTGGCTTGGTGGAGCGCGGCGCTGCTGCTGGATGGCCTGGACATCAAGATGGCCGGCGCGCAGATGCCGCAGAGCATCAACTACCTGCCGTTGTCGATCGGCGGCGCGCTGATGGTGCTGTTCGCCTTGTTCAAGTTGTGGCGTGTGCTGCGCCCGGTCCATGTTGGAGGAGTGCGCTGATGGGCATCGCCATGTTGTTGGGAACCTTCGTGGTGCTGCTGCTGATCGGCGTGCCGGTGGCCTACGCCTTGGGCGCGGCCGCACTGGCCACGCTGCTGTATCTGGACCTGCCCACGGTGGTGCTGGTGCAGCAGATTTCGGCTGGTAGCGGCTCGGCGTCGTTGATCGCCATTCCGCTGTTCATCTTCGCCGGCGAGTTGATGTTGCGCGGCGGCATTTCCGAACGCTTGATCGCGCTTGCCTCGTCGCTGGTGGGGCGTGTGCGCGGCGGTCTGGGCCAGGTCAGTGTGCTGTCGTCGCTGTTCTTCGGCGGCGTGTCCGGTTCGGCGATCGCCGATGTGTCGGCGGTCGGCGGCACCATGATTCCGCAGATGATCAAGCGCGGTTACGACCGCGATTACGCGGTGAACGTGAGCATGACCGCCGCGCTGGTGGCGTTGCTGGTACCGCCTTCGCACAACCTGATCCTGTTCTCGGCAGCGGCCGGTGGCGGCCTGTCGATTGCCGATCTGTTTGCGGCCGGTATCGTGCCGGCGCTGCTGATGACCGCAGCGATGATGGTCACCGGCTATGCGGTGGCGCGCCACCGTGGCTACGGCACCGAGCCGTTCCCGGGCTGGCGTGCGGTGGCCTTGCGCCTGTTCGGCGCATTGCCGGGCCTGGGCCTGGTGGCGTTGATCTTCATCGGTATCCGTGCGGGCATTTTCACCGCGGTTGAGAGCGCGGCGATCGCCGTGGTCTACGCGTTGATCGTCACCGCGCTGCTGTATCGCCAGTTGCGCTGGGCCGAGTTCTTCGCCGCCGTGACGCATGCCGCACGCACCACCGGCGTGATCCTGTTCGTGATCGCCACTGCGGCGGTGTTCGGCTGGCTGCTGGCGTACCTGCAGGTGCCGGCGGCGGCGGTGAAGTTCCTGCAGGCCATCGCCGACAGCAAGAACACCGTGCTGCTGATGATCGTGGTGATGCTGCTGTTGCTGGGCATGTTCATGGACCTGGCACCGAAGATCCTGATCTGCACGCCGATCTTCCTGCCGGTGGTCAAGGCCTACGGCATCGACCCGATCCACTTCGGTCTGGTGATGGTGCTGGCCGGCGGGATCGGCCTGATCACGCCGCCGATCGGCTCGGTGCTGTTCATCGGCACCTCCATCGGGCAAATCACCATCGCCCAGAGCATGCGCACCATCTGGCCGTTCTGGCTGGCGGCGCTGTGCGTGCTGTTGATCGTGGCGTTCTTCCCGGAGCTGTCGTTGTGGCTGCCACGCGCGCTGCGCGCCTGAGGCCATGACGCGCTGAGCGATCGGGTGCCTGGTGGAAGGGCGTGATCGATGCGGCAGGTGATGCCGCTCGATCCCCCGCCTGCCGGGCGCGTGCGACGCCTTGCCGAGCGTGCAGGACGTCGCTGCTGGCGGGAGACTTCCGCCTCATTCGGTTAACCGGTGGCATTGCCTGCCGGTGACCGCATCGCCCCACCCGTTGGGGACTAGGAGACAGCATGCGTGTACGTATCACCTCCCCCCGGCTGCGCTGGTTGGTTGCCGCCGGATTGCTGCTGTGCGCCGGCCTGGGTGGCGCGGCCGACTGGAAGCGCGGCATCGAACATCAGCGCATCGCCGATCAGGGCAATGGCACCTTCCTCAACCCGGTGCTGGCCGGCGATCACCCCGACCCGTCGGTGCTCAAGGACGGCGACGATTACTACCTCACGCTGTCCTCCTTCGATGCCTATCCGGGCCTGCCGATCTGGCATTCGCGCGATCTGGTCAACTGGCAGCCGCTGGGCCATGCCATCACCCAGAACGTCGGCGCGATCTGGGCGCCGGACCTGATCAAGCACGGCAAGCGCTACTACATCTACTTCCCGGCCCGCCGCGGCGACCAGGGCGAGCGCAGCAACTTCGTGGTCTGGGCCGACGACATCACCGGCCCGTGGAGCAAGCCGATCGACATCGGCCTGGGCAAGTACATCGACCCCGGCCACGCGGTGGGCGAGGACGGCAAGCGCTATCTGTTCCTGAGCGGCGGCGATTACGTGCAGCTCTCCGACGACGGCCTGAAGGTGGTCGGCACGCCCAGGCACGTCTACGACGGCTGGAAGTACCCGGAAAGCTGGGACGTGGAAGGCTACGCGCAGGAAGGCCCCAAGATCACCCGCCATAACGGCTGGTACTACATGACCACCGCCGTGGGCGGCACCGCCGGCCCGCCGACCGGGCACATGGTGATCACTGCGCGCTCGCGTTCGATCCACGGCCCCTGGCAGAACGCCCCCAACAACCCGATCACCCGCACCAAGAGTGCCGACGAGCCGTGGTGGTCGCGTGGCCATGCCACCCTGGTGGAAGGCACCGACAAACGCTGGTGGATGCTGTATCACGGCTACGAGCACGGCTTCTGGACGCTGGGCCGGCAGGCCTTGCTGGACCCGATCGAATGGACCCCGGACGGCTGGTTCGTCGCCAAGGGCGGCGATCTGGGGACCCCGCTGAAGAAACCCAGCGGCCAGGCGCTGGCCCACGGCCTGGCGCTGTCGGACGACTTCCGCGCCAGCACGCTGGGCCCGCAGTGGGCGTTCTTCAACCCGGCCGCCGACGAGGCCAAGCGCCTGCAGGTCGGCGATGGCGTGTTGCGCCTGCAGGGCAAGGGCACCGCCCCGCGCAACGCCTCGCCGCTGACGGTGATCGCCACCGACCAGGCCTACCAGTTCGAGGTGCAGATGACCGTGGCACCGGGCGGGCAGGGCGGGGCGCTGCTG
>NZ_JPLE01000086.1 GCF_001010415.1 Xanthomonas pisi DSM 18956
TGAAGTGACCCCCAAAAGCTGGACAGTTGGGCGATCAGACGGCCAGCCTGGCTTGTTCCCGGTACGTTACCGGGCTCATGCCCTTCAATTTCAGCTTGATCCGGTCTTCGTTGTAGTACCTGATGTACTCCACCAGCCCGGCTTCCAGATGTTCGATGCTGTCAAAGCTGTTCAAGTAGAAAAATTCTGATTTCAACGTCCCGAAGAAGCTCTCCATGGCCGCGTTGTCCAAGCAGTTGCCGCGTCGGGACATGCTTTGTTGCAGAGAGTGCTTTTCGAGCGTCTGCCGGTAGTTCTCGTGCTGGTAGTGCCATCCCTGGTCAGAATGGACCATCGGCCGAGCGTCGGGCGGAAGTTGCTTGATCGCCTGATCCAGCATCTGACCCACCAAGTCCAGCACCGGCCGGCGTTTCATCTGGTAGGCCACGATTTCGCCGTTGTACAGATCCATGATCGGGGAAAGATAGAGCTTCATGCCCCGCACCTTGAATTCGGTGACATCGGTCACCCACTTCTGGTTGGGCATCTGGGCTTCAAATTGGCGGTTGAGTGCGTTGGGAACCACGACATTGGCTGCGCCCTTAAATGCGCAGTAGCGCTTGATGCGTACCCGCGAGTGCAGGCCCAGTGCGGCCATCAGGCGCTGCACCCGCTTGTGGTTGATCGTCTTGCCCTGATTTGCCAGTTCCAGGGTGACGCGGCGGTAGCCATAGCGCCCTTGGCTGTCATCGTAAATGGCACGGATGTGCTCACGCAGTTCGGCCTCGCCCTCATCCGGATGAGCCAGGGCATGAATCTGGTAATAGAACGTGCTGCGCGACAGCTCGGCCGCCTCGAGCAAAAGCGGCAGTGCGTGGGTCTGCCTCAATCCTTGGACGGCGTGCGCTTTGCACGCTGCGCCGCCTGCTCTTGCTGGATCAAGGCATCGAGTTTTTTTAGGTAGGCCGTCTCCGCACGCAGATAGGCAACTTCCTTGAGAAGCTCATCGCGGCTCATGTCCTGGGCAGGCTTGGACGAGCGGGTCTTTTTCATCGGCTTGGGAGGCGGCAATGGAGGAGGCGACAACGCTTGGGCACCGCCGTCAGCATAGCGCTGTTGCCACTGTGCCACCGCACCGGCGCTGCCGATCTGAAAGTAGGTCGTGGCCTCGCGCGCAGACATCCCCTCTTGGCGCATCTTTTCAAGCACTTCCAGCTTGAATGCAAGATCGTAGGACCGCGCCTTGCGGTGAAACCCGCGCCAACCATGTAGCCGGTAGGTCGCTGCCCAACGCCTGACCGTGGAGAAGTCCAGACCATGACGGCGGGCCACCGCCTTGACCGATGTGGAGGTCTTGCAGGCCTGCTTGGCAACCTGAAGTTTGAAGCAAGCGTCATATCGATTCACGAAATCCTCGGAGTTGGATGGGGTGTCCAAGTTCCGGGGGTCACTTCACCCTGGGGGCTCG
>NZ_JPLE01000087.1 GCF_001010415.1 Xanthomonas pisi DSM 18956
CCTGCCGCTGCGGTATGGGGGATTGAGAAGCCAACGGCCAACGCAAAGACAAAGGCAAAGCAGCAAGCCCTCCGCCCAAAGCTCAAGCGCAAACCAAAAGCGACAGCGACAGCGACAGCGACAGCGACAGCGACAGCGACAGCGACAGCAGCCAATCGTGCTTCGCCTCGTACTTCCATCGCAACCACTGCTCCGCAATCCAGCCCGGCACGCGCTCGCGGCGCAGGCGCTTCAAAGCCAAAGCACTCGGGGCAATGGCGCGCAGGGGGCCTTCCCGCCCGCTGGAGAGCGCCAAGCTTCTGCAAACCACGGTTCAGCCCGCATCCCGCAGTAGCGGCCACCAAAATCCGCACATGCACAAAGCGCTGGGATCTCATCCAGCTCCCTACCAATCCCGAATCCCCAATCCCCAATCCCGTCCTTTGGCACCGCACTTGCATCAGCACTCCCCATGAGCCCTGAAATCGCCCTGACTGAACTGCGTGGTGGCCTGGTCACCGTCCTGTGGATTGCCGGACCGATGTTGCTGGCGGTGTTGATCGTCGGTGTGGTCATCGGCGTGGTGCAGGCTGCCACCCAGTTGAATGAACCCACCATCGGCTTCGTGGCCAAGGCGGTCGCGTTGACCGCGACGCTGTTTGCCACCGGCAGCATGCTGCTGGGGCATCTGGTGGAGTTCACCATTGCGCTGTTCCAGCGCATTCCGCATCTGATCGGCTAGCGGGCCGCACCGGATGGATTCCGCCACCCAGATGGTGATCGACGGCCAGCGCGCGTTTGCGATGGTCGGGGCGATCATGTGGACCATGCTGCGCACCGGTGCCCTGCTGACGGCCATGCCGTTGATCGGCACGCGCGCCGTGCCCGGGCGGGTGCGGGTCATGCTGGCCGGGACCTTGTCGATGGTGCTGGCGCCGATCCTGCCGCCGGTGCCGGAGTGGGACGGATTCACCGCGCAGGCGGTGCTGAGCATCGCGCGCGAGTTGGCCGTCGGCGCCAGCATGGGCTTCATGTTGAAGCTGATCTTCGAGGCCGGCGCTCTGGCCGGCGAGTTGGTGTCGCAGTCCACCGGCCTGTCGTTTGCGCAGATGTCCGACCCGATGCGCGGGGTGACCTCCGGCGTGATCGCGCAGTGGTTCTACATCGGGTTCGGCCTGCTGTTCTTTGCGGCCAACGGGCACCTTGCGGTGATCTCGCTGCTGGTGGACAGCTACAAGGCGCTGCCGATCGGCACGGCCATTCCCGACGCCAGCGCGTTTGCGGAGGTGGCGCCGACCCTGTTCCTGCAGATCCTGCGCGGCGGGCTGACCCTGGCCTTGCCGATGATGGTGGCGATGCTGGCGGTCAATCTGGCCTTCGGTGCGCTGGCCAAGGCGGCGCCGGCGTTGAACCCGATGCAACTCGGGTTGCCGCTGACGGTCTTATTGGGGCTGTTCCTGTTGTCCAGCTTCGCAAGCGAGTTCGCGCCACCGGTGCAGCGCATGTTCGATACCGCCTTCGACTCCGCCAGAGAACTGACGGGCTGACCGTATGGCCGCTCAAGTTTTGCGACCGGTCGCCGTCAACGCTGGGGACGATTGATCCATTCGATCGCATTACCCTCTTTTCGCGGAAACCGATGCCCAACGTGTCTGCGCTGTTCGTTCCACCTGGTTCGCGCGGCAAGGCGCTGCGCCTGGCAGCGTTGTGCCTGCTCGGGTGGCTGATCGCGGGCAGCGGATGGGCGCAAACCTATAGCTTTCGCGATTACGCCCAGGCCGATGGCCTGCAGGGCATGACCGTCAACAGCCTGCTCGAGGACCGCCAGGGCGTGGTCTGGGTCGGTACCGAACTGGCATTGCATCGTTTCGAGCGCGAACAATTCATCCCCGTCGGCCGCGAAAGCGGGCTGGACGCACGCTACATCCGCGCGTTGACGCTGGATGGGCACGGGCGCCTGTGGGTGGCCAGCGCCAACGGCGTGTTCGTGCGCAACGGCACCACCTTCAGCCCGGTCTTGCAGAACGGCACCGCGATCCGCGCCGACAGCGGCAATGTCATCGCCCCGTACGCGGGCGGCGTGGTGGTGGTCAGCGAAAATCAGCTGTTGCACCTGACGCCGGCCAGGCCAGGCGGCTGGAGCGTGCGGGTATTGGCGTTGCGGCTGGACGACGGCACCCCCCTGCCCGCCGGTAAAGCCTTGCTGGCCGACGGCACAGCGCTGTGGGCCAGTTGCGGACAACGCGTCTGCCGCATCGATGCCGACGGACGTATCACCCAGTTGGGCGATGCCGACGGCGTGCCGGAACGGCAATGGCGCGCGGTGTTCCGCGACCATCGCGGCAACCTGTGGCTGCGCGGCGGCGGCATGGTGATGTCGCGCGCGCCGGGCGAGCGGGTGTTCCGCGACCATGCACCTCCGGCCGGCACCCGGTTCGACACCCTGTCTGGCGCAACCACCTTGTCGGAGGATGCGCAGGGCCGCCTGATGACCCGCTCCGACCGCGGAATGGTGCGCTGGGAAGGCGATCACTGGCGCTATTTCGGGCACGACCAGGGGCTGGCGATCAGCCCGATGGTCGGCCCGTTGATGATGCAGAGCACCGGCCAGCTCTGGATCGGCACGCGCGGCTTGGGTGTGCAGCGCTGGCTGGGCTACGGCACCATCGAGCACTGGGACGAAAGCCAGGGCCTGGCCGAATCGCCGACCTGGGCCATCCAGCGACTGCCCAGTGGGGAACTGCTGGTCGGCGGCGATGCCGGTTCCAATGTGCTGGATCCGCGGACCGGGCGCATGCAGCCATGGACACTGGCCAACGGTGAGCCGTTGCTGCAATCGATCTCCATTGCGCTGTCGCCGGCAGATGGCGCGGCCTGGGTGGCGCGCTCGTCCGGCGCCCTCGCCCGGCGCGACCCGCGAACGGGCAAGACCATCGACATGCTGCAGCTCGGCCTGCCCACCAACAAGCTGCTGTTCGATGCGCACGGCGTGCTGTGGGTCACCACGCCGCGCGGCCTGTACTCCATCCCGCCCGAACTGCCGCTGCAGGCAAGGCGCGAGGAAGCGGTCCCGGCGGCGTTCGTCGGCGATATCGAGCTGGATGGTCAGGGTCGACTGTGGGCCAGCACGCGCGAAGGGCTGTATCGGCAGGAAAAGAACGGCCGATGGCTGCAGGTGCAGGTGCACGGCAACCTGCCCAGCCACGATTACTTCCTGCTGGACTTTTCCGACGACGGTCAGCTCTGGCTGTCCTTGCGCGACACCGGGCTGTGGCACGGCGCCGTGCAGGACGCTGCGGCGGTCACGCTGACCGCAGTGAGCGACACGCTGGTATCGCGCGTGATGCCGTTCATCCTGCGTCACGACAGCAAGGGACGCTTGTGGCTGGGCAGCAGCCAGGGCCTGGACTTGCTGGACCACGGACGCTGGTCGCGCGCCACGCGCAGCGAGGGCCTGTTGTGGGACGACGTGTCTGCCAATGCGTTGTTCGAGGACGCCGATGGCAGCGTCTGGCTCGGCAGCAGCCGCGGGCTGACCCATCTGATCGATCCGTCGCGTGTGTTCGCTTCGCCGCCGCTGCGGGTGCAGGTGCTGCGCGTGCAGCGTGGCGAGCAGACCCTTGCCGCCGGTGCGCAGGTGCCCTGGTCGCAGGTTCCGCTGGATGTGGATCTGAGCACGCCCGGCGCCGAAGGCGGCCCGGACCGCATCAGCTTCCGCTACCGCGTGGAAGGCCACCAGGCCAGCTGGACCAGCACCTCGCTCAGCCACATCACCTATCCGCTGCTGCCGCCTGGCCGCTATGCCCTGGAGGTGCAGGCCGTGGACGCGGGCCAGCGCAGTGCCAGCCCGGTCACGCGCTTCGCCTTCGTGCTCAGTCCGCCCTGGTGGCGCGGCGTTCCCGCCTTGATCGCGTACGTGCTGCTGGCGATCGCAGCGGTGATCGTGCTGTTGCGCTGGCGCACGGCCAAACTGCTGCGACGCAAGCGCGAGCTGGAGCAGCTGGTTGCCGAGCGCACTGCCGAGCTGGAACAGGACAAGCGCGACCTGGAATCGGCACGTGCCGAACTGGCACTCAAGGCCACCCACGACGAACTCACCGGCCTGCTCAACCGCTCCGGCATTCTCGCCACGCTGCGCGAGATGCTGTTGCGGGCCGATGCAACGGCGCGGCCATTGGCGGTGGTGTTGATCGACCTGGATCACTTCAAGTTGGTCAACGATCAGCACGGGCATCTGGCCGGCGATGCGGTGCTGGCCGGGGTCGGTCGTCGAATGGATACGCTGGTGCGTGGCGACGACCGGATCGGCCGCTACGGCGGCGAAGAATTGCTGGCGCTGCTGCCGGGGCTGACGCACGAAGCCACGCATCGGCTGGATGCGCTGCATCGCGGCATCTGCGGCGATTACCCCATCGACGGCGGCTGGTTGCACGTCACCTGTTCGATCGGCGTGGCCTGGTTCATTCCCGGCGAAACCCTGGAGCAATTGCTGGCGCGCGCCGATGCCGCGCTGTACAGCGCAAAACGCAGCGGCCGCAATCGCATCTATTACGATGCCGGCCACCTCGCTGCGGCATCCGGCAGTGTCGGCAACTGATCGCTGCGAGGCCGCTCCTGTCGCGTCATCGTGACTGGATGCATCACGCCGGGCTACGGCAGCGCCCGCATCCAGGCAGCGCCAAACGTTGCCAGGGCATGCAACGACCACGGGGGCGCGGTCGTGGTGAGGTGTCGACTGGATCGAACACGCAGCTTGATCGCAGTCTCGTGCGATCCAACGCGTGCATGCGCGTCGGTCGTGTTCGCTCGATCTCCGCCGGCCGCGATTGCCGCGTCCTGCACATGACACGCACATCTGGCGCGATCATCCAATGCATCGACAGCGCGCAGTCGCATTGACGAGATGCACACATTGGCGTTGCACAGCGCTCGCGCCTGCCTGGCAGCTGTGCACTGGCAACGGCGTTGTCCTAAAGTAAATCGCGTGAACAGCCGCTAGTCGATATATCGCGGCCGCTATGGGGGGCTGCCAATGGCAAGCGTGAGTCACCCGCGCGAGGGACGCGGACCGCACGCACCGATGCGTGGGAGATTGCAACGCCCGTGGGGTTTTTGCACCGCCAATGGAGGTCGTCAGGCCGAGCGGCATCGCTTGCTGCGATGCTGCTGTTGGCGTTGCTGTCGTTTGCCGAGCTGGCCAGCGCGCAGAGCGCCAGTATCCGCCGCTATGCACACGACCAGGGGTTGCTCGGCCTCGCCGGCACCTGCCTGTTGCAGACCCGCAGCACCTTGATGTGGGTGTGCACCGAGAGCGGTCTGTATCGCTACAACGGCCGCATCTTTCAACAGATGATGCTGGACGGCCTGCGCAACGAACCGATTACGGCAATCAGCGAACAGCCCGATGGGCGCCTGTGGGTTGCCGGCTTCCAGGCGCTGTTCATCGGCGACGAGCACGGCTTTCGTAAGCTCGCACGCGATGAAGCCCAACACCTGCAGGAAGGCCTGCTGCTTGCCAGCCTTTCCTGGGGCACGGTGATCGCCAATGGCGGTGAACTGGAAGTGCTGCGCGCGCGCAGCAATGGCCGTTGGCATAGCGAATCTCTGCTGGACACCGCCACGCGGGTGCGGGTACCCGAGCTGTCGAAGGTGCTGAGCCTGTCGGTGGAAGGCGACACGCTGTGGGTCGGCTGCGGACGCAAGCTGTGCGCCATCGATGCGCAGCGCAAGGTAAAGGTTTACGGGCCCGACGAGGGCGTGCCGGTCGATCGCTGGTACAGCGTGTTGCGCGACAACGACGGCGGTCTGTGGGTGCGCGGTGCCGGCACCCTGCTCTACCGCGCGCCGCATGCGAGCACCTTCGGTGTGCGGCCGTTGCCGCTGCTGGACAGCACCACGGTCGGGCAACAGGCGCCACTGGTGATGGACCGCGAAGGACGCGTCCTGGTGCGCCGCAACGACGGCCTGGCACGCTGGGAAAACGGTGCCTGGCGCAGCTTTGGCACCGAGAACGGACTGCCGCCCGGCAGCAGCGATGCGATCGTGGTGGACCGCGATGGCGATGTCTGGATGACCGTGGACGGCGAAGGCCTGGTGCGCTGGGCCGGCTACGAGTGGATCGAAAACTGGGACGCCTCGCAAGGCATGCCGGCCGCGCCCACCTGGTCCATCGCGCGCGATGCACAGAACGCGCTGGTGGTCGGCAACGAGCACGGCGTGGGACGACAGGCGCAACCGGGCGGGCGGTTCGTACCGGCCTTGCCGCAATCGGGCATCCAGATCGTCGGCATGGCGCGCAGCACCGACGGCAGCCTGTGGACGCTCAATTCTGCCGGCCTCCTGCGCCGCAACTGGCCGGACGGCCGCAGCGCCGAGATCGCCAAACTTCCGCGGACCGGCCGGCGCCTGCACATCGACCGTCAGGGCCGCCTGTGGATTCTCACGGTCGGCGGTTTGTTCGTGATCGAGCGCCCGCTGGACGGCGGCAGCTTGCAGCCGGCCGCCGGCATGCCGACGATCGCCTACACCGATGTCCAGCAGACCGCCGACGGCACGCTGTGGGTGTCCAGTGCCAACGGACTATTCCGGCTGAAGGACGAGCATTGGTCCAAGGTGCAGGTGAAGGTCAACGGCGGCGACGCCGACCCGTGGATCAGCAAGTTCCACATCAGCGACAGCGGCGAAGTGTGGCTGGCGTTCTATCGCCCCGGCCTGTGGCACGGCATGTTGCTCGCCGATGGCCTGGACCTGCAGGCGATCAGCGACGAAGCGCTGCGCGATGTCGGCGTGTACCTGATGCGCGGCGACAGCCTCGGGCGGGTCTGGGTGGGCCACGCACGCGGCGTGGAGGTCTATAACGGCGAGCGCTGGGCGCATCTGTCGCAGTCGCAGGGCCTGCTCTGGGACGACGTGTCCGAGGCCGCATTCGCCGAAGATCCCGACGGCTCGGTATGGATCGGCACCGCGCGCGGCGTCAGCCACCTGAAGGACCCGGCGCGCCTGTTCGACGAGCGCCAGCCCAGCGTGCGCATCGACAGCGTCAGCCGCGGCGGCGTGCCGATCCGCGCCGGGCAGCTGCTGGGCTGGAGCGACACCCCGCTGCACATCGAGCTGTCGACGATGGAGGTCTACGACGACCCCAGCCGGCTGACCGTGCGATACCGTGTGCTCGGCCTGCACAACGAATGGATCGAGAGCGACGACCTGTCGATCGACCAGCCGCCGCTGCCGTCCGGGCATTTCCGCCTGCAGGTGCAGCTGGTGGACCGCTATCGGCGCACCACCTCGCCGGTGGTGGATCTGGCCTTTGCGGTCGCGCCCCTGTGGTGGCGCAGCCCGCCGGCGATCGCGTTGTACATCTTGATCGGCGGCGGCTTGCTGATCGGTCTGTGGACCTGGCGGCACCGCCATCTGGTCGCGCGCGAACGCATGCTGGCCGAGCTGGTGGCCGAACGCACCTATCAGCTGGAACACGAAAAACGCGACCTGGAGAGCGCCCGCGCGGCACTGGCACTGAAGGCCAGCCACGATGCGCTCACCGGCCTGCTCAACCGCTCCGGCATTCTCGACGCCATGACCGAAGAGCTGCAGGCCTGCGCGCATGCCGAGCACCCGTTGGCGGTGGTGCTGATCGACCTGGATCATTTCAAGCAGGTCAACGACGAGCACGGCCATCTGGTCGGCGACGCGGTGCTGGCCAAGGTCGGCGCACGGCTCACCGCGTGCCTGCGCGATTCGGACAAGGTGGGCCGCTACGGCGGCGAAGAACTGCTGTTGCTGTTGCCTGGCATGAACCGCCAGAGCCAGCACCGCCTGCGCGCCATCCACGAAGCGATCAGCCTGCCGCCCTACGACGTCGGTGCCGCGCGACCGCTGCAGGTGACCTGCTCGGTCGGCGTGGCGTGGTTTCGCATCGGCGACACCGCTGCCTCGTTGCTGGCGCGTGCGGACGAAGCCTTGTATCGGGCCAAGGGCAACGGCCGCAACCGCATCGAACCGGAAGAACCCGAAAGTTCGGTGGCCTGATTGATCCACAGCGTTGCGCGCTTGCAGGCTCAAGAACGCGCACGCCGGGTCGCTAGCTCCTTGAGCAAGCGCGTCTGTCGACGTCGGAACTGGATGGGTGGTCGCAACCTATAACCTTGGCATGGTGCTGTTGTCGCTGGTGGTGGCCGTGCTGGCCTCCTACACCGCGCTGCATCTGGCCGCCCGCATGACCGTCAGCCGTGGCGGCATCGCCGCCGCATGGCTGGTGGGCGGCGCCATCTCGATGGGGATCGGCATCTGGTCGATGCACTTTGTCGGCATGCTGGCGTTCCGGCTGCCGATTCCGCTGGGTTACGACGTGGCGCTGACCGCCTACTCGATGCTGGCGGCCATCCTGGCCTCGGCGCTGGCGCTGTGGCTGACCTCGCAACCGCAACTGCCCTGGCCGCGGCTGGGCCTGGGCGCGGTGCTGATGGGGCTGGGCATCGCGCTGATGCACTACATCGGCATGGGCGCGCTGCGCATGTCGCCTGCCATCACCTATGACCCGATGCTGTTCGTCCTGTCGGTGGCGATCGCCATCGGTGCGTCCGCCGCCGCGCTGTGGATCGCCTTCCGGCTACGTCACGATGGCCGCCGCTACAGCCTGCGCCTGATCGCCGCCCTGATCATGGGCGTGGCGATCGTCGGCATGCATTACACCGGCATGGCCGCCGCGCAATTCGCACCGGGCAGCATCTGCGGCGCGGCCGCCGGGGCGCACCTGCCGTTGTCGTGGCTGGCCGCGGTGGTGGTGGCGGTCACGCTGGGCCTGCTGATCCTGGCGCTGGTGATCTCGGTGCTGTCGCGCCGCTATCAGCAGCGCACCGACGTGCTGGCGCAATCGCTGGCGCAAGCCAATGCCGATCTGGCGCTGGCCGCCCTGCACGACCCGCTTACCCGCCTGCCCAACCGGGTGCTGCTGCACGAGCACGTATTGCAGAACATCGAGCGCGCACAACGCGATGGGCAACGCTTTGCGGTGATGCTGATCGACCTGGACGGCTTCAAGGTGATCAACGACGGCTACGGCCACCGGGTCGGCGATCAACTGCTGGTGGCGGTGGCCGAGCGCCTGAGCGCGCACCGGCGCGCGCACGGCAGCCTGGCGCGGCTGGGCGCGGACGAATTCGTGCTGGTGGCCGATATCGTCGACCCGGAAGACGCCGCGGCCATCGCCGTGCATCTGCTGAAGGCGCTGGCGGTGCCGTTTCTGGTCGGCGACCAGGAGCTGCGCCTGAGCAGCAGCATCGGCATTGCGCTGTATCCGGAAGATGCCGGCAGCGAGCACCAGTTGATGACGCACGCCGACGCGGCGATGGCCCACGCCAAGCAGGCCGGTCGCAACCGCTACCGCTTCTTCGAGCGCGCCATGACCGACACCACCCGCGAGCGCCTGCAGCTGCTGCAGGATCTGCCGCGCGCGCTGGAATCGGGCCAGTTCGTGCTGCACTACCAACCCAAGTACTGCGCCGACGACGGCCGCCCGATCGGCGCCGAGGCGCTGATCCGCTGGCAGCATCCGCAGCGCGGCCTGGTGCCGCCGGACAGCTTCATTCCGCTGGCCGAACGCAGCGGCATGATCGGCCCGCTCGGCAGCTGGGTGCTGCAGCAGGCGTGCCGGCAGATGCGCGCATGGCGCGACGCCGGCCACGGCGACTGGCGGGTGGCGGTGAACCTGTCGGCCACCCAGCTGGCCTCGCCCAGCCTGCTCGACGAAGTGGCCACCACGCTGAGCCACTACGCCATCGCGCCCGGCCAGCTCACGCTGGAAATCACCGAAACCATGGCCATGCGCGATGCCGACGCCTGCCTGCGCACGCTCGGCCAGCTCAATGCATTGGGTGTGCGCATCGCCATCGACGATTTCGGCACCGGTTATTCCAACCTGCTCTATCTGCGCAAACTGCCCGCGCACGAGCTCAAGATCGATCGCAGCTTCGTGCAGGCCATGGACAGCGGCGCCGAAGACATCGCCATCGTCGCGGCGGTGGTGGCGCTGGCCCACACCATGCGCCTGCAGGTGGTGGCCGAGGGAGTGGAGACCGCTGCCCAGCGCAACACCCTGGAACGGCTGGGCTGCGACCAGTTGCAGGGCTATCTGCTGGGGCGGCCGATGGAGGCCGACCGGTTCATCGCCGTGGTCGTCGCCCAGCGCGACGGCCTGCGTCGCCAGGCCAGCTGAGCAACGCGCCGAGTGTGGGATTTGGGA
>NZ_JPLE01000088.1 GCF_001010415.1 Xanthomonas pisi DSM 18956
CGCTTTCGGTGTGCGCGGCAAAGAAGAAACCCCCAATCCTTGCGGACTGAGGGTTTCGGGTAAAGCCCCTGGCGATGACCTACTCTCGCATGGCTTGAGCCACACTACCATCGGCGCAGCTGCGTTTCACTTCCGAGTTCGGGATGGGATCGGGTGGTTCCACAGCGCTAATTTCACCAGGGAGACGGTTGGAGTGTCGCCAGTTGGAGCTTCCTCAAACGTGTGCACATGGCTGTGCAAGCGTTTGCGTATGGAAGCACCTACGGCGCTCGTCTCGCATAGTTAACTTGTGACGTAGCTTGCGTTTGATGATCTACCAACGTTCGTTGGGACCAAGGCAACTTGAGGTTATATGGTCAAGCCGCACGGATCATTAGTATCAGTTAGCTCAATACATTGCTGTACTTACACACCTGACCTATCAACCACATAGTCTATATGGTTCCTTTAGGGGGCTTGTGCCCCGGGAAGTCTCATCTTGAGGCGCGCTTCCCGCTTAGATGCTTTCAGCGGTTATCGCTTCCGAACATAGCTACCCGGCAATGCCACTGGCGTGACAACCGGAACACCAGAGGTTCGTCCACTCCGGTCCTCTCGTACTAGGAGCAGCCCCTCTCAAACTTCCAACGCCCATGGCAGATAGGGACCGAACTGTCTCACGACGTTCTGAACCCAGCTCGCGTACCACTTTAAATGGCGAACAGCCATACCCTTGGGACCGACTACAGCCCCAGGATGTGATGAGCCGACATCGAGGTGCCAAACACCGCCGTCGATATGAACTCTTGGGCGGTATCAGCCTGTTATCCCCGGAGTACCTTTTATCCGTTGAGCGATGGCCCTTCCATACAGAACCACCGGATCACTAAGACCTACTTTCGTACCTGCTTGATCCGTCGATCTTGCAGTCAAGCACGCTTATGCCTTTGCACACAGTGCGCGATGTCCGACCGCGCTGAGCGTACCTTCGTGCTCCTCCGTTACTCTTTAGGAGGAGACCGCCCCAGTCAAACTACCCACCATACACGGTCCCTGATCCGGATAACGGATCTAGGTTAGAACGTCAAGCACGACAGGGTGGTATTTCAAGGATGGCTCCACTGCAGCTAGCGCCACAGTTTCATAGCCTCCCACCTATCCTACACAGACGAACTCAACGTTCAGTGTAAAGCTATAGTAAAGGTTCACGGGGTCTTTCCGTCTTGCCACGGGAACGCTGCATCTTCACAGCGATTTCAATTTCACTGAGTCTCGGGTGGAGACAGCGCCGCTGTCGTTACGCCATTCGTGCAGGTCGGAACTTACCCGACAAGGAATTTCGCTACCTTAGGACCGTTATAGTTACGGCCGCCGTTTACTGGGGCTTCGATCAAGAGCTTCGCCTTGCGGCTGACCCCATCAATTAACCTTCCAGCACCGGGCAGGCGTCACACCCTATACGTCCACTTTCGTGTTTGCAGAGTGCTGTGTTTTTGATAAACAGTCGCAGCGGCCTGGTTTCTGCGACCCTCTTCAGCTATAGCTCGCATGAGCCACCAAAAAGGGTGCACCTTCTCCCGAAGTTACGGTGCCATGTTGCCTAGTTCCTTCACCCGAGTTCTCTCAAGCGCCTGAGAATTCTCATCCTACCCACCTGTGTCGGTTTACGGTACGGTCTTCGTGAGCTGAAGCTTAGGAGCTTTTCCTGGAAGCGTGGTATCAGTGACTTCGCCATAAAGGCTCGTCTCGGTGCTCGGTCTTAAAGGATCCCGGATTTGCCAAAGATCCAAACCTACCGCCTTTCCCCGGGACAACCAACGCCCGGTACACCTAACCTTCTCCGTCCCTCCATCGCACTCACGCGAGGTGCAGGAATATTAACCTGCTTCCCATCGACTACGGCTTTCGCCCTCGCCTTAGGGACCGACTAACCCTGCGTCGATTAACGTTGCGCAAGGAAACCTTGGGCTTTCGGCGTGCGGGCTTTTCACCCGCATTATCGTTACTCATGTCAGCATTCGCACTTCCGATACCTCCAGCAGACTTCTCAATCCACCTTCGCAGGCTTACGGAACGCTCCTCTACCGCGCATAAAACAAGTTTTATGCACCCCAAGCTTCGGTTCACTGCTTAGCCCCGTTAAATCTTCCGCGCAGACCGACTCGACCAGTGAGCTATTACGCTTTCTTTAAAGGGTGGCTGCTTCTAAGCCAACCTCCTGGCTGTCTGTGCCTTTCCACATCGTTTTCCACTTAGCAGTGAATTTGGGACCTTAGCTGTGGGTCTGGGTTGTTTCCCTTTTCACGACGGACGTTAGCACCCGCCGTGTGTCTCCCGGATAGTACGTACTGGTATTCGGAGTTTGCAATGGTTTGGTAAGTCGCGATGACCCCCTAGCCATAACAGTGCTCTACCCCCAGTAGTATTCGTCCGAGGCGCTACCTAAATAGCTTTCGAGGAGAACCAGCTATCTCCGGGTTCGATTAGCTTTTCACTCCTAATCACAGCTCATCCCCGTCTTTTGCAACAGACGTGGGTTCGGGCCTCCAGTACCTGTTACGGCACCTTCACCCTGGCCATGACTAGATCACCCGGTTTCGGGTCTACTGCCCGCGACTATGCGCCCTTATCAGACTCGGTTTCCCTTCGCCTCCCCTATACGGTTAAGCTTGCCACGAACAGTAAGTCGCTGACCCATTATACAAAAGGTACGCAGTCACTCTTGCGAGCTCCTACTGCTTGTACGCACACGGTTTCAGGATCTATTTCACTCCCCTCTCCGGGGTTCTTTTCGCCTTTCCCTCACGGTACTGGTTCACTATCGGTCGGTCAGGAGTATTTAGCCTTGGAGGATGGTCCCCCCATATTCAGACAGGGTTTCACGTGCCCCGCCCTACTCGTCTTCACTGGAATGGCCCTTTTAAATACAGGGCTATCACCTTCTATGGCCAATCTTTCCAGATTGTTTTTCTAAAGCCATTCCAGCTTAAGGGCTGTTCCCCGTTCGCTCGTCACTACTTAGGGAATCTCGGTTGATTTCTTTTCCTCCGGTTACTTAGATATTTCAGTTCACCGGGTTCGCTTCCAGCAGCTATGAATTCACTGCAGGATACTGCCGAAGCAGTGGGTTTCCCCATTCGGATATTGCCGGATCAAAGCTTGTTGCCAGCTCCCCGACACTTTTCGCAGGCTACCACGTCCTTCATCGCCTCTGACCGCCTAGGCATCCACCGTGTGCGCTTATTCGCTTGACCATATAACCCCAAGTTGCCTCGGAACTATATGCCGTGTTGTGTGGGGTACAAAGCCACCAACGCGAACATACGACTCAATTATTTAGGGACTCGAAGTCCCCGCCTTAGCCTCAACGACACGTTTAGATAGATATCTCAAACGCTCGCTACGTCACAAGTTATAAAAGAACATGTCTCAGCCTCAACGCTGAGCCATATAAATTCTTAAGTGTGCACTACATTCAGAGTGGTGGGTCTGGGTAGACTCGAACTACCGACCTCACCCTTATCAGGGGTGCGCTCTAACCACCTGAGCTACAGACCCGAAGTCTTTTCACTCAATATGGTGGAGCCTGTCGGGATCGAACCGACGACCCCCTGCTTGCAAAGCAGGTGCTCTCCCAGCTGAGCTAAGGCCCCAAAAGGGACTTCGCATACCGACCTGTGCCGGTATGAATCTCTGAATGCAGGTAATTTGTGAGGACGCCCGCAAGACGATGACGTCATGCTCAAAAGGAGGTGATCCAGCCGCACCTTCCGATACGGCTACCTTGTTACGACTTCACCCCAGTCATCGGCCACACCGTGGCAAGCGCCCTCCCGAAGGTTAAGCTACCTGCTTCTGGTGCAACAAACTCCCATGGTGTGACGGGCGGTGTGTACAAGGCCCGGGAACGTATTCACCGCAGCAATGCTGATCTGCGATTACTAGCGATTCCGACTTCATGGAGTCGAGTTGCAGACTCCAATCCGGACTGAGATAGGGTTTCTGGGATTGGCTTGCCCTCGCGGGTTTGCAGCCCTCTGTCCCTACCATTGTAGTACGTGTGTAGCCCTGGTCGTAAGGGCCATGATGACTTGACGTCATCCCCACCTTCCTCCGGTTTGTCACCGGCGGTCTCCTTAGAGTTCCCACCATTACGTGCTGGCAACTAAGGACAAGGGTTGCGCTCGTTGCGGGACTTAACCCAACATCTCACGACACGAGCTGACGACAGCCATGCAGCACCTGTCTCACGGTTCCCGAAGGCACCAATCCATCTCTGGAAAGTTCCGTGGATGTCAAGACCAGGTAAGGTTCTTCGCGTTGCATCGAATTAAACCACATACTCCACCGCTTGTGCGGGCCCCCGTCAATTCCTTTGAGTTTCAGTCTTGCGACCGTACTCCCCAGGCGGCGAACTTAACGCGTTAGCTTCGATACTGCGTGCCAAATTGCACCCAACATCCAGTTCGCATCGTTTAGGGCGTGGACTACCAGGGTATCTAATCCTGTTTGCTCCCCACGCTTTCGTGCCTCAGTGTCAGTGTTGGTCCAGGTAGCCGCCTTCGCCACGGATGTTCCTCCCGATCTCTACGCATTTCACTGCTACACCGGGAATTCCGCTACCCTCTACCACACTCTAGTGACCCAGTATCCACTGCAATTCCCAGGTTGAGCCCAGGGCTTTCACAACAGACTTAAACCACCACCTACGCACGCTTTACGCCCAGTAATTCCGAGTAACGCTTGCACCCTTCGTATTACCGCGGCTGCTGGCACGAAGTTAGCCGGTGCTTATTCTTTGGGTACCGTCAGAACAATCGGGTATTAACCGACTGCTTTTCTTTCCCAACAAAAGGGCTTTACAACCCGAAGGCCTTCTTCACCCACGCGGCATGGCTGGATCAGGCTTGCGCCCATTGTCCAATATTCCCCACTGCTGCCTCCCGTAGGAGTCTGGACCGTGTCTCAGTTCCAGTGTGGCTGATCATCCTCTCAGACCAGCTACGGATCGTCGCCTTGGTGGGCCTTTACCCCGCCAACTAGCTAATCCGACATCGGCTCATTCAATCGCGCGAAGCCCGAAGGTCCTCCGCTTTCACCCGTAGGTCGTATGCGGTATTAGCGTAAGTTTCCCTACGTTATCCCCCACGAAAGAGTAGATTCCGATGTATTCCTCACCCGTCCGCCACTCGCCACCCATAAGAGCAAGCTCTTACTGTGCTGCCGTTCGACTTGCATGTGTTAGGCCTGCCGCCAGCGTTCACTCTGAGCCAGGATCAAACTCTTCACTTAAAATTACGTGCCCGAAGGCAAATTACTTTAGCTGCAGAAGTTCAACCACTGACAACTTATCGCTTGCAAAGCAATTAATATGTTGCTTTTTGATTAAACGTCTGCAAGATGGACAATCATCCTTCCTGCAGGCGTCCGCACAAATTACCTGCGCACACTGTCAAAGAACATTGGGAGTGGCCTCAGCGCCGTTCCCGTCAGCTTCGTCGTTTCCGTCGAAGCGAGCCGCCCATTATAGCGGACTTTTTCTTGCCGTCAACACCTCATTTCGAGG
>NZ_JPLE01000089.1 GCF_001010415.1 Xanthomonas pisi DSM 18956
CGGTGTCTGCCGATCGGGGGAGCTTACGCGAGGAGCAGGAATTTCTTGGCTCGAAGCATAACCAGTAGAGGACGAAGCTGCTGGCCCACATGTTGCAGTACCCGCTGCTGTTCCTATCGGACATGCAGTCTGAGCAATAACCGGAAAATTCATTAACGTAGCGACTAAAACCATATGAAGAAGCACAAGCTTTCTAGGGCCGAAAATCCACATGATATTTGAAATCCGCTCCAATAAAAAAACCAATCATCAACCCCGACTGAAAGGAAATTTTTTTAAAAGATAGAACAAATGCATCAAAATCACAAATAAAGCAGCTTTAACTTTCAATACCTAAAAAAGGCAGGCTTGCTGCACGCAGAATAAACTGCTTTGCAATCGCCCCCGCTCTCATTACAGTTATTAACAGCACGCGTTTTGGCATAACTTTCATCCTGAGCCAGCCCGGTCGAGGCAGGCTTACCCTTAACAGAAGGCCATGCTAAAGCGATACATTGATTGCTATAGGTTGTTATGAGTTTGCATTTTTTGAATCCTCTACCGCGCAAGTGCTAATCGCTTTAGAAGCCGCGTCGGACTTGCTCTTCAAATCTGAGGAAGTTCCAACGCTACCAGTCGAATCGTCGATTGCAATAGCTCCCCATCGCGACTCCCATTTTCCGGTCGGAATCGCCCTTGGTGCGGGAGCCTCGTTACTGTATCCACCACCACTACTACTTTCGGTAGGACCACACAATGCAGAGCCAGCCGCGGTTCCAATTGGACAAGCTGTCTGCGCAATGGCCTCACTTGCAACAACACCAGAAAAGAAAATAATGTTAATAATAACAAAAGCTACTTTCATCTGATTCCGCCCTCATCACAATTTGCGACAGAGTGTTCAGAGACCGCATCTACGTCAAGCTGTATTTTCGTCAACAACTATTGCGCCCCAACTAGATTCCCACCTACCAAGCGACGTCCCCCCAATTTTG
>NZ_JPLE01000009.1 GCF_001010415.1 Xanthomonas pisi DSM 18956
CCACCACCACCACCACCCTGCTGCTGACGCGGGGCTTGCGCGCGCTGCGGGCGATCGCCGCCCATGCCGCCACCGCCACCGCCTTCACCACGGCCGCCCAGCATCTGCATCTCGTTGGCGACGATGTCGGTGCTGTACTTTTCCACGCCGTCCTGACCGGTGTACTTGTCGTAGCGCAGTTCGCCTTCGACATACACCTGCGAGCCCTTGCGCAGGTACTCACCGGCGATTTCGCCCAGCTTTCCGAAGAACACCACGCGATGCCACTCGGTGCGCTCCTGGTTATTGCCTTCGCGATCCTTGCGCATGCTGGTGGTGGCCAGGCTGACGCGGGTGATCGCCATGCCGGCCTGGGTGTACTTGGTGTCGGGATCGTTGCCGAGGTTGCCGACGAGGATGACTTTGTTGATGCCGCGGGCCATAGGTGCTTCCGAAATGATGCGCTGGCGCCGGGGGCGCGCAGCGATGAATGTCTGTGCGGCAATGTTACCGCACCTGCCCACCGACGGTCGTGGCAGGTTGCCGCGCCCGGCTGCCGGGCAAGCGCCCGGTCCAGGGTCGGAAATCCAGCCCGCACGGGCCTTTGCAGCCGCGCGACGGCGAATATGAAGGCAGCGGTTGCGCCCGGCGGGACGGATCCGGCCCGTACACCTATAATCGGCGCTCATCACGAACGCCTGCGCATGACCATCGCCGAAGACCTCCCCACCGTCCTGGGCCTGCCCCAGATCCAGTCCCTCGCCGCGCCCGACATGGCCGCGGTCGATGCACTGATCCGCCGCCGTCTGGCCTCGGACGTCGTGCTGATCAACCAGATCGCCGATCACATCATCTCCGCCGGCGGCAAACGCCTGCGTCCGATGCTGGTGATGCTGGCCGGCCACGCGGCCGGCGGCTCCGGCCCGGAGCATCACCAGTTGGCGGCGATCATCGAGTTCATCCACACCTCCACGCTGTTGCACGACGACGTGGTGGACGAGTCGGATCTGCGCCGCGGGCGCAGTACCGCCAATGCGCTGTGGGGCAATGCGCCCAGCGTGCTGGTGGGCGACTTCCTGTATTCGCGCAGCTTCCAGTTGATGGTCGAGCTGGACCGCATGGAAGTCATGCAGATCCTGGCCGACACCACCAACCGCATCGCCGAAGGCGAGGTGCTGCAGCTGCTGCACGTGCATAACCCCGATACCGACGAAGCCGCCTACCTGCGCGTGATCGAGCGCAAGACCGCCGTGCTGTTCGCCGCCGGCACCCGCCTGGGTGCATTGGCCTCGGGCGCGGATGCCGATGTGCAGCAACGGCTTTACGACTACGGTATGCAGCTGGGCTTTGCGTTTCAGATCGCCGACGATGTGCTCGATTACGCCGCAGATGCCACCGACCTGGGCAAGAACCTGGGCGACGATCTGGCCGAAGGCAAGGCCACGCTGCCGCTGATCCATGCGATGGCGCATTCGGATGCGGCCACGCAGCAGCGCCTGCGGCAGATCGTCGAACAAGGCGATGCAGCCGCGATGCCGGAAGTATTGGCCGCCATCCATGCCACCGGCGGACTGGACTACAGCCGCCAGCGCGCCGCCGAATACGCTGCCGCTGCCGAACAGGCGCTGGACACCCTGCCCGCCAGCCCGGCGGTTGCCGCGCTACGCGGCCTGGCGCGCTACGCGGTCGAACGCACGCACTGATCCGGAGCGCCGGGCGCTCCGGACGGGATTTGGGATTGGAGATTGGGGATTCGCAAAAGCAGCTTTGCTCACGCCTTTACGACTCCCGGCATTCGACCGCCGAACGATTGGTCAGTGCAAATTGCTGGACAAGGACTCAGTAGGTTGATTGCTTGACGGCCGGGACCGGGCTTTTGCCAATCCCGAATCCCGAATCCCCAATCCCGGCTATTGACCAAATCGCTCATCGAAAAAGTCGCCCAGCATGCGGTACGCACGCTTGGCCGCGCGCGGGTTGTACAGGCAACCGGGCGGGCTGTTGGCATCGGCTTCGGCAAAGCAATGCACCGCGCCGCTGAAATTGACGAACTGCCAGTCGGCACCTGCGGCATTCATCTCGGTTTCGAAGGCGGCGATGTCCGCCTTGCTCACGCTCGTGTCGTCGGCGCCGTTGAGCACCAGCAGCGGTGTTCTGGCCGAGCCGGCAGCGGCCGGGCTAGGCGTGGCGATACCGCCGTGCAGGCTGACCACGCCGGCCAGCTGCGCACCGGCACGTACCAGCTCCAGCACCGTGGTGCCGCCGAAGCAGAACCCCACCGCACCGATGCGTGATGCATCCAGCGGCGCCTTGCCGGCCTGCGCCTTGAGCACATCCACCGCTTTCAGCGCGCGGGCGCGCAGCGTCGGCGGATCCTTCTTCAGGGCGCCGGCAAACTGCCCGGCCTCGCTGTCGTTGGCCGGACGCTTGCCCTTGCCGTACACATCGGCCACCAGCACCACATAGTCGTCGCCGGCCAGTTGCTTGGCCTTGGTCACTGCCGAGTCGTTGACGCCGCGCCAGTTCGGCACCATCACCAGGCCGGGGCGCTTGGCGTCGCCGGCATCGTCGTAGACCAGCACGCCGCTATAGGTGTCCTTGCCGACCTTCCATTCCAGCGGCGTGGCCTGCATCGCGGCCATCGCCGGAAATGCCAACGATGCCAACACGCCGACCAGACCCACACCGCTCCACGACCGTTGCTTGTGCATGCGCTTGCTCCCGGGATTTGCGCGCAGTGTAGGCCGAGCCGGCGTGCAGATGCGGTCGCGATGCGCCTCAACCCAAGAACCGGCAGCCAGACTGTCGGCCGGCCTTGAGCTACCGTGCACCTCCCCTCCAACGTCTGCAGGGCACGCGCCTCGCAAAGGCAGGGCGACCATCTCTTCCTGCTCCCTCTCCAGGATTCGCAGCGAAAGAAGCCGGCTTGAATCCTGTCAGTTGCGCTGAGCTTCTCTGGCACTCTCCACCAATGCCGGCGGCACTGGCCATCGCAGCAGCGAAGGCACTTCTGTCTATCGCGCGCGTGCCCGGAAGTCACATCGGCACCAGCCGGACCGAACGCAGCCAACTGCGCCAAGATCACCTCGCACTCCCAGCGTGCCGGCAGCACGATGACCACCGCGTTGGCGCAGGCAACTCTTGTTACTGCACGCCCAGCCCGGGAATCGCACTGATCGCCGCCGGGTCGAATCCGGCCAACTGGGCGAAATGCCGGCCGCGTGCGACGTAATCGCTGTACGCACCGAAGCTGGGGGCGCCCGGCGACAGCAGCACCACCCCGCCCTGCGCGCCCAGCGCGTCGCGTGCCAGCTGCATGGCGTGCTCCAGATCGGTGGCGGCATGCAGGCCGAAACGGCCGGCATCGGCCAACGGTTTCAGCAGCGCATGGATGCGCGGCCCGTTGGCGCCCATGGTGACGATTTCCAGCGGCGCCTGCTGCGCCATGTGCTCGGCAAAGTCCTGCCAATCCAGCCCGCGATCGTGTCCACCGACCAGCAAGGCGACGCGGCGTTGCGCAAAGCAGGCCAGCGCGGCCAGCGAGGCATGCGGTGTAGTGCTGATCGAGTCGTTGACGTAGCTGATGCCGTCGACGCTGCCGAGCAACTGCAGGCGATTGGGCAATGGACGGAAGCTCAGCGCGGCCGGTGCCAGCGCTGCCGCATCCAGGCCCAGCGCTTCGATCGCGGCCAGCACCGCGCACAGATTGCGGCGATTATGCTCGCCAGGCAGCGGCACGTTGGCGGTATCGAAGATGGCCTGCTCGCCGCGATACACCACATCGCCGCGCAGGTGCCAGCCGTCGGCATGGTTGAACCAGCGCACGTCGCTGTCGGGCAGCTGCAGCCCGCGCAACAACGGATCGGCGGCATTGAGCAGGGCGATCCGCGGCCGGCCGGCGGTCACCAGCGACAGTTTGTCGCGCACGTAGCGCGCCTCGTCGCCGTGCCAGTCCAGATGTTCGGGAAACAGGTTCAGGACCAGCGCCAGTTGCGGGCGCGCGCCACTGCGCCCGACCTCTCCGGTCTGGTAGCTGGACAACTCGATCGCCCAGTACGCAGGCGGCGGTTGCGGTGCCAGCACTTCCAGCAAGGGTTGGCCGATATTGCCGACCAGGGCGGTGCGATGTCCGGCGCAGCGCAACAGGTGCGCCAGCAACGCGGTGGTGGTGCTCTTGCCCTTGGTCCCGGTCACGCAGATCGCGCCGGATACGCTTCCGTCGGCCTGCGCGTGTTCGGCAAACCACAGCGCCGTGCCGCCGATGAACTGGGTGCCGTGCGCGGCAGTGGCGGTCAGCGCTTCGGCGCGATACGGACTGATGCCCGGCGACTTCACCACGATCTCGAAGCGGCCCAGCGCCTGCGCACTGGCGTCGGTTTCCACCTGCAACGCCGCATCGGCCAATGCATCCAGCTCGCGCGCTTCTTCGGCGTTGCAAAAGACGGTCAGCGGTTGCGTGGGCAATGCGCTGCGCAGCGCGCGATAGGCAGCGCGTCCCTCGCGCCCCCACCCCCACAATGCAACCGCCCTGCCCTCAAGCTGCGAAATTCGCACGCACGCGCTCCCACAGCGCCGCCGGGATACGGTGCTCGCCGTCGATGGCCATCAACGGCTCGACCTGCAGGTCCTGCGCATCCAGCTGCGGCTGGATCTCGCGGATGAAACGCTTCACCAGCGCGTCTTCCTTCCACTCGGCGCGCGTTGCCAGCACCGCCATCGCCGCACGCGATTCGCGGCCTTCGCCCACGCATTCGAACGGCTTGTGGTCCTGGAACTCCAGCAGCGCATCGTAGCCACCGGCCTGGCTGGCATCGTCGAGCAGATTGCGCCCGAAGATCTTGACCAGGCGCGTCTTGGGCATGAACGGTGCCAATGCCAGGAACACGAAATGGCACTTGGGGCAAACGCCGCACCAGCGATGCACCGGACGCTCGCCCATGATGTGGAAGTTGCGGTTGCAGCTGGAAAAATGTGCGTCGTAGTGATCGGTCTTGGCGAACTGCCTTGCCACCGCCAGCTCCGACAGCGGCCGCAGCAGCGAGTAGTAACGCAGATCGGCAGCCACGTGGCGCTGCACATGCGCACCAAACGCCTGCTCGAATGCCCAGCCCTTGGACCACTGGTGATTGACCTCGCCGGTGCCGGGAATCTGGCTGCCGTAGCTGGCCGAGCGTTCGTTGGAGAACACCACCTGGTCCACGCCATTGAGCAAGGCGGACAACACCAGAATGGCCGAATTCACCGCGGTGACCGGGATATGCCCGTTCCACGCACCCTGGCGATTGAGCTCGAACAACTCCGGCGCCAGCACGCGGCCGATGTTGAGTACCGGCAGGCCGGTACGCTCGGCACAGGCGCGGATCAGTTGCGAGCCGCCGATCCAGCTGACGGTCTGCTCGATGCCGGCATGTCGCAGCGCTTCGATACTGACCAGCGAATCCTTGCCGCCACCGATGGCCACCAAGGCATGCTCGCGCAGGCCCAACGCAGGCGCCTGCGCAGCTGCCTGCGCAGCCACCGGAAAGTGGATCTTGCCGTGCAGGTTCAAGCCATTGCGGTAGGCGAATTCGCCCAGGCCGTGCAGATAAACGCTTTCCACCAGCGCGGCGGTTTCGGCATCGATGCTGTAGCTGTCGATGGCGATGGTCGGCGGCACGGCGGCCTTGTAGTAACTCACGCCCGCGATGAGGTGCAGCAACTGCAAGGCCTGTTGCACGGCGGCGGCACGCGCGCCGTCCAGCACGAATGGCGCGCCGGGCACGGCAACGGTTTCCACCAGTTCCGGCCCCTGGTCGAAGGCATACACCAGCGTCGCCACGCCGGTCTGCGCGTCGAGTGCGCAGCGCACGAAACGGAAGGTGGATATCTGGTGTTTGTCGAAAGCGCTCATGGACTACCTGCAAGACCCCGTTGCCGACGCAGATAGCGTCGGCACAGGGCATATTCAATCATGGAAAACGGCACCGCAGCCCACAGCAGCGGCAGGCAGCCGATGACGAACAACAGCAACATCACTTGCGAGCCAATCACCTGCGCATCGCCGGTGGCCGCCAATGCAACCAGCAGATACAGCAGCAACGCCGGCAGATAGCTGAGCGCACTCAACACCACCGTGCGTACTGCCATGCCACCGGCATGCCCGGCGGACGCGGGCGCACGCGTATCGCGGCGACGCTGCCAGAGCGCGGCGCTGCATGCGCCAGCGCCCGCCGCCACCAGCGCCGGCAGCGCCCATTTCAGGCTATCGGCCCACGGCATCCGCTGGCCGGCCATGTCGATGACAGTGGAAAACACCATCGACACGCCACCGGCCAGGGTGCTGAGCAGGACGAATTCAGCCAGCGGGCGCATCGATCACCTCTTCGCGCGGCAGCTCGCGTTGGTTGTAGGTGCTGGCCATCGAATAGCCGTACGCGCCGGCATCGGCCACCAGCACCACATCGCCGGGCGCGGTGGCAGCCGGCAGACGGCGACGCTTGCCGAACACGTCCGACGATTCGCAGATCGGGCCGACGATGTCGAATGTGCCGTCGGCGGCGGCATCGAGCCGGCTGAGGTTTTCGATATCGTGCCAGGCGTCGTACAGCGCCGGGCGGATCAAGCTGTTCATGCCCGCATCCAGCCCGACGCGCTGCACGCCATCCTTCTCGATCACCTGGGTGACGCCGGCCAGCAACACGCCGGCCTCGGCCACCAGATAGCGGCCCGGCTCGATCGCCAGCCGATAGCCCGGATGCACGGCCTTGACCTCGGCCAGCCCCTTGGCCCACACGTCCAGATCGAACGGCTCGTCCTCGGCGCTGTACGGAATCGGCAGGCCGCCGCCGATATCGATGGTTTCCACCGTGCCGATACGGCGCGCGAACCCGGCCAGTTCGTCGTACATCATGCGCCAGTGCTCGCCGGTCTCCACGCCACTGCCCAGGTGTGCATGCACGCCGGTGATGGTGACCTCCAGCGTGCGCGCCACCTCGACGAACTCATCCACACGCGTGGACGACAGGCCGAACTTGGAGGCCTTGCCGCCGGTATTGACCTTTTCGTGATGCCCGTCGCCATGCCCCAGGTCGATGCGCAACCACACGTTGCGGCCGCGAAATACCTCCGGCCAACGCCGCAACGCTTCGACGTTGTCAACGGTGACGGTCACACCGAGGGCGAATCCGGCTTCGTATTCGGCCTTCGGCGCGAAACTCGGGGTGAACAGCACGCGCCGCGGCGACAGCTCCGGCAAGGTATCGAACACGCGACGCAGTTCGCCGTGCGAAACGCATTCCAGCCCGAAACCGGCCTGTTCCAGCGCCATCAGGATCGCCGGATGCGCATTGGCCTTGATCGCGTAATACCGCTGATCCACTGCGGCAATCTGCGCCAATGCATGCGCACGCGCACGCACCGTCGGCAGGTGATACGCGTAGCGCGGCGTGCCGGCCTTGGAGAGCGAGAGCAGATGCGCGCGCTCGGCATGCCACCACGGCGTGGGCCGCGGACGCACCGAGCCGATGATCTGCCGCCAGCGCGGCCCGAACACCTCGCCTTCGCTCACCGGCATCGCACCGCTGTCGATCAGTTCCGCATGCAGGATCGGCAGCAGGCCATCGGCATCGGCTTCGTCGATGACGAAGGTCAAATTCAGGTCATTGGACGACTGCGAGATCATGTGCACGCGCTCCTGCCCGAACGTGGCCCACACGTCGGAGAGCTTGTGCAGCAGCGAGCGCATGCCGCGCCCCACCAGGGTGATCGCCGCACACGGCACGATGATCTTGACCTTGCAGATCTGCGACAGATCGGCCGACAGCGCCGCCAGCACATCGGTGTTGACCAGGTTCTCGGACGGGTCCAGCGACACGGTGACATTGGTTTCGGCCGAGCCGATCAGGTCCACCGACAGACCGTGCTTCTTGAACAAGGTAAACACGTCGGCCAGAAAGCCGACCTGCTGCCACATGCCGATGCCTTCCATCGACACCAGCACGATGCCGTTGCGGCGGCTGATCGCCTTGACGCCCAATACCGGCTCGGCATTGCCATCGATGCTGGTGCCCGGCAGATCCGGACGCTCGGTATCCAGAATCGCCATCGGCACGCCGGAATCGCGGCACGGCTTGATCGAACGCGGATGCAGCACCTTGGCGCCGGTGGTGGCGATTTCCTGCGCTTCGTAATAGTCCAGGCGGGTCAGCAGGCGCGCGTCCGGCACTTCCTTCGGGTTGGCGCTGAACATGCCGGGCACGTCGGTCCAGATCTCGACGCGGCTGGCACCCAGCAATGCGCCGAAATACGCCGCCGAGGTGTCGGAACCGCCGCGTCCCAGAATCGCGGTGCCGCCATCGGCATGGCGCGAAATAAAGCCCTGCGTGATCAACAAGCGCGTGGACTGGGCATCGAAGCGCGCGCGCCAGTCTGCGTCGGACTGCCACTGGCACGACACCGACAAGCGCTTGGACCATTCACTTTGATTCGGCTGCGGCGGTAGCGCCGACAGCCACTGACGTGCATCCAGCCAGCCCATATCCAGGCCGCTGGCATGCAGATACGCCGCACCGATGGTGGAGGACAGCAATTCGCCCTGCCCCAGCACCTCGGCCTGCCAATCGAGCGTACGCGTGGCAGCGCGCGCATCGGCAAGCAGGGCGTGCAGTGCGGCCAGCCGCTCGCCGAGGACCGCATCGGCATCGAGCTCGAGCTCGGCCAGAAATTCGCGATGGCGTTGTTCCAGCGCTGCCACGCGCTGTGCGCTATCGGCAGCGCCATCGGCGATGGCGGTCAGTTCGTTGGTCACGCCCGAGAGCGCGGACACCACCACCAGCACGCGGCCGCCGGTTTCGTTCGCCCGTTTGCTCGCCAGTTTTCCAATCGTGTCCCAGCGATGACGACGCGACACCGAGGTGCCGCCGAACTTGAGGACGATCCAACGATCGGTAGTGTGGGGAGCTGACATGGAGTAGGCGTTTATGATGGGGGGAAAGAAGCCGGGATGCCGGGCGGAACCTGCGATTCTACTGCCAATGGCGCGCATCTGACCCCGCGTGCGGTCGCACTCCGCAGCGCCGCTCTGCATCGCGGCAACGGTTTGCGCTGCAACCATCCGCACCCTTCCCACCACCGAGATCGCATCGCGCATGAGCAAGCACCGCTACCTGCAACTGGATGTCTTCGCCAGCCGCACCGGCTCCGGCAATCCGCTGGGCGTGGTGTTCGACGCGGGCGCATTGTCGGCTGAGCAGATGCAGCAGATCGCCGCATGGCTGAATCTGTCGGAGACGATTTTCTTTGTGCCCGTCAGCGTGCCGGATGCCGACTATCACATCCGCATCTTCACTCCACGCGCAGAGCTGCCGTTTGCCGGCCACCCCAGCGTCGGCGCGGCGTGGGTCGCGGCCACCCATGGAGTGACCGGCTACAAGGCCGATGGCCGACTGCACCAGCAATGCGCAGCCGGCGTCTTGCCGGTGGACGTGTTCGACCGCCACGGCGCGTTGCAGGTGCGGCTGCGCGCGCCACGTGCACGCGTCATCGCAACCGGCGACACCCACACGGCGGCATTGCAGGCAGCCTGCGCCGGATTGCGGGTGGCAGCGCAGCCGGCAGCGCTCTGGAACAACGGCCCGAACTGGTGGCTGCTGGAGCTGGCCGATGCCGTGGCGGTGCGTCAGGCCGCGCCGGATCTTGCCGCGATCACCCGCCTGACCCAGGCCAGCGCCGCCACCGGGCTGGCCATTTACGCAGCCGTGCAGGATGCCGACGCAGATCTGGTGGTGCGCGCGTTCTGCCCCGGCGACGGCATTCCCGAAGATCCGGTCACCGGCAGCGCCAATGCCTGCATCGCCGCGCGCCTGCATGGCGAACACCGCCTGCCGGGCGAAGCGGCGCGTTATGTCGCCAGCCAGGGCCGCGAGGTCGGCCGCGATGGTCGCATCCACGTGGAAGTGGACGATGCAGGCGAAGTCTGGATTGGCGGAACGACGCTGCAGGTGATCGACGGCCGCATCGATTGGTAAGCTACCGCGCCCTGTTCGCGGATCCGCCACCATGACCACCCGCCGTTTCCTGCAACTGGATGTGTTCTCCGCCCGCCCCGGCAGCGGCAATCCGCTGGCAGTGGTCCTGGATGCGCAGGGTCTGGACGATGCGGCGATGCAGGCGATCGCCCGCTGGACCAAGTTGCCGGAGACCACCTTCGTCTTTCCTGCGGCCGATGCGCACAGCAGCTACCGGCTGCGGATGTTTTCGCCGCAAAAAGAGGTCCCGTTCGCCGGACACCCCAGCGTGGGCACGGCGCATGCGGTGCTCGACGCCGGGCTGGCCGCGCCGGACGATGGCCTGCTGGTGCAGGACGGCATTGCCGGGCAGTTGCCGCTGCGCGTGGAGCAGATCGATGGCCACCGCAGCATTGCCATCCGCACGCCGCGCGCACGCGTTGCCGAACAGGTGGACGTCGACGACCCGCGGCTGCGCGATGCGCTGCATGGCTGGCCGCTCGGCACCCTGCCGCCTGCGCTGATGGATGGGGGGCGCACCTGGTGGGTGGTGGAACTGGCCAGTGAAGCGGCATTGCGCGGCCTGCAGCCGACCTGGGACGCGATCGCCGCACTGGCCGAAGCCACCGGCAGCATGGGCGTATTCGCCTACGCACGTGCTGCTCAGGCCGGCAGCCACGATCTGGCGGTGCGTGCCTTTGTCGGCAACGGCCGGCGTTTCGAAGATGCGGCATCCGGTGCGGCCAATGCCGTGCTCGCGGCCTGGCTGGACAGCCGCCACGCGCTGCCAGGCAAGGACCGGCGTTACGTGGTCAGCCAGGGCCGCGAGATCGGCTTCGATGCCCTGCTGGAACTGCGTATCGACAGCAACGGCGACGTGTGGTCCGGCGGCCAGGTACAGACGGTGATTCGCGGGACCTTGGACTGGGGCTGAGTGCTGCGGGCGTGGCTGTATCCGCCAGACCCGATGCGGGTGGTTCACGGGCAAACCCGGCAAGCATTCTTCTGCGCCGGGAATGCGGCCCGATCACCATCCATCGCTTCACGCGCCTGCGTTCGGCAGTCGCACCCCGAAACGTTTGCAGCCTGTCGAATGCGACGGCCCGTCAAGCACGCTCCGCAAACGCTTGCCTGCCGCAGGTCTCGCAATAAAAAACGCTGCGGTCTGCCGCAGCGTTTTTATGAACAGCCCGGATGCACTCAATCAGTCGGGGCGTACATCCACGCGCACACGGATCCGGTCGCCCGGGTTGTAGTCGCTGTGCGTGTGGTAGGTGCGGCCGGCATATTCGTACGTCACGTCGTAGCCATCCACACGCTCGCGCGTGGTGCGGTACGAGACAGGCTCGCAGACGCTGACGTTGCCCTGGTAGGTGCGGTGATTGGCTTCGTAGATCGAGCGACCTGCCGCCACACCGGCCATGGTGCCGACCGCGGTCCCGACCAGACGTCCGTTGCCGCCGCCGACCTGGCTGCCGAGCACCGCACCGGCGATACCGCCGATCACGCTGGCGACGCCGCGGTTGGAGGCATTGGGCGTGCCATAGCCGCCGCCATCGCGGTAATAGCCATCGTTGCTGGTGTAGTACCCATCGGAGGGGCGGTTGTAGCAGCGCTCGCTGCTGCGTTCGTTGTAGGAGTCGGACACGATGATCGGGTCCACGCGTACGACGCGTGCGTATTCGTAACGACCGTCCTCGTAGCCGCCGCGATAGGTGTCGCGGTAGCCGCTGTCGTAGCGCTGCGCCGTTGCATTGCCCGCCACGGCCAGACCCATTACCAGAGCACCAAGCACAAGAGTTTTCATTGCGGCAGCTTCACAGGGAGGACACGCTGCCGATGCTCGGCCTGTTGCGGTGAAACCGCCCTGAACCGAACCGGCCGTACAAAGGCCTATTCAGGTTGCCGCCAGCTGTGCGCGCCGGCATGGTCCGCCGACGCGCGCAGCTTCAGGGCGGATCAGTTGGAAAATTCGCTTTCCAGGCTGATCGGCACCGCGCTCAGTGCCTTGGACACCGGGCAATTCTTCTTGGCGGCATCGGCCAGCTCGCGGAACTTGGCTTCGTCGATCCCCGGCACCACGGCCTTGAGCTTGAGACGGATCTGCGACAGCTGCGGGCCGCCTTCCATCGACAGGTCCACATCCGCGCGAGTGTCCAGCGAGGTCGGCGGGAAACCGGCTTCGGTCAGCTGCGCCGACAGCGCCATGGTGAAGCACCCCGCGTGCGCGGCAGCGATGAGTTCTTCCGGATTGGTGCCCTTCTCGTCGCCGAAGCGGCTGCTGAAGGCGTAGCGGGTGTTCTCCATCAAGCCGCTTTGCGGCGTGCTGAGTTGACCCTTGCCGGTCTTGAGGTCGCCTTCCCAGTGAGCGGTGGCGTGACGCGAAATACCCATTGCGATCTCCTGCGATTGAAAGGGATCGTCACCATAGGCGAGCGGGTGTTAGGGCTTGGTGCTTGTTGCCGGGAATCGGGAATCGGGAATCGCAGGAGCGTGCGCTGCTGCATGCCGTTGGTCACGCGGCCAACTGCAGATTGGCCGCGACTCAAGACACCAGACGCGCAGCGGCACCGGCATGCATGGCAAGGAAGCCCCGCTTCGGTGCGGTGGAGTTCGATTCGAAGCACCGGCTGCGCGCAGCCGGTGGCTGCGTAACGATGCTGACAGGCGCGCTTGCTCGGACGCAGCAATGCGCCGTGATACATGACCTGCGTTTGGAAAAAAACGGGCGCCGCGACGGCTCTCGCTGCACCCGGTCAGGCGGATCTTTCGTAGGCACTGCGCTCGCACGGCGTGCGAGTGTCGCTCAGGCAATCAGCCCAGCAATGTTTCCAGCACGGCCATGCGCACGGCGACGCCGTTGGCGACCTGACGCAGCACGCACGATTGCGCGCCGTCGGCGACCTCGTCGGTGATTTCCACGCCGCGGTTGATCGGGCCCGGATGCAACACCGCGGCGTCGCGGCCGGCGCGTGCCAGACGCTCGCGGGTCAGGCCGTAGTCGCTGTGGTATTGCTCCAACGACGGCACCAGGCCTTCTTCCATGCGCTCGCGTTGCAGGCGCAACATCATCAAGGCGTCGGCACCTTCCAGCATGGCGTCGAAATCCTGGCCGACCACGCAGCCGTCCAGCATGCCGTCATCGGGCAACAGACTCGCCGGGCCGCACACGCGGATCTCGCCTGCGCCCAGCGTGCGCAGTGCGTGCAGGTCCGAGCGCGCAACGCGTGAGTGCTTCACGTCGCCGACAATCACCACCTTGAGCTTGGAAAAATCGGTGCCTTTGGCCTGGCGCAGGGTCAGCATGTCGAGCAGGCCCTGGGTCGGATGCGCGCTGCGCCCGTCGCCGGCGTTGATCAGTGCGGTGCCCTCGCCTGCGGCCTCGGCCAGTGCCTGCACCGCGCCGTCGTCCGGATGGCGCACCACGAAGCCGCGCACGCCCATCGCCTCGAGATTCTTCAAGGTGTCGCGCGCGGTCTCGCCCTTGCGGGTGGAGGAGGTGGACGCGTCGAAATTGAGCACGTCCGCGCCCAATCGCTGCGCGGCCAGATGAAATGAGCTGCGCGTGCGCGTGGACGGTTCGAAAAACAGCGTGCATACCGCAGTGCCGGCAAGCACGTTGCGCTTGCCGACCCGGCCGACTGCGGCATCGCGGATCTGGCCGGCACGGTCGAGCAGTTGCAACAGCGTGGTGCGCGGCAGTCCTTCCAGGGTAAGCAGGTGGCGCAGGCGTCCGTCCGAATCGAGTTGCATGGTGGTCATCGCAGGTCGGGAATCAAGGGAGAAGAGTGGCTTGGTCGGGCGCGGCCAACCAGCGTTCGACGATCACGGCCGCCGCCATGGCGTCCAGCGCGTCGGCATCGCGGCGGCGCTTGCGCCCATCGGCGCGTTCGCGCGCGAACCGCTGCGCGGCTTCGACCGAACTGGAGCGCTCGTCGATCAGCACGACCGGCAACGCATAGCGCGCGCGCAATTGGCGGGCGAAGGCATGCGCGCGCTTGCGTGCGGGTTGATCCTTGTCGTCCAGCGTGAGCGGGTCGCCGACCACCAGGCCGTCTGGCCGCCACTCCTTGTGCACGCGATCCAGCGCGACCCAGTCCGGGCCGTTGGCATGCACGTTGATGACGGCGACTGCACGCGCACCGGCACCCAATGCGGTACCGACCGCCACGCCGATCCGGCGCGACCCCACGTCGAAGCCCAGCACCGTGCCGTCGGGGCGGATTGCGCCCGCCTCAGGCATGCCCGGAATAATCCGTGAGCCGGAACAGGTCCACACCGATGCGCCCGGCGGCAGTCTGCCAGCGATCTTCGAGTGCGGTGGCAAACAGCACATTGGCATCCGATGGCGCGGTCAGCCAGCTGTTCTCGCCCAATTCGAACTCCAGCTGTCCAGCCCCCCAGCCTGCGCAGCCGAGCGCCACCAGCGCATTGCGCGGGCCTTCGCCAGCGGCCATGGCTTCGAGGATGTCGCGCGAGGTGGTCAGGAACACGCCCTGCCCCACTTCCAGGCTGGAATCCCATTCGCGCGCATCGTCATGGATGACAAAGCCGCGCTCCGGGTGCACCGGCCCGCCGCTGAGCACGATCTGCTCGCGCAGCTGCGCGTCGTCGGTGTCGATGCCCATCTGCGACAGTACTTCGCCCAGCGTGTACTCCGATGGCCGGTTGACCAGCACCCCCATCGCGCCGTTTTCGTCGTGCTGGCAGATCAGCGCGACGCTGCGCGAAAAGGTGGGATCGGACAGCGCCGGAAGCGCGATCAGCAGTTGGTTGGCCAGAGGCGTGGGCAAAACAGACATGGCCGCATTCTAGCCGTTCGTTCCGCCGCGCGCAGAGCCGCTGCCATACTTGCCGTCTATCGCGTGCCAAGGACCGACGATGCTGCCCACACCAGGAACCTTCCCCGCGCTCACCGACGCGCCACTGCCCCGCCAGACCCACGTCTTTATCGTGCTGGTCGCGCTACTGCAGGGCGGGCTGCTGTATCTGGCCGCAACGGGCCAACAGCACGGCGTGTGGCCCTTCGCCGACCTGGGCGCCCGAATCTGCTGGTACACCGTGGTGACGATCGTGCCCAGCCTCGTGCTGCTGAGCGTGCAGGACCTTCGCGATTGGCGCCTGTGGCAGCACGTGGCGGCAGGCACACTGGTGCTGGCGGCCCTGAGCAGTTGGGCGGCATGGAGCAGCACCGGGGCACCGGCCCTGCAGGTGGCCCGGGTCCTTGGACCGTTCGGCTTCACCATCACCGTCGGCTGGTTCGTCGCGCTGCCCTGGATGCAGCATCGCCAACTGCACGGCCATTGGCGGGCCGGTTACCGCGATCTGTTCGAACACGCCTGGCAGAACGGCCTGACCCTGGCGCTGGCACTGCTGTTCGTGGGCGTGTGCTGGATGGTGCTGGGGCTGTGGGCCAGCCTGTTCGCGCTGGTCAATATCAAGTTCTTTGCCGAACTGTTCCGCGAACAGGCCTTCGCCTATCTGGCGACCGGCGCCATCACCGGGCTGGGCATCCTGATCGGGCGCACCCAGCACCGCGCGGTGCAGGTGATGCGGCAGATCCTGTTCGCCCTCTGCACCGGCCTGCTTCCGCTGCTGGCGGCCATTGCGCTGCTGTTCCTGCTGGTGCTGCCGTTCACCGGGCTGCAGGCGCTCTGGCAGACCCGTTCGGCTGCGGCGATCCTGCTGAGTCTGGTGTTCGGGCTGGTGCTGTTCACCAATGCGGTGTACCAGGATGGCAGCGGGCTGCCGCCGTATCCGCGCTGGTTGCGCCGGATGATCGAGGCCGGCCTGCTCAGCCTGCCGCTGCATGCGGCGCTGGCCGCATACGCGGTGGGCCTGCGCATTGCGCAGCACGGCTGGACCAGCGAACGCATCTGCGCGGTGTTGCTGGCCGCGCTGGCGCTGGCATATGCCAGCGCCTACGCGTTCGCGGTGCTGCGGCCGCGCGCCGATCGCTGGCTGCCGCAGCTGGCCGGCGGCAACATGGCGCTGTCGTGGGTGGTGATCGGGCTGGCAGTGCTGGTCAATACACCGCTGCTCGACCCCTATCGCATCACCGTGCAGAGCCAGATGCAGCGCCTCGCCGACGCCACGCCCGACACCCTGCAACAGAATCTGGAATTTCTGCGTTTCGACAATGGCCGCCGCGGCTATCTGGCCGTGCAGTCGTTGCGCGTGACTCCCCCCTTTGCCGGCAGCCCCGAGCGCAAGCAGAAGCTGGAGCAACTCCTGGCTCGCACCAGCCGCTGGGGAGGCAGTGAAAAGGTAGAAGAGCAGACGGACAAACAGCTGACCGACCTGACCCAGATCCGCCAGCATGTGCGCGTGGCTGCCGGCCAGACAGAGCCGCCGGCGGACTGGTGGCACTACCTGGTGAGGTCCAAGGCGCTCTGGGGAGCCTGCACGCAGGGCAACAGCAATTGCGTTGTCGGCAGCAGCGACCTCGATGGCGACGGCGAGCTCGACGTGCTGCTGTGCAATCTCGGAGCCGACTATACGGTTGCCTGCGACCTGCAGACCCGCAACCGCCATGGCTGGTATCAAGCCGGTACGGCACAGCTCTATTCCCTCGACGGCGCGGCCATGAGCGAAGTGAGCCAGGCACTACGCAACGGCCAGCTGCAGACGCAGCCCACTCGCTGGCCGGACCTGGCGCTGCCGGGAGGCCGACGCATCCACATCACCCCCAACGAAGCAGGCATCCGGCCGGGACCTCGACCATGAGCGGCTACTGCAGCATCGCGCCCGGCCACCCGGTGCACGGGCATTACCACGACCACGAATATGGGTTCCCGCAGCGCGAAGAACGCGAACTGTTCGAACGCCTGGTACTGGAAATCAATCAGGCCGGCTTGAGCTGGGAAACCATCCTGCGCAAACGCGGCAATTTCCAGCAGGCCTACGACGGGTTCGACGTGGATGCTGTCGCAGCCTATGGGCAGGCCGAGGTTGCGCGCCTGATGAGCGACGCCGGCATCATCCGCAACCGCCTCAAGATCCTGGCCGCCATCCACAATGCGCAGGTCATCCAGACCTTGCGCCGTTCGCATGGCAGTTTTGCGCAATGGCTGGACGCGCAGCATCCGCTCGACAAGCCGGCCTGGGTCAAACTGTTCAAGAAGACCTTTCGCTTCACCGGCGGCGAAATCACCGGCGAATTCCTGATGAGCCTGGGCTACCTGCCCGGCGCACATCATGCGCAATGCCCGGTGTTCAAACGCATCGCCAAACTCAAACCGGCCTGGATGCAGGTGAAATAAGCGCGGCTGACAACACGTAGCGAGCAGTCGTCCGGTGGGAAGGGACGGCGCACTCAGAACCGTAGTGTACGAGGGGGTGCACACCGCATCTGGCACCGGCGGCGCCCGCCTGGCGGTGAGCACGGTCGTTGTGTTGCCCGCTAAATCGGCGGCTTTGGCTAGTGGTGTCTGATACACGCCTGGGCGATGTAGCGGGCAGGGTCACGTCGCTGGAGGATGTCGGCGCTGGGTCGACTGCCTGCGCCTGCATGGCGATGCGCGGCGTTACGCCAGTGGTTAGCGCGATGCCATGCAGGATCTTTCGCGGCACGCAGTGATGCCGGGCACGTGGCGGCGAACAGGAGGACGCAAGCCGCCTCGGTGCATGCGCACTCAAACGTGCAACGCGCGCTATGTCGCTACTTCGGCAACGACAGCAGGTGCATGCGCCGTTCGATACCGGGGGACGATGCAAACGCCTGAACTTGCCGACCGATTGCCCGGAGCGCATGCGGGCGCGACGGAGTGTTGCAGGCAAGGCCTCATCGCGCCCAGGCGCGCCCATACGCAGGCAGCGAGGACCTCGCCTGACCAGTCACACGCCCATGTAGCGGTGCGGGCGGTGGTTGAACATCAGCACCAGGCTCAGCATCAGCGCACCCAGCGCCGAGTACAGCACCTTGTCCGGCGTCAACACGAAGAAGGCCACCAACATCAGCATCGCATCGAAACTCATCTGCACCTTGCCTGCACTCCAGCCGCGTTCGCGCTGCAGATACACCGCCAGGATGCCGATTCCGCCCAGGCTGCCGCGGTGACGGATGAAGAACAGGATGCCCAGCCCGGCCAGCGCGCCGCCGACAATGGCCGCAAACGCGGTGCTCATGTGCGCATACTCGGCCCAGCGCGGAAGCAGATCGGTCAAGGCGCCGCAGGCACCGACCGCAGCGAAGGTCTTCAAGGTGAACTCCCACCCCATGCGGCGCACGCTCAACCAGTAGAACGGCAGGTTGACCAGCACGAACACCACGCCAAAATTCCAATGCAACGCGTAGTGCAGCAGGAAGGCGACGCCGGCCATGCCGCCGATCATCAGCCCACCCTTGGCGAAGATCGCCAGGCCGAGCGAGGCGACCAGCGTGGCCAGCACCATGCCCTGCACGTCCTCGGCCACCGAGTGGTGATACGCATGGTCGTCGGCCGTGGTTCCCGCCGAATCCGGTGGTGGCGTCAACGGCCCGGAGGTGACCACGGTGCCGTCGTCGGGCAACGGTTCTTGCTCCGGACGGAGATCGGAATCGGGAAGGCTCACGGGTCTGGGCACTGCAGTGGGGTGCGATATTAGACACTATCGGCCACCGCGGTTACATCTGAAACAGCAGTGCTGTGCCATGCAAGCGTGAGGAAGCGGCGGAAGAACTGGCACGTCGTCCGGCTCGGCCGGCCAGCACACCACTGCGCGCCACGACCAGACGCAATGCCGGGCGCCGGACCGGGAGGTCGTCACCGGGTAACTGGCAACAGGCGATCGGCCACTGTGGATCGGCTTAGCGACTCAGCTGTATCAGCGCAATCGCCAGCGCAGCAAGCGCGCTGAGCGTGAACAACAGTCCACCACTGACCAGCCACAGGATGCTCAGCAGGGTGAAACGCTCGCGGCGCCATTCCGGAATGCCCTGCGCACGCTTGAAGCGCCGCAGCCGCGTATTGACCACGGCGATCGGCAGCCAGCCCAATACCAGGAAGAAAGGGCGCGATTTTTCGGAGAACGTCAGCAGCAACAACGCGATGAAGACCACTGCGGACAGCCGGAAAAGCCAACGGGATCGTCCCTGCAGTCCAACGCACTGCCCCAGCAGCCTGAAGCAGCTCATCACCCACAGCGGCGCAAGCCCCGCCCGCCAGACCGGCCATATGCTCGGGCGCCCTGTGATCGCGCGTAACGCAATCCAGTTGCGGTAGAACCAGTAGCCGGCGTAGGCCCCGAAGCTGGCGACGAACATCGCAACCAGCTTCCAGTTGGAGGGCGCAAACAGCAGCGCCAGCGGCTCGTGCGCCCAGCGCTGCGCCAGCGGATCGTCGACAGCGTGCGTGGCGCTGGCAGCTTCCAGGACGTGTCCCTGCGCCATTCCGGACGACCTCACCGAACCTCGGCGATCTCCACGCCATCGAGCCCCTGCGACAGGGTCTTGGCGTCGCCGCCCTGCGAGAGCTTGATGCGCAGGCGCACCTCGTTCTGCGAGTCGGCGTAACGCAGCGCGTCTTCGTAGCTGATTTCGCCGGCCTGGTAGAGCTCGAACAGGCTTTGATCGAAGGTGCGCATGCCCAGGTTGGTGGACTCCTTCATGATCTCCTTGAGCTTGTGAATCTCGCCATCGCGGATGTAATCCTGCACCAGCGGCGTGCCCAGCATGATCTCCATCGCCACGCGGCGACCACGGCCATCCGGGGTCGGAATCAGCTGCTGCGCCACCACGCCCTTGAGGTTCAGCGACAGATCCATCAGCAGCTGATTACGGCGGTCTTCCGGGAAGAAGTTGATGATGCGGTCCATCGCCTGGTTGGCGTTGTTGGCGTGCAGCGTGCACAGCACCAGGTGGCCGGTTTCGGCGAAGGCGATCGCGTGGTCCATGCCCTCGCGGGTGCGCACCTCGCCGATCATGATCACGTCCGGCGCCTGGCGCAGGGTATTTTTCAGCGCATTTTCCCAGCTGTCGGTATCGATGCCGACTTCGCGCTGGGTGATGATGCAGCCCTCATGCTTGTGCACGAATTCGATCGGGTCTTCGATGGTGATGATGTGCCCGGTAGAATTCTGGTTGCGGTAACCGATCATCGCTGCCAGCGAGGTCGACTTGCCGGTACCGGTGGCGCCGACGAAGATGATGATGCCGCGCTTGGTCATCGCCAGCGTCTTGATCACCGGCGGCAGGCTCAACTCTTCGACGGTGGGAATGCGCGTCTCGATCCGGCGCAGCACCATGCCCACCTGATTACGCTGGTAGAAACAGCTGACACGGAAACGCCCGACCCCGGACACGCCGATGGCGAAGTTGCACTCGTGGGTCTTTTCGAACTCTTCGCGCTGCGATGGCGTCATCACGTTCAACACCAGATCGCGGCTCTGCTGCGCGGTCAATGGCGTCTGCGTGATCGGGCTGATCTTGCCGTGCACCTTGATCGCCGGCGGCATGCCGGAGGTGATGAACAGGTCCGACGCCTTCTGATGCGCCATCAGCTTGAGGAAGGAAGTGAAGTCGATGGTGCTCATGGCGTGCTCCTCGGGAGCAGAGATTCGGGATGGGACATTCGGGATTCGCAAGAGCGGAATCCGGTCCGGGAAATCGCCGTTGCGAATCCCCAATCCCGAATCCCGAATCCCGGCTACTCGAATATCCGCTTGTCCTTGGCGTATTCACGGGCCTGGTTGCGCGTGATCAGGCTACGCTTGACCAGATCCTGCAGATGCTGGTCCAGCGTCTGCATGCCGTATTGCTGGCCGGTCTGGATCGACGAATACATCTGCGCCACCTTGTCCTCACGGATGAGATTGCGGATCGCCGGGGTGCCGACCATGATTTCCCAGGCTGCGGTACGCCCGCCGCCCACTTTCTTGAGCAATGCCTGCGAAATCACCGCGCGCAGTGATTCGGAGAGCATCGAGCGCACCATCGGTTTTTCGCCGGCCGGGAACACGTCGATGATGCGGTCGATGGTCTTTGCCGCCGAGCTGGTGTGCAAGGTACCGAACACCAGGTGACCGGTTTCCGCAGCGGTGAGCGCCAGGCGGATGGTTTCCAGGTCGCGCAACTCGCCAACCAGGATGATGTCCGGGTCTTCGCGCAAGGCCGAGCGCAGCGCTTCGTTGAAGCCGTGCGTATCGCGGTGCACTTCGCGCTGGTTGATCAGGCACTTCTGCGAGGTGTGCACGAACTCGATCGGATCCTCGACGGTGAGGATGTGGCCGTATTCGTTCTTGTTGATGTAGTCGATCATGCCGGCCAATGTGGTCGACTTGCCCGAACCGGTCGGCCCGGTCACCAGGATCAGGCCCTGCGGCTGGTCGATCAGCTGGCGGAAGATCGGCGGGCAGCCCAGGTCTTCCAGCGTCAGCACTTCGGACGGAATGGTGCGGAACACCGCGCCGGCGCCACGGTTCTGGTTGAACGCATTGACGCGGAAGCGCGCCAGCGAGGGAATCTCGAACGAGAAGTCGACCTCGAGGAATTCTTCGTAATCGCGCCGCTGCTTGTCCGACATGATGTCGTACACCAGCGCATGCACCTGTTTATGGTCCAACGCCGGAATATTGATGCGACGGACATCGCCATCGACACGGATCATCGGCGGCAGCCCTGCAGACAGGTGCAGGTCCGATGCCTTGTTCTTGACAGAAAACGCCAATAGTTCAGCGATATCCATGCGCTGCTTTTCCCCTAGGCTGCGATTGGAAGGTACTCCCCGGTCGGCAGTATAGCGTTCTGGCTGCTGGCGGGAAGCGGCTTGCCACCGGTTCAGGCCGGCAGCGCCGCGTGGGGCTGAAGGCGTTGGTTTTGGGGCATGACAGTGGCCGGCGCCAGCCTGTCTCAGGCCCAGCCAGGCTGGGTGGATCACAGCAATCGACCGCACCGCCCGCCTCACCGCGGCACTGAGGCTGGTGCGTGCTGCCGCGGTCAGCGCGGTCACGGCGCGCTGGAAGCAGGCCACCGGGGGCGTCACACTAGCGCTCCTGTTTTCTTTCTGGATCGCCACGTGCCGGCTTCGTCGCTGCAGCAGATTCTCGATGCCATCCATGCCGCAGCGGCCGAGCATGCGCGTGCCGACGTCCGGCTGCTGGCGGTGTCCAAGACCAAGCCGGCCGATGCCGTCGCCGCATTGGCTGCGCAAGGACAGCGCGCCTTCGGCGAAAACTACGTGCAGGAAGCGCAGGCCAAGATCACCGCGCTGCGCGAGCTGGGGCTGGAATGGCACCTGATCGGCCACCTGCAATCCAACAAGGCCGATATCGCCAGCCAATGGTTCGACTGGGTGCAGACCGTGGACCGCGCCAAGTTGATCCCGCTGCTGGCGCGTCATCGCCCGGACGACTGCGCGCCATTGAACGTGCTGATCCAGGTCAATATCGACGATGAGGACAGCAAATACGGATGCGCCCCCGAGGCCATCGACCGCCTGGCCGACGCCATCGCACTGCAACCGCGGCTGCAATTGCGCGGCCTGATGGCGATCCCGGCACCGTTCCCGCAGCAGGCAAGACGCACTGCGGCGTTCGCGCGCATGCGGGACCTGTTCGCGCAGCTGCAGCAGCGCCATCGGCAGGTGGATACCTTGTCGATGGGCATGAGCGCGGACTTTGCCGAAGCGATCGCGGCCGGGGCCACCATGGTGCGCGTGGGCACGGCGCTGTTCGGTGCGCGCGCTCCCTCGCCCGCCGCCTCCGCCTGAGCTGCCTCGCGCATCGCCCTATCCATTCCTATTACTAGAGGTGCCGCAATGACCCTGCCCACACCGCCTGCGCCTTCGTCCGCCACTGCCGGGCTGGTCGCCTTCATCGGTGGCGGCAACATGGCGCGCAGCCTGATCGCCGGGCTGATCCGGCAAGGCGTACCGGCTGCCAGCCTGCGCGTCGCCGAGCCGGTCGCCGAGTTGCGCAGCGGGTTGTCGCGCGACTTTGGCGTGCACGTGGTCGAAAGCGCACGCGACGCTGCCGATGGTGCAGACACCTGGGTGCTGGCGGTGAAACCGCAGGTCATGCCAAGCGTCTGTATGCAGCTGGCCGGGCTCGCACAAGCGCAGCAGCCGCTGTTGGTATCGATCGCAGCCGGCATCACTGCAACCCAGTTGCAGCGTTGGTGCGGAGGCGACACGGCGGTGGTCCGCGCGATGCCCAACACCCCCGCGCTGCTCGGCGCCGGCGTCACCGGGCTGTATGCCACTGCACGCGTTTCCGATGCACAGCGCGCGCAGGCAACCCGGTTGCTGGACAGCGCCGGCGTGACGGTGTGGATCGACGACGAAGCGCAGATGGACGCGGTGACTGCCGTCTCCGGCAGCGGCCCGGCTTACGTCTTTTTACTGGCCGAAGCGATGGAAGCGGCGGCACTGGCGCAGGGCCTGCCGGCCGATACCGCACGCACCCTGGTCCTGCAAACCCTGCTTGGCGCCTCGCGCATGCTCACCGAATCGGGCGAAGCACCGCAGGTCCTGCGCCGTCGCGTGACCTCGCCCAACGGCACCACCCAGGCGGCGATCGAAACATTCCAGGCAGGCGGATTCGAAGCGCTGACAGCGCGCGCAATCGCCGCGGCGACCGAACGCGGCCGCAACTTGTCGGCGGCCAACGATTAGCCGGCAGCGGCTTGCGCGAACGCGTCGCTGGCTGCATGCGCAATCGCGACGCGTCACGCCAATCGACGGCCTGACCCGCAACAACAAGTCGCCACCCCTCGCAGGGCATCCAGCGACAGGCACCAGGCGGCGTCCCACGCAACGTCGCGCGCTTTGCAATCGATGCCAATACACGGCTTGCCAAGCGATCGCCCGCGGCTTTTTCGACATCTCGCAGCGAGACAGTCGCCGTCTGCAGCAGAGCGGATTGATCAATGCGCCCTCGGCTGGCGCGCACATTGCGGCCGCAGCCTTGCGCGACGACCTGCTGCTCTGCGTCAGATCCGACACATGCCTGCGCGCTATGCGTGTGACGCACCGCGTTTTACCCACGTATTTACGCCGCTGGTGAACGAACCCCCGTCGAAAGACGCTTTTTTTGTGTTGTTTCATCGTTTGCCTATTGGCGGCGCGCAGCAGTTGCCCTACATTTCGCGTTGCCGACTGGGTCGGCAGACCCAACACCACCAACGAATACGGAACGTATACCTCATGGCAAAAACCGCCGCTAAGAAGGCTGCCCCCAAGAAGGCAGTGAAAAAGGTCGCAGCCACCAAGACCGCGAAGCCGGCCAAGGCCGCTACCAAGACCGCCGCACCGAAGCCGATCAAGGAAGCCCTGAGCAAGACCGGCCTGGTCGCGCATATCGCCGAATCCACCCAGCTGGCTCCGAAGGACGTCCGCGCCGTTCTGGCGACGCTGGAATCCGTGGCACATTCGTCGCTGAGCAAGAAGGGCGCAGGCTCGTTCACCCTGCCGGGCATGCTGAAGCTGACCAGCGTCCATGTGCCGGCCAAGCCGAAGCGCAAGGGCATCAACCCCTTCACCAAGGAAGAGCAGACCTTCGCAGCCAAGCCGGCCAGCTTCAAGGTCAAGGCGCGCTTGCTGAAGAAGTTGAAGGACGCCGCGCTCTAATCGAGCACGCATCCGGTGTCATCGAGACGGCCTTCGGGCCGTCTTTTTTTTGCGCAGCCCGGAACGCCATGGTCGCGCTGCACCCACCACACACGACTCATCCCTCCTCCCCTACCCTGTGCGACGTCCCCCGCAACCACCATCGTCCGTGACCTCACCCGCCCCGACATCGAGCCCCGCACGCCGACTTCGCCGCATTCTTGTCTGGATCGCCATGTTGTTGGTGCTTGCCGTCGGTGCGCGCTGGGCGTGGCAGTTGCCGATGGCCGAACGCCTGCGCACCACCTGGGAGCTGTCGCGGATGCCGCCGCCGCAGACCCTGCGGATCCCGGTAAACAATGTCCGTGCCCGCCAGATCGCCGACACCTTCGGTGCACCACGCGGACGCGACCGTAGCCATGCCGGCGTGGATATTTTCGCGCCACGCGGTACGCCCGTGGTCGCTGCCACACGCGGCGTGGTCAGCGCCATTCGCGACGCCGGGCTGGGTGGAAAACAGGTGTGGGTACTCGGGCCGGCGATGGAGCGGCATTACTATGCGCACCTGGACGACTGGGCAGCGGGGCTGGCCGTTGGCGATATTGTCGAGCCAGGCACCGCGCTGGGCATGGTGGGGACGACAGGCAACGCGCGCGGCACGCCACCGCACCTGCATTACGGTGTCTATGGGCGCAACGGTGCGTACGATCCGCTGCCGCTGTTGCGTAAAACCGCGCCGCAAGCCGCCGACTGAGCACGTTGGAACACTGCGTCATGGCCTGCGCTATCGAGCGCGCGGCGGCCTGCGCCTATGGTGGACGCAGCCCAGGAGCGACGCGATCACCATGTCCCGAAAACGCTATCGCATTACGGTCACCCCCATCGAGAACGACGGGCGCCCGTGCGACGACCGCTGCACCATCGAGTTCGAACAGCGTTCGCGCGCGGACTGGATGCGCCTGCTCGAAGAGCTGCATCGGCGCCGCGACCTGAGCAGCGACGAATGCGCTGCACTCACCGTCGGCTCGCAGTTGCTGGAAGACCTGGCGGCCCGCCCACGCGCGCAGCCCAGCGATGCGCTGGATGCATTACGGCCCAAGCTGCAGTTGCTGCTCGACCGCCTGCAGCGCGTACACCCCGGTGCCTGAGCCACCGTGCGGCGCACACGGCGGCTACACTGCGCGCATCGGGGACAGAGAGACGCCATGCGCTGGATCGCAATTGCCATAGTGGTAGCCGCAATCGCGGGCTGTAGTTGTCATCGCAGTGCAGATCAAGACACGGCTGCGACAGCCAACTTGCCCACGACACCTGCGCCGGCAGTCTCCACCGCTGCGACTACCAACCAGGCGGCGGCGCAGCCTGCGGCCGAAGACCCCAACGCTGCGCAGGCGCGCGCGAGCCTTGCCGAAGCAAGCGCCACCGTGCAGCGTTACCTGGGCGCACTGCCCGGCGCCGCACGCGCCGAGGCCGATGCGTTGTGGACCGGCGGCCGGCCACCGCCGGTGCCTGACGATGCAGTACTGCGCGGTATCGGCGATATCCGCTCGATGCGCATCAACAACGACCCGCCGGTGCCGCTGGATCAGGAACAGCCGCCGCGGCGCATCGAGGTGCCGGTGCGCATCATCGTGCGCACCAGCGCTGGCACGCAGCAGCTGGTCGGCGCCTATCGCCTGCAGCCGCGCGTCGGCGGCGACAGCTGGGAGATCTACTCGGCCACCCTGCATCCGGTGCTGCGCTAACCCGTGGTTCACCGGCGCTGACTAAGGTTGTGTCACCTGTTGCCGGAGTCACCCGATGAAACTGCGTTCGCTTGCCGGATCCGTGCTTGCCCTCGCCTTGGCGCTCCCCGTGACCAGCGCGTGGGCGGCGCCGCAGATCCAGGGCCATCAGATCAGCGTGCAGGCCAGCGACCTGCAGCAGTATCTGGGCGGCCGCTTTCCGCAGACGCACGACACGCTGGGCGGCCTGATCGCAATGACGGTCAGCAATCCGGCGCTGTCGCTGCCGCCGGGCGACCGGCTCAAGATGGCGTTCGACCTGGCTGTGGCCACTGCCGGCGGCGCGCCGGCCCCGGTGGGCAATGTGACCCTGACCAGCGCGCTGCGTTACGACGTCGCCAAACAAGGCTTCTATCTCGACCAGCCCAGCATCGACGATTTCCGTCCTGCCAATTCCGGCGCAAAGCTCGATCACAGCACCCGCCAGTTACTCAACACCTGGCTGGCCGATTACGCACGCAAGGAACCCATCTATCGCATCGACCCGTCGATTGCCGCCGTGATGGGCGCCGTGCAGGTGGAGTCGGTGGGCATCCAGAACGGGCGCGTGGCGGTCAACTTCAATCAGAACATCGAACAGCTGGTGCCGGCGGCGTCGCTGTCGGGGAAGTAGATCCCGCACGCTCCCGGCAGCCTGCGCAGCCGCAGCCCTCGTCTTCTGCACACCTATCATGCAAAGGCCCGGCGCAACTGCGCCGGGCCTTTCATCGACGCGAGATGGAAAGTCGCGACCAGCGCGCCTTACGCCGCCAGTGCCTTGGCCACCGCTGCACTGAATGCCGGAATGTCGTCAGGCTTGCGGCTGGTGATCAGCTGACCATCGACCACCACTTCGGCATCCTGCCAGTGCGCCCCGGCATTGGTCAGATCGGTTTTGACCGACGACCATGAGGTGACCTTGCGGTCGCGCACCAGATCGCTTTCCAGCAGGAGCCACGGTCCGTGGCAGATCGCCGCGACCGGCTTGTGCGCCGTCGCAAACGCGCGAATGAAGGCGATCGCCTGCTTGTCCGTGCGCAGCGTATCTGGATTGAGCACGCCGCCGGGCAGCACCAACGCGTCGTAGCCGTCAGGAGTTGCCTGTTCAAGATGCTGGTCGACAGCGACCGAGTCGCCCCAGTCGGTGTGATTCCAGGCGCGGATCTTTGCGCCATCGCCGGGTGCGATCACATCGACCTTGGCACCCCACGATTCCAGCAGGCGCTTGGGTTCTGTCAGTTCGGATTGCTCGAAGCCATCGGTGGCCAGGACAGCGATGGTCTTGCCGGAGAGCGAATAAGCCATGTGGGGCTCCTCGATGAAAGAAGCCCGCACCCTAGGCAGCGCACTGTTGCGCAGCAGTGAACCGATGTGTGCGTCGCGTCAGCGCGCAACGCGCTCGCCCATGCTCAGCGCTTGGGCTGCAGCATCGTGCCGGTGCAGTTCTTCGACCCGCAGCGGCATTCCCAGATCTTCTTCAAGCGCGGCGTATGCCGCTCGGCCAGCGTGATGCCGTAGTTGTAGGTGAGTTCTTCGCCCGCCTTGATGGCGCGTTTGGCCTCGATGAAGATCTTGTCCTTGCTGCGGTCGTCGCCTTCCGCCTCTTCGATCACCGCTTCGCAATTGGGATTGCAGCTATGGTTGATCCAGCGCGCGACATTGCCTTCGTAGTTGGCATCCAGCACATAGTCGTCGCTGAGCGTGAACAGGAAGGTGTGGCCGCTTTCCACGTCGCCGGTGTCGTCGGCATCCACTTCGGCATGCGTGCGCAGGCGGCCCTTGTATTGAATGATGCGCTCGCCCTTGCGGAGCGGGGCGAGGGCGAACATGCCATTGCCGTGGATACGTGACTTGCGGGCGGCAACTTTGCGCGACATGTAAGGGTCCAGTGATGGGGCCGCTCATTGTGACCGCAGCGCGCCCATGCGCCAAGCACAAGCGCACCACCGCCCGCAACGGCCTGCGCTTGCCGGCGGCTGAACCGGGCGGTTGGCCCTGCCCGGCGAGAAAGAGTACAATTTCGGTCCGCTTTAAGGTTTCCTGCTCGCTCATGTTGCGCGTCACCAAACTCACCGATTACGCCACCGTCGTGCTGACCGTGCTTGCCGCACGCAGCGGTGAAGTGCTCAGCGCCAGCGAACTGGCCGAACAGGCGGGTCTGGAAGCGCCGACCGTGAGCAAGATCCTCAAACCGCTGTCGCAAGCCGGGCTGGTGGAAGGTCTGCGCGGTGTGCACGGCGGTTACCGGCTGGCGCGCGATGCCGGCCAGATCACCCTGGTAGAGATTGTCGAGGCAATGGAAGGCCCGCTGGCGATCACCGAATGCAGCCAGGACCACAGCCAGTGCGGCATCGCGCAGACATGCGGCGTGCGCTCCAACTGGCGCCTGATCAACGACGTGGTCGGCGACGCATTGCGTCGGGTCACGCTTGCGCAGATGTTGCAGCCCCTCTCTCTCCCTGGCGACAGCCGTCGGCGTTCCATCGCCGCACGCGTCGCGACCACCTGACCTGTAGGCAGCCCGATGGCCACCGAACTTGCTCCCCCGCAGAATGCGCAGATCCTCGAACGGTTGGGCCGACGCTACGACGCCGGCTTCATCACCGAGATCGAATCCGATTCGCTCCCGCCCGGTCTGGACGAAGACACCATCCGTGCGTTGTCGGCCAAGAAGGACGAGCCGCAATGGATGACCGACTGGCGTCTTGAGGCCTACCGTCATTGGCTGAAAATGCCGATGCCCGAATGGGCCAAGCTCAAGATCGCGCCGATCGATTTCCAGGCGCTGAGCTACTACTCCGCGCCCAAGGGCCCGAAGTACGCCTCGCTGGACGAGGTGCCCAAGGAACTGCTCGACACCTACGACAAGCTTGGCGTGCCGTTGCACGAGCGCGCACGGCTGGCCGGCGTGGCGGTGGATGCGGTGTTCGACTCGGTTTCGGTCGGCACCACCTTCCGCAAGGAGCTGGCCGAAAAGGGCGTGATCTTCTGCTCGATGTCCGAGGCCATCAAGGAACATCCGGAGATCGTCAGGCAGTACCTGGGCAGCGTGGTGCCGGTGGGCGACAACTACTTCGCCGCGCTCAACTCGGCGGTGTTCTCCGACGGCAGCTTCGTGTTCATCCCGGCGGGCGTGCGTTGCCCGATGGAACTGAGCACCTATTTCCGCATCAATGCCGGCCACACCGGGCAGTTCGAGCGCACCTTGATCGTGTGCGAGGACAAGGCCTACGTGTCGTATCTGGAAGGCTGCACCGCGCCGATGCGCGATGAGAACCAGCTGCACGCGGCAGTGGTGGAGCTGGTGACGCTGGAAGACGCCGAGATCAAGTACTCGACCGTGCAGAACTGGTACCCGGGTGACGAGGAAGGCCGCGGTGGCATCTACAACTTCGTCACCAAGCGCGCCGAATGCCGTGGCGACCGCAGCAAGGTGACCTGGACCCAGGTCGAAACCGGCTCGGCGATCACCTGGAAGTATCCGTCCTGCGTGCTGCTCGGCGACGACTCGGTGGGCGAGTTTCATTCGGTGGCACTGACCCATCATCGTCAGCAGGCCGATACCGGCACCAAGATGATCCATATCGGCAAGCGCACCAAGAGCAAGATCGTCAGCAAGGGCATCAGTGCCGGGCGTGGCCAGAACACCTATCGCGGCCTGGTCAAGGTGGATCGCAATGCAGACGGCGCGCGCAACTACACCCAGTGCGATTCGCTGTTGATCGGCAAGCAGTGCGGCGCGCACACCTTCCCCTATATCGAGGTGAAGAATCCCGGCGCCACCGTCGAGCACGAGGCCACCACCTCCAAGATCAGCGACGACCAGCTGTTCTACTGCCGTGCACGCGGCATCAGCCAGGAAGACGCGGTGTCGCTGATCGTGGACGGGTTCTGCAAGCAGGTGTTCCGCGAACTGCCGATGGAATTCGCCGTGGAAGCCAAGAAGCTACTGGAAGTCTCGCTGGAAGGCAGCGTCGGCTGACGCATCTCCCTTCTCCCTTCGGGAGAAGGTGGCGCAAAGCGCCGGATGAGGGTACGGGCGAAGCCTCGCGCCCCCAAATCCAGGAGACGCTTCGCGCCCACCCCCACCCCAACCCCTCTCCCGGCGGGAGAGGGGCTACATAAGAATTCTGACGGACCATCAGCATGCTCAACATTCAAAATCTCCACGCCAGCATCGCCGGCAAACACATCCTCAAGGGCCTGTCGCTGGATATCCAGCCCGGCCAGGTGCATGCCCTGATGGGGCCCAATGGCGCGGGCAAGTCCACGCTGGGCAATGTGCTGTCCGGACGCGATGGCTATGAAGTCAGCGAAGGCAGCGTACTGTTCGAAGGCAAGGATCTGCTCGACCTTCCGCCGGAAGAACGCGCCGCCGCCGGCCTATTCCTGGCATTCCAGTACCCGGTGGAAATCCCCGGCGTCAACAACACCTATTTCTTGCGCGCCGCACTCAATGCGCAGCGCAAGGCGCGTGGCGAGGACGAACTGGATTCGATGCAGTTCCTCAAGCTGGTGCGGCAGAAGCTGGCCGTACTGCATCTGAAGGACGAGCTGCTGCACCGTGGCGTCAATGAAGGGTTTTCCGGCGGCGAAAAGAAGCGCAACGAGATCTTCCAGCTGGCCGTGCTCGAACCCAAGCTCGCCATCCTGGACGAAACCGACTCCGGCCTGGATATCGATGCGCTCAAGAGCGTGGCCGACGGTGTCAACGCGTTGCGCTCGCCGGAGCGCTCGTTCCTGGTGATCACCCACTATCAGCGCCTGCTCGACTACATCAAGCCGGACGTGGTGCACGTGCTGTCCGAAGGACGCATCGTGCAGAGCGGCGGCCCGGAACTGGCGCTGGAGCTGGAAAAGCACGGCTACCACTTCCTGAAGGATCGTGTGGTGCCCGAGGTTGCTGCCTGATGAGCGCCCTGCTCGACTCCCTGGCCCGCGGTTTCTGCGGCAGCGATGCGCGCCGCGCCGAGCTCGATGCCGCACTGCAGGCCGGCCTGCCCGGACCGCGCGCCGAAGCGTGGAAATACACCTCGCTGCGCCAGCTGGAACGGCGCAGCTTCCAGCCTGCGCCGCTGGTACCGACGTTGATCGATGCTGCGCTGCTGGACGAGATCCCGTCGCCACGGCTGGTGTTCGTCAACGGCCGCCCATCCGATGCATTGAGCGACCTGTCGACGCTGCCGGATGGCGTGCAGCTGGACACCTTGTCCGCGTCGCTGGCTGCAGGCGATGACGCCCAGCAATTACTCGGCCGCCGTTTCGAAGGCAGCGACGAAATCTTTGCGCGCCTCAATGCCGCGCTTGCCGACGAAGGCGTGCTGGTGCGCGTGCAGGAAGGGGCACAGATCCAGCCGCCGCTGCATCTGGTCTTCATCGGCGTGGCCGGCGAGCACAACCTGTCTTGGCACCATCGCCACCTGATCGAACTGCGCGCCGGCGCAGCGCTGAACGTGGTCGAGCACCACCTGCATGTCGGCGATGCGGCGCACCTGCACAACAGCCTGATGCATGTCCACCTGGCCCAGGATGCGGTGCTGTCGCATGCACGGGTGCAGGCCGACAGTGCGCACGCAACGGCGCTGTTGCGTACCGATGCGGTGCTGGCGCGTAATGCGCGCTACCAGCGCGTGGATCTGGAGCTGGGTGCCAACCTGTCGCGCCATGAGCTCAACGTGCGCCTGGAAGGCAACAACGCCCAGCTCATTGCCAATGGCGTGCTGCTAGGCAACGGCCGCCGCCATGTCGATACACGCCTGGGTATCGCGCACATCGCACGCGACACCACCTGCGAGCTGGTCTGGCGCGGCGTGGGCGCCGATCGCAGCCGCGTGGTCTTCCATGGCGGCATCAATATCCGTCCCGGCGCGGACGGCACCGACGCGCGGCTGTCGAACAAGAATCTGCTGCTGTCGGCCAACGCCGAGATCGACACACAGCCGGTGCTGGTGATCGATGCCGAGGAAGTGCAGGCCGCGCATGGCGCCACCGTCGGCCAGCTCGACGACAATGCCTTGTTCTATCTGCGCTCGCGCGGCCTGCCGCAGGCCGAGGCGCAGCGCCTGTTGAGTGCGGCGTTCTGCCACGAACCGCTGCGGGTGTTACCGGCTGCGCTGAGCGCCGTGCTGGCCTTGCAGCTGGACCGCGCCCTGAATTCGGCGGGCGTGGCATGAATGCACCGGCCGTCACGCAGGGCAGCGCTCCGGACTGGGAGCGCGTTCGTTCGGATTTCCCGCTGCTGATGCGGCAGGTGCATGGCAAGCCGCTGATCTATTTCGACAACGCCAACACCGGGCAGAAGCCGTTGCAGGTGATCGCGGCGACCGACGAGTTCTATCGGCGCCAGAACGCCAACGTCAGCCGCGCGGTGCATGCGCTGGGCACCGAAGCCACCGATGCCTTCGAAGGCGCGCGCAGCAAGCTCGCCCGCTTTCTCAACGTGCGTGCCGACGAGCTGGTGCTGTGCAGCGGCACCACCTTTGCGATCAACCTGGTGGCCTACTCCTGGGCACTGCCGCGCCTGGGTGCCGGCGATGTGATCCTGATCTCGCGCATGGAGCACCACGCCAACATCGTGCCGTGGCAACTGGTGGCCCAGCGTACCGGTGCCAGCATCCGCGTGGCCGAGATCACGCCGGACGGCGCGCTGGATCTGGACGCCCTGCGCAAGGCGATGACGCCGGAGGTCAAGCTGCTGGCGATCACGCATGTGTCCAATGTGCTGGGCACGGTCAACCCGGTGCGCGAAATCTGCCGCGAGGCGCGCAAGCGCGGCATCGTCACCGTGGTGGACGGCTCGCAAGCCGCGCCGCATCGTCGTATCGACGTGGCCGGCATCGGCTGCGATTTCTACGCCATCACCGGACACAAGATGTGCGGCCCCACCGGCACCGGCGCGCTGTGGGCACGTCGCGAACATCTGCAGGACATGCCGCCGTTTCTGGGCGGTGGCGAAATGATCAAGGAAGTCAGCTTCGAAGGCACCGTGTACAACGATGCCCCGCACAAGTTCGAAGCAGGCACGCCCAACATCGCCGGCTTCATCGGCCTGGGCGCGGCGGTGGATTATCTTGACTCGCTCGGCCTCGAACACGTGGAAGCGCGCGAAGCCGAGCTGCTGGCGCACTTCACCGAAGAGCTGCAGCGGATCGACGGCCTGCGCATCTTCGGCACCACGCCCGACAAGGCCGCAGTGGTGTCGTTCCTGATCGAGGGCGCGCATTCGCACGACCTTGCCACCCTGCTCGACCTGGAAGGCGTGGCAGTGCGCTCGGGCCAGCACTGTGCGCATCCGCTGCTGCAGTACTACGGCGTGGCCGCCACCTGTCGCGCATCGCTGGCCTTTTACAACACGCACGACGAGATCGAGCGTTTTGTTGCCGCGTTGATGAAGGTGCGTCGCCTGCTGGGTTGACGGCGGGGATTGGGGATTCGGCATTGGGGATTCGGAAGACCCCTTCGCCACCCTGCCACGCCTGCGCCAGACCTCGGTGCGCTGGCGCACGTGCCCCAGTAAGACTCAGCGCAACGCCCCAATCCGGGTGTCCGATACGTCGCAAAAAACAGCGTTCTTGCGCTTTTACGAATCCCCAATCCCGACTCCCGCTAAACTGCCCCCATGCAGACCACCACCTTCCGCACCGCCACCGTCGATGACATCGACGCCCTCGTCCAGCTGGTGACCTCGGCCTATCGTGGCGACAGTAGCCGCGTAGGATGGACCACCGAGGCGGACATTCTCGATGGTGCCCGCATCGATCCGGCCGTGCTGCGTCAGGACATCCTGCGCGAGCGCAGCCTGGTGTTGCTGGTGGAACAGGACGGGCGCCTGCGGGCGTGCGCCCATATCGCCGATGACGATGGTGCGGGGTACTTCGGCATGTTCGCGGTGGACCCCTCGCTGCAGGGCAGCGGCCTGGGCAAGACGCTGCTGGCCGAGGCCGAGCGCATCGCCGCCGCCGAATGGCAGCTGCCGGTGATGCGCATGACCGTGATCGATGTGCGCAACGAACTCATCGCCTTCTACGAACGGCGCGGTTACCGACGCACCGGTATCGTCAAGCCGTTCCCGTATGGCGACGAACGCTTCGGCGTGCCGCTGCGGCAGGACCTGCGATTCGAAGTGCTGGAAAAGTCGCTGGCCGACGCTGTGCCATGAGTCAGACCTGGACCTTCGTCTGCGCAAGCGACGCGCTACTGCCCGGCGAACTGCAGACCGTCTGGGACGAGGTCACCGACGCGCCAATCGTGGTGTTCAACCTCGACGGCGAGCTGTACGCGCTGGAAGACCGCTGCAGCCACGAAGACTACGAGTTGTCGCCCGGCAGCTTCGACCCGGTCGCCGGCACCATCGAGTGCCAGTTGCACAGCGCGCGCTTCGATGTGCGCGATGGCCGGCCCTTGTGTGCGCCCGCCTACACCGCCGTGCCCAAGTTCCCGGTCAAGCGCGAGCACGACGGCATCTGGACCCGCGACGACCGCTGAGACGGCGGTTTCGGATCGCGACTGCTCACGCTGGAGGCCGCCATCTGCTGCATGGCCTGCGCTTGCGTTCGGCAAGCATTGCAAAGAAGAATGATTTGCATTTAAGATCGCAGCCCTTCAGGTCTTCTTAACATCTGACCTGCCCTGCGATCCCATGCGCCCTGCACTGTCCGACACCTTCGCTCTGCGTCCTGTTCGCCTGCGCTTTCCAGCGCGGCGCGGCAGCGTGTGCGGTGAACGCCAGCCGGACGCAACGGGCTAGCGACCGCACGCACACCCTTCCGCACCCGCCGAGCCGCCGCCAGGCCGGAGCATCGCTTCCCTTTTCGAGACGTCTCATGACTCCCAGGATTTCCCCGCTCACCTCGGCCGTGCTGTTGACCCTGTCCGCTCCCGCGTTCGCCCAGCCCGGCGATGCGCCGGCGCCTCCGGGTGCGGTGGATCTGGATGCCATCCGGGTGCAGCAGGAACGTGCGCAAAAACCGTCCTCGCCCAAGTACACCGAAGCGCTGCGCGATACGCCGCAGACCATCACGGTCGTCACCAAGCAGACCATGGACCAGCAGAACCTGCTGTCGCTGCGCGATGTGCTGAGCACCCTGCCCGGTATCACCTTCGGCGCGGGCGAAGGCGGCGGCGGGTATGGCGACAGCATCAACCTGCGCGGCTTCACCGCCAGCAGCGACATCACCACCGATGGCGTGCGCGACAGCGCGCAGTACAGCCGCAGCGACACCTTCAACCTCGAGGCCGTGGAGCTGATCAACGGCGCCAACTCGGCCATGTCCGGCGCCGGCTCGGTCGGTGGCAACATCAATCTGGTCACCAAGACCGCAGGTCAGGGCGACTTCACCAACGTGCTGATCGGCGGCGGCAGCGACCGCTACGGCCGTCTCACCGTCGACAGCAACTACGACTTCGAAAACGGGACCGCCGTACGCTTGAACGCCATGGGTCACACCCAGGACGTGCCAGGCCGCGACGAAGAATTCCGCCATCGCTGGGGCTTTGCGCCGTCGATCGCATTCGGCCTGGGCTCCGATACCCGCTTCACGCTGAGCTACCTGCACCAGCACGACAACAACCTGCCGCAGTACGGCGTGCCGTTCGCGCTCAGCCCGTTCAACGACGGTCCGCTGCCGGGCGTGGACCGCGAAACCTATTACGGCTATCGCAATGTGTCGCGTCAGGAGATCGACGTGGACATGCTGACCGGCGTGCTGGAAATGGACTTCGACGACAACCTCAAACTGCGCAGCCTGGCGCGTGCGCAGCGCGTGGACCAGCACACCACCGCGACCGCGCCGGAAGGCACCTGGTGCCTGCCCAACAACACCAACGCCTACACCGGCCGTGCCTGCGTCGGCCAGCCGCCGTCCACCTGGAACCCCAACAGCGGGCCGCGTGGCCTGGTGCGCGAGACCGAAAACTTCATCGCGCACAGCCAGACCGACCTGACCGCTACCCTGCATACGGGTGCGATCGAGCATCGCATCGTCGCCGGCGTCGCCTTCAGCAAGGAAGACTTCGAACTCGATAGCGGTTCGGTCTTCCGCAATGCCGATGGCTCCACCACCGGCATCACCTATCCGCTGCAGACCTTCGACAACCCGTACAACATCTGGACCGGCCCGCAGAATTATTTCCGCACCGGACGCAGCAAGGGCAGCCTGACCAATCAGGCGGTGTACCTGTTCGACACGCTGCAGTTCAACGACCAATGGATGCTCAACCTGGGCGGCCGTTACGAACACAACGAGGGCGACACCACCACCTACACCGTCAATGCCACCGGCGGGGTGACCGGCGTGACCCCGGGCTTCCCGGCAAGCAGCAAGGAGGATTTGTTCTCCTACCGCGCCGGCCTGGTGTTCAAGCCGGTCGACAACGCCAGCCTGTATCTGTCCTACGCCAACAGCAAGACCCCGTCCAAGGCCTCGGTCAACGGCTCGTGCACGCCGATCGCCACCGCCACGGCCGGTGCCAACTGCAATGTCGCGCCGGAAAGTGCGGTCAATATCGAACTGGGCGGCAAGTGGGACGTGCTGAACGAGCGTCTGGCACTGACGGCGGCGGTGTTCCGCAACGAGCGCGAGAACTACAAGGTCAACAGCGGCGACCCGCTGATTCCTGAGCAGGTGCTCGACGGCAAGGCGCGCGTGGACGGTATTGCACTGGGTGCGGCCGGCTACCTGACCGAGCGCTGGTCGGTCTTTGCCAACTACACCTTCCTGGACAGCGAAGTGCTGCAGAGCGTCTCCAACCGCACCGCCAGCCTCACCGGAGACCCGATTGCCGGCCGCGAACTGGTGCAGACTCCGCGCAATGCAGGCAATCTGTGGACCACTTACGCGCTCAACCAGTGGACCTTCGGCTACGGCGTCAATTACCAGGGCAGCTTCTATCCGAACAACACCTCCACCGCGGTCTATCGCAAGACCGACGCGTACTGGGTGCACCGTGCGATGGTTGGCCTGCGCGTCAACGACTGGCTCAGCCTGCAGTTGAACGTCAACAACCTGTTCGACAAGGAGTACTACACCAGCATCCGCAACAACCTCACCGTCAACGCCGCAGGCACCGTCACTGCCGGCAGTGGCTGGGCGTTGCCGGGCGATGGCCGCTCGGCGGTGTTGAACGCCACCTTCAGTTTCTGACCTTCCGGCACGCCGTCCGCAACCTGCGCACGGCATGGAGATCGCCGCATGCTGCTGCCCATTCCCGATGTCTTGACGCCCGTGCAGCTCAGCGCGCTGCGCGCGCGGCTGGACGCGGCCGACTGGGCGGACGGGCGCATCACTGCCGGCCATCAATCCGCGCAGGCCAAGGACAACGCACAGCTGCCCGAAGACAGCGCCATCGCACGCGAAGCCAGCGCGCTGGTACTGGACGCACTTTCGCGCAGCAGTACGTTCTTTTCCGCGGTGCTGCCGCGGCGGATCTATCCGCCGTTGTTCAATCGTTACAGCGGCGGGCAATCGTTCGGGTATCACGTCGACAACGCGGTGCGTTACGACCGCAGCCGCGGTGGTGCCGAGCCGGTACGCACCGATGTCTCGGGCACGCTGTTTCTCAGCGACCCGGACAGTTACGACGGCGGCGAGCTGGTGATCGAAGATACCTTCGGCACGCAGTCGGTGAAGCTGCCGGCCGGGCATCTGGTGATCTATCCCGGAACCAGCCTGCATAAAGTGATGCCGGTAACGCGCGGCACGCGCGTCGCCTCGTTCTTCTGGACCCAAAGCATCGTGCGCGACGATGCGCAGCGCCGCCTGTTGTTCGAACTGGACGTGTCGATCCGTCGTTTGACCCAGGACACGCCCGGGCATCCATCGCTGATCCAGCTCACCGGCGTGTATCACAACCTGCTGCGGCAGTGGGCCGATGTCTGAGCCCGTGATCGACCCGGCCCTGTTGATGGCGCTGTTGCAGACACAGCCCGATCAAGCGATCGCGCTGCTGCGCAAGGCGGCGGCCGGGCAAGATGTGAATGCACAACTGCTGCTCGCACAGCTGTATGCGGAAGGTCGCGGCATTCCCGCCGATCCGGCCATGGCAATGCTGTGGTACGAGGTGGCCGCCAATGCCGGACATCCGGAAGCGATGAATCAACTGGGCCGCTGCCACGAACTGGGCTTCGGCACCGCGTGCAACGAGGTGCTGGCAGCATTGTGGTATCGCCGCGCTGCCGAGCATTGCCTGGACTGGGGCATGTACAACCTCGCCCATTTGTACGGCTCCGGCCGTGGCGTGGCGCAGGACCACGCGCAGGCGTTGGCGCTGTATCGCACCGCCGCCGAGCGCGGTCACGCCAAATCGATGAATTTCGTGGCGCGCTATCTCGACCAGGGGCTGGCCTGCAATGCCGATCCACTCGCCGCGCGCCACTGGTATCGCCGCGCTGCCGAAGCAGGCGATTTTCGCGGCCAGGCCAGTTACGCCACCTTGCTGGCAGACGATGGCGACATCGATCAGGCCGAGCACTGGATGCGGTCTGCGATCGCAGGCGGACATGCCGGCTTCCTGCACCAGCTCACGCCGCTGCTGACGGGTGCAACGCAGCCACGTCTGCGTGTCTTGCTGAGCGATGTGGCCGCACGGCAATCGCACCAGCAGCCGTCGCTCGCAGCGAGTGTGGCCTGAGCGCGCCATGGCGACCTCCAACGACACTCTTGCCACCACCCAGCAACGCCGCGGTTTCTGGCTGCGCCTGCTGCATCAGTGGCACTGGATCAGTTCGGCGCTATGCCTGATCGGCATGCTGCTGTTTGCGGTCACCGGGCTCACCCTCAATCACGCCGCGCGTATCGAGGCGAGCCCGTCCACCGAACACCGCACGCTCACCCTGCCGCCAGCGCTGCTGAAGGCCTTGGGCACGCGCCAGGACGGCGACGCACCGCTGCCGCCGCGCGTGGCGCAATGGCTGGGGCGTGAGCTGGACATCAGCATCGGGACGCGTGCCGGCGAATGGTCGCCCGACGAGGTGTATCTCGCGTTGCCCCGCCCCGGTGGCGATGCCTGGCTGAGCCTGGACCGCAGCAGCGGCGCGATCGAATACGAGCGCACCACACGCGGCTGGATCGCCTATCTCAACGATCTGCACAAGGGCCGCAACGCCGGGCCGGCCTGGGGCTGGTTCATCGACGTATTCGCCATCGCCTGCCTGGTGTTCTGCATCACCGGCCTGTTCCTGCTGCACCTGCATGCGCGTCAGCGCAGCATGACCTGGCCGCTGGTCGGCCTGGGCCTGCTGATTCCGCTGCTGATTGCCTTGCTGTTGATCCACTGACCTTCTACCGGAGACGATCATGCGCGCCACCCTGACCATCACCCTGAGCGGCCTGCTCGCCATGCCGGCGTATGCGGCCACGCTCGACATCAATGTCGAAATCCCCAAACTCAACGTTGCCGAGTATCACCGCCCGTATGTGGCGATCTGGCTGGAAGGTGCGGACCAGAAGGTCGCCGCCAATCTGGCGGTCTGGTATCAATCCAAGGACACCGCCGAAGGCCACGGCACCAAGTGGCTGCCGGATCTACGCCAGTGGTGGCGCAAGAGCGGCCGCACGCTGGACGTGCCGGTCGACGGCGTGACCGGCCCCACCCGGCCTGCTGGCGCACATGCGCTGTCGTTCTCCGACACCAAGGGCGCATTGAAGTCGCTGCCGGCCGGCCAGTACACGCTGGTGGTGGAAGCCGCGCGCGAAGTTGGCGGCCGCGAGTTGGTCAAGGTGCCTTTCAGCTGGCCGGCGACGTCTGCGCAGACCGCCAAGGCCAGCGGCAGCAGCGAGCTCGGCGCCATCAGCCTGGTCGCCAAGCCCTGAGCGTCACCTGCTGTTCCAGCGTACGCGGCAGACCACGGCACGGGCGCGTAATACACCGCGTTACCAGACCCATATCGCTTCCCACGCATCCACGCAGCGCCATACCTGCGCGCTGATCAGACACGTGACCCACCGTCCTCATCGTCCTTCAAGGAGTTGTCATGAAACGTTCGCTCGTCCTGATCGCCATGCTCGCCGCACTGCCGGTCAGCGCACTCGCCCACAAGGCCTGGTTGCTGCCGTCGCAGACCGTCATCGCCGGCGAGGCGCCGTGGATCACCGTCGATGCGGCAGTGTCCAACGACCTGTTCTACTTCAACCACGTGCCGCTGCGCCTGGATAATCTGAGCATCACCGCGCCCGATGGCAGTGCGCTCAAACCGGAAAACCCGGCCACCGGCAAGTACCGCAGCGTGTTCGACCTGCAGCTCACCCAGCCTGGTACCTACAAGCTCAGCATCATCAATGCCGGGCTGTTCGCCAGCTGGAAGGAAGACGGCAAGCCCAAGCGCTGGCGCGGCAACGAGGCCAGCTTTGCCACCGAAGTGCCGAAGAACGCGCAGGAATTGCAGGTCTCGCAATCGCTCAATCGCGTGGAAACCTTCGTGACCCGTGGCGCGCCGACCACAACCGCATTCAAGCCCAGCGGCAAGGGCATCGAGCTGATTCCGGTGACCCACCCCAACGATCTGGTCGCAGGTGAAGCGGCGCAGTTCACCCTGCAGCTGGACGGCAAGCCGGCAGCCGGGCTGGAGATCGAGATCGTGCGTGGCGGCACGCGCTATCGCGATGCGCAGAACGAGATCAAGCTCAAGACCGACGCCAAAGGCAGCTTCAGCGTGACCTGGCCGGAACCGGGCATGTACTGGCTGGAAACCACCAGCGAAGATAGCAAGACCTCGCTGCCGCAGGCCAAGCAACGCCGTCTTGGCTATGTCGCCACACTGGAAGTGTTGCCGCAGTAATCGCCGCACGCCCGCCACTGCGTTGACCGGATGGTCGGTGCAGTGGCGCTGTGGTGGCGACACATGCCATTGGCGGGTGCACGGCGCGGAGCATCCACCCGTGCATCCCTGCTGCCTCAGGCACAGACCGCGTGATGCAAACGGCACCTTCGCGCGTCACCATGGCTGCCTCAGCAGCACCTGCTCGACCGGTCCACACATGCATCCAGTTTCTTCCGCAGACAACGCCGTTGCCTCCCTGGGCGGGCGCAGCATGGGCACGACCTGGAGCGTCAAGCTGGTAGCGCCGCGTGCGCGCGACCTGCATCCCCTGCATGCGCGTATCCAGGCGGCGCTCGACCGTGTGGTCGCGCAAATGAGCACCTGGGAAGCGGACTCGGATATCAGCCGCTACAACCGTGCTGCAGCAGGTGACTGGCAGACCTTGCCCGATGACTTCTTCAGCGTGCTGCGCACCGCGCTGCAGATTGCCCAGGCCAGCGACGGCGCGTTCGATCCCACGGTCGGCCCAATGGTCGAGCTGTGGGGCTTTGGCGCCTCCGGCGGCCGGCGACGCGTCCCCTCGCCCGAGCAGATCGCGCTGGTCCGCCTGCGCTGCGGTTGGCGACGCCTGCAACTGGATGGCCAGCGGTTGCTGCAACCCGGCGCTGTCGCACTGGATCTGTCCGGCATCGCAAAAGGCTTCGGAGTGGACTGCGTACACCGCGCATTGCGACAGGCCGACATCGACAGCGCCTTGATCGATGTCGGCGGCGAACTGTTCGGCTATGGGCGCAAACCCGATGGCAGCGCATGGCGTGTACTGGTTGAATCCGCGCCCGATGAGGACGCCGGCGCTGCCTTGCCGGCACGTGTGCTTGCCTTGGACGGGCTGGCAGTCGCCACATCCGGCGATCGTTGGCACCGCTTCGATGCCGACGGCATGCGCTACGCGCACACCTTCGACCCACGGACCGGAGCGCCGATTCCGCACGCGCCTGCCGCCGTCACCGTCCTGGCGCGCGACGCCATGCAGGCCGATGCCTGGGCCACCGCGATGACCGTGCTCGGCACCGCTGCCGGGCTCGCCCATGCCGCCAAGACCGACCTGGCAGTGCGCTTCCTGACGCGCCACGATGGCAGCCTGCGCGAAGCGATGAGCCCTGCGTTCGAGCAGCGTCTGGCGGCGTCATGAGTGTCGCAAGCCCACGCGTGTGGTTGGGTAACGGGATGGCGCTGCTCGTCCTGGCCGCGCTTGTTGGATGGCTCGCCCGCCTGCATGACGGTGCGTGGTGGGGCGCGCCCACACCGCAGCGTTGGCAATGGGCCGCCGTCGGGATGGCCGGGTATGCCGTGCTGTGCGCTGCGGTGGTCCTGCGCCGCCGGGCACGCGCCGACACGCCGCACGGCGACAGCAGCGGCGTGTTGATCGTGTGGGCAAGCCAGACCGGGTTCGCACGCGAACTGGCCGAACGCAGCGCTGCTGCCTTGCAATCGGCAGGCATCGGCGTCCATGCCTTGCCGCTGGAGGCAGTGGGTGCAGAGCAGCTCGCACGCGTGCCACGTCTGCTGTGCATCGTCAGCACCACGGGCGAAGGCGATGCCCCGGATCATGCGCAGGCTGCGGTGCGTCACTGGCTCGCCGACAACGGGCAGGATCTGGCCGCCGTGCAGTACGCGGTGCTGGCGCTCGGCGATCGCCGTTATACCCAGTTCTGCGCATTCGGCAGACATCTCGACGACAGCCTGCAGGCGCGCGGCGGCACCCGCCTGTTCGCGCGCATCGAGGTCGACAATGCCGACCCGCGCGCGTTGCAGCAATGGCAACAGCGCCTGTCGGCATTGGCGCCTGCACTTGCGAGCCAGCCCGACTGGAGCGTGCCGAGCTACGCCGCCTGGCAGCTGCGCGAGCGCGTCCACGTCAATCCAGGCAGTGCAGGCGCACCGATCCATCGACTGCGTCTCACGCCCATCGATGGCACGCTGCCGCCATGGGTTGCTGGCGACATCGCCGAGATCGCACCGGAAAACGCTGCGGAAAGTGTCCAGGCATGGTTGCAGCGCCATCGACGCGACGGCGCAGACATCGTCGACAGTCGTACGCTGCGCGACTGGCTTGGTCGCTCGCACCTGCCGACCGATGCACAGATGGCGGCCACGGCGTCATCGGAGACAACCGCCTTGGTGCATCGCCTGCGCGCGCTGCCGCATCGCGAATACTCGCTGGCATCGATCAGCGAAGAAGGCTACGTCGAACTGCTGATCCGCGAACACCGGCATGCCGACGGGCATCCTGGGATCGGCAGCGGCTGGCTGTGCGTGCATGCTCCCGTCGGCGCGACGATCGCCTTGCGCCTGCGCAGCAACCCGGGGTTTCATCCGCCAGCACCCGAGCACCCCATGCTGCTGATCGGCAATGGCACCGGCATCGCCGGCTTGCGCGCCCATCTACGCGCACGCATCGCAGCCGGGGCGCGCGACAACTGGCTGATCTTTGGCGAACGCAATGCCGCGCACGATGCGCTGTATGCCGAAGAACTGCAGCGGTGGCAACACGCTGGCTGGATCGCGCGTCTGGACCTTGTGTATTCGCGCGACCACACCCCAGCAGTGCGTTACGTACAACATGCATTGGCCGCTGCCAGCGATAGCCTGCGCCAGTGGATCGACCGCGGTGGCTGCATCTATCTCTGCGGCAGCCTGCGCGGCATGGCCCCCGAAGTGGACAGCACCCTCGATACCCTGCTGGGCAGCGAAGTCAGGCAAGAACTGCTACGCAGCGGCCGCTACCGTCGGGATGTGTATTGAACAACAGACGTGCAGGCTGCAGTTGGCGGCTTGGCAGCATGTAGTACTGCCATCACGTGGCGATCGGTGGGCAGGCATAGCATCCGAATCCGGCATACAGTGACGATCTCTTTGCCGGCAGCCATGCTATGCATCGGCACGCTTCGGCAAGCTGCTGTATTTCTGCGAATTCGCCAAGAGCAGCTAAAAAAGACTGGGCAGCCGTCAGGCGGCGGCCAGTGCTCGGAATCCTTGTGTGCCACTCATACACTCCGGTCCCTGCACGCCGTTCACGCCTACCTGACGAACGCTCGCCACATTTTGTCGGCCTCTTTAATGCCTCAACGCAGACAATGCACGCGACGCATGCCGATGCGAACTGCTCGCTACCCCGGTCCACTGGCTGCGCCTGCACCTGCACCTCGGCCGTTCAATGCATACAAGAACACCCTCAACTGTACGGTCCTGCTAATCAGGGGTTCCAGTGAGCGGACTCACCCGGATCGCCAGCAGCTCGCCGCCGCCATCGAGCACGTAACGGGTGCGCGTCGATGCACTCAGCCATGCGGTATCACCGGCAGCCAGTGGCGGCAGTGCACTGTCGCGACCAAAGCTGGCCTGGCCCGCCAGCAGGTGGATGGCCCAGGCGCTGCCCGGATCCGCGAAGAACAGCATCGTGCCGACCAAGGGGCGATGCAGGAGCTCGGTATGCAGCAGATCGCGGCGCCACATCAGATTGAAATCCTGCGTTGGCCCATCGAGCAAGCTCGCATCCACGGCCTCCTCGCCAGCGAATCGGACGCGTTGGTAAGGCGGCAGCAACTCGACCACGCGCGCGGCACCGGCAGTGCTTGCGTCGGCACCATCGCCATCGGTTGTGCCCATGATCAGGCCATCCGCATGAGCGGCGGCATCGCCCGGATCGAGCACGCCAGCACCAAACTGCAGCCGCATCCCGTTGCCGTGCAGCAGCACCAGCTCGCGATCAACCCCCGGGAATGCGGAAAACGCGGCGTCGCGTTCGATCTCGGCAATCGACAGCCGCAATGCCCAGGCCTCCGGCTCCCCGAGTCGCAGGATCTCGCGTGTCCAACCCAATTGATTGCGCCACCGCTCGCGGCGGTACTCGGTGGCCGGGATCACCCGGCTGCTCAGGTCTGTCAGCTGCATCGGCGCATTGTGCCCGAAGCCCGGCACTCAAGCCCTGCCAAGGCCACGTGGCAGAGCGACACACCCAGAAACGAAAAACGCCCGGCTGCACATCCAAGTGCAACACCGGGCGATTCCACGTCCTTGTCGGCTTCCAGCCATCCCCCGGACATCCTGTCCAGTTAGGTTGCGGCCACGCATCCTCGCGTCGAACCGTATCTCGGATCCCTTCCCCTTAACGCCGTCCCACCGGTTTCACCGCCGCCCCCTTGGCAGCTTTCTTGGCGGGAGCCATCGTGGCTCCTACTTCGATCAGGTCACGATTCCGTTCGACCGTCTTGAGTCCGATGCCCTTGACCAGTGCCAGTTCCTCGGCACTTTTGAAGGGACCGTTTGCCTGACGGTGCTCGACGATTGCCTCGGCTTTTGATCGCCCGACATTCGTCAGCACCTTGTCCAATTCCTCAGCAGACGCGGTGTTGATATCGACCTTGTCAAGCGCGTACGCATTCGAGGACAACAACAACGCCAGTAGCAGGGACTTCAGGACTACGGTAAATGACTTCATTGCAACGCTCCTTGTGGCTTGGGTGATGGTCCTAGCCAGCATTCCTGCCGGCGGAGCCAGTGTCCCGCGCCACATGCAGCAATCCTATCGCCAACGAACTTTTCACACAGCCGGTGAACTGCGCGCCGCCTTGTAGGGAAATCCCTACCCCTAGCCCCGGGCGTAGAATGTGTCATTACGTCACGCATTCGGAGCCTTCATGGACAGCGCCAAGATCGACCAATTCATCAGCGACACCTGGGACCGCGAGATCGTCCCGCAGCTGGTCGATTACATCCGTATCCCCAACAAATCGCCGATGTTCGACGCCGATTGGGTGGCACACGGCTATATGGAGCAGGCCGTGACGCTGATGGAAACCTGGGCGCGCGCCCAGGCCATCGATGGCATGCAGGTGGAGGTGGTGCGCCTGGACGGCCGTACACCGCTGATCTTCATCGAGATCCCTGCCACGGGTCCGAAGTCCGGCGACGACACCGTGTTGCTGTACGGCCATCTGGACAAGCAGCCGGAAATGACGGGTTGGGATGCCGACCTGGGCCCCTGGGAGCCGGTGCTGCGCGACGACAAGTTGTATGGCCGCGGCGGCGCCGACGACGGTTACGCGATCTTCGGTTCGCTGGCTGCGATTCTGGCGCTGCGCACCCAGGGTCTGCCGCACGCGCGTTGCGTGGTGCTGATCGAAGCCTGCGAGGAGTCCGGCAGCTACGATCTTCCCGCGTATGTGGATCATCTGGCCGAGCGCATCGGCAAGCCGTCGCTGGTGGTGTGCCTGGACTCGGGCTGCGGCAATTACGAGCAGCTGTGGTGCACCACCTCGCTGCGCGGTCTGACCGGTGGCAACCTCAGCGTGAAGGTGCTGGAGGAAGGCGTGCATTCGGGCGATGCCTCCGGCGTGGTGCCATCCAGCTTCCGGCTGCTGCGGCAATTGCTCTCCCGCATCGAAGACGAAGCCACGGGCCGCATTCTGCTGGAGGGTCTGCACGTGGAGGTGCCGGCGGAGCGATTGACCCAGGCCAAGGCCGCAGCGGCAACGCTGGATACCGCCATCTTCGACAAGTTCCCGATGGTCGATGGCCTGGTGCCGATGCATGAGGACCTCACCGAGCTGGTCTTGAACCGGACCTGGCGCCCGGCACTGTCGATCACCGGCGTGGACGGCATGCCGCCGCTGGCCTCGGCCGGCAATGTGTTGCGTCCGCAAACGGCGGTGAAGCTGTCGCTGCGCCTGCCGCCGACCGCCGACGGCAAGGCCTGCGGCGAGCTGCTCAAGCAGGCCCTGTTGCGCGACCCTCCGAATGGCGCGCAGGTCACGCTGGAACTGGAAAAAGCCTCGTCCGGCTGGAATGCCCCGGCCATGGCGCCATGGCTGGAAAAGGCCATCGACGATGCCAGCCAGGCGTTCTTCGACAAGCCGGCGATGTACATGGGCGAAGGCGGCTCGATTCCGTTCATGGGCATGCTGGGCGAGAAGTTCCCGGGCGCGCAGTTCATGATCACCGGCGTGCTGGGGCCGCATTCCAATGCACATGGCCCGAACGAGTTCCTGCACATCCCGATGGGCAAGCGCGTCACTGCCTGCGTGTCGAAGGTGATCGCCGAGCATCACGCGGCCTGCCTGCGCGGCGAAACCAGCGGTTCGCCGGTGGCGGCCGATAGCGGCACCCGTCATGGTGGACATGGCTGCTGTTGAGGCCGTGAGACCACTGCGGGCCGAGGACGTGCGCTGACGTCACGCCTGGCCTTGCAGTCGCTCAACCCAGGCAGCATCGGCAAGGGGGCAGCGGCCCCTCACCCAGCTCCCGGCCCGCCAGGACCGGAGCTGGGGACTCGAGCAGTCGGTTGAACAGCGATGCCTGCGCCGGCACCATGTGGCGACGCTGCTGCGGCATTGCGCAAGCACTTGCTGAAGGCATCCCATCAGCGCCGCCCGCACCGCGCTTGCGGCGCAGGTCGCCGTCATCCGAAATGCTAGTCTGCCGATCCCTTCCGCCTTCGGTGCTGCGATGAACACCTTGTTTGGTAGCGACAGCTGGCTCTACATTCTGCTGGTGGGATTTGTGGTCGGGCTACTGGCGCGTTTCATCACGCCGGGCACGCAGCGCCTGGGTTGCCTGCTGACCATCGTGTTGGGCATCGCTGGAGCGGTGGTGGCGAGCTGGTTTGGCCGCTACATGGGCTGGTACCACGCAGGCGAGCCTGCCGGCTTCCTCGGCGCATTGCTCGGCGCCATCGCCATCCTTGCACTGCTGCGGTTGTTCAGCGGCAGCAAACGCTGACCGTCGCAAGACGCGCTTTGCCCTCTACTTTCTGACGCAACCACGACACATGACGGTATCGCCTTCTGACCCTGCGCGCGACGCGCTGCGCCTGCAATGGGCGCGACGCGCACTGGATGATCCATCTGCCACGTTGCAACGCGCGTCGGTCGACGCCGGCTTCCGCAGTTACTGGCGTACGCACGGACGCGGCACCGATCGCATCGTGATGGATGCGCCACCGGAGCTTGAGAACGTGGCCCCCTGGTTGCGCATGCACGGCCTGCTGGGAGGGCACGGCGTCCGCGTGCCGCACGTGCTGGCACAGGACCTGCAGATCGGTTTGCTGCTGTTGGAGGACCTGGGCGTACCGACGCTGGCACAGGTTCTGACCGACGCCAATGCCGACGCCCTGCTGGATGGCGCAATAGCGCAATTGCTGTTGCTGCAACAGATCCCGCCGCCCGCCGACAGCGGCGTGTTCGGCGAGGCGTTGCTGCAACGCGATGCCGGCCTGTTCGAAGAATGGTTCCTGGGTCGCCATCTTGGCGTGCAGCTGGACTGCGGGCAGGCCGAGCAGTTGCAACTGGTGCAACGACGCTTGATGGACAACGCACTGGCGCAGCCCCGCGTGTTCACCCATCGCGACTTCATGCCGCGCAATCTGATGCCGGTGCCGGCTGGCCCGGCGGTCCTGGATTTTCAGGATTGCGTGATCGGGCCGATCGCCTACGACCCGATCAGTCTGTTCAAGGACACCTCGGTCAGCTGGCCGATCGCACGCGTCGACGGCTGGCTGGCGCGCTATCACGCACGTGCGCAGACGGCCGGATTGCCGGTGCCGCCGCTGCAGCAATTCCTGCGCGACGCGGACTGGATGGGCGTGCAGCGACATCTGAAAAACCTGGGCATTTTTTCGCGCCTGAGCCATCGCGATGGCAAGCATTGGTATCTGGACAATGTGCCGCGCTTCATCGCCTATCTGGACGAGGTACTGCCGCGCTACGCCGAGCTGGCTCCGCTGATCGCACTGCTGGACGAGGTGGTCAAACCCGCATTGGCAACACGCGCAGCGAAGGCCGACGCATGAAGGCGCTGATTTTTGCAGCAGGCTTTGGCGAGCGCATGCGCCCGCTGACCGAACACACGCCAAAGCCCTTGCTGTCGGTCGGCGGCACGCCGCTGATCGTCTGGCATCTGCGCAAGCTGGCGGCGTTGGGTGTGGACGAGGTGGTGATCAACACCTCATGGCTTGCCGAGCAGTTTCCGCAAACGCTGGGAGACGGCAGCGCGTTCGGTCTGCGTCTGACGTATTCCCATGAAGGCGCAACGCCGCTGGAAACCGGCGGCGGCATGTTGCATGCCTTGCCGCTGTTGGGCGATGCCCCATTCCTGTTGGTCAATGGCGATATCTGGACCGATTTCGACTTTTCCCGCCTGTCGCATGCACCGGAAGGACTGGCGCAGTTGGTGCTGGTGGATCGCCCCGCGTATGCAGAGCGCGCAGACTTTGCGCTGGACGCCGATGGCAAGGTGCATGCGGATTTGCCCGCAACGCTTACCTATTCCGGCATCGGCATGTATCGACCGGCGCTGCTGCACGACTGGCAATCGGTGATTGGCCACGTGCCAGAGCAGACCGGCGCGGCGCCGCGGTTTGCGTTGGCGCCGATCCTGCGCGCGCAGATGGCGGCAGGGCTGATCGATGGCATCCACCATGCCGGGCGCTGGACCGATGTCGGCACGCCGCAGCGTCTGGCGGAGCTGGACGCACAGTTACTGCGCGACGGCGGCTGATCGCAACCTCGCTATTGCGATGCGCTTGAGCAAGCGCGTCGACAAACAACTGTCGGGCGCAGGCGCGCTGGGTACAAGGTGTTTGCCGCATGCGCCTTTGCCGACGGGTGAAGTGATGCCGGGACCGGCAATGACATCGCTCGGACCGAAGGAGCTGATCAGACCGCGCGTTGTCGGCTGGCCGCACCGCGACCACGCACACTCCGACCCTCTCGACGCGTCCTTACCCGCCAACCGTTGACGAACTTACGTGGCATGGATGCCGCACAAGAGCCTGCATGCAGGTACTTGCAGCGTGTCCTGCGAGGGTGGG
>NZ_JPLE01000090.1 GCF_001010415.1 Xanthomonas pisi DSM 18956
TCGCGGGACCTCACGCCGCATGGATGCCGCGTCAGAGCCTTATCTGTTCGGATTCTGCCAGTCTGGGTGTCGAGAGCCGACGTGGGCCACCGTAAGAGCCTAGATCCTTGCCGATCGTCGTGTAGCTGGGTGCCCACGTCGGTTTCTCTCCTGTGTCGCCCGAACAGTTGCCAGAGTTGACGCTCGTAGATGTAAGGCTGGGCAGGCAGGGGAGCTCTCGACCCTTCAAGCCTAACGGAGTTCGCCATGAACGGCATCGGGATTGATGTGTGCAAGGCCATGTTGGATGTGGCCATCCATCGCGGCCCTTTCGCGCGGTTTCACAACACGCCAGCGGGCCATCACAAACTTCTAGCCTGGCTGGCAAACCAGCGGGCTGGCCAGATTGTCCTGGAGGCCTCTGGCGGTTATGAACAGCGGGTGCTCGATGCCCTATTCGTCGCCGGCCACCAAGTTGTGCGCGCCGATGCGCGCCGCTGCCATGCCTTCGCTACTGCCACCGGTCTGCCGGCAAAAACAGATCGTCTGGATGCTGCCAACCTGGCCTGCATGGCCGACACGCTAGAGCTGCGTCCCTATCAACCGTTGGAACCTTGGCGGCGAAAGCTGCGCGAGTTCGTGCGCGCGCGACAGCAGCTGGTGGACCTGACGATCAGTGCAGAGAACCAGTTGGAACACGTGACAGACACCATTTTGCGCCGCGCACTGCAGGCCAACATCAACCAGATGAAAAAGAACTGCGTGCGATTGGAAAAGCACATTGCCGAACAGGTCCACCAGCAACCGCAATTGCAGGCGATGCGCGCGTTCAAAGGCGTGGGAGCGACCCTGCAAGCAGTGATCGCCAGCTATTTGCCGGAGCTAGGAACCCTGGATGGCAAGGCCATTGCCAAGCTGGTCGGCGTGGCCCCGATCGCCCATGACAGCGGCAGCCTGCGCGGCGTCCGCCAGATCCGTGGCGGGCGCATCGAGGTGCGCAACGTGCTGTACATGGCATGCCTGTCTGCGATCCAGCACGAGCCACGGATCCGGGAGTTCTATCGGTCGCTGCGGGCACGCGGAAAGCCTGGCAAGGTCGCCGTCGTGGCGGCGATGCGCAAGATGATCGTCATCCTCAACGCCCGAGTCAGAGAGGCCCGAGCCGTCCCGGTGTGAGTGTCCATTTTGTTTGACGGAGCGAGGGCTGCTAACCAGCGGCCGGCACTGCCATGCCCGGCTTACGGAACGGATAAAGACCTCTCCAACAACACAGTTGCT
>NZ_JPLE01000091.1 GCF_001010415.1 Xanthomonas pisi DSM 18956
GCGCCTGCAGGGCAAGGGCCCCGCCCCGCGCAACGCCTCGCCGCTGACGGTGATCGCCACCGACCAGGCCTACCAGTTCGAGGTGCAGATGACCGTGGCACCGGGCGGGCAGGGCGGGGCGCTGCTGTTCTACAGCGACAAGCTCTACGCCGGCGTGGGCAGCAATGGCGAGAATTTCGTCATGCACCGCTACGGCGAGGAACGCCCCGGCACGCTGGCCCCCAGTGCTACCGGTGGCACCCTGTGGCTGCGGGTCACCAACAATCGTCACATCGTCACCATCCACAGCAGCACCGATGGCAAGGTCTGGACCAAGTACCCGGTGCAGATGGAAGTGTCCGGCTACCACCACAACGTGGCCGGCAAGTTCCTGGCCTTGAAGCCGGCGCTGTACGCCGCCGGTGGCGGCCAGGTGGAGTTCCGCAACTTCCGCTACCGCGCCCTGGACTGACCGTTCTGCACCGCCGGGCATGCCGCCGCGCTGCCGGCTGCGGCGTGTCCGGCACGGCGGGTCCGGGGTGGCGGCAGGCTTCGCTCAGGTCTGCCGGCCGTCTGGCCGGTAGAATCCAATCAACTTCACTGGTTGACCGCTATGCCCGCCCGCAAGATGCCTGAAGAGGGAATGCCCGGCCTGCCGAAGGGCAAGGTAGCCACGATCAACGACATCGCACGGATGTCGGGCGTGTCCAAGAAGACCGTGTCGCGGATCATCAACAACTCGCCGCTGGTGCGCCAGGACACCCGAGAGAAGGTCGAAGCGCTGATGCGCGAGGTCGGCTACGCGCCCGACCCGCTGGCGCGCGGGCTGGCGTTCCGGCGCTCGTTCCTGATCGGCATGGTCTACGACAACCCCACCGCGCAGTACATCGTGGACATGCAGTACGGCGCGCTGGACGCGCTGCGCGGCTCCAGTTTCGAGCTGGTGGTGCACCCCTGCGACAGCCGCAGTCCCGGCTACATCGAAGGCGTGCGCCGGTTTGCGCAGGCGCAGAAGCTGCACGGGGTGATCCTGGTACCGCGCGCCTCCGAGGACCAGGCGCTGGCCGACATGCTGGCCGAAATCGGCTGCCGCTACACCCGCATCGCCTCGATCGCGCTGGACACCACCTCGCAGACGGTCATCACCCACGACCGCGACGGCGCAGCGGAAGCGGCCGATTACCTGCTCTCGCTCGGCCACCGCGACATCGCCCTGGTCACCGGCCCCAGCGCCTACCGCTCCTCGATCGAGCGCACCTCCGGCTTTGCCGACGCGCTGACCCGGCGCGGCATCGAACTGCCGCCCGAGCGCATCGTCGAAGCCGGCTACACCTTCGAATCGGGCGTGGCCGCCGCCGAAAAGCTGCTGCTGGGCAAGAAGCGCCCCACCGCCATCTTCACCGGTAACGACGAAATGGCCGCCGGTATCTACAAGGTGGCCCTGCGTGCCGGCATCAACATCCCGCGCCAGCTGTCGGTGATCGGCTACGACGACAGCTCGCTGGCCTCCCGCCTGTGGCCGCCGCTGACCTCGGTGCGCCGCCACACCCGCGACACCGGCCGCACTGCCGCGGCGATGCTGATCCAGCCCGACAACGCCCCGCAACTGCCCACCGCCAGCGTGCGCCCGCACCTGATCGTGCGCGACTCCTGCCAACCGCCGGAAGATTGAGCACCGCGCGCCGCGACCCCACGCGGCGCGGGCCTTGCGCGCCACCTTGCAGGGCGTTGTGCCGGTCAGGATGAGGACAGCTGGTTGGATCGGCCCACGGCTGGCCCCCATCCGCCCTTCGGGCACCTTCCCCCGCAGGCGGGGGAAGGCAGTGGCAGGCGGGGGACGACAGTCGTAAGCGGAGGAAGGCCAGTCCGCCGATCGCTGCCGTGAAGCCCCTCTCCCGCGCGGGGCGAGAAGGCACGGCTTGCGCGCCACGGGCGCGCGTGCCTTGGAGCG
>NZ_JPLE01000092.1 GCF_001010415.1 Xanthomonas pisi DSM 18956
GTCAGATGGGAATAAAAGACAGACCCCAAGGAGATTGGACGTGAAGAAGCGTTTTACCGAAGAACAGATCATCGGCTTCCTGCGCGAAGCCGAAGGCGGCGTGGCGATCAAGGATCTGTGCCGGCGCCATGGCTTCAGCGAGGCCTCGTACTATCTGTGGCGTAGCAAGTTCGGCGGCATGAGCGTGCCCGATGCCAAGCGGCTCAAGGACCTTGAGGCCGAGAACGCGCGGCTGAAGAAGTTGCTGGCCGAGCAGTTGTTCGAGAACGACCTGATCAAGGATGCGTTGCGAAAAAAGTGGTGAGCGCACCGGCGCGTCGTATGCTGGTGCGCGAGTGGATCGGGCGTGGTGCCAGCGAGCGTCGTGCGCTGGCAGTGATCGGCATGAGCGCCAGCGCGCTGCGCTATTGCCCACGCCAAGACCGCAACGGCGAACTGCGCGAGCGCATTCTTGCGTTGGCGCATCGCCATCTCCGCTACGGCGTGGGGATGATCTATCTCAAACTGCGACAGGAAGGACGCCTGGTGAACTACAAGCGCGTGGAGCGGTTGTATCGCGAGCAGCAGTTACAAGTCCGGCGCCGCAAGCGCAAGAAGGTACCGGTTGGCGAGCGTCAGCCGCTGCTGCGGCCAGCGCAGGCCAACCAGGTGTGGTCGATGGACTTCGTGTTCGACCGCTCCGCCGAAGGCCGAGTGATCAAGTGTCTGGTGATCGTGGACGACGCAACGCACGAAGCGGTCGCCATCGAGGTGGAGCGCGCGATCTCTGGGCACGGGGTTGCGCGCGTCCTGGATCGGTTGGCACACAGTCGCCGCCTGCCACAGGTGATCCGCACCGATAACGGCAAGGAGTTTTGCGGTAAGGCAATGGTCGCCTGGGCGCATGCCCGTGGCGTGCAGTTGCGGCTGATCCAACCAGGCAAACCGAACCAGAACGCCTACGTCGAATCCTTCAACGGCCGGCTACGCGATGAATGCCTCAACGAGCACTGGTTCCCGACGTTGCTGCACGCGCGCACCGAGATCGAACGCTGGCGACGCGAATACAACGAGGACCGACCCAAGAAAGCAATT
>NZ_JPLE01000093.1 GCF_001010415.1 Xanthomonas pisi DSM 18956
AGCGCCCTGGGGCGGGCCGATACCGCGTTGCGCGCCTTGCCCAGGCGGCCAGCCTGGGCCGCAGCGCACGCCTTGCCTCTACGCGCCACAGGACGCTTCACACTCACCTCAAAGTACATAACACGCTCTAGTGCCGGAGGAGGCAGCCGCCGCCCCCGGCACGCCTGCCGCTTACTGCCGCGCCATCAGCGACACGTTGTTGAAGCCACCCGCGCCGCCGACCAATTTGATGTAGTAGGTGCCGGTTTGCGGCGCGGTCAGCCGCAGCGTTTGCGCGCTGCCGGTGCGCGCGGATTTCATCAGGTAGCTGCTGGTGGTCGGCTCGGCCTCGAAGCCGATGTACAGCGCGACATTCCCGCCGCCGCCAAAGCTGAGCACATTCAACGCGCTGCCGGCGGTGGCGGCGAAGCGATAGGTCTTCTCGTCGCTCTGCGCGCCGCTCTGGCCGGTCAATGCGACCCGGTTGGTCAGGCTGACGGTGACTGGCGTGCAGGCGCTGCCGCTGCAGCTATTGCGCACATAGTCCAACGCCGCAGTGGCATCGACGATGCCGGTGCCGATCGATCGGCCGGCCGGCGGTCTGACCGGAAACGCACGCGCGGTCTGACGCAGCATGGCCTCCATCTGCGCAGGGACCAACGGCGTCTTGCCGGAGGCGGCCAGCGCGCTCTGCACCAGGGCGGCCACCGCGGCGACATGCGGGGTGGCCATCGAGGTACCGGCAAAGCCCACATACTGGTATTCGCCCGAGGTCGGCGTGGTCGTGCCGCTGTAGCCGGTCGACAGCACCACGCCATCCCAGCCGCCATTGCCGGTGTCGTCGGTGGCGCCACCGCCAGGCCCGGACAGATCCACGCTGCTGCCGAAGTTGGAATAGAACGCGATGCCGCCGGTGATGCGGGTGGCCCCGACCGTGATCACGTTGCCGCAGCTCGACGGGCTGAACTGCGAGGCGTTGCTGGCCTCGTTGCCGGCCGCCACCACCACCACCGCGCCGTTGGCGACCGCCGTGTCGATGGCGCTCTGGGTGTTGTTGTCGCAGCTGCCCGGGCCGCCAAGGCTCAGGCTGATCACTTCGGCCGGATGGGTGTTGTCCGGCACGCCGTCGACATGGCCGCCGGAGGCCCACACGATGGCATCGGCGATGTCCGAGCCGCTACCACCGCATTGGCCGAGCACGCGCACCGGCAGGATTTGCGCGTCGTGGGCCACGCCGGCGCCGCCGATGGTGTTGTTGGTGAGTTCGCCGACGGTGCCTGCGGTATGGGTGCCGTGCCAACTGCTGGAGCGCGCCGGCAGCCCGCAGAAATTGCCCTCTTCGGTCCAGTCGCCATAATCCAGCGCGCCCGGCACGCGGGCGTCGCTGTCGCGTCGGGAGATCGCGGCGTTGCTGATGAAGTCGTAGCCGGGCAGGACGTGGTCGTTGTTCTTCAGGTCCGGATGATCGGGCAGGATGCCGGTGTCCAGCACCGCCACCACCACGCCGGCGCCGGTGGAGGTCTCCCAGGCTTCCGGCACCCGGATGCCGCCGGTGCTGTCCTGCAGATGCCACTGGAACCCGGCGTACAGCCGGTCGTTGGGGGTGACCGCCGTGGCCGTGGCCTGCGGCGTCACTGCGCTGGCGCCGGCCTTGAGCGCGGGGCCGGCGAAGTCGTCGACCGGACGCAGCATGCGATCGAACTCGGCGTATTGCACCTGCGGGTCGGCACGCAGCTCGGCCAGCAGCTTGTCGCGGTCGGCGCTGCTGAGCGTGCGCGCCACGTCCAGCAGGCTGGCGCCGGTGCCGGTTCGGCGCAGCACGCGTGCGTTCAGCGGCGTCGCGCGTGGGGCACCGCTGGCGGCGCGCAGCACCCCGGCGCGGTTGGCGGCCGCAGACAGGATCGACAGGCGCGAGCCGTCGGAGGGCACGCTGCTGTGGTACTTGACGATCAAACGTGTAGGGAGCGTGGTGGGAGTGCCGGCGGCCGGCAGGCCGCGCAGGCTGAGTTGATCGGTAGCCGCATGGGCCTGAAACGTGGCCGTGGCCAGGATTGCGCTCAACAGCAGGGACGTGAGCGGCAGCGAAGCGTTGTTCATGGGAATGGCTCTCGCAAGGATCGATGGAGTGAGGGGGACGACGTGCACGGCGCGGCGCAGGCGCTACAGGTCCAGGCCGAAGCCCAGTCCTGCCGACGACTCGCTGCCGCTGAAGGCGCCGCCCAGGCTGAAGGAGGCACGCTCGCCCACTTTCTTGGCGTAGCCGATGGAGAGCGCGCGTTCGCCGCTCTGGAACCCGGCACCGACCGCCACGCGACCGCGCGCGCTCTGGGTGCCGGCGGCATTGATGCCCATGTTGAGCATCGCCGCGCTCATCGCGCCGATGCGGTCGATGCGGCGATCCATGCTCTGGAAGCGCCGCTCGCTGCCATCGCGCAGTTGGGTGAAGCTATCGCTCAGCGCCGACACCCGGCTGTCGGTGTAGCTGTTGGCCGAACTCAGCGTGCGGCTGTCACCGGCGTTGAGCTGGGCCACGTTGGCGGCATCGGTGTCGCTTTGCCCGGCGGCGACGTTGGTGATCTGGCGCGCGTTGCCGGCACTGCCGACCGAGACGCTGTTGGCGCGATCGGCCACCGCACCGCGTCCCAGCGCCACCGCGTTGTCGGCGTCGACGCGCGCGCCCTGGCCGAGCGCGGTGCCCGAAGCCGCAGAAACGCTGGCGCTTTCGCCCACCGCCACCGCGTTGGTGGCGGCGGTGGCGATGCTCGTATTGGCGCCGACGGCAGTGCTGCCGTCGGCGTTGACCCTGGCATTGGCACCGAGCGCGGTGTCTTGCGGGCCGTAGGCCAGCGCGTCGGCGCCGACCGCCAGGCCGTTCTCGCCATTGGCGGTGGCCGACGAACCGATCGCCACGGCATTGGTGCCGCTACCGACCACCGGCGCCAGGCTGCCGCCGCCGACCGCCACGTTGCCCGCGGTGACGTTCTGCAAGGCACCGATGCGGCCATCGAAACCGGTCAAGGCCGCATCGATGGCGCCCATCGCCTCGCCGATGTTGCCGTAGCTCGCGCCCTGCACCAGGTAGCTGCCGCTGATCAGGTTGCCGCCGGGATCGAAGGCGCTGCCGGCGCCCAGGGCGGTGGCCACGCTGCGTAGCTGGGCCAGGTTGACCGCGTCGGTGTCCTCGCTGCCGGCGGCCACGCTGGTGATCTGCCGGGTCAAGCCGGATGCGACATCGCCGACCGCCACGCTATTGCTGCGTGTGGCATGCGAATACGCGCCCAACGCCACGGCACTGCTGGCCGAGCGGTTCCAGGCATCGTCGACCCAGTCGCCGACCTTTGCGCCATAGCCGATTGCGGTGGCATCGACGCCGTTGACCTCGGTGTCGGCGCCGATCGCGGTGCTGTTGGGGTTGAACCAGGAGGTTTCGGCATTGGCGCCGAGCGCCACGCTGTTGGCGGTGTAGGTCACCGCGCGCTGCCCGATCGCCACCGAGTCCACGTCCTGGGTCAGCGCGAATCCACCCACCGCCACCGAGTTGGCGCCGAACGATCCCGCGCTATGGCCGATCGCCACCGCGTCGGTGTTGCCGGGCTGGTTCGGAAAGACATTGGCGTTGTAGCCGATGGCGATCGCATAGTCCGACTGGGTCTGCGCACCGGCGCCCAGTGCGATTGCGCCGGTGCCGGTGGCTGCCGCGATACCGACGCTGTTGCCTGCGCTCTCCGCAGCGGTGCTGATGCCGCCGATCGCCACGCTGTCGGTGCCGCTGGCCAGCGCATTGAAGCCCATCGCCACGGTGCTGTCGGCCGTGGCGCGGGCGCCGTTGCCGAGCGCGCTGCTGCCAAAGCCGAGCGCCTGCGAGCGCGTACCGATGGCGGTGGCACCTTGCTCCAGCGCACGTGCACGATGCCCGAGCGCGGTGGCCTCGAAGACGCTGGCTTCGGCACCGCTGCCGACGGCGGTGGTCATCGCATCCAGCGCCTTGGCACCGCCGCCGAGCGCAGTGGACACGAAGCCGGTGGCTTCTGTGGACTCGGCGTGCACGGCGAGAATATTGCCACCGTCGTCGTAATCGAACACGTCGGTGGTGCCGCCGACCGCCACCGCCGATTCGCCGGTGGCTGCCGCCGCGTAGCCGGCAGCAAGTGCGAACTTTTCGGTCACCGTGGCCCCGGCGCCCAGGGCGATACCGCCCTCACCGAGCGCATTGCTGGCTTCGCCGATCGCCACTGCATACGGCTCGGCGGCGAACGCGCCCACATCGGTGCTGGCGTCGGCGCCGCCGACGATATGGAAATGCTTGCCGGTGTCGGCAGCATCGTCCTGGTCGGCATCGGCCTGCGCGGTGGCGTCCTGATCGGCCGCAGGGGCGGCTGCATCGGTCGCGGCCTGGCCAGTGGGTGTGCCGGCGCCGCGCTGCGTGGTGGCGACCTGCGCAAGCACCGGGCTGCTGCCGAGCAGCAGTGCGGTCAGCACTGCCGCATGCAGCAGCACGCGCTGCGGACGTGTGCCGGCATGGGGGTGCGGCGCGGTGGCGGTCGCGTGCCGGGCGCAAGCCCGGTTGGAGAGACGATCAATCTGGCTCATGGAGGTTCCCTGGCGCGTGGATGGAGTGGTCGACCGCTGCACGCCGGCTCGCAGACACCCCCACATGTCTTGGAGTTCGGTAATTTTCATGTTGCGGGACAACCCAACATAGTCAGCCGCTGCGCCACGTGTCACCAAGCCACGATTGCATCCACTCACCACGAATGTGAGGATGCAAAGACACTCAAGGACGTCCTGTCGCGATGCTGTCTGCCGCAAAATCCAGGCTCGTGCCGCGCTGGTTGGCCACGCGCTGGCGCGAGGATCCGATCGATCGACGGCAGGTGGCCTTCCTGCAGCTGCTGCTGGTCGCCATCGCGCTGTACAACCTGGGCGATGTCGGTTTTTTTCTGTATGTCGCCGGGTTGGGCCGCTTGCAGGCCAGGCCCGATCTGGCCTGCGCATTGGCCGGGACTGTGCTCACCGCGTTCGGCGCGCTGGCTGGCGTGCCGATGATCCGGCGCGGCCGCAGCGCGGCAGGCGTCAAGGTCTTCATTGCCGCCGCGCTGCTCGGCACCTTGGTCACTTACGTGCGGGTCGATATCTTCGATTTGATGACCAATCCGATGCCGGTGATTGCCCTGGTGCTCGCCGGCATGGCGCTCGGTCGACGCAATCTGTGGCGCGTGTTTGCGCTACTGGCGGTGGTGTGCACGATGGCCTTGATCGCGCAATTGCTGTGGTTTGCGCCATCGCGTTCGACCTGGGGCAATGTCGGCCTGGGGCTGATGACGGTGGGGGTGTATCTGCTGATCACCCTGATGCTCGACCGCACCATCGCCGCGCTGCGCGACAGCCTGGTGGAATCGGAGCGCCGCCGACGCGAACTCGAAGCGGTGAACCGCAAGCTGGTGCGCGAAATGGCCGAGCGCGAGCGCGTCCAGGAGCAGTTGCTGCACACGCAGAAGATGGAAGCGCTGGGGCGCCTGGCTTCCGGCGTTGCGCACGATTTCGATAACCTGATCAACGTCATCATCGGCTTTGCGCAGCGTCGCGACGCGCTGGAAGGCCGTGGCGAGGCACCGTTGCTCAAGACCCTGGAAAACATCGAAGCCGCGTCGCGCCGCGCGCTGACCGTCAGTCGCAGGATTCTCAACTTCGGTCGTGCCGAACCCGGCATCGCGCGCCTGTTCGACGCGCGCCACGCGTTGCTGGAGATCGAACCCACGCTCAGGCAACTGTTCGGACACGAGATCCGGTTGCAAGGCATCGCGCCAGGACCGCCGCTGTGGATCGCGATGGACCTGGACGAACTGGAGCTGGCATTGCTCAACATCGCCGCCAATGCGCGCGATGCGATGGACGGGCAGGGGCTGTTCCGCATCGACGGCGAGCAGCGCGCCGGCATGGTCGTGCTGCAGTTCGCCGACACCGGCCCGGGGATTCCCGAGCAGTTGCTGGCGCGCATCCTGGAGCCGTTCTACACCACCAAGCCGGCCGGCAAGGGCACCGGTCTGGGCTTGTCGGTGGTGAACGAAATCGTCATCGCCGCCGGCGGGCGGGTGGAGGTCGGCAACACGGGCGACGGCGCCTGCATCCGCCTGCTGTTGCCGCTCGCCGCGCCGCCGGCGCGATCGGCGCGCGCCGATCAGCTGGCCAGCAGGTAACCCATTCCACGCGAAGACAGCAGCGGAAACGCCGGCGCATCGGCTGCGGTGATACGCGCGGCCTTGCGTCGCAGGCGATGGATCAGCATCTCCAGCCGATGCAGGTCGAAGTCGCCGACGCAGTCTTCCAGCGCCGACACCAGCGCCTCGCGTTCCACCGCCTGGCCGCGTTGCGCATCCAGGCAGCCCATCAGGCAGCGCTCGAGCGAGGTCAGCACCACGATGCGCGCATCCGGTGCGACCAGGCACCACCCATCCGATTCCAGCCGCCACGCCGGTTTTTGCGCGGTACTGGCATCGGCCGGGCGCAATCGCCGCGACAGGTTGCGCAGCGTCAGCGCCAGGATTTCAGGGTCGGCGGGCTTGCGCAGGAAGGCGTCGGCGCCACTGCTCAGCGCGTGCACATGGTCCGAGCGGCCGCGGTTGCCGGTGAGCACCACGATGCCCAGGCCAGTGAACAGCGAACGCAGATGCGCAACCACGCTCAGGCCGCTTTCGTCCGGAAGCCCAAGGTCCAGCACCACCATGTCGAAGGTCTGCTCCAGCATCAGCCGGTACAGTGCCCCGGCGGTGCCGGCGCCACTGACCGCGAATCCGAACTCCTGCAGGCCGGGAATCAGGATGTCTTCGCGCAGCACGTCGTCGTCTTCGAGAACGCCGACGCGCAACAGGGAGGGTGGGGCGGAGGGCGAGACGCGAACAGGCAATGCAACGGCTCCGGAAGATGGGCGCTTGGATAGTGACAGGCTTGTGCTTGGGCGCAAAAGCGAACGTCGCCGGTCGCACCGGTGAGTGCGCCGCAGGGCGCATCGGGTTGCAGGCATGCATGGGTCGTCTGCGCGAGCCTGACGCGTCGTTGCAGCGCCATGGGTTTCTCGCTGGCGCACGGCCGGTATGGGTTGCGTCATCGTGCCGATCTGCGGCGGCTGCGGTGTGCGCTTGGATGTGGCGCCGCAACACGTGCCGATAGTGCGTGCTGCTGCCAGCCAGCCCAGCGCGTTGCGCGCTGGCGATGACTGCGGGGATGCGCTTTCCGCGGCGATCGTGCCTGCGTGCGATGGGCGTGTCGCCGGAGCGGCGTTACGGCGCCTGGCCGCGCGCCTGCGCACGCGCATTGGCGATCAGCGCCTTCAGCAGTGCGCGATCGGTATGGCGGGAGATGGGGATGGTGCCCAGGGCGATGGCCTCGGCGCGTAGCGGTGCGGGCACGTCGTAATGCGCACCGCTGAGTTTGTTCTGGAAGGCGCGGCGGGGAATGCCCAGCCGCGCCGCCATGGCATGCAGCTCGTCCAGCGTATCGCCGAGCAGGTGCGCCCAGCGCTGGTCGCGCCACAGATGCACCGCATCGTCGATGTAGACAGCCATCGGCCGGGTCAGGCCTTCTTGGAGGCCTTGCGCTTCTTGCCGGCCGTTTCGCCATCGGCGTCATCGGTTGCGGCATCGCTGGCGTGCGCATCTGCCGCGCTGTCGTCGTCGCCGGCAGCGTCGTCGCCAGCCGCATCTTCTGCATCGGCGTCGGTGCCGGCATCGGCCGCTGCGTCTTCGGCATCGCCATCGCCGTCTTCATCGGTATCGGCATCGGCGTTCTGGAATTCGGCCACCAGCGCGGTCAGATATTCCTCGGCGGTCTGGCCTTCCTCGGCGGCTAGGTCGTCGATCATCTGCTGCAGCTGGGTCGAATACTCCAGCGAGATGGTCTTGCCCTCGGCTTCCTGCAGGTTGGCCAGGTGCTTGAGCATGGCCAGCATCGGCACCGGGTTGTCGGCACTGCCCATGGTCTGGCCGCCGATCGACAGCATCCACTCGCTGCCACCCTGCAGACCGATCGCGGCCACGACGCGACCGTCGGCGTCCTGCAGCACGGCATGGTTGGTGACCTGGGGCGCCTGGCCCAGACGGACGATGGGGCGCTTGGGTTGCTGCTTCTTGCGCTTGTCGCGCTTGGCCTTGGAATTGCGGGACACGGTGTTCTCGACGCTGGGAATGGCCGGCCATTCTAGAGCGTGCGCCTCACGATGCGATGAGCAGCGGGAATCGGCGGGTCCCCGAGCCAGACGGAACCGACACCGCAGGCGCGATCAGCTGGCCAATCCGGACTCCGACGCCCAGGTCGCCTGGCCAATCCCGGCTCCCGCAGCGCCAGTCACTGCCCCTCTACCGCTACCCGCGGCGCTGCCACGGCCGCTTCGGCCGCCTTGGCAAGTGCGGTGGCCGAGGCCACCTGTGTGCTGGAGGACACCCGCGGTGCGGCCGGGCGTGCCGCGGCCGTGCCGGGCGGTACCGGGGTGGACGCCGCAGCGGCCTTCCCGGCAGCCGGTGTCGCCGCTGCAGTCGGCGCAGCACCAGCCACTGGCGCGCCCACGCTGGCCGTGCCGGTGGCTGCGGCGCTCAGGTCCGGCACCTGGGTGTCGGCGTCGTGCACCGACTTGCCCAGCGCCACGCCCTGGCCGGCCCCGGCCAGCGCGGCCTGTTCGGCGTCCTGGGTCATCACCACGATGCTGATGCGGCGGTTGATCGGGTTCTGCGGGTCGGTCTTGTCGAACAGCACCGACGACGACAGGCCCACGACGCGCGTCACCTTGGCGTCGGACATGCCGCCCCCGACCAGCGCACGTCGCGCGGCGTTGGCGCGGTCGGCGCTGAGTTCCCAGTTGGTGTAGCCGGCATCACTGCTGTAGGCGGTGGTGTCGGTGTGGCCGGTGATGCTGATGTGGTTGGGCACCTGATTGATGAAGCTGGACAGCTCGCGCAGGATGTCCACCGTGTACGGCTTGAGCTGGTCGCGGCCGATGTCGAACATCGGGCGGTTCTGCTTGTCCACGATCTGGATGCGCAGGCCATCGGGGGTGAGGTCGAGCAGCAGCTGGTCCTTGAACGGCTCCAGCGCCTGGCTCTTGTCGATGGCTTCCTTCAGGTCCTGCATCAGCGCTTCCAGGCGCTTCTTGTCCTTGGCGCGGCTGTCCACGTCGGTATCGGCCGCGTTGTCGCGCTTGCGGCCCATCTCGTCCTTCTGCCCCTTGGCCATGTCGGCGGTGCCGCCGAGCTTGATCATCGAGGTGCTGGCGCCACCGGGGCCGTTCATGCCGGGCGAAGGCGCCGGCGATTTGCCGGACAACGGGCTGGGATTGCGGAAGTATTCGGAGATCGCCGCGCGCTGTTCCTTGGTGGTGGCGGCCATCAGCCACAGCACCAGGAAGAAGGCCATCATCGCGGTCACGAAGTCGGCAAACGCCACTTTCCAGGCGCCGCCATGGTGGCCGCCGCCCTGCACCTTCTTGACCCGTCGGATGACGACGGTGGATTTGGCCTCGGCCATGACCGTGGCCCTACTTGATCGTCTTCAGGTGCGTTTCGAAATCGCCGAAGCTCGGACGCACGTTGGAGGGCAGGGTCTTGCGCGCGAATTCCAGCGCGATTTTCGGGTTGTAGCCGCGCAGGCAGGCCAGCAGCGCGGTCTTGACCGCCTCGTAGATGCGTCCGTCCTGGTCGGCGCGCGCTTCCATCGCCGCCGACAGCGGCGCCACGAAGCCATACGCCAGCAGGATGCCCAGGAAGGTGCCGACCAGCGCGGCGCCGACATGGTGGCCGATCTCTTCGATCGGGCCGCCGATCGAACCCATGGTGATCACGATGCCGAGCACCGCCGCCACGATGCCGAAGCCGGGCAGGCCGTCGGACACCTTGCTCAGCGCATGCGCCGGCGCCATCGCCTCGTGGTGATGCTTTTCCAGCTCCAGTTCGAGCAGCGGCTCCAGTTCGTGCGGCTCGATGTTGCTGCCGATCATCAGGCGCAGGCAGTCGGTGATGAAGTCCAGCAGGTGATGGTCGGCCAGCACCTTGGGGTAATTGCCAAAAATGGTGCTGTCCTGGGGTTTTTCGACATGGTCTTCCAGCGCCATGAAGCCGTCGCGACGCGCCTTGTTCAACAGTTCGTAGACCAGGCTCAGGGTGTCCTTGTAGTCCTCGGACTTGTACTGCGGGCCCTTGAACACGCCCATGATGCTGCTGAAGGTCTCTTTGACGATCTTGCCCGGGGTGCTGACCAGAAACGCACCGAATGCCGCGCCACCGATGATCATCAGCTCGTACGGCTGCCACAACGCGCCCAGCTTGCCGTGCGACAGCACGTAGCCGCCGAGGACGCTGACGATGACGACAATGAAGCCAACGATGATGAGCATGGCGAAGCCGGAAGCAATCTGGGAGTGCTAGTTGTTTCGGCTTGCGCGGCGGATTCTTGAAGCGCGCGCCGTGAAGATGTGCGCTGTAACTGAATGATCAGCCGATTGTCGTGGCGGCCTCATGCACCCACTTCACCGTTTCGCCGCCCGCCAGCGACAGGCTCGCCTCGCCGGCATGCTGCCGGAATGCATGGCCTTGCGCGTCGACAAACCGCGCCCCGGAGGCGGCCTGTCGACTGAGCAGGGTCAGCGTGCGGCCATCGACGCGCGGCTGCACCGCATCGGTGGCCGGATCGAGGCCGGTGGCGATCACGCGGGCGCCGCAGCGCCAGGCCGTCGCGTCTGCAGGCCCCACCAGAGATGCCGGCGCTGCGGGAGCAGTCTGGGCAGGGCGGGAAACGGACCGGTCACGCTGGCATCGGTGTCGCTGGACGGCGCGCTGGCTGGCCGCTGGCCGTTGCGGGCAGCGGCGTGACTGCCGCAGGTGTGGCGGCTGTCGACGGCTGATCGGTCGCATGAGCGCTGGCGAGCGCTACCGCCAGCAGGCTGGCAACGGTCAGGGGCGAGAACGTCTGCATCTGCGGACTCCTGCCTGGGGCGTCGAGCCCTCGGCCCAGGCAGCGATGGCGGGACCAGGCGATGGCGCCGAGCTAGAAACTGCACGCCGGCAACCGCAACCCGAGCGCGATTGCGCGAGTGCTGACCAGGCGCCGCCACCCGAATCAGTCACCGAGCAGCCACCGGGCGGCCGCTGGCTTCAGGGCGATTCTGGGGCGCTTACGCGCCGGCTGACCGATCGGCTGCCTGGCCCCGGCCGGGGCTGCCCACCTGCTCAGCCATACCGCCGGACCGCGCGCGCCATCAGGCCGGCTGCGCCTCGGCGCCGTCGCGATGCAGCGGGTTGGGCAGCGCCTGGCCGTTTTCGGTAAAGCCCAGCGACACCGAGTTGAGGCAGTGGCGCTCGCCGGTCGGCGGCGGGCCGTCGGGGAACACATGGCCCAGGTGGCTATCGCAGCGTGCGCAGACGATTTCGGTGCGGATCATGCCGTAGCTGATGTCGCGGATTTCGCGCACATGCGCGGCATCGTAGGGCGCGAAGAAGCTCGGCCAGCCGGTGCCGGATTCGAACTTGGCGCTGGAGCGGAACAGCGGCAATCCGCACAGCCGGCAGGTGTAGACCCCATCGAGCTTGTTGTCCAGGAACACCCCGCAGAACGGCGCCTCGGTGCCATGGTGCAGCAGCACGCGCTGTTCCTCGTCGCTGAGCCCGGCGATCAGGGCATCGCGCTGGGCGGGGGAGGGAGGGGTCAGGTCGAACTGGCTCATGGGGCTCTCGCATGCACTTGCCAGCGGAGTGCCGGCGCCTGCACAAGTGATGTGGGCGCAGCGGGACGGGTTCAACCGTGATGGATCGCGGCGAGCGGTGAACGCGGAGCGCAACGCTGGCCGACCGGTGCGAGTCCCGCAGCTGCCCGGCAGCGCTTTTCCCAGGCGCGGCATCACGCGCACCGTCTTCGCGCAGGCGTGTGGGGATCGACGTGATGCATCCATGGTTCTGTGCACTGTCGCGCGTCACTGCGAACCGGCAGGGTTTTGCGGGACGGTGACATTGCCGACAGAGGATGGAACAGTGAACACGAGGGGCTGCCAACGGTTGGTCCTGTGGCTGACCAGATTCCGCTGAGCGTGCACGTCGATTCCGCGCCCGGATGGGCCGGTCTCCGCCGCGCCCGGCACGGCTCTCGGACACCGACGTTCATGTGCCGGCCGGACACATCCATTGCACGCAACCGCAGTGCCCCCATTCCAGGAGTGTCCTTACTCACTGCGGCGGCTGACATGGCGATCCATCCTTCCACGCGTGTCCTGATGGCCTGCGCCCTGCTCGGCATTGCCGGTGCCGCCCTGGCGCAGTCCGCCACCAGCACACGCTCGTCCAACACATTGCAGCCCATCACCACCGCGCCGCCCGCCCAGCCCAAGGTGGCGCCGCCAAGCGCGCTGCAGCCCGCCAACGCGTTGAGCCCGGTGCCGTCACAGCTGAGCCAGCGCCCGGCTGCCCCCAGCATTCCCACGCGGGGCCCGGCCGCGACGCCGGTTGCGCCTGCAGGCAGCCAGGTGCCGACCGCCTCGCCGATGGTCTACGACCGTAACGGGCGTCTGCTGCAAGGCATGCAGCCGGCCGGCCCCAACCGGGTGCTGGATACCAAGACCGGGCGCTACTACGACGCCGTTCCGGCCGGCGACGGCATGCGCGTAGTGCGCTGACTGCTGTGCTGCCAGCCGCACGCGACCGTCCGACGCGCTGCGACGTGTCGGTGCAGCGCCCAAACGCATTCAAGGTGCGGCGCCCAAAGGCATTCAATGGGCGAACCTGCCCGCGCGGCCCAATGGTGGCCACCGGTCTCCCGAAAACTGATCGGATGTCGCCACCTTCAGCTGGTTCCAGCCATCCCTGCCTCCAGCGCCCTCCCAGCAGGCATCGCGACCGCTGCGACCTGCAACGCACCATCCGCCAATCCCCAATCCCC
>NZ_JPLE01000094.1 GCF_001010415.1 Xanthomonas pisi DSM 18956
CGGCCAGGAACACCACCGAGCGCTCCGGCTTGGGCCCGGCAGCAAAACCGCGCGCCAGCTCCAGCAACGCCGCGGTGCCGCTGGCGTTATCCAGCGCGCCGTTGAAGATGGTGTCGCCTCGCGCGTCCGGCTTGCCCACGCCGATATGGTCCCAGTGCGCGCTGTAGATCAGCGTTTCATCCGGATGCGTGCTGCCTTGCAGGCGTGCGACCACGTTGTGCGAGGTGATCACGTCGGATTTGACCTGATAGCTGGCACTGAGCCCCTGGCCCTTGAGCTCGACCGGCTTGAACCCACGGGTCTGCGCCTGCTTCTTCAGCGCGTCGAAGTCCAGCCCGGCGCGCTTGAACAGCGCGGTGGCCAGATCGCGCTGGATCCAGCCTTCCACGGTGGGGTGCGCGGCACGCGGGTTGTCGCGCACCACATCGAACATGGTGTTGGTATTGGAGCTGGCCACGGTGTCCCAGCCATAGGAGGCGGGCGCGGTTTCGTGCACCACCAGCACGCCGAGCGCGCCCTGGCGTGCGCCTTCTTCGTACTTGTAGGTCCAGCGGCCGTAATAGGTCATGCCGGCGCCGTCGAAGGCGCCCTTGCCGGTTTCGAAGTCCGGATCGTTGATCAGCACCACCGCGATCTTGCCCTTCAGGTCCACGCCCTTGAAGTCGTCCCAGTCGCGCTCCGGCGCCTTGACGCCATAGCCGACGAACACCAACGGCGCGTTGGCGATGTCGACCTTGGACGCGCCGTCGAGCGCGGCACGGATGGCGATCTGCTTGCCTTGCGTCAGCGCCTGCGGCTTGCCGGCATTCGTCAGCGAAAGCGTCGGCGTACCGACGATATCGGCGCGACGCAACGGCACCGCCTGGGTCCACAGCCGCTTGCCGGCTGCGAGATCGCCGCCGGGCTGCAGGCCCGCGTCGGCAAATTGCTTGCTCAGATAGGCGATGGTTTTTTCTTCGCCGGCAGTGGCCGGGCCACGCCCTTCATAGGCATCGGACGCCAGCTCCTTGACGTCGCGCGAGATGCGCGCGCCATCGAACGTCGGCGCCTGCGCCATCACTGCGGTCGAGACCGCCATTGCCAAGAGTCCCACGGCACGTCGCTTCATTGCATACCCCAGCTATCAGACAGCCCGGGAGTGTAGCCACCGGCGAGTGCAAGCGGCGGCATGTTGCGGGATTGCCGCCTGCGAGGGTCGCGTGTCGCGCGCGTGCAGCCGCGCACCTGCGTACTTGCAAGAGATGCGGCAACGGCGATGCGTGTACGCCTAGAACAGGTCCACGCTGCCGGTCTGTTGCGTGGTCTGCAGCAACTGCCCGCTGGTGATCAGCTCGGCATACACCACCGCGCGATTGCGGCCGTGCTGCTTGGCCCAGTACAGCGCCTTGTCCGCTTCGTCCAGCAACTGGCTGATCAGCCGCCCATGGGTCAGCTCCACGATGCCGGTGCTGAGCGTGACCTGCCCGACCTGCGGGAATACATGCTCGGCAACGGCCAGGCGGAACCGCTCGAACAGGCTGACCGCCACATCGCGATCCACGCCGCGCAGCACGATCACGAATTCTTCGCCGCCGAAGCGGAACAGCAGATCCTCCTGACGGAACGCGCGCTGCATCAACTGCGCCACCAGCAGCAGTACTTCGTCGCCGTACAGATGACCGAAGGTGTCATTGACCCGCTTGAAGTGATCGATATCCACGATCCCCAGCCAGATGCCGTCGGTGGCCGGAGCGTCCGGCCCACCTGCAAACAGGCCCAGGACCACATCGTCGAAGGTCTTGCGATTGCGCAGGCCGGTCAACGCGTCGCGCTGGGCATCGTCGAGCAGGCTGCGGTAGTTCTGGAAGAAGCGTGCGAAGCCCTGCAGCATCGCCTGTTCGGCAACACCGGGCGTGCGCGCACCGCCCACCCGCAGGCAGGTCCGGATGCCACGCGCTTCCATCATCGGGTACAGCAGCAGCGCATTGCCATCCTGCTGCAGCTGTACCACCTCGCCAGGGCCATGCACGTCGGCCAGCCGGGCACGCATCTGCGCATCCTTCAGCTCGGCCACCGTCAGCGACAGACGGCCGTCGTCGTGCAGGCGGGTTTCGGCCATGGTGCGGCCGTCCGGGGCGATACGCAGCAGCGACAACTCCTCGACGGAGCAGACCTCGCGCATGGTGCGCAACAGGCTCAGATCGAGCAGATCGGCGTCGCGGATGGCAGTCATGTCCACCATCCGTTCCAGCAACGGCGTGGCGCTCATTGGCGGCACAGCCGGTGCGCAGGCGCAGGCCCTCCCTGCCGGACGCGGCGGGCTGGCAGACAACTGGAGTGGCAACGCGCAGGCTTCACGACAACGACCGGCAGTCAGGATGCCGGTTCATCGGCGTCGCCCGCGCAAACTTGAGACCGCTGCCCGGCCATGCTCAGCCCCCGGCCAGCCGCGAGGCCCAACGGACAAAAATGCCCGGCGCCGCAGTGGGGCCCGCCGCCCCCGCAG
>NZ_JPLE01000095.1 GCF_001010415.1 Xanthomonas pisi DSM 18956
GGGGAGAGGGCCCCCCGCGGGGGGGGAGGGGGCCCCCCCGCGGGCCCACCCCCCGCCATCGCCCATGGCACGCATCCCCCCGCCGCGCCACACCCTCCACCTCGCCGCAGCTACTGCGGCACTACCAGAACAATGTCCAGCGGCCTTGGCCGCTGCCCAGGAGTGAATCCATGTCGTCCGTGTTTGTATCGCGCCTTGCCATGGCAGTGGGCCTTAGCCTGACGCTGCCGTGCCTCGCCCTTGCTGCCCCCGCCGAACGAAGCGGATCGCCCGAACAACGCGCCACCGCGCTGGTGGCGCAGATGAGCCGCGACGAAAAAGTGGCGCAGGCCATGAACGATGCGCCGGCGATTCCGCGCCTGGGCATCCCCGCCTACGAATGGTGGAGCGAAGGCCTGCACGGCATCGCGCGCAACGGCTATGCCACGGTGTTTCCGCAGGCAATCGGCCTGGCCGCCAGTTGGAACACTGCCTTGATGCAGCAGGTGGGCACGGTGGTCTCCACCGAGGCGCGCGCCAAGTTCAATCTGGCCGGCGGACCCGGCAAGGACCACAAACGCTACGCCGGGCTGACCATCTGGTCGCCGAACATCAACATCTTCCGCGACCCGCGTTGGGGCCGCGGCATGGAAACCTACGGCGAAGATCCGTTTCTCACCGGGCAAATGGCCGTGGGCTTCATCCGCGGCCTGCAGGGCGAGGATCTGAACCATCCGCGCACGATCGCCACGCCCAAGCACATCGCCGTGCACAGCGGCCCGGAACCGGGTCGGCATGGTTTCGATGTGGATGTGTCGCCACGCGATGTGGAGGCGACCTACACGCCCGCCTTCCGCGCGGCACTGGTCGAGGGACAGGCCTGGTCGGTGATGTGCGCGTACAACTCCCTGCATGGCACACCGGCCTGCGCGGCCGACTGGTTGCTCAATGGCCGCGTGCGTGGCGATTGGGGCTTCAAGGGCTTCGTGGTGTCCGACTGCGATGCGGTGGACGACATGACCCAGTTCCACTACTTCCGCCCGGACAATGCAGGCTCGTCGGCTGCAGCGCTCAAGGCCGGCCACGATCTCAATTGCGGGCATGCCTATCGCGACCTCGGCACGGCGATCGAACGCGGCGAAGTGGACGAAGCCTTGCTCGACCAATCGCTGGTGCGCCTGTTTGCCGCGCGCTATCGGCTGGGCGAACTCGCAGCACCGCGCAAGGACCCGTATGCGCGCCTGGGCGCCAAGGACATCGACAACGACGCCAACCGCGCACTGGCCTTGCAGGCCGCTGCCGAATCCATCGTGCTGCTGAAGAACAACGCCACTACCTTGCCGTTGAAGGCCGGCATGAAGCTGGCGGTGATCGGCCCCAATGCCGACGCGCTGGCCGCACTGGAAGCCAATTATCAGGGCACCTCCTCCGCACCGATCACCCCGCTGCTCGGCCTGCGCCAGCACTTCGGTGCGCAGCAGGTGCGCTACGCGCAAGGCGCGCCGCTGGCGGCCGGCGTGCCGGGCATGATTCCGGAAACCGCCCTGCGCAGCGACGGCAAGCCGGGATTGCGTGGCGAATATTTCGACAATGTCGACATGACCGGCCGCCCGGCGGTGGTACGCCAGGACCGCACCGTCAGCTTCAACTGGGATCAGGTCAGCCCGGCCAAGGGCGTGCCGGCCGATCGCTACGCAGTGCGCTGGAGCGGCGAACTACTGCCGCCGGGCGCGGGCGATTACACATTGGCCGTGCGCGTAGCGCGCTGCTTCGACTGCACCGGGCACGACCCGGTGCGGCTGTATATCGACGACAAGCTGGTCGTGGCAGGCAACGCCGAAGACAAGCACGTGCCGGCCGGCATGCACAACGCCGATGGCCGCAGCGTGGAAACCGTGCTGCATTTCGACGACACCCACCCGCGCAGGATCCGCCTGGAAATGGAACATCGCGGCCAGGACCAGGGCCTGCGCCTGGAATGGCTGGCACCGGCCGCCGCACAACTGGCCGAAGCCGAACAGGCAGTGGCGCAGTCCGATGCGGTGGTGGCCTTCGTCGGCCTTTCGCCGGATGTGGAGGGCGAGGAACTGCGCATCGACGTGCCCGGCTTCGATGGCGGCGACCGCAACGACATCGCCCTGCCCGCCCCGCAGCAAGCCTTGCTGGAGCGCGCCAAGGCCTCGGGCAAGCCGCTGGTGGTGGTGTTGATGAGCGGCAGCGCAGTGGCGTTGAACTGGGCCAAGGCCAACGCCGACGCCATCGTGGCGGCGTGGTATCCGGGCCAGTCCGGCGGCACCGCGATCGCGCGCGCACTGGCCGGCGAGGACAACCCCGGCGGGCGTCTGCCGGTCACGTTCTACCGCTCCACCAAGGACCTGCCGCCGTACGTCAGCTACGACATGAAGGGCCGTACCTATCGCTACTTCAAGGGCGAACCGCTGTTTCCGTTCGGCTATGGGCTGAGCTACACCAGCTTCGCCTACGACGCACCGCGCCTGTCCACCACCACGCTGCACGCCGGCAACACGCTGCAGGTGACCACCACGGTGCGCAACACCGGCAGCCGCGCCGGCGATGAAGTGGCGCAGGTGTATCTGCAGTACCCGGACCGCCCGCAATCGCCGCTGCGCAGTCTGGTCGGTTTTCAACGCGTGCACCTCAAGCCCGGCGAACAACGCGAACTCAGCTTTACGCTGGACGCCCGCGCGCTGAGCGACGTGGACCGCAGCGGGCAGCGCGCGGTGGAAGCCGGCGATTACCGCGTGTTCGTCGGCGGTGGTCAGCCCGGGACCGGCGCCGCCGGTGAAGCGGCGGCGTTGTCGATTTCAGGACGCTCGCCGTTGCCGAAATAATCGACGCGCCTGATACGCAACCGGCGGCGGCCTGCACGGCCGTCGTCGCCGACTTCATGCACGCGTGTTGCGGTGCATCGCATGAGAGCGACATCGTGGCGGTTTGCGGCCGAATTGGTGCGCAATCGGCAAGCAGGACGATGATGTCCGCACACACTTCACACCTGCTTGACAGACCCAGGCATGAGGTCTATCACTGGCTGCGGTCGGCAGCCGATGCCCTGGGCAATCGGCAACACGCACGACACACCTGGACGGCAACACCATTCCACACCGCACGCGCACTGGGAGAGGGTTGTATGCAGCAACGTCGTATCGACCAGCGCACCCGTGTTGCCGTGATCGCTGCCATGCGGGTGCAGCGCGCATGACCAAGCACTACAAACTGAGCGCCATGCGCTCGCGTTCCAAGTGCATCGCCGGCTACTCGCCGCCACGCCGCTGACGCCTGCAACGCTGTTCTAGCTGGCAGACGCTCCGGCGCCCTTTCCGTTCGGCCGTTGGCACACGCATCGCGCGTGGCGTGCAATGCCGTGCGCGCGCACCGCCGTGCAGACCGTCTGCCCTGACGCAAGGCATCGCAAGGCCGTTGCCCCCTGGCAACGCGGCCCAGCATCTGGCGAGGTGGCATGTGCACAAGCATGAGCGTTTGACCCGCAAGCAATTGATCGTGGCGATCCTGGCCGTAACCGGCATGACCTCGGCGGCCTGCGCCGTGGCCGGCACGGTGGAGGGAACCCTGAAGGAGCGCAGTAGCGGCAAGCCGGCCGCCAACGCAAGGGTGCGCATCGCAGGTACCGCATACAGCGCGGTGGCCGATGCGCGCGGGCACTTCGTCATCCACGACGTGCCGGCCGGGCAGTACGCACTGGCGCTGGACTACCCGGGCTTCAGCGCGGCAGACACCCGCATCCAGGTCGATGGCAGCGGTACTGCCGCGGTGGATCTCGCACTGGACGAGGTCAAGCAACTCAAGGCGGTCAGCGTGGTGCGCAACCGTTACGACGCCAGCGATCTCAAGATCAATGCGGCCAACACCGTCGATGTGCTGTCGGCCAACGACCTGCAGCGCACCGCCGTGCACAACGTGGCCGAAGCGCTAGGCCTGATCGCCGGCATCAACATCACCAGCACCGGCTCGGGGTACTTCGGCGGCATCGATGGCGCCGCGCGCGGCGAAGGCATGTTCGCCTCGGTGCGCGGGCTGCCGTCCGAATACAACGTCAACATGATCGACGGCGTCACCGTGGCGCAAGGCATGCCGTACAGCCGCAGCGTGCAACTGAGCCTGTTGCCGCCCACCGGCCTGCAGACCATCGTCGCCAACAAGACCTCCACCGCCGACATGGACGGCGATGCGATCGGCGGCACGCTGGATTTCCGCACGCCCACCGCCTACGACTTCAAGGACATCACCAGCGGCAGCGTCACCGGCAGCGGGCGGGTGGAAAGCCGTGCGCGCGACTACGGCGGCGATGGCCTGGGCGGCGGCTTCGGTGGTGAATTCCAGCACAAGTTCGGCGACGCGCAGCAATTCGGTGTGTATGCCAGCGCGTATTACGACTACCGCACCACCACCAACAGCGAGGTGGCCGCGGCCACCAGCGCGCTCAACGATGGCTCTTGGGAATATCTGAACACCGATGCCGACGGCCGCAACGCAGCCGGTTTCGATCCGCAACACAACCTCACCAGCACCGGCATGAACGTCGGCATCGCGGCCGGCTGGGAGCGTCGCTACGGCGGCAATGCCTCGTTCGACTGGCATGTGGACGACAGCCTGTCGCTGTATGCGCGCATGACCTACGCCTATGCCAAGACCGATCAAGGCACCACCTTCGTGCAGCTGCTGCCGCAGGATGTGAGCTATGTGCCGACCGGCACAGCCGGCGTTTTCACACCGAACATCGGCCGCATCGCGGCGCGGTTCTGGTACGAAACCAATCCGGAAATCGCCGACCTGGCCACCTTCCAGATCGGTGCGAAAAAGACCGTGGGCGGCTGGACCTTCATGCCCAACGTGTTCTACAGCTTCGGCGACAACGACCGCCCCGACCATGTCGAAATCGACGGGAGGCAGGACAAGTTCACCCAGGACAACTACCCCTATTCCGGCAATACCCTGGCGCGCTACGGCGGCGGTGCGTTCCCGTATCCGCAACTCACCCCTGCACTGCAGGCGCAGGTCAACAACATCCCGGCGTTGTATGCCAGCAGCTATGGCGAACTGACCAAGATCTATTCCGGCCAGAAGAAAGGCGGCGCGCGTTTCGATACCCGCTACGACTTTGCCGATGGCGCGCTGCGCTCGCTGCAGTTCGGGGTGAAGTACAGCAGGAGCCGTCGCAGCTTCAGCAACCGCGACTGGTATACCGGCGGGGTGGATGGCACCACCACGCTCGGCGATCTGGGTATCTTCACCGGCACCTACGCCTCGATCTTTCCCGGCAAATACGACTGGAACACGCCGCGCGTGAGCGAAGCGGCAGTGGCCGGCGTGATTGCGCAACACCTCAGCGACGACGATCTGGACACCTGCGGCAGCGCGTTCTACGTCAACAACTTCAACTGCAACACCATGCGCGGCACCGAGGCGGTGAGCGCGGCCTATGCCAGCGCCACCTTCACCATCGGCAATCTGGATATCGTGCCGGGCGTGCGCCTGGAGCACACCGCCATCGACAACACGTTCTGGGTGACCCCGGTGGATGCGGACGGCAACCAGGTCGCCGGCAACTTCGCCCATAACAGCACCACCTACAACGAGCCGCTGCCCAGCGTGTTCCTGACCTGGCGGCCGGATCTGCGCACCGCCTACCGCGCCTCGCTGTGGACCAGCTACACCCGCCCGGCATTCGTGCAGCTGGGCGGTGGCAGCCAGATCGGCATCTCCAACGGCGTCACCACCATCACCCAAGGCAATCCCGACCTGAAGCCGATCGAATCGACCAACCTGGATCTATCCGGCGAATGGTCCACCGAGCGCGGCGGCTTCTTCTCGCTGGCGGGCTTCTACAAGCAGTTGCGCAACTACATCTACGATGCCGGTTCGGCCCAGGCCAACGGCAGCACCACCGGCAGCGGCACGGTGCTGTACCACATGCCCACCAATGGCGGCGACGGCACGATCTACGGCGTGGAGCTGGCCGCGCGGCAGAAGTTCCAGGACCTGCCCGCTCCGTTCGATGGCCTGGGCATCAGCGCCAACGCCACCCGCCAGCATGCGCGCGCCGATCTCGGCCTGGACGGCTTCGACAACGAGCACATGCAGTCGGCCCCGTCGGCGATGGCCAACCTGGAGTTGTTCTACGAACACAGCGGGTTCTCGTTGAACCTGAGTTACCACTTCAGCAGTTCCTACCTGCTGGGCTACGACTTCCTGCACGAAGGCGCGCCGTGGAACGACCTGTGGGCACGCCCGACCCGGCGCGTGGATCTGCACACCGGCTACCGCTTCGACAACGGCGTGAGCATGGACCTGTCGATCTCCAACCTGACCAAGGAATACAGCTACTGGGCGCATGTGGGCCGCCGGAACCTGGCGATCTCCGACATCGTCGATGCCGGCAGTACCGCCTTGCTGACGGTCAAGTACGCGTTCTAGCGCACCGGCATGCGGCGCCGCGCCCCACCGGCGCGCTGCAACGCGGCTGCGTCCTTCCCCTGGCTGGAGACACCATGAAGCGCAGGACCTTGTGCACGTTTGGCCTGCTCGCCCCGTTCGGGCTGGCGGCAGCGGTACCGCCAACGCCGTCGCTGCATGCACCACAACCGGATGGGCAGGCGCATACGTTCGGATTCGCGCAGGGGCGCTTCACCCTGGACGGGCAGCCCTGGCAGCTGCGTAGCGGCGAAATGCATCCGCTGCGCATCGCGCGCGCCGATTGGCTGCACCGCATCCGCATGGCCAAGGCGATGGGCCTGAATACCATCGCGTTGTATCTGATGTGGAACGCGCTGGAACGCGAACCGGGGCAGTTCGATCTGGACACCGGCGAGCGCGACTTCGTCGCCTTCATCCGGCTGTGCCAGCAGGAAGGCATGTGGGTGTACCTGCGCCCTGGTCCCTATGTCTGCGCGGAATGGACGCTGGGCGGGCTGCCACCGTACCTGCTGCGCGAGCCAGGCATGCGCCTGCGCGACCGGACCGACACGCGCTACATGGCGGCGGTGCAGCGCTATATCGCTGCGGTGGCACCGCGGATCGCACCGCTGATGGCCAGTGCCGGCGGCCCGGTGCTGATGCTGCAGATCGAAAACGAATACAACATGCACGGCGCCGATGCGGGCTACCTGCAGGCCCTGGCCGCGCTGTGGCGCGCGCACGGCATCGATGGCCCGTTCTCGTTGGCCGAAGGCATGAAGGATCTGCGCCGACGCAAGGCCTATCTTCCCGGTGCTGCACTGGGACTGGATGGCGCCGATCTCGCTGAACTGCAGCAAGCAAGACAGATCGCAGGCAATGCGCCGGTGTGGGTGGCCGAAGGCTATCCGGGCTGGTTGACGCATTGGGGCGAAGACGCCTTCGCACAGCGCGACTACGCACCGATGCTGCAGCAGCTGATGGCCGCCGGTGACTCGTTCAATCTCTACGTGGTGCACGGCGGCAGCAATTTCGGTTTGAGCGCCGGTGCCAATGCCGAAGACGATGGTTCGCAATTCCAGCCCGCGCTGACCAGCTACGACTACAGCGCCCCGATCGACGAAGGCGGACGTGCCACGCCTGCGTATCTGAGGCTGCGAAACATCATCGCAACGCATACCGGCAGCGCGCTGCCGGCGCTACCGGCGCCGCCACCGCGCGCGCGTTTTGCGCCGGTCATGGCGCAGCCGATCGCCGCGCTGTGGGACAACCTGGGCACCGGGCCGCTACAGGTCGCACGCCCGACCGACAACCAGACCCTGCTCCGGCAGAACCTGGGGCTGGTGGTGTACCGGCGCCGCATCACTGCCGGTACGCATCTGCACCTGGGGCCGGTGCACGACTACGCGAGCGTGCAACTCGACGGCCGCGAGATCGGCCATGTCTCGCGCATGCGGCACGCACGCCTCAACAGCGATCCGCAGCTGGCGTTACCCAAGGCCACTTCCGATGAACGCACATTGGACGTCTTGGTCGACAGCTTCGGCCATATCAACTTCGGCCCGGCCCTGGGCGATGCGAAAGGCCTGCTTGGTCCGGTGCGGCTCGATGGCAGGGAACTGCGCGACTGGCAGGTGCGGGGCATGGCGCTGGACGGCGATGCGCCGCCCACGCTGCGGCCGTTGCAAGGTCGCCCCACCCGGCCTGGCCTGTTCTTCGCAACCGAGATCGCCCTGGACACGGTCGGCGACATCTACGTGGACATGCGCCAGTGGCGCAAGGGCTATCTATGGATCAACGGCCGGCTGCTCGGGCGGTACTGGGAGATCGGCCCGCAGCACTGCCTGTATTGCCCGGGCGCCTGGTTGCGGCCCGGCCGCAACGCGGTGCTGGTGCTGGATCTGCATCAACTGCAGCCCGCCGCCATCCACTGCGCCGACGGGCTGACCGCGGCGCTCAAACGCAGCAGCGACCCATCGCTCGCGCACGCAGGGCGCTGCGCATGTTGAGCGCCCCCATCGCACCGCCAGCGACCACGCTCGTCGCCGCGCCGCCGCGCACGCTCGGGGTCTGGAGCGCGCTGTCGGCCAATCTGCTCAACATGATCGGCATCGGCCCGTTCATCACCATCCCGTTGGCGTTGTCGGCGCTGGCCGGGCCGGCGGTGTTGCTGGGCTGGGTCGCCGGCGCGCTGCTGTGCATATGCGATGGATTGGTGTGGGCCGAACTGGGTGCGGCGATTCCGCGCTCCGGCGGACCGTATCACTACCTGCGCGAGGCCTACGGGCGCGAACGCTGGGGGCGGCTGTTCGGTTTTCTCTACCTGTGGCAGACGCTGTTGACCGCGCCACTGTCGGTGGGTTCGGCAGCGGTGGGCTGTGCGCAATACCTGGCGTTCCTGATGCCTGGGCTGAGCCAGAGCCGGCTCACTGCGATCGCGATGGCGCTGTGCGCGTTCAACACGTTGCTGCTGTACCGCAAGGTGCGCTCGGTGCAGCTGCTGTCGTTGCTGGTCAGCGCGGTGGTCCTGGGCGCCTGCCTGTGGATCATCGGCAGCGGCGTGCTGCATTTCGATGTCCGCATCGCCGACGCATTCCTGCATGCACGCCCCGCCTCGCCGCATGGGTTCTGGCTGGGCTTTGGCGCGGTGGCGCTGATCGCGGTCTACGACTACGGCGGCTACAACAACGTGTGCATGCTGGGCGGGGAAATCCGCAAGCCGCGGCGCACGATTCCGCGCGCGGTACTGCTCTCGATCCCGATCGTGGCGCTGCTGTACCTGGGTCTCAACATCACCCTGCTCGGGGTGCTGCCATGGCAGCAGGCCGCGCACTCCAAGGCGGTGATGGCCGACTTCATGCAGGCCATCTACGGCCCGGCCGGCGCCACGGTGGCGGTGGCGCTGATCGCGCTGGCCGCGTGGGGCTCGGCGCTGGTGGTGCTGCTGGGCTACTCGCGGGTGCCGTACGCCGCCGCTGCGGCCGGGCAGTTCTTCGGCGTGTTCGCGCGGCTGCATCCGCGCGGCGGTTTCCCCACCGTGTCGCTGCTGTTCGTCGGCGCGACCTCCACGCTGGCCTGTTTGCTGTCGCTGGACGATCTGATCGCCACCTTGATGATCATCCAGATCCTGTTCCAGTTTCTGGCGCAATGCCTGGCGGTGGTGCTGCTGCGTCGCAAGCGCCGCAGGCGTGCATTTGCGATGCCGCTGTATCCGTGGCCGCTGCTGATCAGCGTGTTCGGCTGGGTCTACCTGCTGGCGACCAGCCCGGGGCGACGCGTGCTCGCCGCGGTGCTGGCGCTGTGCGTGGGTAGCGCGGTGTATCTGCTGCAGGCACGGAGGGAGCGCGCATGGCCGTTCCAGCCGCAATGAGCGTTGTGCAGATCGCGGTGGTCGGCGAGGTCTACCTGGACCACATCTTCAGCGGCTTCGCACGCTGGCCGGCGCCTGGCGAGGAAGCGTTCGCGCAGCACTACCGGCGCGAACTCGGCGGCGGCACGCTCATCACCGCCTGCGCGCTGGCGCAGCTGGGCTGCAACGTGCGCGTGATCGGAGCGATCGGTGCGCAGGACCGTGCGCTGTTCGCACACCGCCTGGGCGACTTCGGCGTTTCGGCCGACGGGCTGGTCGACTCGCCCGGCGGTACCGGCGTGACCACCAGCGTCTCGCTGCAGGACGACCGTTCGTTCTTTACCTATGCCGGCGCCAATGCCGACCTGGCTGGGTTGCTGCTGCGCGACGACACCATCGCTGCACTGTGTGCGGCCACGCATGTGCACTTCGCACTGCCGCTGCCGGCCACGGTCGCGCGCAGCTTGCTGCCGCAGCTGGCGCGCGCCGGCTGCAGCACGTCGCTGGATGTCGGCTTCAGCCCGCAATGGCTCGCCGACCCGGACAACCGCGCCACCTGTCGCGCGGTGACCTGGTTCCTGCCCAACCAGAAGGAAGCCGCGCTGATGGGGTGCGGCGACAGCGTCGACGCCTGCGTGGCCTGGGCACAGGCGCAAGGCCTGCGCGAAGTGGTGATCAAACACGGTGCTGCCGGCGCGATGGTCGTCGATGCCGCCGGCGGCCGTTCGATTCCCGCGCCCCGGGTGCAACTGCGCGACAGCACCGGCGCCGGCGATGCCTTCGATGCCGGCTTCATCGCCGCGCGCCTGCACGGGCTGTCGCTGGACGCTGCCGCCCGGCAGGGCTGCCGGTGCGGTGCGGCGTGCTGCAGCGCGCTGGGCGCGCTGGACGGTCTGGCTTCCCTCCCTCCCCTTTTCTCCCCCACTGAGGACGTTCCATGAGCAGTTCTGTCGACAATCGCAAGCTGACCCTGATCGGCGGCGGCGGCGTGCGCACGCCGTTGGTGGTGTACGGCGTCAACGAAGCGGCCGAAGCGCTGGGCGCACGCGAGATCGTGCTGTACGACCCCGACCAGGAGCGCCTGGCATTGATGGTGGCGATGGGCCGCGCCATCGTGGCCGAGGCCGGCGGCAGCCTGCAGGTGCATGCGGCGCCCTCGCTGGAGGCGGCCATCGAAGGCGCACACTTCGTCCTCAACAGCATCCGCATCGGCGGCATCGCCCAGCGCGCGGCCGACGAGCAGACCATCATCGGCCACGGCTATTCCGGCCAGGAGACCACCGGCCCCGGCGGCGTGGCCAAGGCGTTGCGCACGGTGCCGGTGGCGATCGAGCAGGCGCGCATGATCGAGCGGCTGAGCCCGGACGCGTGGCTGGTCAGCTTCACCAACCCGGCCGGGCTGGTCACCCAGGCCATCACCGCACATACCCGCGCGCGGGTGGTCGGCATCTGCGACACCCCGGTGGAGCTGTTCCACAACATCGCCCGTGCGCTCGGCGAGCCGGCGTCCGACGTGGAATGCGATTACGTCGGCCTCAACCACCTGGGCTGGATCCGTGCGGTGCGCCTGCGCGGGCAGGACATCATGGATCGCATCCTCGGCGACGACGCCATCCTGCGTCAGCTCTACCTGGCGCCGCTGTTCGATGTCCAGATGCTGCGCGCCTTGCGGCTGATCCCCACCGAGTACCTGTATTTCTTCTACGAGCGCCGCCGCGCCCTGGACAACCAGCGCGCCAGCGGCGCCAGCCGCGGTGGCGAGATCGAGCGGCTCAACCGCAGCCTGATCGGCGACCTGGGCAGCCGCCTGCAGGCCGGCGACACCGCCGGCGCGGTGCAGACCTACGCCGCCTACCTGGCGCAGCGCTCCGGCTCGTACATGAAGCTGGAGGCCGAAGCCGGCTCGGCCTTCGCACCGGACATGGCGCCGCAACCTGACCCGTTCCGCGCCAGCACCGGCTATCACCGCATCGCTGTGGACGTGATGAGCGCGCTGACCGGCGCGCGCCCGGGCCGGCATGTGGTGAACGTGCGCAACCGCGGCGCGATGGCCGAGCTGGCCGACGACGATGTGGTGGAAATCGCCGCAGACATCGACCGCGACCGCATCGTGCCGATTCCTGCCGCGCCCCTGCCGGACGCGGTGCATGGCCTGGTGCGCGCGTTCAAGGCCTACGAACACGCCGCGATCGAGGCGGCGCTCAGCGGCAGCCATCGCGATGCCTGCAAGGCCATGCTGATCCATCCGGCGATCGGCGAGTGGAGCCCGTCGCAGCGCCTGCTCGACGCCTTGTTCGGGCACGACCACGACGACGGCCACTGCGCAGGCCCGGCGCACTGGCGCGGGCATGCGGCTGGGTGATGCGCCGGCCGCGGCCGTCGGCGTGGCCGGCACCACGCTGACGGCAGTGCCCGCTTCTCCAGCCGCGCCGCGCCATCTCCGCCGGCAGGCATCCGGCAGCGCCCGCCCCCCGAATTGTGCGAGCGCACTATGCAGTTTCGTCGCACACGTTGTATGGTCATCGGGAATTGGTCATGCATAGGTCTCATCGCCCAGGCTGCCGTCTCGCAGCCGCCAGCGCAGCGAGGACCATCGTGCGGATCGCCGGTTGAACCCATGGAGTCTTGAGGTCATGCATACCCGCCGCGACATCCTTCAGCTGCTCGGCACCAGCGCCGGTGCCGGCCTGCTGGCCAGCGCCCTGCCCGCCTTCGCGGCCGCGCCCGCTGCCGGTCCCCCCGCCGCCGCTGGCGCCTTCGTCAGCAAGCGCCCGCCCAAGGCGCAGCGCCGCTTCGTCAGCAAGGCGGTCGAGCAGCAGATCATGCAGATCAAGGCGCGCATCGCCGATCCCGAGCTGGCCTGGCTGTTCGAGAACTGCTACCCGAACACGCTGGACACCACGGTGGAGACCGGCACCCGCAACGGCAAGCCGGACACCTTCGTCATCACCGGCGACATCCATGCGATGTGGCTGCGCGATTCGTCTGCGCAGGTGCATCCGTACGTGCCGCTGGCCAGGCGCGATCCCGCGTTGCGACGCATGTTCCATGGCTTGATCCAGCGCCAGGCGGCGTGCATCCGGCTCGACCCGTACGCCAACGCCTTCCTGCCCGACGGCCAGACCCAGCGCCTGAAGTGGTCGCTCAACGACATCACCGAGATGAAGCCGGGTGTGGGCGAGCGTAAGTGGGAAGTGGATTCGCTGTGCTACCCGATCCGCATCGCGCACGAATACTGGCGCGCCACCGGCGATGCCGCACCGTTCGACGACGACTGGCGCGCGGCGATGCACGTGGTGGTCAAGACCTTCCGCGAGCAGCAGCGCAAGGACAACCGCGGCCCGTACGTGTTCCAGCGCCCCTCGCCGTTGGCCACCGAAACCCTGGTACTGGAAGGCTACGGCCAGCCGACCAAACCCAACGGCATGATCCACTCGATGTTCCGTCCCTCCGACGACGCCTGCGTGTTTCCGCTGTTCGTGCCGGCCAACCTGTTTGCGGTGACCTCGCTACGCCAGTTGGCAACGATGAGCACCGCACTGCATCGCGACGCCGCCTTTGCCGCCGAGTGCACCGCCCTGGCCGATGAAGTGGAAACCGCAACACACCAGTTCGGCCAACTGCGCGACAGCGACGGGCAGGCGTACTGGGCCTTCGAAGTGGACGGTTTCGGCAACCAGCTGTTCATCGACGACGCCAACGCCCCCGGCCTGCTCAGCCTGGCCTACCTGGGTTGCTGCGACCGGCGCGACCCGGTGTTCCTGCGCACGCGCCAGCTGGCCTGGAGCGAACGCAACCCGTACTTCTCGCGCGGCACTGCGGCCGAGGGCGTCGGCAGCCCGCATAGCGGCATGGGCACGATCTGGCCGATGTCGATCGTGCAATACGCGCTGGTCAGCGACGACGACGCGCAGCTGCGCCAATGCCTGCAGTGGCTCAAGACCACCCACGCCGGCACCGGCTTCATGCACGAAGCCTTCGACAAGGACACACCGAGCACGTTCACCCGCGACTGGTTCGCCTGGTCCAACACCTTGTTCGGCGAACTGATCATCGACCTGCACCAACGCAAACCCCAGTTGCTGCGCAGCGCCTGACTCCCCACCGGAAGGGCACAGCGTTCGACGCTTCCCTTCTCCCTTCGGGAGAAGGTGCCCGAAGGGCGGATGAGGGTACGGCGCACCCACCTCGTGACATCAGAGACCACACCCATGCCAACACGACGCGGCTTCCTCCAAGGCGCCATCGCAGCCGCCCTCTTCGGTAGCGGCGCTCTAGCAACCGGCCTCGCCCGCGCACGCGCCGGCATCTACGCACTGCCGGCCGATGCGCGCGTGCGCGCCGACCTCACCCGTCACGTGGACGTCTTCATCGGCACCGGTGGCCACGGCCACACCTTCCCCGGCGCGACCTTGCCGTTCGGCATGGTGCAGCTCAGCCCGGACACCTACAACGCGGTGTGGGACTCGTGCTCCGGCTATCACGAGTCCGACGGCTCGATCATGGGCTTTTCGCACACGCACCTGTCCGGCACCGGCATCGGCGACATGCTGGATTTCCTGCTGGTGCCCGCCACCGGCAAGGTCAAGCTGGTGCCCGGTCCACTGGATGACCCGGATGCCGGTTACCGCTCGCGCTACGACCACAGCGATGAAGCCGCCTCGCCCGGCTATTACCGCGTGCGGCTCAAGGACAGCGGCGTACATGCCGAACTCACCGCCACCGCACGCGCAGGCCTGCATCGCTATCACTTCCCCAAGGGCAAACCGGCGCACGTCCTGCTGGATCTCTGCCACGGCATGCAGGACAAACCGGGCATTCCCACCCGCGTCAGCGACGCCCAGTTGCGCGTGGTCGATGCCCAGACCCTCACCGGTGGCCGGCGCGTCTACCAATGGGCGCAGGGCCGCTATATCTATTTCGCCATGCGGCTGTCGCGGCCGTTCAAGCAGGTGCAGCTCTACAACGAAGACCAGCCGCTGGCCGCCGGCACGCTCAGCGCCGATGGCGTGCATCTCAAGGCCGCACTGCACTTCCCCGATGCCTCCGATGCGCCACTGCTGATCAAGGTCGGCATCTCTGCGGTCAGCGCCGACAATGCGCTGGCCAACCTGGATGCGGAGCTGCCGGACTTCGACTTTTCCCGCGTGCATGCGCAAGCGGTGGCCGCGTGGGAGAAGGAACTGGCACGTGTGCGCATCGACAGCGACGACGACGCGCAACGACGCATCTTCTACACCGGCCTGTATCACAGCCTGCTGGCGCCGACGCTGTTCAGCGACGTGGACAACCGTTACCGCGGCATGGACCTGCAGATCCATACCGCACCCAAGGGCTACCACAACTACAGCACCTACTCGTTGTGGGACACCTACCGCGCCGCGCATCCGCTGCTCACGCTGGTGCAACCCGAGCGCGTTCCCGACCTGGTGCAGTGCCTGGTACGCGGCGCCAACGAATGCCCGGATGGCGTGGGTATCTGGCCGCTGCAAGGCGTGGAAACCGGCTGCATGATCGGCTACCACTCGGCCGTGGTGCTGGCCGAAGCGCATGCCAAGGGCTTTGCCGGCATCGACTACACCGCCGCCTGGCCGGCCTACCGCAAACGCGCGATGGACGACACCACGCACGGCCTGGCGTACTACCGCAAGCTTGGCTACATCCCCGCCGACAAGGTGGACGAAGCGGTCAGCCGCACCCTCGAATACGCCTATGACGACTGGGCCTGCGCGCACCTGGCGCAGGCTGCCGGCGCAACCGACGATGCACGCGCGCTGCGCGCACGCTCGCGCAACTACCGTAATGTATTCAACCGCGACAGCGGCTTCGTGCAGGCGCGCCTGGAAGACGGCAGCTGGGCCAAACCGTTCGACCCGCGCGGCATGGGCCACATCGCCAAATGGCGCGACTTCACCGAATCCAACGCCTGGCAGGCCACCTTCCTCAACCAGCACGATCTGTACGGTTACATGGAGTTGTACGGCGGCCGCGACGGTTTCGTCGCCAAGCTGGACGAACTGTTTTCCACCAGCTCCGAATTGCCGGCCGATGCGCCGCCGGATATCGATGGCCTGGTCGGCCAGTACGCGCACGGCAACGAGCCCAGTCACCACGTGGCGTATCTGTTTGCCTACGCGGGCCAACCGTACAAGACCCAGGCGATGGTGCGCCGCTTGCTGCGCGAGCAGTACCACGACGCACGTAATGGCCTGTCCGGCAACGAAGACTGCGGGCAGATGAGCGCCTGGTTCGTGCTCAGTGCGCTCGGGCTGTATGCGGTGGACCCGGTCAGCGGCAACTACATCCTTGGCAGCCCGTTGTTCAAGCGTGCAGAACTCGACGTCGGCAACGGCCGCACGCTGCGCATTCTCGCCGACAACACCAGCGCGCAGAACGTCTATGTGCAATCGCTGAAATGGAACGGCAAACCCATCAACCGCGCCTGGCTGCGCCACGCCGACCTGGCCGCGGGCGGCACACTGGAATTCAGTATGGGCGCAAGGCCCAACCTGGCCTTCGGCGCCAACAAGGAGGATCTGCCGCCGTCGTTCGCATAGCGCACTTCACCGGCATCGCGCTCACCGCAATGGGAGGCCGCCCTGTCCTTCTCCCGCAAGCGGGAGGCTTGCCCTTCCCTTCTCCCGCAAGCGGGAGAAGGTGCCCGAAGGGCGGATGAGGGCCGACACGCAAGCGGCCTCACAAAAAACAATCCACCACCCTCGTCACCAGTCACTCGTCACCGCCGAGAATCGCCCATGTTGCGCACCACCCTCACCCCTCTCGTCCTGGCCCTGGCCTTTGCGCTTCCCGTCACCGCGATCGCCCAGGACGCCCACACCTGGCCCAGCGTCGGCACGCAGGGCACGCAGTTCGTGCGCGACGGCAAGCCGTATCAGATCCTCTCCGGCGCCATCCATTTCCAGCGCATTCCACGCGCGTACTGGAAGGATCGCCTGCAAAAGGCGCGCGCCCTCGGCCTGAACACCGTGGAGACCTACGTGTTCTGGAACCTGGTCGAACCGCAGCAAGGCCAGTTCGACTTCGCCGGCAACAACGATGTGGCCGCCTTCGTGCGCGAAGCCGCCGCACAAGGCCTCAACGTCATCCTGCGCCCCGGCCCCTACGCCTGCGCCGAATGGGAGGCCGGCGGTTATCCGGCGTGGTTGTTCGGCAAGGACAACATCCGCGTGCGCAGCCGCGACCCGCGCTTTCTCGGCGCCAGCCAGGCCTACCTGGATGCGGTGGCAAGACAGGTGCAACCGCTGCTCAACCACAACGGCGGCCCGATCATTGCCGTGCAGGTGGAGAACGAATACGGCTCCTACGACGACGACCATGCCTACATGGCCGACAACCGCGCCATGTTCGTCAAGGCCGGCTTCGACAAGGCGCTGCTGTTCACCTCCGACGGTGCCGACATGCTCGCCAACGGCACCCTGCCCGACACCCTGGCAGTGGTGAATTTTGCGCCAGGCGAAGCCAGGAGCGCGTTCGACAAACTGATCAAGTTCCGCCCCGAACAACCGCGCATGGTCGGCGAATACTGGGCTGGCTGGTTCGATCATTGGGGCAAGCCGCACGCCAGCACCGATGCCAGGCAACAGACCGAAGAGCTGGAGTGGATCCTGCGCCAGGGGCACTCGGCCAACCTCTACATGTTCATCGGCGGCACCAGTTTCGGCTTCATGAATGGCGCCAATTTCCAGGGCAATCCCAGCGACCATTACGCGCCGCAGACCACCAGCTACGACTACGACGCCATCCTCGACGAAGCCGGCCAGCCCACGCCCAAGTTCGCGCTGATGCGCGATGCCATCGCCCGCGTCACCGGCGTGCAACCGCCCGCGCTGCCGGCACCGATCGCCATGGCCGCACTGCCGCAAACCCGGTTACGCGAATCCGCCTCGCTGTGGGACAACCTGCCCGCACCGATCGCCATCGACACCCCACAGCCGATGGAACAGTTCGGCCAGGACTACGGCTACATCCTCTACCGCACCACCATCACCGGCCCGCGCAAGGGCCCGCTGTATCTGGGCGAAGTGCGCGATGTGGCACGGGTCTACCTGGACCAGAAACCGGTCGGCAGCGTTGAACGCAGGCTGCAGCAGGTGTCCACCGACGTGGACATTCCCGCCGGCCAGCACACCCTGGATGTGCTTGTCGAAAACAGCGGACGCATCAACTACGGCCTACGCATGGCCGATGGCCGCGCCGGCCTGGTCGACCCGGTGTTGCTGGACAACCAGCAGCTCACCGGTTGGCAAGCCTTCCCGCTGCCGATGCGCTCGCCCGACAGCATCCGCGGCTGGACCCGCAAGCCCGTGCAGGGCCCCGCCTTCCACCGTGGCAGCCTGCGCATCGGCACCCCCACCGACACCTATCTGGACATGCGCGCCTTCGGCAAGGGCATCGCCTGGGCCAACGGCGTGAATCTCGGCCGGCACTGGTCCATCGGCCCCCAGACTGCGCTGTATTTCCCCGCGCCGTTCCAGCGCAAGGGCGATAACAGCGTGGTGGTGTTCGACCTGGACAGCACCGCCAAACCCGGCGTGCGCGGCCTGAAACAGCAGGTGTGGCTCAAGCCGGAGAAGTGATCGCGGCACCGTCACGCAGGTCCTGACGGTGGTAGGCGACTGCAATGCTCGCGCCCCTCTCCCCTGGCGAGAGGGGTTGGAGTTGAGGGTACGAGGCGATCGGCCGGCACCAGAGCGCAGCGCGCCGCACGCGTGAAATCCCGTGTTTGCCTGGAAAGCCAACAGCGCACGCAGGCACTGCCCCGCCGTGCCATGCGCGTGCCTCCAAGCAGATCAAAGCGACGCCGTACCCTCATCCGCCCTTGCGGGCACCTTCTCCCGATGGGAGAAGGGATCCCCCCCTCTCCCAACGCGAGAGGGGTTGGGGTGAGGGTACGGCTCAAGCTGCCCGCACTGCATGGCCGCATGCAGCCAGCCTGCGCCGGGCACATCCCCGCGCAAATCCACGGTCCGGCCAGCAGCGTTATGACGCGGACACAGTGCGTGCCCAGCCCTGCGCCACCGTCAAACCCGCCGCGGGCCAACTCCGCGTCAGCCGCCCTGGCTCCCCGCCCTTCAGACCGCGCCCTGCGCGCCGCTATCTGGAACTCCGGTGCACCTGTACCGCCTGCTGCCGCCCTGGTATCGGGCGGACCATATTCCAGGCAAGATCACCGGCTGACACCGTTACGAGGGCGCTTTGGTTGCTACGTAGACGGCCTGATTGCAGGTTCCAGGAGCGTTGCATGTCGTCGTCCACCGTTGTTGCCGAAGAGTCCACCTCCGCTGTCCCGGAGCACACCCAGCACGCATTTGCCCAGCAGCTTCACAGCAAGCCCATGGACAGCGCCGAAGCGGCGCACACCATGACCTTCCTGTGCCAGACCCAGTCGGCCAAGAAGCCGCAGACGCTGTTGCCGCCGCAGGTCCGCGACGAGAACGCCGCCTAAGCACGCCCAAACGCGTGCACCGTTGGCATGCGCGTGATGCGCATGCCAACGCCGGATCTGCAGCGTTACTTGAACGCGTTGAGCACTGTCAGCAGGCTGGTCAGGTGATCGGCCGTGCCTGTCTGGGCAACCTGCTCGGTGGCATCGGCTGCCGTCGTGGTATCCACACTGTAGATCTGCATCACGCCCTGGTTGGTCGCAGACTGCGCCAGCGTGTTGCGCTGCTGCTGCGCCGCCACTGCGTTCTGAAACAGGATGCCGGTCGCGTGGGCCATGCTCTGGTAGATCGTGGCCATTGCCATGGCAGGCGCTTGCCCGATGACCTTGACGTTGGACTGCGTGACGGCATCGGTGATCTGATCGTTGACTGCGGTTGGGAAAGCCATGCTGCGCTCCTGAGTGGACGGACGCACGGCGTTACGCGCCTTTGAAAGCCGAGTTCGGCGCCTGTCGACCGCATCGCGGTAGACAGACCGGCCGCAGGGCACAGCACACCATGCCCTTCCGATAACGGCGTACAGACCTACGACTGAATCCTCGCAATGGGGCTTCGCAATGTGCGTCGCAGTTAGCTCGGCAACGTTCTGCGCAATGGCCTGAAGGCAGGGTCGGCGCGGTCAGGCCGGCGGCGGCCAGCCAGCGCAACGGCGGGCGGGTGTGATGACACCGCAACTGCTCACAATGGTCGAGGACCACGGCCGCCCGGACGACCGACGCACATGGTATTTGATTGATGATAAATAGGTATCTTTAAAATCCGCACAGGACTGGACCATGACGCACTCGCCACGCCTGCTGATCGGCCTTGTCGCCAGCCTTGCCGCCGTTGCCGCCGGGGCACAGCCGCCCGCATTACCGCCTTCGCCGATCGTGCTCAGCGAGTTCATCGCCGACCCGCCACCCACTCCGCAGGCGCACGCATCCACCTTGCTGGAAACCCGCGACGGCCATCTCTTGGCGGCCTGGTTTGGAGGCGCACACGAAGGTGCGGCCGACGTCGGCATCTGGCTGACCCGGCGCGACGCGCAGCACTGGCAGCCACCGCGCCGTATTGCCGATGGCACGCACGCCGGCAAGCAGGGAGCGACCGTACCGGCCTGGAATCCCGTGCTGTTTCAATCGGCCACCGGCCCGGTGCAGCTGTATTACAAGCTCGGCCCCAACCCACGGCAGTGGTGGGGGCTGCGCGTGACCTCGGCCGACGAAGGAGCGCATTGGTCTGCGCCGCAGCAGCTGCCCGACGGCATCCTTGGACCGATCAAGAACAAACCGCTGCAACTGCCCAGTGGACGCATCCTGGCCCCCAGCAGCAGCGAAGACCGCGGTTGGCGCGCGCACCTGGAATGGAGCGACGACGACGGGGAGCACTGGCAGCGCGGCCTGCCGCTCAACGCCCCCGGCGTGATCGGTGCGATCCAGCCCAGCCTGCTGTTGCACGGCGATGGCCGCCTGCAGGCCCTTGGCCGCAGCCAGCAGAACAGGCTTTTCAGCACCTTTTCGCACGATGGCGGCCTGCATTGGCAACCCATGCGATTGCTGGACGTGGAAAACCCCAACTCCGGCACCGACGCGGTGATGCTGCGCGACGGCCGCGCCCTGCTGGTCTACAACCCCGCCCTCGCCGGCAAGGATTGGTGGGAGGGGCGCGGCACGCTGGCGGTGGCGGTGTCCGGCGATGGCGTGCACTGGCAGCGCGTGCTGACCCTGGAAGACAGCGCCAGGGACGAATTCTCGTATCCGGCGGTGATCCAGACCCGCGACGGCCTGGTGCATATCAGCTACACCTGGAAGCGCCAACGCATCAAGCACGTGGTGCTCGATACAACACTGCTTGCGGGCCAGGGCGGCAACTGACCGTCGCGCCAAGCGCTGCTGCCGGGTTGATCACGCGTCTCGCGCCAACACGGCCACAGCATCACCACGCCCAGCGTCTCAGCGTCTCAAAGGCAGTGCGGTCCAGCGACCTCGCCGCCATCGTGCGACCGCCCTTCTCCCGCTTGCGGGAGAAGGTGCCCGACGGGCGGATGCGGGCCGCGCTGCACCAGGCGCAAACACAGCGGCTCGGCACATTCAGCCATCGGCAGCAGCCGGAGTACCCAGCACCTGCACAATCCTGCGCACCCGCTGCACGTCGGTGCGCTGGTAATCGCCGCCCAGGTCGCTGATGTAGGTATGCGGCGCAGGCACCTGCGCAGATACCGGGCCGCGCGCGGATGCATGGAATTCGCAGGCACCGGTCCTGGCGCGCAGATCGGCGACATTGTGCTCGGACACACCGGCGCCCGGCATGATGCCGATGCGGCCGGCGGCCTGCTGCACCAGCGCGGCGATGACGTCCACGCCCTCGATGGCACTGGCGCGTGCCCCGGAGGTCAGCACGCGTTCGCAGCCCAGTGCGATCGCATCCTCCAGCGCGCGCGCAGGCTCTGCACTGACGTCGATCGCACGATGGAAGGTCACGCCCAGCGATCCGGCCGCATCGATCAACACCCGCATGGTGTCCATATCGACCTGGCCATGGCGATCCAGCGCACCCAGCACCACGCCATCGCAGCCCAGTCGTACGCACTGCTCCACATCGCGGCGCATCGCCTCCACTTCGGCGGCATCGAACACGAAGTCGCCCACGCGCGGGCGGATCAACACATACAACGGAATCTGCAAACGCTCACGCACCACCGCCAGCGTGCCGTACGACGGCGTCAACCCGCCGCCATCCAGCCCGCCGCACAGTTCCACCCGCATCGCACCGCCATCCTGTGCGGCCAGGGCCGAGCCCACCGAGTCGGCGGCGACTTCCAGACCCGGCGCGCTCACGCAGCCGGCTCGGTGGTGTAGTGGCTTTCGCCGGGCACCAGCAGGTCCTGCCGCGTTGCATCGCACACCGCGTAACTGAAGCCTTTCTGGATCGCAAACGCGCCCACCTCGCCACGTTTGTTCATCGCCAGAAACCCGACCTGCAACGTACGCGTCAACTCCGGCTTGCGGTGGATCAACCGCATCACCACCTCGCGGCAGGCGTCGGCCGGCGACTTGCCCTGGCGCATCATCTCCACCACTGCAAAACTGCCGACATTGCGGATCACCTCTTCGCCCACGCCGGTGGAGGTCGCGCCGCCTACCTCGTTATCCACGTACAGGCCGGCACCAATGATCGGGCTGTCGCCAACCCGGCCATGCATCTTCCACGCCATGCCGCTGGTGGTGCAGGCACCGGACAGGTTGCCGTGCGCATCCAGCGCCAACATGCCGATGGTGTCGTGATTGTCCTTGCCGCCGGGCAGTTTGGCATCGCGCCACGCGCGGTTTTCCACATTGGCTTCCGGCGAATACTTGGATGTCTTCAACCACTGCTTCCACGCCGCTTCCGAGCTGGGCGTCAGCAACTTGGTCTTCGGAAAGCCCTGTTCCAACGCGAACTGCCGCGCACCGTCGCCGACCAGCATCACGTGCGGGGTCTTTTCCATCACCGCGCGCGCCACCGAGATGGCGTGCACCACATCTTCCAGCGATGCCACCGCGCCGCAATTGCCCAGGTGATCCATGATGCAGGCATCCAGCGTCACCCGACCGTCGCGGTCGGGATAGCCGCCCAGGCCGACGGTGGGATTGGTCGGGTCCGCTTCAGGCACGCGCACGCCCGCTTCCACTGCATCCAGCGCAATGCCGCCGGCACTCAGGATTTTCCACGCGGCCTGATTGGCGGCCACGCCGAAATCCCAGGTCGAGATCACCCGTGGCGCGCCCGCCGGCAAGACCGCAGGGCGCACCGCTGCGGTGGATTTCGCTGCGGCCTGCGCACGCGCGCTCCACCCGGCCAGGCCGGAAGCGATGGCGCCCAGCGTGGCGCTCTTGAGGAAATGACGACGTTGAATCATCCAGGCGAACTCCATGACGGAAACAGATGCCGCGCACCGCGCCGCAGCCTCCCATCATGCGACAGCGCTGGCCGCGGATAAACCGCATTGCCGTGCGCAACCGGTGCGGATCCATGCACAACCGCGCGTGGCTTGGCGCGGCTGGCAACAGGCGGCGGGCAATCGATCGCGGGCAGTCCTCAGGTTGGGGATGGCGCGCTCAGCGCCGCAGCGGAGGCGTGGCATGCCGCACCGGTCGCGTTCGCCTTGCGATGAGCGCAGTCGCCTTGTTAGCCGCTCTTCTGTCCAGCTGGTGCGCAGCGTCCTCTCCGGTGCGGCAAGCCAACATCCGCCAGGCAGGGATACCGCCTCGCAGAAGGCCTGCGCACCGCGCGGCCATCGGCACAAGCAGCAGCCGCTGTTGGCTGGACAGCGACTGCGGTGAGCGGACGAGACACCCACAGACGGCAGCCACGACGCAGCACCAACCACCGTCAAACCCAACTGCGTGCCCATCACGAAAAAAATCTTGCTTCGGTTAACCCCATTTCCCGCGCTGGCCCGTTTTACCTACAGAGGCGCAGTGCACGGCGACCTCGGGCTGTCTGGTTGTTACCC
>NZ_JPLE01000096.1 GCF_001010415.1 Xanthomonas pisi DSM 18956
CCGTCGCGGGACACGCTGCAAGTACGTCCATGTAAGCTCTTACGCGGCATCCATGCCGCGTAAGGTCCCGCGACGGTGAGCGGGCAAGGACCAGTGGAGATGGTCGGTGTGCATGGTCTTCAGCAAAGCAGCCGACCAACTCTCTGGTGCGGTGTCCTCGCCGCTTGCGGGACCGTGTGGCGGCATGGATGCCGCCACCGAGCCCCCAGGGACGGGTTTACGGCGT
>NZ_JPLE01000097.1 GCF_001010415.1 Xanthomonas pisi DSM 18956
GCTTGACGGGGGAGCTTACGCCTCTTCGCCCGCATAGGGCACGGTGACTTTCGGCATCCAAAGCTCAGCTGGTGGTATGACAGCTTTCGCCATCGCATCGCACCTAGCACTAATGCCACATCTGCGGATGGCAATGCGCAAGACGCCGCGGTCACTTAAAAAATCAACGCCGGGAGAATAAAATTGGCTTTCCGCCGGCATGCGATAGGTGATTTGGAGCGAGTTGGATCCCACCTTTGCAACTTTGACCGGCTGCACATCACTCTTCCTATAATCAGAGCGCAGACTTACTTCTGCAGAAGCAGTCGAGATTGATAGCGAAAGTAATGCTGTCCCAAAAATGAGCCTAATTTTCATATCTAAGTTCATGCCAAGGTCTGGGATCCGTCTAGAAACGTTAGCACCTGCCATCTCGGTAAGCCAAAGCTAACCTCAAACGCCGGAAGCGAGCTACTTGCAAAGTGTTTGAATACTTACGTGTTGTCTCTGCTTGGCTGGTCGAAAGGCTGCTATGACCCAGGTCAATCAGACTTGCAACCTTGGTGCATCTTGCTTTCGACTCTGTTCCTGAGTTTCAGCACTCATCGCGAGTGCACGTGTCTGTTCGGCAGATTGCACGCGCGCTTGGCTTTGCTCAACCGAACTCTCCACCGCATCTGCCGTGCGCATTTGCTCACGGTGGTACACGGAGGTGGAAGGATCTCCCTGGACCAGGAAAACGTACTCGCCGGCGGCTTCCCGGGTGCCTGCTTGGCCAAGCACTACGCTGTCTACACGTTCCAGTCCCTGCTCTTTGGCAAGGGCATACAGGCTCCAGGTCATACGGTCACTTGCCGCATCGGGAGCACGATTCAGCGAATGATCGATCCGATGTACGCCATCCTGGATTTGAGCAAACATGGGATCGCTAGGCGATGGAGCCTGCGCGCTGAGCTTGAAACCATCGGATGATCCACGTGACGGCGCGGCCGGATCCTGTGGTATCAATGGCTGCCCACTCGTAGGAGGCGCGATTCTACGATCGTCCGCATCGAACCACTGCTTGCCGTCAAACCTGTATCCGCTGCGTACCGATGCCGCGCCGACGTCTTGATAAAGGTCTTCCCCAAAATCCGGGGCGTTGACTGTCTCACCTTGTGCGTTCTTCGGCAGAACAGGTTGAACGCCGCTGGCTTTCAGCAAGTTGCTGACAACGCCGTTGCTGTTGTTGTGCAGCGGGGAATATTCCAGTTGTGCGTGATTGATCTGATCCCCAGCCTTCAGGGCAGACTCAAGTTTTGTGGATAATTCCTGGTCAGAACCGCTCCAGGCAACGATGCGCTCGTGGCGTTCGCCCGGTGCGGGCCAGTCTGGTGCGGTGACTGTCGCTTTCACGATGTTGCCCTTGGCATCCCTCGCAAGAGCCGGCTCGGAGGGATCCAACTGGTTCAAAGGCACTGGCTCGTAGTTGCCGTCTTGTTTGAGCCGGTACCCAATTTCATAAGGGGCAATGTAAGGGGCTGTTTCAACTCGAATGTGCCCAAATTTCTCCGAGCCAAGAACTGTGCTCTCGGCAAAGTTCGCCAAGTCATTTCCCTCGGCTCTAGTGTCGGGTCCTCCACGTACTACGGTCTGGCTGCCATCCGATTTCTGAAAGAGCAGGTAAAGATGGCGGCGGTCACCAGCAACCTCGCTTGCCCCCACCAAAATTGTCGCCTTCCTCTGCTCATCCATGACTTATTCCTCAATATCTTGCGGTGCTCGATTCACTACCAGTTTGCTCAAGTAGATCCCGTCAGCAGAATGAAAGCCCACCATCCAGGTAACCGGCACAGCTGGCGCTGTCACCGATGGCTGCGCCTCTTTCACGGCAGGGGAAAGCGTGCACATTATTGACGCTCTGTAACCTGCGCCAGGAGAGCTCAACGCTTGGCAGTGAAATCCTAGATCCTCAAGGTTTTTCTGCGCGGCCATAATGGGCGAGCCTACCGGGTTGGCGGCTTGAAGCTGCTGCCTTGCTTTCGCGGCAGACTGCTGAGTATTAAAACCGGGCCGTGAGTCTTGCTGCATGGCAGAGCACCCTGATATGAAGAAGAGACTAGCAGCTGCTAGCAATGCTAAAGAGCTAAGGTTGGCGTGAGGATTCGTTTGCATGACTGACAGCTCCAACGCAATCACACAGATGGTCATCCATGCGTAGTTCGGTTGCAAGTATGCGCCCCAAGAGATAGCGGAGCTATGAAGTTACAGTGGCGGGCTGACCTGACCTAGCCTGGCCCCAATCTTATGCGTCAGCTGCTGCTGCGCCTTTCTCTTTGCCCTTTAGGGAAGGTCTGAACAACT
>NZ_JPLE01000098.1 GCF_001010415.1 Xanthomonas pisi DSM 18956
GGTGGGCGGGCAAGGGCCTGCAGCGGACCCGCAGCATTGAGCGCGGTGCCCTCGCCACTTGCGGGACACGCCGTAAACCCGTCCCTGGGGGCTCGATGGCGGCATCCATGCCGCCATCGGTCCCGCAAGCGGCGAGGACACCGCACAAGAAAGTTTGCTGGCTGCTTTATTGAAAGCGATGCCGACCTACCATCGCGACTGATCCTTATCCGCCCACCCTCGCGAGAACTTATGAGGCGTGGATGCCGCGTGAGAGCCTGCATGGAGATACTTGCAGCGTGTCCCGCGATGGTGGGCGCGCAAGAGCCCTGCAAGAAAGTCGCAGACCCGTTGCCTTACGCTCCGCGATCCTCGAGCACACGTCGCAGAAATGGCACCGTGATGCGCCGTTTTGCCGCCAGCGATTCGCGATCCAGGCGATCCAGCAAGGCCACCAAGGTGGCAAGTTCGCGCTCGCTATGCGTCAGCAGCCAGTCGATCGCTGCATCGTCCAGCGCCAGCCCGCGCCGCTGCCCACGGTCGCGCAGCACGGCCGCGCGCGCCGCGTCGTCGGGTACCGGCAGTCCGATCCGGATGCATTGCGACAGCCGCGAGCGCAGATCCGGCAGCACCAACGCCAGGCCATCGGGCATCTGCCGCGCGGTGTAGAGCAAGCTGATGCCGGCGGCACGTGCGCGATTATGGAAATCGAACAGCGCCACCTCGTCGTCGCGCTGGCCGGCGATGCTGTCCACGCCATCCAGTGCAACCAGGCTGCGCCCCTCCAATGCTTCGAGCGCATCGCGCAGGCGGCCGACTGCTGCATGCAGCGGCAGATACGCGGTTGCACGCCCGGCCTGCTCGGCCGCCGCGCACACCGCCAGCGCCAGATGCGTCTTGCCGGTGCCGGCGGGACCTGCGAGATAAAGCCAATCGCTCACCTGCCCGGCCGCCAGGGCCTGCAATTGCGCAAGCAGGCCCTCGGGCGCGGCGATGTAGCTATCGAAACGCTGGTCGGATGGCGCGCGCAACGCCAATGGCAACTGCGGCACGCTCACGACCGATCTGCGTCCTTGGTCGGGTCGATGATGACGCTGCGCTCGGCCGCGGTGGACTGCAACACGATGCCCGCGCGCTCACCGGCATACAGGTCGCTGCGCGTGTACTGCTCATGCGCATACCGCAGCAGCACGTTGGCAACCGCTGCCACCGGCAACGCCAGCAGCATGCCGAGAAAGCCGAACAACTGGCCGCCGGCCATGACCGCAAAGATCACCGCTACCGGATGCAGGCCGATCTTGTCGCCCACGATGCGCGGAGTGAGCACGTAGCTTTCCAGCAGCTGGCCGACGGTAAACACCACGCCCACGCCGATCAGCAGTTTCAGATCGAGCCCCTGCGCCTGCACGACCGCTGCCAGCAGTGCCAGCACGATGCCGGTGGTTGCGCCCAGATACGGGATGAAGCTGATGAAGCCGGCGATGATGCCGATCAACAACCCCAGGTTGAGTCCGATGATCGAAAGGCCGGTGGCATAGATCGCGCCCAGCGCCAGCATCACCAGGAACTGGCCGCGGATGAAGCCGCCGAGCACGTCGTTGGATTCCAGCGCCAGCCGGCTCACGGTGCCGATGTAGGCACGTGGGACGACCGCCGCCACACGCTCGACCAGGCGGTCCCAGTCACGCAGGAAGTAGAACGCCAGAATCGGCAGCAGCGCCAGGTTGATCACCCAGGTCACCATCGCAAAGCCCGAGCGCGACACGTAACCGAAGAAGGTCTTGGCGGCACCGCCGGCCTGCTCCCAGTGGCTGCGAATCCAGTCGATCAGGCGCTCCGGGTCCAGCCAGCCCATCAACTCCACGCCGGTCTTGGCTTCCAGCCACGGAATGGCGGTACTGATCGCCCAGGCGCGCATCTGCGGCAAGGCGTCGATCAGGGTCATGATCTGGCGCTCGATCATCGGCACCAGAATCATCAGCGCCAGCACGAACAGCAGCAGCGCCAGCACGAACACCAGCGCCACCGCCATGTTGCGCGAGCGACCGGCACGTTCGATACGGTCCACCAGCGGGTCGCCAAGCCAGGCCAGCAACAGCGCGAGCACGAACGGCGTCAGGATCGGCGCCAGCAGCGAGACCACCCACAACACGCCGACAATCACGGCCGTCCATTTGAGGCGGCGCAGGAATAAAGCGATTTCGGCTTCGGGAGTCAAAGTCATTTCAGGCGGTACTCGGCGTGCTCGTTGTCGAGAATGATCGGTCCCTCTGTCGGTACCGAAACCGAGACCAGCGGGCTGTTGTCGCCGAGCATACGGTTGAGGCCGGAAATGCCCGTGAGCAGTTCCAGATCCACTTCAATCCGGTCGCCGTTGGCGCTGACCGGGCGAATGCTGCGCACCACCGACACGCCCTGCAGCGCAGCGGCAACCCGCAGGTAATCGTCGGCGCTGTGGATGCCGGTGATCACTGCGCGGTACACGCCCGGCACGCCTGAATCCACGCGCTTGGCGTAGCGCTTGACCAGGGCATCGGCAGCGCCATCGGCACCGGCGGCCATCGCACGGCGCGCATCGCCGTCGCTGCTGGTCCAACTGGACAGCACATTGCCGTTGTCCACGAACACCCAGTCGGCCGTCCAGCCGGCCGCATTGCGGTAGAGCTTGCCGATCAGCTGCATCGGCGGGCTGTATTTGGCCGATGCGCGCGACACCGCAGCGGTGTCCTTGCGCCAGATCGCACCGGCCAGCGCCTGCTCGGCCGCCGCACCGCCCGGCAGGCCGAGCCGGTAACCGCGCTCGATCGCACGGTCCAGCACGCTGCGTGCGGCATTGGCCTGGGCAACACCCACCAGCCGTGGGCCGCTGCCATCATCGATGGCCAGCCACAGCACCGGCTTGGGACGCGGCAGCGGCCACACCGGCAAGCCAAGGGCAGCGATCAAACCGTCCACATCGGACTGACGAAAACGCGCCACCAGGGTGGTGCGAAAGGTGGGCGCACCGGTCCGCGAGGTGCCCTGATCCTGGCGGTAGTCGTAGTGTTCGACGTAGTTAGGCGCATTGCGCAGCGCCTGCGGCACACCGGGGCGGCTCATCACCGAGCGATCGCCGGAGACCTTGCCCAGCACCGCGCCCAGCGCGCGCGCCAGGGCACCGGGGCGATCGGATTCGCCCTGGCTATTGACCGGCACTTCGGCATCGTAGGCACTTTGCGCCTTGGCGACGTCGCCTTCGGTGCGCAGGTCGGCCTGCGCAAGGGCCGGAACCACAGGCATGGCGACCACGAGGGCGAGAAAGAAAGCGAGACTGCGGCGCATCGACGGTTCCATGGCGTAAGCGTATCCAGGTGAATTGTTGCCCGAATGGGGCGCTAGCGCCAACGTGGCTGTTAAAATCGCCGCCTTTACTGCCGAGCCACCCACGCCCGTGACCAGCCCAACGCCTTCCACTCCCTCGCCCATGACCTACCGCGACGCGGGTGTCGACATCGATGCCGGCAATGCCCTGGTCGAACGCATCAAGCCGCTGGTCAAGCGCAGCTTCCGGCCGGAGGTGATGGGTGGCCTGGGCGGATTTGGCGCGCTGTTCGACCTGTCGGGCAAGTACAAGGAGCCGGTGCTGGTCTCCGGCACCGACGGCGTGGGCACCAAGCTCAAGCTGGCGCAGCAGCTCGGCCGCCACGACACCATCGGCATCGACCTGGTCGGCATGTGCGTCAACGACGTGCTGGTGCAGGGCGCCGAACCGCTGTTCTTCCTGGACTACTTCGCCACCGGCAAGCTGGACGTGGACACCGCCGCGGCGGTGGTCGGCGGCATCGCGCGCGGCTGCGAGCTGTCCGGTTGCGCATTAATCGGCGGCGAAACCGCCGAAATGCCCGACATGTATCCGCCGGGCGAGTACGACCTGGCCGGCTTTACCGTGGGTGCGGTGGAAAAGTCGCAGCTGCTCGACGGCGCGCAGGTGCGCGAGGGGGATGTGCTGCTCGGCATTGCGTCCTCGGGCCCGCATTCCAACGGCTATTCGCTGATCCGCAAGATTTACGAACGTGCCGGCGCACCGGCCGACCATGTGCTGGACGATGGCACCCGACTGATCGACGCGCTGATGGCGCCGACCGCGCTGTACGTCAAGCCGGTGCTGGCGCTGCTCAAGTCGCACGGCGAAGCGATCCACGCCATGGCGCACATCACCGGTGGCGGGCTCACCGAAAACATCATCCGCGTGATTCCCGACGGCCTGGGCCTGGACATCGATGCCACCGCCTGGACCTTGCCGCCGGTGTTCGCCTGGTTGCAGCGCGAAGGCGCGGTGGCCGATGCCGAAATGTGGCGCACCTTCAACTGCGGCATCGGCTTTGTGCTGATCGCCTCGCCCGAGCAGGCAGCCACGCTGGAACAGGCGCTGGACGCGCAATCGCTGGCGCATTGGCGCATTGGCCAGGTGGTCGCCGCACACGGCGACGAACGCGTGCGCATCGGCTGAGCGAGGACTGCATGGACGCTTCCCAACCTGCCCTGCCGACGCCGGCCAGCGCCAACGACCTGCAGCATCTCAAACTGCTGTCGATCTTCCATTACGTGCTGGCCGGCATCACCGGGCTGTTTTCGCTGTTTCCGCTGATCCACCTGTTCATGGGGCTGGCCATCGTCACCGGGCAATTACCGATGAACGGCAGCAACGGCGAAGCGGCACCGGACCAGATGCGGATGTTCGGCTGGATCTTCGTGGTGTTCGCGGCCGCGCTCATCATCGGCGGGCTGACGCTGGCGGGCTTCATGGCGTATGCCGGCCGCTGCATCGCACAGCGCAGGCGGCATCTGCTGTGCCTGATCGTGGCCGGCATTTCGTGCTCCTTCATGCCATTCGGTACCGTGCTTGGCGTCTTTACGCTGGTCACCTTGCTGCGCCCACAGGTCAAGGCACTGTTCGGCCCTGCCGCAACCGCTGCCTGAGAGCCACGTGACCATCAGCGCCCTGCGCCGCGCCAAACCGGCTGCGTTGACCGCGACCATCGCGGTGTTCCTGGCGAGCTGGGTCGCGCCGCTGTGGCCGGTCGAACAGGCCTTGCACAGCTCACTGACTGTGGTCGGCTTGTTCGCGCTGGTGTGGGCCGACCGTCGCTGGCCACTGGAGATCGCCGCTTTCGTGGCGATCTGCGTGTTTATCGCATTGCACTGCATCGGCGCGCGCTGGCTGTATTCCAACGTGCCCTACGAGCAATGGAGCATGCAGCTGCTGCACTGGTCGCCCAGTGCCACGTTCGGCTGGACACGCAATCATTTCGACCGGCTGATCCATCTGCTGTTCGGGCTGTGCTTCACGCCGGCCATTGCGCAACTGGCGCTGCGGCGGTGGCCAGGCCTGACGCTGCGGCAGGCCTTCGCGCTGACCGTGATGGGCATCATGTGCGTCAGCCTGGTCTACGAGTGGTTCGAATGGGGGATTGCGCTGCTGTTGTCGCCCCAGGCCGCCGAAGCCTACAACGGCCAGCAGGGCGATCCCTGGGATGCGCATACCGACATGCTGCTGGCAACCCTCGGCAGTCTGGCTGCCTATCCCGTCGTGAGGACATTCTTCAATGCACGCACCTGATGCCCGGCTGCGCCTGGCCATCCTGGCCTCAGGCCGCGGCAGCAATCTGCAGGCCATCCTGGACGCGATCGCTGGCGGGCGCCTGCATGCGCAGGTGGTCGGCGTGTTTTCCGACCGCCCGCAGGCGCCGGCACTGCACAAGGTGGACGCGGCGCACCGCTGGAGCGCCAGTCCGCGCGACTTTACCGACCGCGACGCATTCGACGCCGCGCTGGGCGACGCCATCGCCGCCGTGCAGCCGGACTGGGTCATCTGCGCCGGCTACATGCGCATCCTGGGCGAGCCGTTGGTGCGGCGCTTCGCCGGCCGCATGCTCAATATCCACCCGTCCCTGCTACCCAAGTACCGCGGTTTGCACACCCACGCCCGTGCATTGGAAGCCGGCGATACCGAGCACGGCGCCAGCGTGCATCTGGTGGTGCCGGAACTGGATGCCGGCAGCGTGATCGCGCAGGCGCGCGTGCCGGTGCTTCCCGGCGACAGCGCCGAACAGTTGGCTGCGCGGGTGCTGGCACGCGAGCACCCGCTGCTGCTTGCCACGCTGGACCTGCTGGCCAGCGGGCGCCTCCAGGTGAACGGCGATGCGGTGCATGTGGACGGTCAGTGCCTGTTTACGCCACTGCGACTAGAGTCCGCTGACACCGCGCTCGCCTGAATGCGGATACGCCCTCCTCATCCTGTCTCGGACATCCTTGTGGCCCCGTGCCCCGACTCCAGCGCATGAAAGCCATCCCGATCGCCGCCGCGCTGCTGACCACGGCCCTGCTTTGCCAGGCCAGCCCGGGCCGTGCGCAGCAGACAGCCGCGTCGCCGACAGCCGCGCCTCAGCCACCTGCCACGCCTGCTACGCCGGTTGCCCCCGCGGCGACAGCCACGCTGCCCGCAAGTACCTGGACGCCGCCGCCGCTGGAGCCTTTCGTGGCGACCTACCAGGCGTTCTACCGTGGCAAGGAAGCCGGCGATGCCACCATGCAGGTCAGCCACGGCGACGCAAGCCAGTGGCGGATCGACATGTCGGTGCGCGGCCGCAAGGGGTTTGCCAGCATTCTGGGTTTGAACCTGGAACAGAGCACGGTGTTTCGCGTCGATGGCGACACCTATGTGCCGTTGAGCCAGAGCACCGTGCGCAAGGCGATGTTCTTCGGCAAGAAGGTCACCGGCGTCTACAACTGGCAAGCCGGCACCGCGCAGTGGGACGGCGACCTGAAGGAAGAGCGTCAGCAACCCATCCCGCTGCAGCACGGCGATCAAAGCGCGCTGTCGCTGAATCTGTCGCTGATGCGCGATGCGCAGCCCGGCCGCAACCTGAGCTACCGCTATGTCGATGTGGGAAGGGTACGCAAGTACGACTACCGCGCCGCCGATACCACCGAGGTGGTGCAGGTTGGCGACCTGAGCTACGACGCGTTGCGCGTGTACCGCGTCAACAGCGGCGACAACGAAACCATCCTCTGGATCGCCAATGGGGTTCCGACCCCGGTGCGCATCCTGCAACGTGACAAAGGTGAGGATCAGGTCGATCTCCGCCTGGTCGAATACCAAGGAGTCTGACCATGAAAACCTTCTCCCGCACCAGCGCCTTGATCGCCGCCGCCACACTGGCCGTGGCCAGCCTGCCGGCGTTGGCCGTGCAGCCGTTCCAGGCCGATTACTCCGCCAATTACATGGGCATGCAGGCCAACGGCACCATGACCCTGGCCGCAGCCGGCGCCAACCAATGGCGCTACACGCTGACCATCCAGAACCAGCTGGCCAACCTGACCCAGAGCACGGTGTTCGAGGAAGCCAATGGCCAGCTACGTCCGGTCAGCAGCAACGATACCTCCTCGATGATGGTCAAGCGCCGCAACGTCACCGCCAATTACGACTGGAAAACCAGCCAGGCGACCTGGGGCGGCGATATCAAGCCGGACCGTCGCGGCCCGGTCAAACTGCAGCCCGGCGACATGGATGCGTTGCTGATCAACCTGGCGATCACCCGCGACCTGGCCGCCGGCAAGCCGCTCAACTACCGCATGGTGGACGAAGGCCGCATCAAGCCGATGAGCTACAAGGTGGTCGGCAAGGAAACCATCACCGTCAACGGCAAGCAGGAGCAAGCCACCAAGGTCTCGCGCGTGGATGGCGACAAGGAATTGATCGCCTGGGTGGTCAAGGACCTGCCGGTGCCCGCACGCCTGCTGCAGAAGGAAAAAGGCCAGGACGCGCTGGATCTGACCATCAAGGGCCTGCGCTAAGCGCTCACCTCCGACCAGAGGCTTGATTGCCACAGTAGTTCCGGTCGTGAATGTTGTTTAGTGCAGTCAAACGCTTACTGAGTCGAGAGCGCGGCGCCCTCACCGCTCGCGGGACACGCCGCAAGTACGTCCGTGTAGCAACTGTGTTGTTGG
>NZ_JPLE01000099.1 GCF_001010415.1 Xanthomonas pisi DSM 18956
CCAGCACCGCCTGCTCGGCGACGACCGGGTCGCGCCGCAACAGGCTGGCGATCAGGTTCATGCTGTTGAACAGGAAGTGCGGGCGGATGCGTGCCTGCAAGGCGTCGGCTTCGGCGCGCGCGTTGGCCTGCACCTGCGCTTCCCAGCGGTCGCTGACGTAGAAATAGCGCAGCGCCAGCGCGGTGATCAGCACCACCGTGGCGGCGCTGCCCAGGGTGAAGCGCCAGAAGCCGACCAACGGACCAAGCGGGGCCTGGCCCAGCACGGCGTACAGCCCGTGCACGATGCCGGCGCCCAGCATC